>NZ_JACZDW010000004.1:0-642631 GCF_015903875.1 Fictibacillus sp. 7GRE50
GCGATTCCAGAGATTTATGAGCGATTCCAGAGATTTATGAGCGATTCCAGATAGCTTGACGCTCCCTTCACAAGAGGAATCCACAAATAATTATGCGGCAGCTTCCTTCATTTGTTATACTTTTGAAGGAAATTAAAATTGGGGGTAAAGACAATGGAACCTTCAAAAGGTCTTGAATATTTACAAAAAGGAAAGTTTGAAGAAGCAGCAAAAAGTCTGGAATCTATGATTGCAGCAGATCCAGAAAATCCAGTACATTATATTAACTTCGGAAATCTTCTTTCTGCTGTTCATGAACATGAAAAAGCGATTCAATTCTTTGATAAAGCACTATCGCTCGATGAAAATGCTGTAGCTGCATACTATGGTGCGGGTATTGCCTGTTATCATCTCGAGGAATTCTCTAAGAGTGCAAAACTGTTCCAAGAAGCGATCAAAGGTGGTCTGCAAGATAGTGACACTTACTTTATGACAGGCATGTCTTTCGTTTCACTTGGTGAACATAAGCTTGCATTTCCTTACTTAATGAGAGCAATAGAGCTCAACGATCAAGATCATGAAGCTTTGTTTCAATTCGGACTCTGTCAGGCGCGAACAGGGGATATTGAGTCTGCATCATCAACCTTTGAAAAAGTAGTTGAACGCGATGAGACACATGCCGATGCTTGGTACAATTTAGGTGTAACATATAGTTATTTTGATAAAAACACAGAAGCGCTAAACGCTTTTCAACGAGCTTTAGACATACAGCCAGATCATTATCTTGCAGGGAATGGAAAACGAAATATCGAAAGTAAAAATACTAATCATTAAAGGGGGTGCTTCATGGCACAGCAGCCTTCTTTTCATTTAGAAGATGAGTCAACTGAAATAAGAAATTATATAAAAGGGACATTGATCTCTACTGTTTATCATCAAACAGAGAGTCTCTATACAGTCGCCAGAATAAGGGTGAAAGAGACGAACGAAAATTATAATGAAAAAGAAGTCATGATAACAGGCATCCTTCCCCCGCTAAGAGAAGATGAACTTTATGTGTTTTATGGAAAATTTAAAGACCACGCGAAATACGGTAAGCAATATGAGGTTGAACTGTTTCAAAAAGAAATGCCTCAATCAAAAGAGGCCATGATTCAATATCTTTCAAGTGATCTGTTTAAAGGAATCGGAAAGAAAACAGCAGAGCATATCGTTGAGGTCATGGGAAATGATGCGATCACAAAGCTTTTAGAATCACCGGAATACATCAGTCAGATTCCAAAGCTAACAGAAGAGCAAGCCCAAAGTTTGCAGAAGTCACTCATGCAGAATCGAGGGTTAGATCAAGTGATGATGGTCGTACAACCCTATGGTATCGGGCCGCAGCTAGCGATGAAGATCTTCCAAACGTATCAAGATGATGCTGTAAAGGTCATCAAGGACGAGCCGTATCGACTGATAGAGGACGTTTCTGGAATTGGGTTTCACCGAGCTGATGAAATCGCAAAAGGAAATGGCATGCAGGTCAACCATCCAAAACGAATTCAAGCTGCCTGTCAGTTCGTGCTTCGTGATCAAGGTACAGACCTAGGCCACTCCTATCTACCGATGGACGAAATGTTAGAAGGCGTTAGAAAGCTTTTAGCCGATGGAAAGAATACGGTTGATGAGATGAGTATTTTTCGAGAGATTCAAGATATGGAGACAGAGCAGAGATTGATCGTAAAAGAGAACGTTGTATATTTGCCGTCTCTCTATTTTGCAGAGCGTGGATTTGCTCAAAAGATGAACCAATTATTACATAGTCAGAAAAACGATTATCACATTGAGGATGCAAAATTGGAGTCTGAACTTTCAGCGCTCGAAAAAAGACTCAACATGACATATGCGAACAGTCAAAAAGAGGCGATTAAAAAGGCTTTAACGTCTTCTTTAATGGTCTTAACAGGAGGACCTGGAACAGGGAAAACGACCGTAATTAAAGGAATCGTTGAACTGTATAGTGAGATCCATGGCGTGAGTTTGAATCCTGATGATTATCGAGGAAAGAAAGAATCCTTTCCCGTTTTACTCGTTGCTCCAACAGGTCGAGCGGCTAAACGTATGACAGAGTCAACAGGGATACCGGCTCACACGATCCATCGCTTGTTAGGATGGAAAGGTGGCGGGACATTCGAAAAAAATGAAGATGAACAGATCGATGGGAAATTACTGATCGTCGATGAAATGTCGATGGTGGATATATGGCTAGCACATTCTTTAGCAAAAGCTCTGCCACCTCACATCCAGATGATTTTTGTTGGGGATGAAGATCAGTTGCCGTCCGTAGGCCCTGGTCAAGTTTTAAAAGATCTTCTGCAAGCAGAGCATGTTCCACAATCTAGGTTAGTGGATATCTATAGACAAGCAGAAGGTTCTTCCATCATTCGGTTAGCTCATGAGATGAAGAATGGAAAAGTCCCGCAAGATCTGCTCGTTCCTCAGAATGACAGACGATTCTTTGCATGTTCAGGTGAACAGGTGTTTCAGGCTATCCTTCAGGTTTGTGAAAATGCGATTAAAAAAGGATATAGCTCTAGGGATATTCAAGTGTTAGCCCCAATGTACAAAGGACCGGTCGGAATTGATCGATTAAATCTGGAACTTCAGCGTCTGTTTAACCCAGAGAAACAAAAACAACGTCAGTTACAGGTTGCAAATGTGTTTTATCGAAAAGGCGATAAGGTGCTTCAGCTCGTCAATCAACCCGAAGATCAGGTTTTCAACGGTGATATCGGTGAAATCGTGGCCGTTATCTATGCAAGAGAAAACACAGATAAAGAAGATCAGATCGTCATCAGTTTTGATGAGATAGAGGTTACGTATAAAAGAAGTGAATTTCATCATTTTACTCACGCTTTTTGCTGTTCGATCCATAAATCGCAGGGCAGTGAGTATCCGATCGTCGTTCTACCTGTCTTAAAAAGCTACTACCGAATGCTAAAGCGGAACTTATTATATACAGCAATAACGAGGAGTATAGAATATCTGATCCTGTGTGGAGAACAAGAAGCGTTTAATTGGGCTGTTGAACGATCCGATGAAACTGAACGGTACTCGGGTCTTAGTTCACGTCTTCAAGAGACCATACTGGAAAAAGATTTAATGAATGATTCCCTTCTAAACGAAACAAACTAGAAATGTTCGAGAGATGTAAGATGTCATCTTGTCGGACATTTCTTTTTTGTTTTTCTAAAAGTCATGATCCCTTTAAATATTGATTTCTGTATATTTTCTACAAATTCAGGACACCCTTGTAAAAGTAAATTTAAAGGAGAGAGAGCAAGTGGAATGTCCGAACTGCAGTAGAAAAGATATTGGTAAAATCGGGGTGAACCAGTATTATTGCTGGAACTGTTTTATTGAGCTTTCCATTGTTAAAGGAAGACTGTCCCTTCATCAGGTGGAAGAAGACGGCTCTCTAACATCACTCGATGATTTATTTGAAGATCAAGATCTGACTTATAGAGAAAGCACATCATAAAAGAAAACAAATCTCTGATGTCGAGGTGATCTAGCATGAGCAGGACGATGAGTTCTCTTTTCGCACTTGGTATTGGAGCGGCAACATATGCGATGAGAAATAAGAGGATGTCAAGAATGTCTAAGATGAACTATAATCTTTCAGATCTTAGTGATCTTTGGACATCACGACGTGTTAAAAAGATCCGTAAAAAGGTCGCAAAAGCCATTTATTAAAGAAAGCATACCCCGTCTCAAATAAAGACGGGGTTTTTTAAGAAAAGGGTGAAGAGATGACAAAAGACATTCGAATGAAGTGGGTTTATAGGCTTGCCCTTTCTTTATTATTGTTTTTATGTTTGTTTCTCTTGATGAAACTTTACCCTCTTTACGAGCCATTATGGAGTGCGATCAAAGGGGTCTTTCTGCCTTTTTTTCTTGCTGCTCTAATTACATATCTACTCCATCCAGTCGTGGAATACGTACATGAAAAAGGATTACCTCGCTTTGTTGCGATCTTAAGTATATACATCCTTTTCTTTGGTGGTATCGGTTTTGCTGCAGTAAAAGGGTTTCCTTACTTCATCGTACAGATGAAGCAGCTGTTAGTTAACGTACCTGTACTTGCTGAGGATTATAAGGAACTATTGTATAAAGTGGACCGTGGAACATCTGCACTTCCGTATTCAGTTCATTCTAAAATAGAAAATTATATCGTGAAAATGGAAAGCAACGCACAGGATGTATTGACCAATGCGATCTTTTCTTTAAGAAAAATTGTAGATTATTTCTTTGTTATCATCGTTGTACCTTTCTTAGTGTTTTATTTTCTAAACGATTTTGAAAAGTTGAAAAAAGCTCTCTGGTATCTGACACCAAGAAAATACCGTTATGAAGGAAAGCACTTAATAAAAGATATTGACCAATCACTTGGAGGATATATCCGAGGACAGTTATTTGTAGGTGCTATACTAGGAGCTGCAGCAATGGTTGCTTTGTGGGTGGTGGGAATGCCGTATCCGATTCTTTTAGGACTGGTGATCGCGATAACGGATATCATCCCTTACTTTGGTCCGATCTTAGGAGCGATCCCCGTCGTGTTGATCGCATTAACAATCTCTTGGAAGATGGTATGGATCACTGTTGGCATCATGCTTGTTTTGCAGTTTATTGAAGGTAACATCCTTGGTCCGTTTATCGTCGGCAAGAATCTGCACATCCATCCTGTATTTATCATTTTTTCATTATTACTTGGGGGAGAACTGGCTGGTGTACCAGGTATGATCTTGGCTGTTCCAATCTTCAGTGTGATTAAAGTCATTATCATTCATATCAGGGAACATCGACTTCAATCATCATCCGATTGACAAGTAAGAATGAATAAACGTATACTAACGCTAGAAGATCAAAAATCGCTGAAAGAGAAAAGTACGTTTCAGTCCTTCCAAAAGAGAGAAACATCCATCGGCTGAAAGATGTTTTAGGAAGAAGCGAAGCAGAAAGCTACTCTGGAGTGCAGAAGGAAAATCTGCCGTTATGCCGCGTTAAGGCTTTAATCAAGGTGATATGCTTATTTTAAAGCGTATAACCAGGGTGGTACCGCGTGAATTCAAACTCTCGTCCCTGTATTTTTTATAGGGATGGGAGTTTTTTTATTGGCTTTTTTCGTTCGAAAGTAGTTGGTTTCCTCTCCAGGTTGCTCGCTTTCCATGGGGCGAACGGTGAGCCTCCTGTCTAGTTATAGTGACTAGTCCCTCAAGGAAGACAAAAAGACATTTAGAAGCAACATTTTGTTCTTCTGGTTAATGAAACGAAATCAACTACTAAAAAAACAACCAAGTTTACGAAATCAGTCTTTATATTTATCTAAAAAAGGAGAATGAAAACGATGAAAAATTTGACTTCAGCTCAAGTTAGACAGATGTTCCTTGATTTTTTCCAAGAAAAAGGCCATGGTGTAGAACCTAGCGCTTCCTTAGTACCTCATGAGGATCCTACACTTTTATGGATCAACAGTGGCGTTGCAACACTGAAAAAATATTTTGACGGCCGCGTGATTCCTGAGAACCCTCGTATCACAAACGCACAAAAATCAATCCGTACGAACGATATTGAGAATGTTGGTATCACAGCAAGGCACCATACGTTCTTTGAGATGTTAGGAAACTTCTCGATCGGTGATTATTTTAAAGTGGAAGCTATTCTTTGGGCATGGGAGTTCTTAACGAGTGAAAAATGGATCGGCTTTGATCCTGAGAAACTTTCTGTAACGATCCACCCAGAAGACGATGAAGCATTTGATATTTGGACAAAACAAGTAGGGTTACCTGAAGAGCGTATCATTCGTTTGGAAGGAAACTTCTGGGATATCGGTGAAGGGCCAAGTGGACCTAACACAGAAATCTTCTATGACCGCGGTGAAGCTTACGGCAACGATCTATCTGATCCTGAACTATATCCAGGTGGGGAGAACGACAGATATCTTGAAGTATGGAACCTGGTGTTCTCTCAGTTCAACCACAACCCGGATGGCACATATACGCCACTTCCTAAGAAGAACATCGATACAGGTATGGGACTTGAGAGAATGGTTTGTGTGATCCAAGACACGAAGACGAACTTTGAAACAGATCTATTCATGCCGATCATTAAAGAAACAGAAAAGCTTTCTGATACGTCTTATGGCTTGAGTACAGAAACCGATACTGCGTTTAAAGTAATCGCTGACCATGTACGTACGGTAAGTTTTGCGATCGGTGATAGTGCTCTACCATCAAATGAGGGAAGAGGGTATATCCTTCGACGTTTGATCCGAAGAGCGATTCGTTTTGCGAAAAAGATCAACATCAACAAGCCGTTCATGTATGAACTCGTTCCAACTGTTGCAGACATCATGGTAGACTTCTACCCGGAAGTAAAAGAAAAAGTTCCGTTCATCCAAAAAGTCATCAAGACGGAAGAAGAGCGTTTTCATGAAACGATCAACGAAGGTCTTGCTATCTTAGAAGATGTTATGGCAAAAGAAAAAGAAGAAGGAAGAAGCGTCATCTCTGGTAAAGACGCATTCAAGCTTTACGATACATTTGGTTTCCCGTTTGAGCTTACACAAGAGTATGCAGCTGAAAACGGAATGGATGTAGATTTAGAAGGCTTCGAAAACGAGATGAAGGCTCAACGTGAACGTGCGCGTGCAGCAAGACAAGAAGTAGACAGCATGCAAGTTCAAGGTGGAATTCTTTCTGACATCACCGTGAAAAGTGAATTCAGAGGTTATGACAGCTTAACAGGAGAAGCGAAAATTTTAGAAGTACTACAAAACGGTGAGCGAGTGGCGATGGTCGCTTCTGGAGAAGAAGCTCAAGTCATCCTAGATGTGACACCATTCTACGCTGAGAGCGGTGGACAGATCGCTGACCAAGGAACGATAAAAGGTAAAGAGCTTTTACTTAGAGTGAAGGATGTTCAAAAAGCACCTAACGGACAAAATCTTCATACCGTAGTTGTTGAAAAAGGTGTTCTTGAAAACAATATAGAAGTTTCTGTCGAGGTTGACCCTGAGATTCGTGCAAAAGTAGTAAAGAACCATACGGCTACTCACCTTCTTCACCAAGCATTAAAAGATGTGCTAGGAACGCACGTAAATCAGGCTGGATCTCTTGTACAAGAAGGTCGTTTGCGTTTTGACTTCACACATTTCGGAAGCATTTCTTCAGAAGAGCTTGAGAAGATCGAAGAGATCGTTAACGAAAAAGTATGGGGTAACATTCCTGTTGAAAAGATGGTTAAGAACATTACCGAAGCAAAAGCGATGGGTGCAATGGCACTATTCGGTGAGAAATACGGTGAAACGGTACGCGTTGTAAAAGTAGGAGACTATAGTCTTGAGCTTTGCGGTGGGTGTCATGTTAATAACACTTCAGAGATCGGTTTGTTTAAGATCGTATCAGAGTCTGGTATCGGTGCAGGAACACGTCGTATTGAAGCTGTTACAGGTGAGAACGCGTACCGCTTGATGAACGGCCAAGTCCAGCTATTAAAAGACACGGCAGCTAAGTTGAAAACAAATCTTAAGGACGTGCCACAGCGTATAGACACATTAAACGAACAAATTCGTGAGTTGCAAAAAGAGAAAGAATCTCTTGCAGCTAAGATTGGAAACATGGAAGCAGGAAGCCTTGTTGATGAGGTTCAAACGATCAACGGAGTTTCTGTCATCGCTAAAAAAGTGAACGGTATGGATATGAATGGTTTGCGTTCGATCGTAGATGACTTAAAGAATAAACTACAAAGTGGAGTTGTTATTCTTGGTGCGGAAAACGGTGGTAAAGTAAATATCGTAGCGGGAGTAACAAAAGATTTAGTGACAAAAGGTTATCATGCGGGTAACCTAGTAAAAGAAGTGGCTGTCCGTTGCGGCGGAGGCGGTGGCGGCCGTCCTGATATGGCTCAAGCTGGAGGTAAAGATCCCGAAAAGCTGCAAGAAGGTATAGATTCTGCAGTTGAATTGATCAAAACCGTTTCCTAAGCTTTCATCTTTCATGTACAATAGAGACAAGAACTAATTTGTCCCTTAAGGGAGATCTTCAGAAAGAGGTGTTCGCCAGTGAGTTCAATGGACAAAACGATGAAGTTTAACTTCAACGAAGAAGATGCTTATAAGACGAATGTAGAAACTGTCCTGTTTTCTGTTTATGACGCCCTGCAGGATAAAGGATACAACCCTATCAATCAGATTGTAGGTTATTTGCTTTCAGGGGATCCGGCTTATATTCCTCGTCATAATGATGCGAGAAGCATGATTAGAAAACTGGAGCGAGATGAGCTTATTGAGGAGCTTGTAAAATCATATCTATCCACTCAAAAAGAAGGAAGTCGTTAATTTGACAAAAACACTCGGACTGGATGTTGGAACGAAGACAATAGGTGTTGCCGTCTCAGATGCATTGGGATGGACAGCACAAGGAGTCGAAACGATCCGACGCCGTCCTAACAAGCCCCAAGAAGACTATGCAAGGATCCAAGAGCTGATTCAGTTGCATGATATCAGTAAGATCGTAGTAGGTCTTCCAAAGAACATGAATGGTACGATCGGTCCCAGCGGAGAAGCTTGTCAAAACTTTGCAAAAGATATTGAAAGTCTGACAGGTCTTTCGGTTATCCTATGGGATGAGAGGCTGACCACCATGGCAGCTGAAAGAACATTGATTTCAGCTGACGTGAGCCGAAAGAAACGAAAACAGGTGATCGATAAGCTAGCAGCTTCGATCATTCTGCAAGGTTATTTGGACAGCCAACAATAAGAAAAGTAGAGGTGAGCCAATTATGGCAAAAGAAGAACGCGAACGCATCGTTATTCCAGACGAGAATGGAGACGAAAATCTATTTGAAGTTCTATTCAAATTTGATGTGGATCAAACTGGAAAATCATACATGGTGACTATTCCTGTAGCTGATTCAGAAGATGATGATACGGATGAAGTAGAAGTTTTCCCTTTCCGTTATGAAGAAAATGGAGAAGAAGACGATCTTGCTCTATTCCCACTTGAGTCAGATGAAGAATGGGACATGATTGAAGAAATGCTAAACACATTTCAAGATGACGAGTACGAAACAGAACAATAGATGAAACAAAACGGAAGTTGGTTTTCTAACCAACTTCTTTTTTTATTCCATTTTACGGCCAATCTCGACAATTTCTGCTAGTAAACGTATAATTAAACAGGTGGAAAGGGGGAAATAACATGTTACATCTCCAGTCATCTGGGAATTACATAAATGAAAATAAAAGTAAAAAGCGTACCAAAACGATAGTTCTATCCATTTTGTTTCTAATTGTTGCTCTAATCATCGCTGTGGCTATAGGTGCATATTATTATTACAATAAAAATATTGGACCGGTCGATTCAGCTAATAATGAAAAAATTACGGTGGAAATTCCAATTGGTTCTTCCTCTTCAAAAATAGGACAAGAGCTTGAAAAAAAAGGGTTGATCAACAACGGTGATTTCTTCAGACTCTACACAAGAGTTAAAGGAGAAGGCAACTTTCAAGCGGGCATTTACGAACTAACTCCTTCCATGAACCTTTCTGAAATTATTTCAGCACTTAAAGACGGAAAGATGTTTAAGAAGCCAGCTCTAACACTTACGATTCCTGAAGGATATAATGTTCCACAGATCGCAAAATTAATCAGTCAGAAAACGGGTTATAGTGAAGCAGATATTATCAAAAAAATGACTGATAAATCTTATCTGAAACAGCTTCAAGACAAGTACCCGATCTTACCTGATGATTTGATGAAGGAGGGACTTTATTACCCTCTAGAAGGATTTTTGTTTCCTGCAACTTATGATTTTGATGTAAAAAAACCGGAGCTAACAGATGTGATTGATAAGATGGTCGAACAATCTTCTGTTGTTTTAACTAAACATGAAACAGAAATAAAGAATAGCGGTTATTCCCTTTTTCAAATCATTACGTTGTCCTCTCTTATAGAAGAAGAATCTCAGCGTGAAGAGGATCGGAAAAAAATTGCAGGTGTTTTTTATAATCGCTTAAGTAAAGATATGAAACTAGACTCCGATCCAACTGTTAAATACGCAAGAAAGAATTTTGATGTGCAAGTCTTATACGAACATTTAAAGTATGATTCAAAGTACAATACGTATCTTTATAAAGGTATTCCGATCGGACCTATCACTTCACCTGGTGAAAAAGCGATTGAAGCTGCATTGAAACCTGTTAAGATGGAGGAGCTGTTCTTTTATGCAAGACCAAACGGCGAAGTCATCTACACAAAAACATTAAGCGAACATAATGCTGTATATAAAAAATACAGAGACGAATGGAAGGTTTGGCAAGAAAAAGACAATAATTAAGCATGTTTCTGAGGATACTAGTAGGTATTCTCTTTTTTTATGCTGTACGATCAACTTGCTAAGAAAGCCTATTAAGAGTGTACGATCTTTAATTCCATAGAAAATACTCATAAAGAAATAGGACTCTCGCCTTCAAATAAAGATTATGTTACAATATACCGGTTAGTGTGAAGGAGGCGTGTTACTTTGGTCTCAAAAGAATTGAACCAATATATCGAAAAAATTATTCCAACGCGCTCTGAACAAGTACTAAAAATGGAGCAATACGCGAAAGAGCATAATGTGCCGATCATGGATCTAACAGGTATGGAGACGCTTTTGTCTTATGTTAGATTAAAAAAACCGAAACGTATATTAGAAGTAGGAACAGCGATTGGATATTCCGCCATCCGAATGGCTCTTGCATGTGAGAATGCTGAAGTTATTAGTATTGAAAGAGATGAAGAACGGTACAATATAGCAAAAGATAATGTCAGATCCTTTCATCTAGAGAGCAGAATTACCTTGTTATTTGGAGATGCGAATGAATTGCAGAGCCAAGTAGAAAACTATGCCCCATATGACTTTATTTTTATAGATGCAGCAAAAGGACAATATCAAAACTTTTTTGATCATTATTCCTCCATGCTGTCTCCTGATGGCATCATCGTCACAGATAATGTTCTCTTTAGAGGGTATGTCGCTGATGAAAGCGGCTTAGAGAGTAGAAGACTTCGTTCTCTAGTAAAAAAAATTAGAAGTTTTAACGAATACATGATGCAGCATCCTGACTATCAGTCTTCAATCTTACCGGTTGGAGATGGAATGATGGTGAGTATTAGAAATTCTTAATGGGACATGCAGTTTGGAGGAGTAATCAAAATGGCACAAAAACCAATAGTAATTGGGGTTGCAGGTGGATCTGGATCAGGTAAGACGACGGTAGCGAAAGAAATTTACAGGCAGTTTGCTAACCAATCCATCTTAATCATAGAGCAAGATGCGTATTACAGAGATCAATCAGAAAAATCGATGGAAGAACGATTGGATACGAACTATGATCATCCTCTTGCTTTCGATAATGATCTGTTAATCCAGCACATTTCTTCACTTCTAAAATACGATTCCATCGAAAAACCAGTGTACGACTATACAGCACATACAAGAAGTGATAAAATTATCCCAGTTGATGCTAAAGATGTCATTATACTGGAAGGTATTTTGATCCTTGAAGACGAACGACTACGTGATTTGATGGACATCAAGCTGTTCGTAGACACGGATGCAGATGTTCGTATTATTAGAAGGATGGTTCGAGATATCCGAGACCGTGGAAGAACACTTGAATCTGTTATCGATCAATATACTGCAGTGGTTCGGCCGATGCATAATCAATTCATAGAGCCAACGAAACGATATGCGGATATCATTATCCCAGAAGGCGGTCAGAATCTTGTAGCGATCGACTTAATGGTAACAAAGATTAAGACGATATTGGAAGACAAAGCATTATTGAAAAAATGAGGAACATCATCCTCATTTTTTCGGTATACAGTGACAAATTTCAGCTTTAAGCCATTTGGCAATCAACTAATGACCCATATTTTATACATACCCTAGCCGAATTATCATATAACGTAACAAGGGTACTGATTATTTAAGGAGTGAAAAAACAATGGCAGACGAGAAAAAACACTATATGACCTTAGAAGGTAAAGAGAAGTTAGAGAACGAACTAGAGTTTCTAAAAACAGAACGAAGAAAAGAAGTTGTTGAACGAATTAAAGTAGCTCGCAGTTTCGGAGACCTTTCTGAGAACTCTGAGTATGATGCAGCAAAGGACGAGCAGGCATTCGTAGAAGCTCGTATCGTTCAATTAGAAAAAATGATTCGTGATTCTGTTATTATTGAAGATAATAAAGACCAATCTGATAACGTTTCCATCGGGAAAACAGTTAAGTTTAAAGAGCTTCCAGACGGTGACGAAGAAACTTACATCATCGTAGGTAGTGCAGAAGCGGATCCGTTTGAAGGGAAAATTTCTAACGATTCTCCGATGGCAAAAAGTCTTCTAGGTAAAAAACCGGGAGATAAGGTTTCTGTTCAAACGCCTGGTGGAGAAATCAGCGTTGTTATATTAGAAGTAAAATAAACGTTTCAACCTATTGGAAGACTTGCAGTAATATGCAAGTCTTCTTTTTTTGCAGCCGTTTAGGATCAAAACGACTGGGTGAGAATAGGTGTAAGGTGGTGAGTGTGTGTTATCGAATAAAAGAACGATGGTAGTAGCACTTTTTTTCCTATTCCTTATCCTTTTTCTCACATATCGGTTAGCTGATATACAGCTGATTTCGACTACTTCCTTTTCCAAGAATAAAGTGAATCTCATACAAGAAAGTGTTGATCAGCGTACACACCGTTTTACGATCAACGATGGAAGAGGTTATTTTCTTGATCGAAATGGTGAGCTGCTCTCAACAGATGTAACAGCTCAGGTCATCGTCTTTCCTAATCTTTACTCAAGTAAATGGCCGATTGATTCTATTGCTGACATACTGGATATACCAACAAGTAACTTTACAAAAAAAATCAGTGATCTAAAGAAACCATCTGCACTCTCTCTTTCAGAAGAAATCAGTATAGAGCAGATGAATGAGATTAATAAACTAGAGGTTCCTGGACTCTACGCTCAGCTTGTTACAAAACGAAATCCAACTCCTTTCGCAAATCATATCATTGGAGCGGTTGGACAAGATCCGGACCTGATCAAAAGAAAGTATGAAGATAAACTAAAAAAAGGCACGGTTACGATAAGCACAAAAACAGGTAAGAACGGCATGCAATATACGTTTGATCCTTTTTTAATTTCGGAAGGAGAAACAGAATATATCTATCATGTGGATCGTCAAGGACATCCGTTGTTTGGACTTGATGTTAAATTCCGTTCGCAATCGAACCCCCTATATCCTCTTCACGTAAAAACGACGCTAGATAAGAAGATGCAGGAAACGGTAGAAAAAGCACTTGATATTCATGGTGTTGAAGAAGGCGGAGCTGTTTTGCTTGATATTGAAACCAATGAACTGTTGGCGATGTCAAGCAGACCCTTATTTTCAAGTAAGACTATCTATAAACATGTAGATCATATGACATCTCAACAAATTCCTGGTTCTGTATTTAAAATTGTGACAGCAGCAGCTGCTATTGAAGAGAATAAGCTGCAAAACGGTAAGATGTATGATTGTAACCTTAACATCTACGGTAAGAGAGATGAAAGGCAGCTAGGTTTGTTAAATATTGAAGACAGCTTTACCCAGAGCTGCAATAGAACGTTTGGAGATCTAGCGAATGAATTGCAAAAAACAGATTCAGACTATATGAAAAAATATGCAGAAAAGTTAGGTCTACTTACGCAAAATGGATGGCAAGGTGAAGTCTATCATCTAGAAGCATTCTCACATTTCTATAAAGAAGAAGCGGGTCAGATCTACAACTCGAAAAAGAAAGTATCTGACTACGAAAGTACTTTGGCGGTATCACAAACTGCCATCGGTCAGCTTGATGTTAAGATCACACCGCTTGCTGTGGCAAATATGATGGCAACGATTGCTAGGGGCGGGGTCAGTTATGAAGTAAAGGCAGCTAAAAGTGTCAATTTTGCTAATGGTACCGAACTGATTAAGTTTGAAGAACACAAGAAAGAAGATGAAAAGTTATCTCCTTATACGATTATGAGACTTCAATCCTTATTGTTAAACGTAGTTAAGAACGAAAAAGGTACAGCACACGCTTTACAGGCACTGCCCTTTCAAGTTGCAGGAAAATCCGGAACCGCCCAAAAAGGAGACGATAAACGGTATAACAATAAATGGTTTGCAGGATACTTTCCGGCGGGTCAACCCCGTTTTGCACTTGTTATCGTAGATTTAAAACACGATACCGTTAATCGCACGATTCCTGTATTTAGGGACATCGCAACTGAAATTATGGAAAAATCAAATTGATGGAAGAGATAATCAAAAAAGAGTAATAGGAAATAGTGTTCCTACACCTCCTCCTCGTGGTAAAATAAAAAAAGTATTTTACTGAGGAGGATATTATGAAACGAAACCAACGTTATGAATCAAGACTAGAAAAACGAAAACAAAATCGTTTTTTAAACATAGCAATCGGGTTAGTTGTTTTGCTGATTGTTGTTGTTGCATTTAATCTTTTCTCAGGCGATGATAACGAAACAGCTTCCACGAACAAATCTAATTCTGAAGAAACAACTAAAAACAACGAATCCAATAACCGTTCAATTGAGATGGAAACGGATGATTCAAAGTCAAAAGCTAATGATGAGGATTCTGAGTCTCAGGATAAAGAAGAATCAGCTGAAGATAAAGACAAAGCAGATGAAGAAGCAACAGAAGAAGAAAAGACAGAATCAGAAACGCCTGAAGGTGGAGGTCCTGAAGGTCCATGGCAACCAATCGGAACTTCACAAACAGAACCTCATACAAAGACGTATGATGATGGTTCACAAGACTGGAACGAGATGGTCCAAGCCCTTTCTTATGCGACCAGCATTCCACAAGATCAGATGACCATTTTTTGGTTAGGAAATGGTGGAGGTCCTGATCTTTCAAAAGGTACCGTACAATCGAAAGCCGATGGTAAAAAATATGATGTTATGCTTCAATGGATTCCTGAAAAAGGATGGCAGCCAACGAGTGTAACTCCAGTTCAATAAAACGAAGAAAAGCAACCTGTTAATATTACAGGTTGTTTTTTTGTTTAACACTCTTTTCAAAAAGATTGTTGCTTTGAACTCCTTGTCACCTTTGACAATTGATTGGAGTGCAAGGTGCGTGCTTACCACCTGAAATACATCTTCCATGGCATGCGACGAGGGAGCTTACTCCGCTAGCATTTAACTTGTAGACGCAAGAGCAAGGAGCATAAAGGAAGGCAGTTTGAAATGTGGAAAGCGAGCTGCTTTCTGGAAATATAAAGAGAATGCGGGATCGAAATGAGAAGGCCCTGTCACTTTGGGTGGCAGTGTCTTTTTGGAGTGTACAAGTTATGAGTTGAAATTTATTTTTATATGATTAAGGGCAAATTTTATGTGATAACCTAAAATTTTTATGTGATGCCTGCTCTTTTTTATGTGATGCCTGCTCTTTTTTATGTGATGTTACTCCATTTTTATAGGATGGTGTATTTTTAGCAGCAGGCCGACCACCATGACTTCCATTTTCCATGCACAAAAGCCAGCTGCAGAGAGCTGGCCATCACCTAACTCCATTCGTAAAGTCGAGATATATCTGTAATTATTGCCAAAAGAAAAAGATTTTTCATTTGAAAATTTTTAGTAATTATGATAATTTGGAACCTGTAAGACTTTAATTCATAGTATATTGATAGGAATTATATAAATTAAAAGGTGAGTGTGAAAAATGGGACGAGAATTTATTGATCTGTTTGATGAGTGGTCTTCCTCTTATGACGAAACGGTTTCAGGAAATGATCAGGAATATAAGGAAGTTTTTCATAAATATGATGAAATATTAGAAACGGTTGTTCAACGTTCAGGAAATGTTGTCTTGGAGTTCGGAGTTGGAACAGGCAACTTAAGCGAGAAATTACTTAAAAGCGGTAAACAAGTGATTGGCATTGAGCCGTCAAAAGGAATGCGTGAAAAAGCGTCCGACCGTCATCCAGATCTAACACTTTATGATGGTGACTTTTTATCTTTTCCAAAACTCGATCAAGAGATTGATACTATCGTAAGCACTTATGCGTTCCACCACCTAACAGATGAAGAAAAGGATATTGCAATCGGACAGTATAGCCAGCTGCTTAAAAAGAATGGTAAAATTGTGTTTGCAGATACCGCTTATCTTCACGAAGATGATAAAAAAGAGCGTCATGAAAAAGTAAGATCTCAAGGGTTTCTTAACTTGTTAAAAGATTTGCAGACTGAGTATTATACAACCCTCGGAGTACTAGAAGATCTATTTAAGAAACATGACTTTGAGGTTTCGTTCAAAAAACTTAATGAATATGTCTGGCTGATGGAAGCGGTAAAAAAATAGACATTGGAGAATATTATGAAGCGAATTGGAATTATCGGTGCAATGGAAGAAGAAGTTGTTCTGTTGAGAGAGCAATTAGAAGATCTAGAAGAAAATAAGCTAGCAGGTTGTGAATTTTACAAAGGCTTACTCGGTGGTCAAGAAGTCGTGTTATTAAAATCAGGAATCGGAAAAGTAAACGCAGCGATCGGTACTACGTTAATGATCCAGCTTTATGGACCGGACGCTATTTTAAACACGGGATCTGCAGGAGGTTTTCATTCGGATCTAAACGTCGGTGATGTAGTCATCTCAACTGATGTGCGCCATCATGATGTGGATGCAACGATCTTTGGTTATGAGCACGGTCAAGTACCACAGATGCCTCCGAACTACCTTCCTGACGAAAAACTTGTGAATGCAGCTGAGAGAGCTGGAGCGAGAGTGGAAAACATACAAGTAGCAAAAGGTTTGATCGCTTCAGGAGATTCGTTTATGAGTGACCGTGCTAGGGTAGAAGATATCAGAGGCAAGTTTCCTGCTCTATTTGCAGCTGAGATGGAAGCCGCAGCTATCGCTCAAACGTGTTATCAATTCAACATTCCTTTTGTGATCATCCGCTCTTTATCAGATATTGCAGGAAAAGATGCACGTGTTTCTTATGACCAATTCTTACAAACAGCATCTAAGAACTCGGCAGAATTAGTACAAAAAATCGTAGAGGAGCTGAAATCATTATGACAAAGAAAATGAATGTAGAAAGCTTTAACCTTGATCATACAAAAGTAGTCGCGCCATATATCCGATTAGCAGGTACGACAACAGGTGCTAACGGAGATATTATCCATAAGTATGACATCCGTTTTTGTCAGCCGAACAAAGATCATATGCCGATGGAAGGACTTCATTCCATTGAACATTTGATGGCAGAAAACATTCGAAATCACCATTCTACTGTAGTGGATATCAGCCCTATGGGTTGTCAGACTGGTTTTTATCTATCTGTGATCAACCATGATAACTATGATGAGATTTTAGATGTACTAGAAAAGACGTTGCACGATGTATTAGAAGCTACTGAAGTACCTGCATGTAATGAAGTACAATGTGGCTGGGCAGCTAACCATAGTCTTGAAGGTGCGAAAGAGATCGCGCGCAAGATGCTTGCTAAAAAAGACGAGTGGCATATTGTTTTCGGAGAATAGAGGACGATTTCAATGAAATATTTTAAAAACGTGCATGAGATGATCGGTAATACACCTCTTATGGAGATCACTCAGTTTTCACTTCCAGAAGGTGTTCGTTTATTTGCAAAGCTGGAGTTCATGAATCCTGGCGGAAGTGTGAAAGATCGGTTAGGTTTGGAGCTGTTAGATGCAGCCCTAGCTAAAGGTGATCTTGTGCAAGGTGGAACGATCATCGAGCCTACAGCAGGAAATACAGGGATCGGTCTAGCTCTTGCTGCGATTAATAAAGGTATAAACGTAATCTTTGTTATTCCAGAAAAATTTAGTATCGAAAAACAAGAGCTTATGAAAGCATTGGGTGCTACTATCGTTCATACTCCTACTGCCGATGGAATAAAAGGAGCGATAAAAAGAACAAAGGAGTTGCTGAATGAGATTCCGAATTCTTTTTCTCCTTCTCAATTTTCTAATCCGGATAACCCAAACACTTACTACAAAACATTAGGTCCAGAAATCTGGGATGCGCTTGATGGTCATGTAGATGTTTTTGTAGCCGGGGCGGGTACAGGTGGTACGTTCATGGGTACAGCTCGCTATTTAAAAGAAAAGAACGAAAACGTGAAGACGGTTATAGTTGAACCTGAAGGCTCTATTCTTAATGGTGGAGAATCCGGACCTCATAAGACGGAAGGTATCGGTATGGAATTTCTGCCAGACTATATGGACCCATCCTATTTCAAAAGCATCCATACAGTCATGGATGTTGATGCGTTCCAAAGAGTCGCTGAACTAGCTAAAAAAGAAGGTCTTCTTGTCGGAAGTTCTTCAGGAGCAGCGTTACACGCAGCCCTCATTGAAGCACAAACAGCACAACGGGGACAAAATATTGTCACGATATTTGCTGACAGCTCAGAGCGATATTTAAGCAAGAAAATTTATGAAGGAGGCATCTGATAATGAAACGTAAAACAAAATTGATCCACGGAGGCATTCCTTCTGATAAGACTACAGGAGCTGTGTCATTTCCGATCTATCAAGTAAGCACATACAAGCAAGAAGATGTAGGAGTGCATAGCGGATTTGAATATTCTCGTACAGGAAATCCTACAAGACATGCGTTAGAAGAACTAATTAAAGACTTAGAAGGTGGTAAACGCGGATTTGCGTTTGGTTCAGGTATGGCTGCTATTTCCGCCGTTATGATGTTATTTGATTCTGGTGATCATGTTATTCTAACAGACGATGTATACGGCGGTACTTATCGTGTGATGACGAAGGTATTAAACCGTCTTGGAATCGATTCGACGTTCGTGGATACAACAGATATCGAACAGATCGAAGCGGCATTAAAACCGAACACAAAAGCGGTCTATGTAGAAACACCAACAAATCCGCTATTAAAGGTTACAGACATTGAAGCTGTAGCTTCTTGGGCAAAAGCGAAAAACCTTCTGTTCATGGTAGATAACACGTTTAACACACCATATTGGCAAAATCCGATCGAATTAGGTGCAGATATTGTTCTTCACTCTGCAACGAAATATATTGGCGGACATAGTGACGTTGTAGCTGGCCTAGTCGTGGTAAACGATGAAAAGCTAGGAGAAGACCTTCATTTCGTACAAAACTCAACAGGCGGCGTTCTAGGGCCACAAGATTCATGGTTGCTCATTCGCGGTATCAAAACACTTGGGTTGCGTATGGAAGCTCACGAAAACAATACGAAAAAAATCGTTGAATTTTTAAAATCTCATCCAGCGGTAGAGAAGATTTATTACCCAGGACTAGAAGATCATCCTCAGCACGAGATTGCTAAGAAACAATCTGGTGGTTTCGGTGGTATGGTATCCTTTGATGTTGGTTCACAAGCGAATGCTGATGCACTTCTGAAAAAGGTAAAATACTTCACACTTGCAGAAAGCTTAGGAGCAGTTGAGAGTTTGATCTCCGTTCCTGCTCGTATGACACATGCATCTATTCCCGCAGAACGTAGAGCAGAACTAGGAATCACAGATGGATTGGTCCGTATCTCTGTTGGTATTGAAGATGCTGACGATTTGATCGATGATCTGAAAAATGCTTTAAGTTAAATGAGGAACATAAAGGGTAGAACAAGTGCTTTAACCGGCACTTGTTCTTTTTTTGTTTGCGTGTGTTGTTAAGTTAACATCTATGGAAGAATGAAAAAAGCCTTTTCGATTGCAAAATTCAAGATTTTGCTGAATTATTACTTTAAATCCCCCGCAGGGTACACTGCTAACAGTTTAGAGGCCCCTTTGAAGCATTTTGACTCAAATTAATAAAAGATATATTCACCTTCCATTTAAGGCATACGATGCAAATTTTTGATCACAATTTAGACAAATTTACTTCACGCTTTTGTCAAAATCTACTTGGTAGAATAGGGTCTTACCTATGTTATCCTTTATATAGAGATTAGGAGTAGGAGGTAGACACTTTTATGAAAAACAATGCTGAATTCATTCAAAAGAAAATCGCTGACTACCAGCGCTTCGGTTTTATTTTATTGGCTGTTAGCACGTTCTTTTATTTAGGACTAGTACTTCCTGTTGAAGACAAAAACTTTGTTCAATCCATCACATTAGGTATTGCCTCGACAACATGCTTGGGATTCACTGCACTTATGTATAACGTTGTAAGAAAGTGCAAAACACAATTACAAGAATTAAGTGAATAAACCATATAAATAATTTCACGTACCGTCCCTTAAGCAGGGGCGGTATTTTTTATGTTCTTAACCGTAATTGAAAAAGTGTCTTCACTCGCTACACCTCATAAAAAGAAAGCGATTACATATGAATCACTTGAACTAAATCGTTAACAAAGCTTAATTCTTCAGTCTTTCATGTCACCTATAGAAGTTTTAGTTTAACTAGTTTATTCCGTTAGAACAATCGGGTATGGATACAGAACGGCCGAAGAAGGTCATACTAAGTTTTAACAATCTATATTAGAGAAAGAAGTGGAGTTAGTGGGTATCATCTGGGCACTTATTACAGCAGTCTGCTGGGGAAGTATCGTCTTAGTGAGCGAAAAACTTGGCGGAGATTTTCACAGTCAAACATTTGGAATGACATTAGGAGCTCTACTGTTTTCAATTGTTGCATTCTTTATCGTTCAGCCGGATCTTGATATTACAGTTTTTGCGATCGGTATCGTTTCAGGGATCTTCTGGGTGATCGGACAGCGAAACCAATTTGCTAGTGTTGATTATTTAGGGGTTTCTAAAATCGTTCCTCTTTCAACAGGTATGCAGTTGTTCGGAACAACATTGTTTGGTGTTATCGTTTTTCATGAATGGAAAACAACAACAGAAATTATCATCGGAATCATTGCAATCTGTGCAATCATAGCAGGAGCGTTATTAACATCAAGAAGAAGTGAACAAGGTGACCAAAAAGATAAACAAAACTTTAAAAAAGGACTCACCATCCTTCTTATATCAACGATAGGATATGTTACATATGTCGTTATTATCAGATGGTTTGAAGTAAATGGATGGCAAGCTATCTTACCTCAAGCCGTAGGGATGTTTATTGGCGCGCTCGTTTTATCTTTTAAACATAAACCGTTTAATAAGTATTCTGTGCGCAATATTTTAACAGGACTGATTTGGAGCACTGGTAATCTGACCTTACTGCTGTCATTGCCTCTGATTGGAATCGCGACAAGCTTTTCGCTTTCACAGACCGGTATCATCATATCAACACTCGGAGGAATCTTTTTATTAGGTGAAAAAAGAAGTAAGAAAGAGATCATCTGGGTGATCTCAGGTTGTGTAATTATCATAGCGGGTGGCGTCATGTTAGGATTTACAAAATCATAGAGGAGCTGAAGAGGATGTATCCAGATTTAAAAGGAAAAACGGTTATAATCACAGGTGCAGCAACAGGCATCGGTAAAGCATGTGCACTAAGATTCGGACAAGAAGAAGCTAATGTTGTCATTAACTTCCATTCAGATAAACAAGTGAAAGAAACAGAAGAAATGATTAAGGAAATTAAGAACAGTGGTGGAAACGCAATTGCTGTACAAGGGGATGTAACAAAAGAAAGTGACATCAAACAACTGATTGAGAAAACAATCAATGAGTTTGGGTCGCTAGACATCATGATTAACAACGCTGGAATTGAAAATGAAGTTCCTTCACATGAGCTCACATTAGAAGATTGGAACAAAGTTATCTCAACGAATTTAACTGGCCAGTTTCTAGGCTGCAGAGAGGCGATCGATTACTTCCTAAAGCATGACATCCAAGGAGCTATAATCAATATGTCGAGTGTACATGAGATCATTCCATGGCCACATTTTGTACATTACGCAGCAAGTAAGGGCGGAATAAAGCTGATGACACAAACCCTCGCACTTGAATATGCTCCTAAGCGTATCCGAATCAACGGCATTGCGCCGGGTGCCATCAATACACCGATTAATGCAGAAAAGTTTTCAGATCCAAAACAAAAAGAAGGCGTTTTAAAGTTAATTCCTATGGGCTATATCGGGGAGCCAGAGGAAATTGCAGCGACCGCAGTTTGGTTAGCCTCAAACCAAGCAAGTTATGTTACAGGTCTAACACTAATTGCTGACGGCGGAATGACATTATATCCAGGTTTTCAAGCTGGAAAAGGGTAAAAGAAAAAGTCCACTTTATAGAAGTGGACTTTTTCACGTTTATAATAGTATTCCAGTTAACGTACCTACACAAAGTAAAATACCAAAAGCCATATGAAGAAGTGCAGTTAAACCAAGCGCCTTGTTTAACTCTTTAGCATCCCATGTGGATATCGCAATCTTTAACCCTTTTAACGCGATGGGAAGGGTAATCGCCGCGATTAGACTCCAAAGCGGTAAGATGTCTAAGAATATAAGAGCTAATAAACTTACATACGTACCAAGCATTAAGACATAGTATTCTAGTCGTGATGCTTTTCTTCCGATCAAACCAGCGATAGTGGTTTTGCCGATCTGCTTATCTGTATCGAAATCACGCAAGTTGTTAGCATGAAGGATAGCCATAACAAGAAGAGCGTTAGGGATAGCAGCTAAAAAGATTTCTGTGTTTAACGTTAATGTTTGTGTGTAGAACGAACCAACAACTGCGAGAATACCTAGTGTACTTCCAGATGCGATCTCACCTAGTCCGTTGTAAGCAAGCGCATAACGAGTAGCTGTGTAAAAGTACCCTACAAGTAATGACGGAATCCCGAAATAAAGAACAACAGGGCCGGTAAGTGCAGTTAAAATAAGTCCCACAATAATACTTAGACCAAAGAAAATAAGTCCTGTGATATATACTTGGCGCGGAGTCATCTCTTTTCGGTCGATGACGCCTGATGGGCTCAACGAACCAGGTATATCCGCACCTTTTACATGATCAAAATAGTCGTTCACTAAGTTTGTTCCGCACTGAAGAAAAACAGCACCAATAAGTGTTAAAAAGAAAGTAGGCCAATGTATACTTGTCCACTGTAATGCAAGAATTGTCCCGAAGATAACGGGAATGACAGATGCTGTTAATGAAAAAGGCCGTGTTGAAGCAAAGATGACCTTAGGATGTATCATTTGTGTTTCCCCCTTTACACTCATAATTATAGTAAAAGTTTGTGAAAGTGTACACATAATTATCTTATGTAGGTATTGCCTATTTATAGAAAACCTCCCTAATTTTTGTGAACTTTCGATTTCACGTGCATATACTTATCTAGGATAAAAAAAACTCTTTACACGACTTGGTAAATAGTGTAAGGTTTTCTAAGTAAAGTAAATTATATAAAAGGAGGTTGAACAAAATGATGATGTACATTGATACGATCTACCAACTGAATAAATCTTTACGTTCGACCGCCAATCAGAGCAGTATGTCTATTTAACTTATTTAAAAGACACCGCAGGTCGAATGCCTGCGGTTTTTTGTGTGCTTTTTTAACACCGCAGGGGTTATTCTGCGGTGTTTTTTTTATACAACTTAAAGGAGGAGAAGAAAATGATAATGATTGGAATTACACTGCTGACTTGGCTTCTAACGGAGAAAGATTCAACCTGAGGGAAAAAATACGATTGAAACGAAGGAGTTAAAAAAGATATGTTTACACTACATTTGTTTTTTGTAACGATTACTTTTTCTATTAAGAGGAACAGTCGATCTAATGAGCTTTATGCTCGTGATAGGGAAGTAAAAACACTTTATGATCGTGCTAAAGAAAAAGCATCTAATAATTTGTCTTCATGGCTGTAAAAAGTAGCGCGTGCCGGTTCGGCATGCGCTATTTTTTTATACAAGAAGGCAAAAAATAAGATAGGTTATCGGTTATCGCATTTCCAATACGATATCCAAAAGCGCTTGGTTTTCCGTTAATGATAAATGTACCTGTCATTCGGTAGCCTTCTTGAACACCTTTATGAGATTGGAAAGTCATCTTAGGCAGTGATACATGCTTTTGATAAACACTTACATAGTTGTCATAACTCTGATGTTTGTCTTGATCAATGATGCTGCCGACACCATCAAAAATACGAACTGTATCTCCTTCTCTGCCAAAAACGGGCTTTTGCACATACTTTTCTTTGTTTTTCAAAAATGGATCAGGTTCAAGATAAGTAGGTAAAAAATAGCGTTCGATCCATTCGTGTTCCTCACTAGAAAAGTAAGGAGATCGTGCCTCATGTAATCCCCATATGACGGCTAAGATGGCTTTGCTCTGTAATAAAAAGGCTGATGGTGGATTAATGATAGCCAATTTGTTTTGAACCACAAGCTGTGTTAACTGTAAGCCTATATCCTCGTTTGTTACTTTATCTACATCTTGAATAAGAAGCTCGATCGGAAATGTTTGTCTATATAAAACATCAATTTTTTTCCCGTTTTGATCGAATAAACCAATTCCTTTTCGTATGACCAATTCTTCTAAAGGGACAAACTGAGAAGGAAATCCTGAAAGTTTCTTTAAATAAAGAACAGTCTGTTTGTCTTCAATGTTCTCTTCATGTGCTGTAAAAACAATATGTGGGGCATGCTCTGTTTGTAAGTGTCGATACGCACTCAGGATGGAGGAGCGTACAGCGTTCTTTAATTGTTTTTCTTTGTCTTCGTTAGGATCGCGATATCCGTGTTGTTTACAGATTAAACCGTTCACCTTAAAACATTCATAAATAAATGTGGGCGTATCACTGTTAAACTCCATTATCTTATGTCCTTCAGGTGTTTCGATTGAATCAATCCTGCCAATTACCGTTTTCGCTAATGGCGTTTGATAGCGTAGAAACGAATTAAGAACCTCTGGGAAACCTAGAAGCTGTAAGGTATCATCTTCAATATTTTCAGATTGCAGGAGGGAAGCGGTCTTAAACAGTATATGACCGCCTCTTTCGCCAAGCAGTTTCGCATCATTTACAGCGTCTTCTGAAATTTCAGCTGGTTCGTATAAAGCATATTCTTGGCCATACATATCGGCCCAAAATTCAGGTAGCTGATTATAAAATTTTTGTCTATTATCTATATAGGTCATGCGTGTGATTACCTCCAAAACATACATTTAGAACTGTAAACTGGTATGATAAACATAACAAATTATAAAGAGGATGAAAATAATGGAACTCACTTATTTTATCGAAAGAGACAACGAATATGAAGCCTTCTTAACGTATAAGATTCCTGAAAACATGCATAACGATGAAAAATATGCGCGGCAGCTCTGTGAATTTTTTGTAACAGGTGGAAAAGAGTACGAGCTTCAATCGAACGAGATGAAAGGTAGCGAGGAGATCTTAATCATAAAAGAAGTAGGAGAAGCGCGAAGATTTACAGAGGAAACGAGTTATAAAGGAAGAGGGATATTTTTAGAATTCCGCTCTTATAACTCTTCAGGAGATATGCCTGTACTTCATACGCAAGCTTTAAACAGCCATTGGGATGTTATCCGTTATTTATTAAAAGACGTAGTAGATATACCTGGTAAAGGACAGTATTTACGTGATTCAGCTGAAATAGATGAAGACCGTGCTGTTTATGTGATGTATGTCGGAGATAAAATTTAAGCATGTGGCAGATGCCACATGCTCTTTCTTTTAATATGTAAGACACTGAGCGATAACCCAACCAACGGAAATACTTAAAAACATGACAAGAAGTCCAACTGCTTTATTATCCGCATCGATTGCTTTTGAGATGCTTGAACGAATCGCTAGGTGTTCTGCTACGAATAAAGCTACGATCTGAGCGATGATTCCCACTGATCCCCAAATTAGCAAATCAACAATGCTCAATGAATTTGCGATCGATGATCCAATGACAAAAGCAAGGCCAAAAAGTCGTCCGCCAAGTGATAAAGCAGCTGCGCAATTTCCTTTACTGATTAATTGAAGTTCTTTCGTTTTTGTTGTTAATTCAAATATAATAAAGCCGACAAAAAGTAATCCAAGTCCTGTTGCCGCATAAAGGGCAAAATTAAGAAATAAGTTCTCCATCTTCACAACTCCTCATGATTTATCCGCCAAATCCTTTACTTCCTCCGAAGCCAGATCCACCGCCTTTGAAACTCGAACTACTTTTGTAGGATTTATAAGCAGAACTTTTTAATAAGCTGCTCTTTCCTTTGTAGTAACTTCCGCCGTGGTAATAGTGACCGAAATAGCGAGAACCGGTATCATCACATTCATATACCCCATCGTCTTCATCCCATTCCCAATCTTGGCATTCCGTATCAGTTGGCTCTGGTGGGATATCTTGTGCTTGGTCGTTACAGCCAGAGAGCATAACTGCAACAGATGCAGAGGATACACCTGCAATAAGCTTTTTTGTTTTATTCATATCTTCACCTCATTCCATGCTCCATTATAGTATGGATTTCTTCATAATTGAACCATTTATTTCTAGTACGATTTAAAAAATAAAAAGGTTCCCAGGTTTTTAAAGATGTACAGACACACCCAAGCCCAGCACCGCATACTGTTAAGGGAATAGAGAATCGTCTTGGAGGTGCTGTCATGTCATTAGTAGGTGTGTTGGCTTACTTTTTTAAGGAAGTTATGCTTTTTGTATCATACGTTAAAAATAATGCATTTCCCCAGCCCCTGTCTGAAAATGAAGAAAAGCAGTACTTAAAAGAGATGGCCGAAGGAAACGAACATGCTAGAGCCATGTTGATCGAGCACAACTTAAGGCTTGTTGCGCATATCGTGAAAAAATTTGAAAACACAGGTGAAGATACGGAAGACTTAATATCAATTGGGACGATCGGATTGATAAAAGCTATTGAGAGCTATTCGAGAGGAAAGGGTACGAAGCTTGCTACGTATGCAGCTCGGTGTATAGAGAACGAGATCTTGATGCATTTAAGAGCTCTAAAGAAAACGAAGAAAGATGTTTCCCTTCATGACCCGATCGGAACGGATAAAGAGGGAAATGAATTAACCTCCACAGGTTATCTGTGAAGGTCAGGAAGCTTGGGATATAGGGTTAATGAGAAGTCATCACCACGCTGCGTCTTCTCTTTGTGGTATACAGCCTTTTCTAGGATAGACTTGAGAAGGTTGTTTTTCTTTTTAGGATCCTCAGTATTTGGATACAAAGACAATACGATTTCAACTTGCGGAATAAAGTCAGACTTTGCTTGATCTCTGGCTGATTCAATTTCTAATATTGCTGTAATATCTCTAATTGATACTTTCGTCTTTTCATATCGATCAGCAAGAGTCTGAGTACGTTCTAAATAAGTCTCCTCGTCGTATATTCCTCTTTCTAAGAAGTCATGTAGTCGGCTCTTTTGCTTTTCAATTTCGATGAGCTCTTTATCAAGTGCAGTGAGAGCTTGCTGACGGAGTAAGACTTCATTTTCATTATTGTCTTCAACTGGAGCCAAATCAATTTGTTCAGCTTTGTAATGATGCAGCCATATTCTCAATCCATTAATCAGTTTATCTTCTACAAATTCAAAACGAGTACTCTTAGTCTCGCAAAATTTGTTATAGCACATGATATGGGGCTTTTGTTTTGTATAGGGTCTATACACCATTGACGCACCACATAAATGACACTCGATTAAGCCGGCCAATGGATTTGTGATTCCATTTTGTTGATTATAGGGAACATGATACTTATTCCTAAGTATATCTTGAGCTTTATTAAAGAGGGCAGGGGAGATGAGTGGCTCATGCTTACCTTCTACATCAATCCATTCTTCTTTTGGTCTTGTGCGAGTATCTCTTTGTTTACCTGGTTGCAATGATTTCTTTTCTTCTTTCTTCTTCCATTGCAGTCTCCCAGCATAAACCGCATTTTTTAAGATAGTTAGAACAGAAGAGTTGGACCAATTAATACCGGTATATGTTTTATAACCCATCTCGTTGAGTTTATTCGCTATTTTACTTGCACCCATTCGTTGTTTTGGATCATCATGGGTATACCACTCATAAACCATTTTAACTACAGGTGATTGTTCTGGGTGTGGGAATAGGATTCTTTCTTTAGGTCCTAGTTTCTTAATCTCATAGCCATAAGGCGGCCTAGTAGCAATATAGTTACCTTCCTCAATCGAACGAACTCGACCTCCTTGTAAACGTCTAGTGATGATTTTAAGCTCTTTACGAGCCATGAAAGTTTCGAACTCAGTGTATTCTTCGTCCCATTCATCTTCAAGATCGTAAGTCTTACGTGTTGTTATAATCTTTGTTTTAGCATTTTTAAAAGTCTCTAAGATGATTCCTTGTTCACGCATGTTTCCGCGGCCAAGACGGTCCATATCCATGCAGAGGACAGCATCATATTGACCTTGCTCAACTTCTTGCAGCACTTTTAACATTTCTGGACGAAAGGCGAGACTTTCTCCAGAAACGATTTCCTCCCGGATTTTGATAATATTCAAATTTTGATGCTTCGCGACTTTTAACAAAGCTTTCTTATGCTTTGCTAATGTTTCCCCTTCACCACGATCCTCTGCGTCAAGGTCGGCACGTGATTTACGTAAATACATGCAGACTCTTTCCATATATCTCTCCTCCTTAACTTTAATAAAAAATAATAGCCCAATGGAAAGGCTATTATCGCAAGTGAGCATATTAATGCAATTCATGACCATGCTCTTTAATATGATCTAAGAATTCGTTAAATTGTCTTGTTCCGTATTTAACAATTTCTACTCCTTCATAATCTCTAAATTGATCTAACGCTAAACTAAACCCTACTTTTTGAGGATTTGCGGGTGGCTTTACAACTGCATAAAAAGGAGAATCTTTGTAACTCTCAGATCTGTTTTTTATTTCAATTGCGTCTTTCCACATTAAACCCTCTTTAAAATTGTCTTTGAATTGATCGGTAAATTTAATCGGTTGTATAAGGTTTAGTTGACCGTTTTGATATCCATAATCTATTGTGATAGGAAAATCAGGTAACTCTATTTCTTTTTTAATAAACTTTTCAAGTCCAGCACCTTTGAACTTTTCCCAAACTGTGTTTACAAAAGGTTGTTCTCGTTTATCTATCCGATCTTCTTCAAAAACGTATAAATTAAACAAATCATCAAGCTTTTGCAACGGATTCTCAGTTAACATTGGTTGAGGCTTTTTAATAATGAATTTCGGTAATTCAATTTCGGAAAAAGAATCAAGGTATTCAATTAAAGAAGTTGGAACATTTAACTTTGAGTCGATTAATTCTTTTGACGAGATTTTTAAATGACGATTGAAAATGTTCTTGAAATTTCTGTACTCATTTATATTCACAGAGGTGAAAATTTTTGTGATTTTCTGAAGTTGCTTCAGAAAACGAGCCTTTAATATCCCTTGTTCAGGGCAATGCATAACAACTCCGACATTAATTAACTCTTGTTTAATAACGTCAGGCATGTATTGTATTACAGCGAACTTGCATGCAATCCTTGCCATGATAATCCCTCCTTATTCCAATATGGGAAATATCCACCGTTCACCAGATTGTTTAATAGTATTTTAACACTTAATTTCCTCTCAAGTAAAAATCGAACAACTGCTTCTTTCTCTGTTGTATTAATACCCCAAGAGTTTGGTATCATTCGAAATATGTTTATTAGTGTTTGTTCATGAATAGACTCAATACGATTAATAATATTAATAAAAGGATTGATTCCAGTAGTGAGATCAATCTGATTCTTCACAGCTTCATAAACTATTCCAATGGGATCTATTTGAACGTCTCTAAAACTTCTTAGATGAACAAGCCTTTGAGGAGATGCTGAAGGACCCATTAGTGCGTGACCATGATCAATAACTTTCATGAAATAAGAATTATACCCAGAGAAAGTTAAAATAAAGTTACCGTCATTTCCTGTTCTATCCCGATTATGAATAAAGGCATCAAAAGCTATCATCGATGGGAATATTTCTTTATTATCCACCTTCTTAAAAGCAGTAATATATGGTTCCTTTAGTATTCCTGAAGAATGATGGTTGTCTTCTATCTCTTCTTTAAGGAAACCAACTTTAATACCTGGAGTTAAACCTTCAATATTGTTATACATAGCACAAAGTTCAGGTGAAACGTTTATAAGTTCCATTTTGGGCATTGGTAAGCCACAATATTCAGCTAAATGATATGAAACAAACTCATTAAATAAAATTCTATTCCATTCAGTGGGATGGTTAAATTTTATTAAATAAGCTTGATTGTCACTACAATGGAAAAATTTTGGCTTAGTCATGCCACGAGCTGCTGTATTTAGTAAAATATCTGCTTCAATCATAAATGGTGCCTCCTTTCCTTTATAACCATTCAATCGTCCCAACCTTACCGCCAATAGATCCGATCACATCTACCTTACGATCGAACTCCAACTGCAGGCGGTATTGTGCGGTTTCTTCATCAACAAGGAAGTGATCCGCGATGTCAGTGATCAAAACAGTCTGTTCTGCGGCAGCAAGATACACTTCATCTAAGAATCTTCTAGGCATTAGCAAATAGGCAGCCATTCGTTTTGCCTGAGCTTCCAACTTTCCGATAGCATGCGTGTCCAATGTCAGCTGGCACTGATAATGGGCATAGATGTGACAAAACTCCTCAGCAAGAATCAACTTCTTTTCAATTGCATCCAACCCAGGCTGAATGTAGATCACACCTTTACGTCCTTTAGCAGAGGGGAGAGAGAATGCCTTAATCCCGTCTTCAATATCCCCATCATAAAAATTCACGTCCAACGGCAGCATCTTAATCCCATACATCTTACAAATATGTAGAATGTCGATTTCGTCAGCTGATGCAAACTGAAAATGGGAGAGGACTTTTTCAGCCCGATCCTCCCAGTAGTCGCTTTTTGTTTTTGGCAAAAGATGTTTAAGCTGCATGTTGTCACGACCTTTTAATCAATTAATTATTACTGATGGTGTGAGTTTGATTTGTTTATAGAGTTAATCTTATCGAATGCTTTCGAAAAACCAATACCACACAAAATTGCTGTGATAGAACCAATGGCTGCGGCAATCCCTATATCCCCATACATGACAAAAGATAATAGTAAACCGATAATCCCAAAAACGATCAGACAAATTGCGATTGCTTTCATTTTAAAAATCTCCTTTTTTTAAATTCTATTTCAAGGTTTTTAAAGCTTCTTCATATTTTTTAAATTTACTTTCCTCAAGATCACCATTAATTTGTACTAAAATGTTTTCATGTTTTGTTGTCCAAGAGAAAAACATTGCTGAATCTTTACCTAAGTCATCGTAATATTTTTTCATTTCCTCTAAATCTTCTGAGTTTTTGTAGCTTATTATCCTTCCGCCATTATCATCACCAAGAGAAGGGATTAAAAAGCGAAGACCATCTTCGGATTTCATTGGAGCTATTCCAAAGTCATCTTTTGTCATCTTTTTTGGACTCTCAGCTTCTAGTCCAGCATCTTTGAAAGCCTTAATTACATCATTTGGTTTTAACTCTGAAGAGAAATCTGAACTACCACATGCGCTTAACAATAAAACGAAAAAAAACGTACTATAAAGCTTCAACTTCTTCATAATTGATTACACCTCATTTTTGAATATTAACGTTATAAAACAAAAGAAAAATAGTATTAATTCATTGAGATCTCCCTTTAAAAATTATTTAAGGTTAATATCTAACGAAAGGTCTTCACCAACTCTATCTAGGTTTGAATCAAAGGAACCGTCAATAACAAATTTCAAAGTTGAAACAGAATCAAAAGAACTAGCAGTCTTAAAAGCTATCTTTCCTTTTTTAATCACTTTTCCGTGAAATTCTCCACCCAAATCATCAGAGTAAAGAATAGGGTTTTCAATTTGTTCTTTAGTATTTAATACCAATGTTCCTTGGTCAGGATGCCAACTTATAGATTCGCTTGATGTGTTTTCTATAACAACATCTAATACAACTGCTCTTATAGGTTCAGAATAATCGTTATAATTGTATGAATTATCAAGTGTTACTTTTGAAATTGTTATCTCCATTGGTCCAGAAGTACCTGATATATTCACAGTGTATGCTTTTCCAGGAGTCGGATCATAATCTTTACCGTTAACCGTGACTGTGTTCGTCTTTGAATCCCAATTTACTTCTGCCCCTAACATTTCTGCGGCGGCACGTAATGGGACATATGTACGGTTACTAATAATCTTAGCTTCAGCATTGGATTGAACACCGTTTACTATTAATTTTAATGCGGATGCTGCATAGACACCTCCAGCAAATGATGCAGCAATTACCGCAGTACCAACAGTAGACAACAAAATTTTCTTTTTCATTATTTTCTCCCCTATACTTTTTAATGACCGGTTGATGAATTAGCCGGGTGAATCACTTTACCGGATGAATCACATAATTAACATTTTTGTCTAAAAATCCCAAGTTAACTTGTAAATAAAACACGCAGATTGATGCGTGCTTAGATAATTGCTATGTATTAGTCTTCGATAGTATCTTCGTTTTCATCTTCTTCAGCTGCTTCAAGTGCTTCCCACATTCTGATCAGTGCTTTGATTTTCTTTTCTGGAGCTTCTGCAAGTTTGTTGAACAAGATAGGTTGCTTTTTAAGTACATTAAATACTTTCAATTCATTCTCAGTTAATATGATTTCCTTACCTGCAACTTGAACTACATTATTATTTCGTCCCAATAAATAGTCAGTTGTTACTTCAAAATAATCCGCAAATGAGGCAATTACTTCAGGATCCGGTTTTCTATCACCAGATTCATATCTTGATAATTGAACATTAGATAGTCCTAAGTCCTTAGCAACCCTTAATTGTGATTTGTTTTGTTTTTCTCTAAGACTCTTCAAACGATCTCCTAATTGGTTCATAATAGACCACCTATCTTACTAGCATATGAAAATTTTAGCATTTACCAGTTTGGTAATAAATAAAATTGCCAAAAAGGTAAAATTATTATTGACTTTACCAAAACGGCAAGTTATATTTAATTCAAGGTTTACCGATATGGCAATTTTACGAATCGAGGTGAAATAAGAATGGAATCACATCCTGTGAAAAAAGTTAACTTAAAAAAAATAAAACAATTAAGAAAAGAAAGATCAATTTCATTAGATGAAATGGCTAAAATTCTCGGATACGAAAGTCCAAATGGCTATTATTATTTAGAAATTGGGAGAGGGAAATTTCCTGCTGAAACACTTGCTTTAGTAGCAAGCATTTTAAAAGTACCAATTGACCAACTTTTTTTTGAAGTTGATTTTGCCAAAACGGCAAATTAATATTTTTTCTCCACAACTGCATAGAGCACCGATCTCCACGGTCGATGCTGTGTGCAGGATGTGGAGCAAACAAAAAGGGGAGTGCTCGCTATGTCAGACCTTGTAGTTCGAACATTCATAAGTGAGCAATACACCAAATTATTAAATCTGTGTCTTGAGTTGCAAGATGAGGAACTAACTTCTCAAGAAGCAGTTGAGAAAATTTTAGAAATTACTGCAGCATTGCGCCAGTGGCTCTAAGTATATTTTTTTAAACATTTTAACTGGAAAAATATATCTTGCTTACAACTTATTTCAACAAATGGGTGAAAAAACACCTACTAGATGTCTCTTAGCTAATACCCAGGTACTACTTTTTAAAAAGAAAGGAGAAAACCGAATGCAAGTAACAATTGAGAGGGCAGTCCCAACCACAGATCCTCATACAATAAACCGAGGTGATCAAATGGATCAGCAAAAGTATGATGCTACGTATAAGTTCGGAAACACCATAGTGAACATTGTTGCTCCAAAAAATCAGACCAAAGAAGAGATTGATCAAATCATTAAAGAGTACCATATCGCTGGCCGTGCAATCGTAAAGGAAATGCAAGAGAAGAGGGCAGCAGCCACCGTAAAAACCAACTAGGCTCAAAAAACTGAGCCATTCTTTTTAACCAACAACAGGACAAGCTCTCAATTACAATAGTAAATCAAATTTAATCCAAAAATGGTAAAAGGGAGGACAACTGAATATGGCAGTTGGTAAAGCTTTAAAAACAGCTAGAGGGAGGATATCACAATTGAAGCTCTCCATGGAAATGAATGTTTCCAGAGAAAGTATCTCTGCAATGGAAACGGAGCGAACACCGATCCCACCGGATATCTCAAAGAAATTAATCAAGAAGTTCGATGATCCATTCTTAGCGATGACAGTTGCAAGCGAATACACGAATGGCTCATGGGTAAAACCATTGAACGGAGCATCTGTAGATCTACATAGAACAAGCGTGGCAGATGTAACAGAAGAGGAAATCATTGAGTTCCTTGAAGCATTTAAAGAAGTGAAGCTAGCAAAACCTCCAACATCTATAAAAGAACATGATAAGCAGCTGATCAAAGAAATGGCCCTTGAAGGAATTGATGCCCTGTATGCCATTACACACTTGGTCGCAGTAAGCTGCCGTGATTATGGATTCAGTTGGAATGAACTCTGGAAAGAACATGAAATGAAGTTGGTTTCAAACAATTATATTCGAAGGGAGAAGACATTGGTATGAAACATAAATTGAAGTTGTTACCTGCAGAAAGCCTTAAGGTTCAAGTGGCACTGGCTAACGAGATTGAAAGTTTGGGAAGTGGGTTTAGACATGATTGGACCAATGAGATTTATAAAAAATTCGATTTCACAAGAGGACATGCTGCTTTAGACGGAGGAGAAATGGAGATTGTAATTCAATCACTTCGGAAAATTGCTCATCATTATGTAAAACGTGGTCGTTCGTTTAAAGCAATACCATACTTTACAGTCGCTGCAAAAGTAAACGATGAAAAGAAGATATACCAATTTGCTTACGGTCCAAAAATAGAAAAAACAGCAAGCGATGACACGCTTACTGCTTAATCATTGAATGCATGTAAACATTCGAAAAGGTAATTTAATTCTAGCATTTTACAAATGCTTCAGCAAGTAAAATCCTTGCTGACAGGTCTAAGGATAGGTCCTTGAATCTGTCAGTGTGGATTTGCACTAGAAAGCGAGGTGATACATATGACAAGGGAAGAAAAGCGTCGAATCCGTTTGCGTATTTCGGAGCTCATTGAACAAAACCGATCTAAGCATTCTTTTGAAAATGAAAAAGAGATTGTTAGATTAGGTAAGCTATTGGCGCCAAGTGTAACAGTTGAAGATTCTATTGATTATAAAAGAGGCGAGTGGGGAGCCATGGAGATTTTTTACCTGATGAACCATGTACCTCTAATCGGAATTGAACGTACAGCAAAAAATTTGAATCGGCCTGTTGATTCAGTAAAGGGCAAGTTTTATCGCGAAATGGCAAAAAAACAAAAAAACTTCTCACCCGGCACAGGAAGAGAAGTCATCTAAATAATCTAATGAAATTGTAGCAGATATAAAAACTGCATGCAAATTGGTGGTAGTACCTATGAAGAATGCCATTGAGTACACAGTCAGAATTCCAACCATGTATTGGAGTTTTGCTAGAAAAGATAAATTACTCTTTAAACGTTATCTGCATGCTTACATAAGAAGAAACTATTCAGATCTACAAGTGACAAAAATTGTGGGCGGCAAAATTATTTGTATAAGGAGGAACTCAGATGAAGAACGGAAAGCGACTTACACGCCAACAAAAAGGCGTCCTGGAGAAAGCAGGGCTAAACTCGAATAATTGGCTGATTTATAAGAATATCAACGGGGAATTGCACCTGATACATCGTGATACGGGCAATAAACGAATCATTAAAGCATGTTAACAGTAGAACAGGGGGGATAGCATGCAAGGCTATATAAAAGACTATCGGAAAGAATTAGACAGCGATATTTGGCTCATGCCTCCTCTGTATCACCGTACTTGGCAGTATCTCAAATATCAGGTTAATCATCAGGAAAACAAGATTCCTATGAGAGACGGAACTTTTCTCGTGATTAAACCAGGTCAGCATCTTACTTCCGTAAGAGATATTGCGAAGGCGATTGGCTGGTATGAGGGAGCCAAATGGAAAGAGCCAAATCCGAAGACAATCGACACCATTTTGAAATGGTTAGAAAAGCACAACATGATTTCAGTAGACCGCGGTAGGGGTAACAGGCAATACACGCTTATAACTCTACTAAACTGGGATTCGTACCAAGTCAATTCGATTGAGGGTAACAGTAAAGTAACACCTGATGGAGAAGGTGGGAAACACCTCGCGGATATAAACAAGAATGATAAAGAATGTATTAAGAATGATAAAGAATTTACTGCTGCTGAAAATGCGTGCGAAGGAGAAAGTGACGGGGTGCCTACAACCGTTCCAAAAGGAGATTTCCTGACACCTGCCGAGGACAGGGAAGAAATATCACATACTCCAGAAGTATATCAGCGGACGATCTTAAACAAATACATTCAACTGCGCAATTCAGGATTCCAAACTTCAGTCAGTGATGAAACAGCAGCCATTGAATTATGCGAAAGTGGCATACCACTTGATAAAGCTGTTCACTGGTTGGTAGACCGGTTCAATACTTACAAACCTAAACATCAAAGGGACAAGATCAATTCCTTGAGCTACTGTGTCCCGTACATTCTCGATAAGTATCATGCGGAGATCCAGAAGCAAGAAAGGAGCCAAAGAAATGAAAAGCTTGCAAAGCGCACTATCCCAGATCGTAGAGACGAATACGCAGAACTATCCCTCTGATAAACCTTATGCCTGTCCACACTGCAATATGACCGTACCACGGATGGAAATCGAGTTTTTAGGCATGAAAAAGTTTGTACAGCCTGTTTGCAAATGTGAAACGGACAAGATGGAGCATGACAGATTGATGGATGCCACGCTTATTAAGCGCAAGCAAATCGAGAGACTCTTCTCCATCTCAAACTTGGGTGAGCGTTTTGAAAATGCTAGTTTCAAAGCCTTTAAACCAAGACCAGGTGCCGAGAAAGTCTTTCAGATTGCCCGAAAGTACGTTGAAGAATTTAAAGAATGGGGCAGTGATTCATTGCTTCTTTGGGGTGACCCGGGCAACGGGAAGACTCACTTAGCCTCAGCTGTTGCGAACGAAGTGACTGCAAAAGGCAGCATCGTTGTATTTCAGAGTGTCCCGGAACTTTTGGAACGGATCCGCAGCACGTTTAACAAGAACAGCAAAGAGTCAGAGCAGGAAATCATGCGTGCTTTAACGACATGTGACCTTCTTGTCCTCGATGACATCGGAGCAGAGAAACTTACAGACTGGGTACAAGATGTGATTTATAGAGTCATAGACGGCAGGTATCGGAGAAAGCTGCCAACGATGTATACTTCTAACCTTCAACCTAAGAATCTCGCAGAACAATTAGGATTTAGAACTTATGACCGTATGACAGAAACGAGTCTAATGGTCGAAAACAAAGCAACCAGCTATCGACGGGAGATCGCCAAACAACGAATGGCACGTTTTGCTGAATAGGAGAGTGTCCGATGATTGGAGTTATGCAAAAAAACCAACTCCGTGAAGCAGTTGAGTATAGACGAACTCAGTTGATCAGTCAGCTCATATCAATAGGCACTTTTGAAGATTTGAATGGCCGGCAACTATACGAGCTGACATTGACCGAACTTGAAGAAGAGATGCGATGGATTAACATGCAGCGTGAAGGAGATATGATTTATTAATGCTTAGAAGAAAATTCGTTTATGAGAAATTACCACTCGTTCGGATTATTCAACTCATTCGAACTGGCGATCAAAAAGCAAAAGCCGAATGGAAACAAAGATGGGAAGATGATTATCCAAAGATAAAGGAGGTTGCTGCTAAATCATAGGACCAAAATGCGAAGGAGTGAAAGGTATTGGTGAAAACATTTGACAGTCCAATTGAAGCGGTAAGAGAAATAAAAAGGATTTCTTCTGAAATGGAAGATTACGATAAGTTGTATTTAGCCTATAGTGAATATTATGAGAGGTTTCACGTTTCTGACGATAATGATGAAATGGCAGAAATGATACACCAACGCTGGTGTGACAGTGGTTGTGACGGTAGTCCTGAAAATGAAGCTAATTCATATAAAGTCTGGGAGTATTGTCCATCGGAAAAGAAAGAAAAGTATCCTAACACTTACCGAAAAGCGAAGAAATCTTTAATACGTTCTGCAATACCGTTAATTAGAAAAACAAAAGAAGTGGAATGTAATTATTCAGTGGATTTTGTAATTGGATATTAATGAACATTCCGTTGATGAACTGCACCACATGAGCGCATTGTATATATAAAAAAAGCCCAGGCGTTAAAACCCGAGCAAGTGTTTGGTACCTAAATTATAACATGTATAGGGGGCTGCCGGGATGAAAACGCAAGTAATGAATGCAGAAAACATTATGACTGCTGCTGTTGATCTCATGCATAATGCAACATATGTAGTACGTGATGGAGTATTGAAACAAGTACCTCAACCGGTAGATGGTTATGGGAAACAGATCATCACCTGGGAGAACGGAAAACCACTTGGTGGGAAATTAGAATCAAGTTTCAAAATCAAATAAAGCCTATCGGAAAAACCGAGGGCACTAATCAAAGAGCAGATGCCACTGCTCCGATTAGTGCCTTCTTTTTGTTTCCTATTATGGGGTATAGGGGTCATTGCTTATAGGTTTCGACTACCAGTACCTATTCAGGGAGGTATAAACATGAGTAATTTAAAAGGCGAATTAAAAAAATGGACGAAGAAGAACATGCCATCCAAGAAGAAGCAGCCAAAGCCGAAAAAGGATAGTGAACTTAACACCAACGATTTTGAAGAGCTTATGGGTAAATATAGGCCAACATATTCGAGAAGAAATGGTGCAATCCGTCAAAGATAAGCAAAGGGAGGAATGTATGATGAAGAATCAAATGAATTTTTATTTACCTGAAGTGAATCCAAAAGCTACAAGAAAAGCAGTTGAAAGAGAACTTGAAAAGTACAGAGACTTACTAGTGACGTTACCTGTTGATTGCTCACCGAAAATTACGGCATCTTATTCACTCATTCCTCCAAGCAATTCAAATGAGTTCCACAGTAAAACAGAAGAAGCTGCCGTTGAGCGCGCTGACTTTGAGATGTATCGAGATAAATTTTTTAACAAGATACATGGAGCTGTCGAAGCTTTAAAGCCTGACGAGAAATTCATCATCGTAAATCGATACATGCAACAAGTTACAGGATATGATCCGGATATCTGGATGGATCTCGGTATCGGAAAGACAATGTACTACGAATTAAAAGGGAAAGCTATGCTGCGATTAGCATTTGCATTAAAGATTGAAGTATATAAGAAAAGAAACGAGGTGAAAAGTGCATGAACATTGTACAGCCGATCCGTGATAAAAACATTATTCAAGAAATCAAGCAGTATCTGAAGGAAACAAATGAACGAAATTATATTCTTTTTCTCTTAGGGATCAATACAGGTCTTAGAATAAAAGATATCCTCAAGCTAAAGGTGAGAGATGTTGAAGGAAGGAGTATCTATTTAAAAGAGGCGAAAACAAAGAAGACAAAAGAAGTTTATATGCCAGATGAACTTAAAAGAGCTATACGTCATTATGTAAAAGATAAAGAAAGCAACGAATATTTGTTTAAGAGCCGTCAAGGAAATAACAGTCCAATTACAGTAAGCATGGCCTATAACATATTGAAAGACATTGGAGAAGAGTTTGGTCTGGAACGAATAGGATGCCATTCCATGAGAAAAACATATGGCTATCACTTTTATAAACAACACGGAGATGTAGCTGCTCTTCAGGAAATGCTGAATCACTCACATCCTAAGATCACCATGAGATACATCGGTATTATTCAAGACGAGCTCAACACTCTTCAACGTAAATTTAAAATTTAAAGTCCTTCTTTATTTTTTTTTGACGTATTCAGTTTGTTTAAAAAACAGGTTTTCAAACTCATCTTTTAAAATCCATTGGAATGCAGAGGGCTGTAAGGAAAAGAGCGAGGCAGTGAGTTTGCTTCCCTATGTATTGTAGAGAACTCAAGAGAAAAAATAAAAACATGAAAAATAGCGAACTATTCGTGAACGAATTACGAACGATTGTTTAAAAAAACCATGTTATAGTGATATTAGAGAAGGTTTGACTAGCAGGAAATTGTTTCCTTTTGCCGAATTACGTTTGGTGGAAGGAGGTGGAAAAATGAATTTAAAAGGTATGGATTTAAGTAGTATTATTCCCAAAGTGCCTACATATGACATCGAAAAGGATTTTAAATTCTCAAACCCTAATCATGCAAGTGAATTTTATACACGTTTAGTAGAAATGATTAATGATTTTGATGAACAATTAGACCAGAGTCATGAAGTAGGTATGCGATTGGTTTCATTCGGACAAACAGTTCAATTTCATGTAGAGGATTTAGGATATTACAATCCAAGTTTGATAAAATTCATTGGCAGAACAGAAGATGGGAATCCTATAGAATTAATTCAACATGTTTCACAAATTAGTTTTCTGTTAATGTCAGTAAAAAGATTAAATCCTGATGAACCGAAAAGAAAAATTGGATTTACAACTGAAGAAGAATAATTAAAATGAGCATCCTCTGAAGGGTGCTTTTTTGTTTATTACACACAGAATATCTTTTGGTATTTTGTCTGTAGTAAATAATATTAAAGGAGTGTTAAGCAATGAAAGTTCAAACACGTGTAACTGCACAAGGTACTGAGTATTGGGATGCAAAAGAAAAAAAGGTATTATTCGTCCCAGCTGGTGAGGAACCAGACTTTGAAGTGACAAAGGATCCTAAGAGTATGGTTTTAGGAAAGGGTTCTGATCAGTCTGAAGCTGGTGATAAAGATGTAATTAATTTCAGCAAGATGACAGTTCCTCAATTAAAAGAGTTTGCAGCTGAACAGGAAATTGAAATACCTTCTGACATCACTAAGAAAGATGACATTATTAAATTCCTTACTGATGCTGAATGAAGTACTGTGACTTTAATGGCTGTGGAACTAAGATAAACCGTGGCACTTATTGCGAAGAGCATAAGAGGTCTAGGAAATCTATGCTGCAGAAGCGAAAGAAAAGGAACATCTACCACCACGAGAACAAACAGTTCTATAACTCAAAGCAGTGGAAAGATATAAGGTCCTTTGTTTATCAAAGAGAACGTGGCTGCTGTCAGAAGTGTAAGAGGTTTGTGTTTGGCAAACAGGCACATGTGCATCATGTGATACCGGTTAAAGAAGATCCGACATTGAGATTGGAACCGAACAACTTGATGCTGCTTTGTCCTAAATGTCATACAGAAGAAGAGAACAAGGAAAAGGGAAAAGTGTTTCCGAGTTACTTTGAAAAGCGATAGCCCCCCTACCCAAAATCAAAATATCCGGTCATGGAGAGATAGGTAGCAGAGGAGGCATTTCTTTCGTTGGACAACAATTTCTAAAATTAAAGGGGGGTGTGACTATTGGCAACCAAAAAAGAACGACAAAAGGTTGTAGCCGAAAAAACAGAGGCTGAAAAAAATAGAATTTTGAAGATCATGAGGGAGGCTGATATTTACACCCTTACTTTAGATCCACTCATAGAATCCTATCTTGATATTTTCGAAATTTATATGACCATGTACATACAGTGGAAAGAGAAAGGATTCCCAGCTACTCAACGACATACCAATAAAGCAGGGGCGACTAATAACTCTAAACATCCATTGGCGCAACAAGTAGAAACATGGTCGGATAAAAAAACAAAGGCACTTGCTTTGCTTGGTCTGACTAACAATAAACAGCCAGGGAAAATTGTTACTGGCGGCTCATCCGTTCGGAAAGAAGAAGAAATGACAAAGCCTGAACCTGTTGTGGATGAATTAACAGCTCATAGAAACAAATGGAGAAGCGGCAAAGTATAGGCTGTGGGGGTGGGGTTTATGTGATAGAACGAGGCGTTAACTATGCTGAAATTTTCGCTAAGAAAGTAAGGAAAAGCCCTAAAAAATATCCTGATACCATTAAGAAAATGGTTGATAGGTGGTATAAGTGGAAAAAACGTAAAGATGTTTGGTTTGATGTAGATCGCGCGAATGAAATGATGGATTGGGTTGAAACATTTGTCCGCCATACGAAAGGCGATCTAGCTGGCCAGGCTTTCATTTTAGAAGAATGGGAAAAATTTGCGTACTCATGGATATATGGGTGGGTGCATAAAAACGAGAAAGGTAAAATCGTTCGTGTTACTAGAGAATGTTACATTCAGATTCCCAAAAAGAACGGTAAAACATTATTAGCAGTTGGTGGTTTGGGTTATTCAATGTATGGTGAAGGTGTTCTAAGTGCTGATTGTTACTGTTGTGCAAGTGATTTTAACCAAGCGCAATATGCTGCTAAACCATTCGCAGCAACAATCCTTAATCATGACGCATTGATGAATGCATCTCATATTTATAAGGGTCCTAAAGGCTCGGTTTCCTCTGTTACTTATGATTATATTCATGAAGGATTAGCCTACTCTAATCAATTTATCGTAATGAGTAAAAATATTGATTCCATCGAGGGTTCAAATCCTCATTTTGTTTTAAATGATGAGCTGCATAAACAAGAAAATATGGACCAATACGACAACTTTAAGTCCGCTCAGGTTGCTCGTGATGAGCCTATCATGTTTAATATCTCTACTGCTGGCAAAGGTTCGTCCAGTGTGGGTATGCGTGTTTATCGCGAAGCGAAAGAAGTACTTAAAAATGATGATAACGATGCAAACTTCGTAATGATCTATGAACCTAACAAAAATTACGACTGGAAAGATCGTAAAGTTTGGGCAATGGTGAATCCGAATATTGGTGTTTCTGTAACAATGAGTGCATTGGAAACAGAATTCATTAGTGCAGAACGTTCTGCGCATAAAAAAGCGGAATTCTTATCCAAGCATATAAATGTTTTCGTAAATGGAGCAGACAATTTCTTTGAACAAGATCAGGTTGAACATGTGCTGGTTAATGATCTCGGAGATTTAACGGGAGAAACTTGTTATATCGGCTTGGATTTGTCTAAAACAACAGATTTAACTTGTGTGAATTTGAACTTCCCTGTCTTTAATGATGATGGAAAATCGATATTAAAGGTAAAACAAATGTACTTTATCCCAAATGCTGATATTGAGCATAGGGAAAAAGAAGATAACGTGCCTTATACAGACTTGGCTGAAAAAGGTTTTGTGCAATTTTGTGACGGTAAGATGATTGATCAAGATCAAGTGCTTGAATACATCAAAGAGTGCATGGATTTATATGATGTGCAGCAATTAAACTATGATCCTGCTATGTCTCAGAAACTTATTGAGAAGTGTGAGAATCTAGGATTAGAGTGTATTGCTGTTAATCAGTACCCATCCGTCATGAATGCAATGATAGATGATGCTGAAAGGATTATTTATGAACAGAAATTGTTTACAGACAATCCTCTTTTTGTTTATTGCGCTCTTAATCTAGTTGTTGTCACAAACTTAAACGGAATGAAAGGGCCGTCGAAGCGTCAATCAAAGAAAAAGATTGATGGATTTGTGGCTTTTTTAGTTGCTCATAAAGAAACCATGATGCAGATGGATGACATAGATGAAAATGGTATGGACGATTTGATAAGTGAAATATATAGATGAATTTCTTAATTGATTTATACCTTCATTTAATTCAAAATAAAAAAAAGTAATAAAATGGATGTGGGAGCATGAAGGATATGTTGTTAGAGCTAATAAAAGTAATTTTCCCTGCAAGTGTTGGTCTTATTGGCGCTTTTTTAGGAATTTATTTTACCAGAAAAACTCAAAATGATTTGTTTGACAAAGAAATAAAAAAAGAAGAACAAAAAGAAAAAAGATTAGAAGTAATTGATGCTTTAGATATTTATAGTAGAGTGCTTAAATTAGATGGCGAAAATACTCTGGTTACAAATGGTGGAGGAGGTTTTTATGAATTTGATATCACTTTGTATTTAAAAGAGGTTCGACCCATATTATATGAAAAATTCTACCTTCTCCATGAAGATATAGCAGAATATATAATAGACCTTGATGAAAGAATTCAAAATATTAATTATGAAGAACAGTTAAAAACTGAAGATGATTATTATTTACAGGATAGGTATTTCGATTTAATAAAAGCAATAAAAAGTCATCTCAGTGAGTTTAGAAGTAAAAATATATATTTAAATTAAAATCCTCAGAAATGAGGATTTTTTTTAGGAGGTGAGATATTGGGATTAAGAGATAGGATTTCAAATTTTCTTTTGAAACAAGTGGAAAAGCGCGGCTGGTTTGAAGATATTTTTAACAATACCATCCGTTATGGCGGCAGGTATGTGAATGATGAAAACATTCTAGAGTCCAGCGATGTATATGAATTACTTCAAGACATCAGCAATCAGTTGATGTTAGCTAACATTATCATTGAGGACAATGAAGGAAATGAAGTTAAGAATCAATCAGCATTAAAGGTATTAAGGAATCCTAATAATTATTTAACCGGTTCTGAATTTATTAAGCTCATGACAAATACTTATCTGCTTCACGGTGAAGTGTTTCCAGTATTGGATATGGACCAACTTCATTTGGCCACAAATGTTTATTGTGAGTTGGATGAAAGGTTAATAGAGCAATTTAAAGTTGGCGGAGAGTCTATCCCTTCTTTTATGATTCGTCACGTAAAAAATGTGGGAACAAACCATTTAAAAGGTGTGGGAATTTTAGAGCTCGGTAAGAACACCCTAGAAGGCGTTATGAGCGCTGAAAAGGTTCTGACAGACAAATACTCTAAAGGAGGGTTATTGGCTTATCTGCTCAAGCTAGACGCTCATATAAACCCACAAAACGCGGCACAGTCGAAATTAATTAAAGCTATCTTAGATCAGCTGGAAGCGATTGATGAATCCAGGTCAGTAAAAATGATTCCACTTGGAAAGGGATACTCAATCGATAGCATGAAAAGTCCGATTGAAGACGAGAAGATTTTAGCTTATTTGAATGTTTATAAGAAGGACCTGGGCAAATTCTTAGGAATAAATGTGGACACTTATACAGCCCTTACTAAGTCTGATCTCGAGAAAGCAATGATGTACTTACACAACAAAGCCGTTAAACCAATAATGAGGAATTTTGAGGACCATTTGAGTCTTCTTTTTTTTGGTCGAAATTCAGACAAGCGTATCAAGTTCAAGATTAACATTCTTGATTTTGTGCCTTACTCAACCAAAACAAACATTGGTTACAACATTGTTCGTACTGGTATTACAAGCCCAGACAACGTGGCTAAAATGCTTGGATTCCCTGAACAGAATACACCAGAAACACAAGCAATCTATATTTCTAATGATTTATCAAAAATCGGAGAAAAGAAAGCTACTGACGATTCACTGAAGGGAGGTGAGGAAAGTGAAGAAAAAGGAAATGCGGAGAATTGACATCACTAATTTACAGACTCGTGATGGAACCGATTCAACTCCTTCAGTAATCAGTGGTTATGCTGCTGTCTTTAATTCGAAGACAACGATAGGTGATTGGTTTGAAGAAATTATTTTACCTGGTGCATTCTCAAGATCTATTTCTGAAAACGGAGATGTTAGAGCATTATTTAATCATAACTGGGATAACGTTCTTGGCCGTACTAAAAACGGAACATTACGTTTAGAAGAGGATACACGTGGATTGAAATTTGAGGTTGAACTACCTAACACTTCAGTCGCACGAGACTTGACGGAATCCATGAGACGCGGTGACATTAACCAATGTTCTTTTGGTTTTTGGGCAACCGGTGAGACATGGGATTACTCAGTGGAACCTGCAGTAAGGACCATAAACGAGGTTGAGCTTTATGAAATTTCGGTGGTGTCAATACCCGCATATGAAGACACAGAAGTGTCTTTAAGAAGTAAAGAGATTGATAAATCAGTAGAACAACGAATGAAACTAATAAATCAAATTAAAGGGGTTTTGGGAAATGAATAAAAAACAATTGTTAGCTATGCAAAAACGTAACAAGGCACGTCTTACTGAGTTACGTTCGAGATTAGAAAAGAATGAAGTGCGCGCTGAAGACTTAGAAGGAGTGCAGCAAGAAGTACAAGACCTTGCTGATGAAGCACAAGCAATTGCTGATGCTTTAGCGAACCTTGAAGATGGTGGAGATGAAGAAGAAACTCCTCCAGCTAATGAAGAGGAAGATCGCTCAGATGATTCAGACGAGGAAGAACGTTCTAATGAAGATGATGAAGAGGAAGAAAGACAAAATGGTATCTCTTCGGAACAACGCAGTGGCATTATGCAACAAATCGGTAAAGGCCTTTCCACTCGTGGACATAAATCCTCAGCGAAGAAAGAAAAAGAAATCCGTTCAGCTTTTGCGAATTTTGTAGCAGGTAAAATTACAGAAGCCGAAGCTCGATCTCTAGGAATTGAAACTGGAAACGGTTCAGTCACAGTTCCAGAGGTTGTGGCATCTGAAGTTATTTCTTATGCACAAGAAGAAAACTTACTTCGTAAATACGGATCTGTTCATAAAACAAAAGGAAACGTTAAATATCCGGTACTTGTTAAGAAAGCAGATGCAAATGTTAACAAGAACGAACGCGCTGTTGGAAGTCCTATCCCTGTAACTACAATTGAGTTTGATGAAATTTTATTGAGCCCAGCAGAGTTTGATGCTCTTGCAACTGTTACCCAAAAGCTACTAAACATGTCTGGTGCTCCGGTTGAAACGATCGTAATCGACGAACTGAAGAAAGCTTATGTTCGTAAAGAAACTAACTACATGTTTAACGGTGATGATGTAGGAAACGAAAACCCAGGTGCACTTGCAAAGAAAGCAGTGGCATTCTACGAAACTGCTCCAGTTGATATTACCGCAGCTGGTTATTCTCAAAAGCTTTACTCTCAATTAGTTAAAGTTAAAGGTCAACCGGTTACAGAAGTCCTTAAGAAATCTATGTGGATTGTAAACCGTGCTGCTTTAACTGTCCTAGAAGATATGACAGATACAACTGGTCGTCCATTATTACATCAAGATGCAACCGATGGTGTAGGATACAAATTACTTGGCCATAAATTAGACTTTACAGACGCTGCTGATGGTACTGACCCGACTGATCCAGTGTTCTATTTTGGAGATTTTAAAGCCTTCCACATTCAAGATGTTATTGGCGGAATGCAGTTGCAAAAACTTCTTGAAACTTACGCTAGTACTAACCGAGTAGGTTTTAAAATTTACAACTTGCTTGATGGTCAATTGGTTTACTCTCCATTTGAACCAGCTGTTTACCGTTACGAAGTAGGAGCTACTGCACCTGTAGGAGGCTAATAGCTTATGACTGATACGGAATATGTTGCTAAACTAAAAAGCCATATTCACTGGGAAGAGGGCATGGATGAAACCATGCTCCCTTTTTATATTGTTAATGCAAAAAAATACGTTCAAACTGCAACTGGTAAAGAAGTTGAATATCTTGTGCTGATGGTTGCCGGAATCATGTATGACTATAGAGTTTCTGAAAAAGAGTTGGGGCAAGCACTTGATGCATTAACACCTTTCTTTGTTCAGGAGGTGTACAGTGATGTCGAAACGCCAACCGAATAGATTAAAATGGACAGCCGATTTATTGAAGCTTGGCGAAAGTGTTGATCCAGCAACGGACAGAGTAGTCATGGGTTATCCATTCGAACGTAAATTAAAATACAACAATAGTGGAGTTACTGCATCGGATAAATTTACAACAAAAGATACTAATGAAGTAATGAAAAAAATTGAGATTCGTCTTGATCGTAGTATCGAAAGTAACCAGAAAGATTACCGTGTAAAAATAAATGCAGTAATTTACAATATCGAACGAATCTACGTGCGCGAAAATGATCGCGTAATGGAGTTGAGCTTAGCCTATGCAGATTAACTTTCAAAAGTTACGGACTATCTTAAAGTCTTCTGGAATGTCTGTTTACCGTGATGAAGCAACAACCAATGCTGCATATCCATATATCATTTATGAATTTGTGAATGAAACTCATAAACGATCATCTTCTAAACTGTTTAAATCAATGCCACTTTATCAGATAGCAGTTGTTACAAATGGTACTGAAGCAGATTATGAACCATTAAAGGATGTGTTCAATGTTCATGGAGTGGAATATAACCAATTCGATGGTATTCCTTATGACGAGAACGATGCCACCATAACGCAATTCATCACGTATGTTAGGTGTGTGAATTAATGGCCAATAACAATGGTTTTGCGGATGCATTAAATGAGATTAATACTCTTCTGAATGTGGACAAGAATGTGGAAAAGGATGTTCTGGAGGATGCAGCAAAGTATTTTGTAAGCAAACTTAAACCAAGAATAAAAAGGTCTGAAAAGAACAAACAGAATCATCTTAGGGATAGTTTAAAAGTCGTTTTAAAGGATGATCTTGTTTCAGTTGAATTTGAGGATAAAGCTTTTTATTGGTACATGGTAGAACACGGGCATAAGAAGGCAAATGGAAAAGGGAAAGTAAAAGGGCAACATTTTGTGCGTAATACATTTGATGCTGAAAGTGAAAAAATTGCAGAAATGATGGCCAATAAAATAATCGATAAAATGGAAGGATGATTATGAAATGACGAAAGCACAAGAAATGCTTTATCCGGTTGGTGTTGAAAACCTGTTTATCGCTTTTATGACAGGCGGAAAAGATACTATTAATGCGATTCCAACATATGAAACAGAAATCTATGAACTGCCTACCATCGAAACAATTGGGATAGCTGGTAACCCTACCACTGCTGTTAAATGGGCTTCAAATAAAATGTTTGTAAATGCTACAAAAAACGGGACATTCACTTTAACTCTCGATCACACGGCATTGCCAGTTGAAGTTATGGATAAGATGAATTCCTATGTTGCCGAAAAAGGGATTGTATTTGATACATCGGATGTAAAAGAATTCCCGTTTTTCGCAATTGGTTTTATCGCTCCATTGAATGATGGATCTAAAATTGCTCGCTGGTATCCTCGAGTACAAATCACACCTCCACAAGAGTCATATGCAACCGGTACTGAAGAAACGACAATCCCTACTCAACAATTAGTAATGACTGCTTCTCCGTTGTTATTCAATAATGTCACAAAGTCTGATTTTAACTCTGCTCGTGATTCGGCAACAGGAGTTACTGCAGAACTATTTATGGAACAAGTTGTTTGTGATGAATCGCAACTTGCAACTTTATTCCCAACTACTCCTTAATAAAGAAATGGAGCTGAACTAATGGCAAGATTTAGTGATCTAGTAAACGTTAATATAAACAGGGATACCATTAAAGTACAAGGTGTTGAAATCCCTGTTATATTTACTATTAAGTCTTTCGCTTATGTTGAGGAAGCGTATGGCGAACCGTATCATGTTTTCGAGAAAGATTTATATGCAATGTTAGAAAAAGGCAAAGTTAAGCTTGGTGTTGAAGAAATTAGGGCGATAAACACTTTGGTTTATGCCATGATTAGAAGCGGAGGTACTGAGGCGACTTTTGAAGAGATTGAAACAGCGATTCCGCCTAGTGATTTACCTCAGGTTTTTAAAGTGGTAATAGGAATTTTTAATAATCAAAACTTCCAACGTTCTGATATGGCTAAGATTAAAAACACAAAAAAAAAATCTTAAATATACTTACAAAAAATAATGTAGAATCCCAGTCTAAAGAACTTGATTGGGATTTTTATTTTTTTGTAGCTGAAACGCTGCTTAATTGGAGCAGGGAAGAATTCTTAGAAAGCACACCTAACCATTTGTTAAAACAATTCATTATGTGGTTGAAATATAACAATCCAAAGGCTTTGCATGAAATTGAACCAAAGCAAATTTTTACTTTGGATCAGACTCCGTTTTTATAAAGTGAGGTGAGATCATGGCGGACAAAGCTAAAAATGTTGTACTTAATTTTAAAATGGATGGTCAGGTGCAATACGCTCAAACATTAAAGCAAATAAATGCTGTAATGAACACAGCGGCCAAAGAATACAAAAACCATATTGCGGCAATGGGTCAGGATGCTTCTGCAACAGATAAATTAAGAGCCGAGAAAAAGAAGCTTGAAATACAAATGGATGGTGCCCAGAAAAGAACGAAGATGTTGCGAGACGAATATGAGGCAATGTCTAAGGATACTAGTACGACAACTGATCAACTCACTAAAATGTATGGAAAGTTACTTGATGCAGAAAGTGCTGAGATTAAGTTGCAACAATCCATGGAGAAGGTAAGTAAAGGTTTATCTGATCAAGCTACAGAAGCAAGAGATGCTCAAAATAGCCTGGATAAGTTGAAAAGTGAAAGTCAATTACTTGAGGCTGAACAGAAAAGTTTAACCAGTGCTTTTAAGTTGCAAAATGCAGAGCTTGGAGAGAACGCAAGCGAATCCGAACGATTAGAACTTTCTCAAAAACAATTTAGGACACAAATGGAATTGTCAGTTAAGACCGTTAACAACTTAGAAAAACAATTAGAATCGACTAAAAAAGTTTACGGTGAAAACTCTGTAGAAGTATTGCAGTTGGAAAAACGAATAAACGATACTAAATCATCGGTATTAGATTTTAAAAAGTCATTAGATAAACTTGAAGACAGCGGCGAAAAGACAGAACGATCAGTTGGTGGAATGGGTGATAAGTTCTCTGAAGTTGGTGGAGCAATCGCGGGTGCCACTGGACCAGCGGGTGAATTTATTGGCAGTTTAGCCTCTGCACCTTGGGCGGCAGTCGCGGCAGGAGTAGCAGCTGTTGGTGCGGCTGCAGTTACAGCTGCGATAGATTTTGAAAATGCTGATGCGAAAATCCAAGCTTCACTAGGTGTTACAAAAGAAAGAGCTAAAGAACTGGGAGAAGTTACAGAAGAAGTATGGAAAAACGGCTGGGGAGAATCAATTGATGATGTGGCAAGGTCTGTTATTGCTGTTAACAGAAATCTAAGGGATCTTCCTAAAGAAGAAATTCAAAAGGCAGCGGAATATGCTCAAATCTTAGCAGACACATTTGAAGTAGACGTTGCTGATTCCACCAGAACAGTAAAACAGTTAATGGCCACTTTTGGCATGACCGCTGAACAATCTTTTGACTTCATTACAAAAGGTTTTCAAGAGGGCTTAGACTTTTCTGGAGAATTCCTTGATAGCATTAACGAATATTCCCCACAATTCAAATCTTTGGGTATGGATGCAACGGATATGTTTACTCTATTTAAGCAGGGGGCAGAAAACGGAGCATTTAACCTTGATAAACTCGGAGATATTGTAAAAGAATTCAATATTCGTGTTAAAGATGGATCTAAAGCAACTTCGGAATCCTTTGCCGGTATGAGCAAAGAAACACAAAACTTGTGGAAGCAATTTAACGAAGGGAAAGTTACCGGTGAAGTAGTTTTTAATGCAATCGTTAGAGAACTCTCCAACATGGATGATAAGGTTAAAGCTAATCAATTAGCAGTTGGTGTATTCGGAACTCAATGGGAAGACCTTGAGGCAGAAGTTGTAGGTGCCATAGATACAAGTGTTGATAAACTTGGGGAATTTGAAGGAGCTACAAAGAAAGCTGGAGATGCACTTTCAGACACAACTGCAGCAAAAGTGAAAGAAAAAAATAGAGAAATAATTGCTTCGTTTGAGGAAATTGCAAGCAAGGTTGCTTATTTCTTATATGTTATGGAAGAAAAAGAACCTGAGATAGCTGAAACTTTTAATCTGTTTGGGGAGAATATTTCAGCTGGTACAAAGAAAGCGGTAGGAGCATTTCTCGAATTAAACGATAATGCCACTACTCAGATCGCATTGCTTAAATCAAGTGTTGTTCCTCTTTCGCAAGAAACTGCATCTGAAGTTACACAGACCTTCGAAACCATGGCTACACAAGTTCGTGATGCCATAGCAGCACGACAAGGAGAAACCTTAACTAACATGCAGACTTTTTTTGCAACCTCAAGTGCATTAACAGCTGAAGAAGAAGCAAACGCATTAGCAAAGTTGAATTCTAACTATGAAACTCGTACACAAGTAGTTACAGACGGTCAAAATCGAATCGTTGAAATATTGAACACAGCCAAAGAAGAGAAACGTTCTATTACAGATGCTGAAGCAACAGAAATTAATGCTATCCAAGCAAGAATGCAAACACAGGCTATAGATATGATGACTGCGAGTGAGGCGGAGCAAAAATCTATATTAGAACGATTGAAAGCTGAAGCTAGCAAAATTACAGCACAACAGGCAGCTGATGTTGTGAAAAACAGTTTGAAGCAAAAAAATGAGTCTGTAAAAGCTGCTGAAGATCAATATGATAAAACAGTACAAGAAATAATCCGTCAAAGAGACGAGACTAAAAGTATTACCGCCGAACAGGCTGAAGCTTTAATTAGATCAGCAAGAGAGCAAAAGGATAAATCAGTTGCTGAAGCTGAAATTATGCATCGCGATGTTGTAAAAGAAGCGAAAGCCCAGGCGAAAGAACATGTTGGTGAAATTGATTGGGCAACCGGTCAAATGATTGGATTTTGGGAAGGTTTATGGGGTGATACAAAAGAAATTTGGGGCAATATATACGATACCATCACAGGCGTTATTGATGATATTTTAAGTTTTATTGATGGTATTGAGTTTAAGTTGCCAAAATTCGAACTTCCAGAAATGCCTCACTTTAGCTTAGACTATGAAACTAAAAGCTTTATGGGTAAAGATATCACTTATCCAACTGGCTTTGATGTGGATTGGCGGGCTAAAGGGGCTATATTCACCCAACCAACCATATTCGGAATGATGAATGGAAGATTACAAGGTGCTGGAGATGCGGGACCAGAGGCTGCATTACCTCTGAATGAAGAAACACTCGGGGCAATAGGTAGAGGAATAGCTTCAACTATGGATTTAAAATCAGGAATTACACAGCACATATCTATTACAAGCCCTGACCCAACTTCGCCAAGTGAAAATGCAAGGAAATTCAAACAAGCTCAACAACAATTAGCCTTAGAGTGGAGGTGATAGATATTGAGACGATTAACCTTTGAGAATAGCAGGGGAGATAGTATCGAATTTTATCTATCGCCTTTTTTTATAAACTCATTAACAGGGATAGGTGAAGTGACTACGGACTTACAAAGTCAAAAGTCACCATTTCAAGATGGCGACACTTACATTGATACTCTTTTACAACCTAGGTTTATTAATCTTGAAGGAGAAATACTTGAATCAAGTGTCTCTGAAAATAAGGACCGAAGACGCGAGCTGACAAGAATATGCAATCCAAAATTAGGATTAGGTAAAATAACATTTGAAATGGATGGGGAAGTCAAAGAAATTAACGGGACTTTAGATGGTGGTGTGTTTTTTCCGGAACGAGGGGAAAATCACTATCAAAATTTCATGATCACTTGGAAGTGTCCAAATCCTTACTGGAAGTCGCTTAATATTACTGAAGAGCCTACATTTGAGCCATTATTCCAGTTTCCATTCGAGGGAACCTTTGAAATGGGAATGCAGCGTGATAAGCGAATCATTATAAACGATGGGGATGCGCCGGCACCCGTCCTGATTGAATTTTATGGACCTGCTGTCAGTCCGATTATTACAAATAACACGACTGGTGAATACATTAAAGTCAATAAAACTTTAGCTGAAGATGAGTTTATGAGAGTTGATACAACTCCAGGTAATAAAAGTGTAGAATTCGTGGCACCAGATGGGACAGTTAAAAACGTGTTTAATTGGATTGACCTTGGTAGCACTTTTTTTCAGCTTTCGATCGGCGAGAATGAGATAGAATACTCAGCTGATAGTGATATCCAAGGGGCCATCGTCAACATTAGTTATAACAAACTTTATATAGGCATATAGAAAGGGTGAGAAAATGGAGAAAAGTATCTTTTTTAATTCAGCACCAGGCGATCTAAGGACCTATCAAGCAAGCGATTTTGCGGATTACTTTGGAGATGTTCTGAGTTCTGGTTTACTTCATACTGATAGTTTGCCAGCACTACAAGTTCAGTGTGATGGAACTGACCTGAGAACTTATGTGGAAACCGGAAAAGCAATCATTCAAGGTTATGCATATGAAAACACAACCGATTTGTACCTGCAACACGCACTTCCAGAAGCAACGTTAGATCGTATAGACAGAATCATATTAAGGCTTGATAAACGTAACCAATCGCGTTTTATCAAGCTTTTTGTTTTACAGGGGACAGCTGCAGCTGCACCAGTTGCTCCAACGTTACAACGGGACGAATTCATTTTTGAGTTGTCATTAGCTCAAATTAGAGTGAGGGCTAACACATCTACTTTGGTCCCGTCTGATCTTATTGACGAAAGATTAGATGAAAATTTATGTGGATTGGTGTATTCGCTGATTAGCATTCCGACAAGCCAATTTCAAGCTGAATGGGATGCTTTTATGGCAGATATACAGTCTGAGGGTTTTGCATCTGCAAGTGATTTCGCTGCGCATGAGGCCGATTTAGCGTCACATGTGCCCTATGGAGTTACAACAGGCACATCTAACACATATGCCGTTACTTTATCCTCTGCACCTACTGCTTATGTGGAAGGTATGGCGGTGTCTGTAAAAATAAACGTAAACGCTTCTGCTGCATCTACACTAAATGTAAATGGATTAGGCGCAAAAGGGGTTAAGAAGTCAAACGGAACTGATGTGACTAATTTAAAAGCGAATGGCATATACACCTTCCGTTATGATGGAACGTCTTTTATCTTACAGGGTGAAGGTGGCAGTGGTAATGCTGTAGCGTCTGACCTTCTCTCTGGTAAAACAGCGACTACAGACGCAGGGGAAATAACAGGAACAATGACAAATAGATCAGGGACATCACAGAAGACAACGAGTGTCTTATCAACCATCCCAAATAGATTATATTTCACACCTCCAGCGGGCTATTATGATGGTTCGACTGCTGTATATGAGGATGAACTTGATTTTCTTGCTTCAAATATCAAACAAGGTGTAAATATGTTTGGTATGGTAGGTAACGCAAAAACCAACTTTGACGTTGGGGAATTTGTTATTCATAGTGAGACAAATAGTTACAATAACACAAACACTACCTACATGAAAAAACGGACTTTAAATGTAAAAAAGGCAGGGACTTACAGAGTGGAGTTTAGACTTAATTTGGCTGGGTTTAGTCCTTCGCAAACAATATGGGGGCGAATATATAAGAATGGTGTCCCCTATGGAATTGAAAGGTCGCTCACCAATCCAGATGGCACAGCAGCTAACATGACTTATAATGAAGACCTGTTTTTTGATGTAGGAGATAACATTGAATTCTGGTCAAAAACAAATGGCTCGGTTGGTACTCGTGAAATTGGATTTATCAAGTTGAAAATCGAAACGTTAGTTACTGCGACTTAAATATAAATTAATTGGGGTGATGAGAAATGCAGATTTTTATTTATAATTCTGAAGAAGAAAAACAGAAAATCATTAGTGAAAAAAATGCTGAAGGATTAATTTTGATACAAATCTCTAACATAACTGAGGGTAATTTTTTAGCGTTCTCTGAAAATCCAATAAAAGAACCAACTCCTTTGGAAGAAAAAATTGAACAGTTACAACAAGATAACCTCATTCTGATGGATGCTCTTGCCGTTACCTTTGAAGAAGTCCTAAACCTCAAAGCTCAATTAGGAGGTACACCATAAATGGTTGATTTATATTATCGCCTTGTAAAAGAAGACAAAAGAACAATCGAAGAAGTACCAGAAAAGTATCGTGCAGAAGTGCAGGCTAAACTTGATGCTGAAGCTGTTATTTAAACTAATATTCGGAGGGATTACTATTATGGTAGATTTATACGTTGCTTTGATCTTAAACAAAAGAAGAACGATTGACCAGGTACCAACGCAGTTTAAGGAACCTGTTCTAACTGACTTAAATGTGCTCGGATTAGATGGAAATGGAGACCCGATCGTAACGGAATAATGTCGCTCTTGCAGTGAACACCTCACATAAAGGGGTGTTCTTTTTTATACTCTGAAAGGAGTAAAAACATGAAACCAATTAGAATACTTTCTCCTAACGTGGATTTATTAGCGGAAATAGATAATTATGAATCAATGTATCTAATCCGCAGATTTCATGGTATAGGGGAAATTGAAGTTAGAATCAATCGGTATAAGAAACACACGAACCTACTGGTAAAAGGTAACCTCTTTATCGTAGGTTCGTCATTAAATAAAGCTTATATCATCAAACATCGTGAAATCGAACTAGATCAAGATGGGAAGATAACAGAGAATTGGTTAATCAGAGGATTTTCACTTAAATCTATTTTAGGGCAGCGTATCACGGTACCGCCTTTGACAACAGCTTACGACAACAAACAGGGTAATGCTGAAACGGTGATGAAGCATTATGTAGATGGTAACGCAGTTAATGCCTTAGACCCGACAAGGGATATATCTCAACTAATCATAGCAACCAATCAAAATAGGGGTTCAACGGTTAGCTGGCAATCACGTTTTAAGAATCTAGCCGAGGAAATGACAAGTATATCTTTAGTGAGTGGTTTAGGATGGGGAATTAATTTAGATTACTCATTAAAGAAGTGGGTATTCGATTGTCACGAAGGGCGAGATTTAACTGTCAATCAATCCATTTTACCACCTGTTATATTTAGTCCTCAGTTTGACTCATTAAAATCATTACACTACACCGAGAGTGAATTAAATTATAAAAATACCGCATACGTAGCAGGACAGGGCGAGGGGATTCAGAGAAGGGTTATTGAGTTAAACGACACTAACTCAGGTTTGAACCGGCATGAAATCTTTGTTGATGCTCGTGATGTACCAGAAGAAACTGAAGGTGATGAACCCACATACACGAACGAGATAGGAGCAGGTACAGCGAGTGCCAATGCTTATACTTCTGGTTACCCACCTAGTAGCGCCTTTGATGGTAATTTAGGAACCACATGGGGCAACACAAGCTCAATGCCATCGTGGTTACAATATGATTTCGGTACTGGTAAGACAATTGCTAAATACCGTATATATTACGAGTATGGGGTATCTGGGTGGGACTCTTACGATTATTCACCAAGTATATGGGAATTTCAAGGGAGTAATGATAACGCGAGTTGGACAACGTTAGATACTCAAACAGGTCAAGGTTGGGATTCTGACGGTTGGAAAGAGTATGCCTTAGATAATACAACACCATTCCGATATTATAGATTGTATGTGACTTCTTCCAAAAATTCGCTATGGTGTACTGTTATGGAAATGCAAATGTTATCACTTGTTGTTTCCGATAGTCCACAACCTAGACCTGTACAAGATATTGAGAGTGACCTGACTATTAGAGGTCAACAGAAGTTAACTGAGTATGAACAAGAGGTATATTTAGAAGGTCAGATATTAACAAGTTCACCTTTTAAATATGAAATTGATTACGATTTAGGGGATATAGTGACCATTCAAAATAAGGATTGGAATATCACACAAAACTCACGTATCACCGAGATTAAAGAGATATACGAGGTATCTGGATTTCAATTAGAAGCAACGTTCGGAGTATCAAGACCGACTTTTATTGATAAAGTAAAACAAGAAATCGGGCAAGCAGCAGCTGAAATCAGAAAATAGTCAATGGGGTAAAGGAGGGTCAAGAAATGGAGGCAACTCAAGTGAATACAGAAAAAGAGATCCTGATGAGTTTAGCGAGATTGGAAACAAAGATGGACAATCTGGGAAATGTGAAAGAGGTATCTGCAGAAGCCCTTCAAAGTGCCAAAAGTGCTCATCACCGGTTAGACAAGATTGACGAATTAAGAATCGAGCGTATTGATGGATATGACTCACAATTGAAGAAAATCGATAAAATCATATTTTGGGCAGGAACAACAATTATTGGTGGAGTTTTTCTAGGAGCCATTGGATTGTTGTTTTATTTTGCGAAAAACTAAGGAGGGATTCATGTGTCTGATGAATACATTCAAGATCCAGGTCATGGTGGTGACGATCCGGGAGCTGTATCACATGGAAACATTGAAAAAGTATATACATTGGAAGCCGGTTTGTATGTAGATAAACGACTAGCCGATCATGGTATTTCAAGCAATATGACCAGGTCTTCTGATGTTAATTTGGATGAGGGTTCACGAGTGGCAGCTGTAAAGAGATCAGGAGCTAAGAAATGTCTTTCCCACCATTTCAATGCAGGTGGTGGTTCAGGTGTGGAGGTAATTCACAGTATTTTTTCCAACGGGGCATTAGCGAAATTGATTGCTGATGAATTTAAGAAAGCAGGTTATCCTGTGCGTCCGCGTGCTACTTTTTCGAGAAAGGGTTCAAAAGGAAAAGATTATTACTACATGCACAGATCAACTGGAGCTGTTGAAACCAACATCATCGAATATGATTTTGTTGATGGTCCACAATCTGAAAAGATTAAGGATAAGAAGTACCGCGAAGGCATGTATGAGTGTGTTGTTCGAGCTGTCTGTCGTGAAGAGGGAGTTAAGTATCAACCTATCGCAGCTCAAAAGCCTGTTGTGAAGGATACGACCAAAAAGAAATTGTTTCGAGTTCAAGTTGGAGCATTCGCAGAAAAAACAAATGCTGATCGTTTAGTAAAAGAATTAGAGGCGAAGGGTTATAAGCCTTTCGTGAAGGAGGATTAATAATGAATTTAACAATGGATAAACCTTCAATTTTACGAGTAGTCATATGGTTGATAGCTGCTGTAAACATGATCTTAGCTCATTATGGAAAAAGTTTAATATCTTCCGACTTCTGGGCACCAATTATTGCAGATGGTGTCTTCTTAATTTGTTCTGCATACGTGGGACATAAGAACAACTATTTAACACCAAGAGGGAAGAAGCAAAAACAAGTTCTTATTCAAAGAGGATTATATAGACCGAATAAATAAAACTTATGAAGCCCTTCCTAAATGGAGGGGCTTTTTGTTACTCATTTAAGGATTTATGCCCTTTAGTATGTTTTCCAGAGTAATCCCAATAACCATTGTTCAACTTCTCAATGTTCTCTTTCATAAACTCCTTCAAATCTTCTTCCATCTCATTTTCATTAATTTCATTTACCGTAAAGGTAATTGTTCTAGCCTTCTTAAAATCCATAACTGTCACTTTCCGACCAAGTGTGGGACTTTTTACTGCGAACATAATACCGTATCTCATATAGTTATCACTCCTCTTTGGTAATTATATACGAATATTTGTTCGAATTATACTAGAAATAAAAACATATGTTCGGTATAATGAGGAAAAAGGAGGATGGCAGTATGGAAAATTTTTTACTTCGATGCCATATTAACCAGAAGCCAGTAGAAATTATGTACATATCTGATTCAGGAAAAATCAGTCAACGAACCATCACAATTCGAGAGATTGAAAATACAAAAATTAAAGGATACTGCCATCTTAGAAGAACACTGAGGGTATTTAAGCTTGAAAACATTCTTTCAATTAACTATAAAAGAGCTGCAAGCTAAAGGGGATAATCATGAAAAAATTAACGAGAGCTCAGTTAAACGTTTTAGATGCAATCACTAAAAACTTTAAGCGAAATAAATATCCTCCGTCCGTTCAAGAAATCTGTGACATTTCTGGGCTAAAGTCAAAGAGCACTGTTCATAGACATTTAATGAATTTAAAAGCTTCTGGTTATATCCATTGGGAAGACGGGCAGCCAAGGACGTTGAAAATTTTGAAAGTCGTAACAGAAGAGGATCGCACCAGATTATCAATACTGTTTGAATATGCCTATTAAGTTAAATTAATTTGGTATAATGAGATTACCACTATTAACAAAGGTAGGTGAAAACACCACACTATCTTTGTTTCTTTGATACTTACCCCACTCCCAACTCATTTAAGTTGGGGGTTCTTTTTTTACCCAAATGTCTTGAACTGGAATTCCAACAACATCAGAAATCATTAACGCAACATGAAGATAAGGCATTTGTCCTTTTAAAATTAAGGTCAATGTAGAACGGTGTATTCCTGCCCTATCAGCAATATACCCCTTCTTCCACCCACCTGCTTTGATTATTTCTTCTAATCTACACTCATACTCCATATTCATCACCCAAGTAATTTATTCCGTTTTTTTATGTAGAATCCCTTCAACATTTTTTTTGAAAGGGACAGGCAAGTTTTATGTAATCGCTAAGTATACTCAATTAACTAACCGATTGAGCACTCCGAAATGCTACTCAGCTGTAACTATAATCAGTTAACTTGTCCAGCAAGACATATTCTATTGTCCACTGTGCTTATTAAAGTTATCGATTGCTTAACTTATTCTCTCTCAAGAATTTTAAAGACGGTGGTGTGCTCATTAACAATATTAGATTGAGATTGGAGTTGATGATGAGAATGCTTTTTGAAGTTGCATCTTCCCTACTATTTGGTTCAATGGCTCTTTATGCAAAAACAAAACAATCAGGAGGAACCGGAATGAGTGATGGCCAAAAGATTCAACGTATTTTTTCTAACACGGGTCTAAACGTGAAGGAAGGTGAAAAAATATTAACTGCTCAATTGATTAGGAACAATAAAAGAAAGTGGGGAAGGGAACTTGTTTTCAGAATTCCTCTTGGTCGTTCTTTTGAAGATTATCATAAAAAAATTAACTCTATTCAAGATGGACTAAACACAAAGAAAAGAAACAAAACATTTGATTTCCAAGCGCTTATTAAGTTTGATATTAAAAACATCATGAAAAAAGAGAAGGCTGCACAAAAGGAAATTGAAATGTCTTATGATGGGATGCTGAAGATTAAAATCTACAATCAACCTATGCCAGAAAAAAAGAACTATAAGGAGATTGAAATAAAAGATGACTGGAAAGTTCCTATTGGAGTAACTAGGACTGAAGCCATATTTCATGACTTTGACAGCATCTATAACATGCTTGTAGGAGGTGCAGTTGGGGGTGGGAAATCGGCATTCTTGGTTATGGCGATATGTCATTTGTTACAAACCCAGCCTGAAAATGTTTGGTTAACGTTGATTGATTTAAAAGGCGGTGTGGAGTTTAACCGATTTAAAGATTGTTATCAGGTAGTAGGCTATGCAGAAGAAGTAGCACAAGCAAAAAACGCACTGGAAAATGTCGTTAGTGAGATGAAACAAACATTAGCTTTACTAAAAGTGAAGAGATTGAGAAATGTAATTGAAGCTAATTTAAAACGTAGGCATTTTATTGTAATTGATGAGATTGGCGAGCTAGCTAGTCATAAAGAAGTAGACAAAGAAACCAAAAAGTTAAAAGAAGAATGTGAGTATCTACTCTCAAATATTTGTCGTCTTGGTCGAGCGATGGGAGTACGGGTAATTGTTGCGACTCAACATCCCACAGCTGATGTTGTGCCAATTCAAGTGAAAAGAAACTGTGACGCTAGAGTTTGTTACAAAGTTGATACTGTTAGCGCTTCGATGGTGGTATTAGATAGCTCTGGAGCTGACCAGTTACCAATCAATCCAGGCAGAGCAATTTATAAAAAAGGCGCAGATAAATTTATTTTGCAAACACCATGGTTATCTGATGTCGAAGCAGATCAAATCATTAAAATAAATTCGGATTCTGACGCAAAGGAGAGTGTAGTTGAAGATGAACAAACGTCAAGAAATGATTTTAATCTCTTTGAAGACACACCACTTTCTTAATCGCGATCAGATAATGAAGTTGCACGACTTAAAATCTAAAGGTAATACAAACAAAGTTTTAAAATGCATGAAACCTTATATTTCTTCATTTCGAGAAGGTTTTGATACTATTTACTATCTATCAAAAGAAGGGCGTGAAATGGTTGGGTGCGAGAGGATCTGCAAGAAAACTCCACAGATAAATCACTTTATCATGAGGAATCAGTTTTACCTTTTCGCACAATGCCCAAAGGAATGGAAGATAGAACAAAAAATCGGTGGTCAGATAGTCTGTGATGCAGCGTTTAAACAGGGTGGGAAATGGCACTTCCTTGAAGTTGATAACAATGCAACCATGACCGCAAATAAAAAAAAGATTGAAAAGTATAAAAAGTTATATGAAAGTAAGATGTTCCAAAATCATAAAGACTATGGATACTTTCCGACTTTACTGTGGTTAACAACAAATGATTTTAGACAAAAAAAGTTACTGGAACTATGTCGCGGGCTACCATGCAATGTATTTATGATTGATGATATTAAATGAGGAGCGTGTGTTCACCATGTTCAGACATAAGAAGATCGAATCTGTTGGAACAATTAGCGACTTTATGAAAGGTAAGCATAACATACAAGAAACCAAATTGAGGGATTTTAAAAAATTTAAAGCCGTTGCAGCTGGGAGTATGATTCCACTGGCCCTTTCTTCAAAAGCATTTGCTGCAGAATCAGCAAATCAATGCGGTCAAGTGCTAGCTGTAACCGCACCTGCTGCTGTACCAGTAAATGCGGTTACAGATAAAGTAATGGGGGATGTAATTTCAGCATTTGCACATCTATTTGATCCACTTATTGATTTAATGATTGCTATATCCTTTCCGGTTGCTTCGGCAATGATTGTATTTAAGTTATTCATGATGTTCTTCAAAGATCAAGCTGAAGTTTGGGAAGGGATAGGTAAGATAGGTTTGGTCTATGTATTGATTCAAATGTCGCCAATCTTTATCAAGATATTAAAAAGCTTAGGAACTCTCGCAGTCGGGATTTAACATTTTGAAAATAATTAACTGATAACCTATTAGTGTGAATGAGATCACATTGATTGATGTGTTAAAAGCGGAAACTGAAGATGTTGTTGATGCCATCCAATTAAAGATGCAGAAAAAGAAAATATACGACTACATTCATGTATTAGATGACCGAGAAAAAGAAGTGATCGTAGGACGATTTGGACTCGATCTTCAAAAAGAAAAAACACAGCGTGAGATCGCAAAACAGCTAGGGATTTCTAGAAGTTATGTCTCAAGGATCGAAAAGCGAGCGCTCATGAAGCTTTTTCATGAATTCTACCGCAGCCGACAGCAATCAGAACGATAAATACTTATCTTTAAGAAGACTGGTAACAATTACAGTCTTTTTATTTTTTTAATCGGACAAACTAAAGAAAAAAAGGAGTTTTTATATATGGCAAGAAGAAAACGACAGCCTATCGTCCCAGAAGCTAGAGAAGGGCTTGATCGGTTAAAAGCGAAAGTGATGAGAGAAGCAGGTTACAACGTTTCAGATCAGTCACCAGATGATGTGAAGTATGAAGTAGCAAGAGACATGGGTGTGAACTTACAAAAAGGATATAACGGTACGATCACGTCAAAAGATGCCGGAAAAGTAGGCGGACAGATTGGCGGGAGAATGGTAAAAGAACTCATTCAGCAGGCAAAAGCGAATTTAGGCAAGCAAGTACGTTAACTTGGTGTTTAGATATACAAAATAGGGAATAGAATAGGTAAAAAACCAGGAGGGGTTCTTATGCAAGACGCTGTACTTTATGGATCATTCGTAGTAATGCTTGCCTATTTTGTCTATGTTTCAATCGCAGAATAATGTGAAGCTCTCCTTGCTAAGGAGAGCTTCATTTTTTATGTTCGTAAGATTTACATAAAAAAATAAATCAAAAAAATAAACTTCATGGTCGATTTTTGTTTGAATATTTTTTATAATAAGAAAAGAGTGGAAATATGTACATATGGGGGAGAAATAATGTTATTACAAGATTTAAGACAAACATGGGAACTTGATTCCGTTTTTCCTGGTGGTAGTGAATCGAAAGAATTATTAGCTGAAATAAATTGGACGGAGAACGAAGCGAAAGAATTAGCAAAAAAAGCAGATTCCTTCACGTTTTCAAACGAAACTTTCTTATCATTGATCAAAGAGCTTCAAAGCTTTTCTGAAAGATTATCAACTGCTGGAGCTTTCATTGGCTGTTTGATCGCTCAAGATGTAAAAGACAAGAAGGCGATGGCTCTTCGTGGTAGATTAGAATCGGTATACGCAGCATTCTCTAACGTGGGTTCAGTTATCGATCAAAAGCTAATGGATATCTCTGAAGATGCATGGAAAGATCTGATGAGTCTTCCTGAGTACGAACATATTGCGTTCTCTTTGAACGAGAGAAGAATGAATGCAAAAGAAAAGCTTGGTATCTCAGAAGAATCATTGATCAATGATCTAGCTGTAGACGGCTATCATGCTTGGTCAACGTTATACGATCTAGTGGTGGGTAGAATCTCGATCAAAGTTGAGATTGATGGAAAGGAAGAAGAACTCTCTGTAGGGCAAGCGGAGAATAAGTTTTCAAGTCCTGACCGCAACGTAAGAAAAGATACGTTTGAAAAATTTGTTCAAGCTTGGGATCACGAAGGTGAGTTTTGTGCGGCTTCTCTAAATCACATCGCAGGATTTAGAAACGAGATCTATAAGCACAGAGGCTGGGAAGAAACATTAAAAGAGCCTCTTGCGATCAATCGTATGAAGGAAGAGACTCTTTCAGCGATGTGGAACGCGATCTCTTCTCAAAAAGAGATCTTCGTTAAATACTTAGATCGAAAAGCTAAACTTTTAGGTCTAGATAAATTAAGCTGGTATGATGTTGATGCACCATTATCTTCTGCAAACAGCAAGATGAGTTATGACGAAGCGGCTCAATTTATCGTAGAGCATTTCCGTACGCTCGCACCTAAGATGGCTAGTTTCTCTGAAAAGGCATTCCTAGACGGCTGGATTGAAGCAGAAGATCGTTCTGGTAAAAGACCAGGAGGATTTTGTACCGGGTTCCCAACTAAGAAAGAAACAAGAATCTTTATGACGTTCTCAGGAACACCAAGCAATGTTTCTACGTTAGCACATGAGCTTGGTCATGCGTTCCATACGGATGTGTTAAAAGAGATGCCATACTATGCAACAAATTATGCGATGAACGTTGCTGAAACAGCTTCCACTTTTGCTGAGATGATCGTTGCTGATGCAGCCGTTTCAAACGCAAAATCGAAAGAAGAGAAAATTGCGCTTTTAGAAGATAAAGCTCAACGTTCCGTAGCCTTCTTTATGAATATTCATGCTCGTTTTCTGTTTGAAACGAGAATGTACGAAGAAAGAAAAGCGGGTCAGTTATCAGTTGAACGTCTATGTGAACTGATGGAAGAGGCTCAAAAAGAAGCATTTAACGGTGCACTCGATGAGTATCATCCTTACTTCTGGGCGTCTAAGCTTCATTTCTATATTACAGACGTACCGTTCTATAACTTCCCGTATACATTCGGTTATCTGTTCTCTGCAGGGATCTATGCAAAAGCGAAAGAAGAAGGCCCTTCTTTCGAAGAAAAATATATTGCACTCCTACAAGATACAGGAAAGATGGAAGTGGAAGAGCTCGCACAAAAACATCTTGGCATAGATGTTACGAAACAAGATTTCTGGTTAAAAGGTATTGAGCTTGCTGCAGCCGATGTAGAAGAGTTTTTAGCATTAACAGAAGAATAAAATAGAATCGGCAGTTCCTTGAATAGGAATTGCCGATTTTTTGCTTTTTTGGAGTTTATAGAACATGGAAACTTTGGCTGTTATTGAGCATGAATTGTAAACCTATGCACAGTTGCATATGGAGGAAGGGGGGGATTGAATGGATTATTTGTATCAAACTTTGTCGACTTGCCGATTTATGAGCAAATCTCGCCGTATTATTGGAGAAACTCGCTGAATGAACACTGAAATTTCTAGAATTATTTTAAAAAGTTTTGGGATTACAAAGGTGTATACCTAACGGGGTATTCGTTTGGACAATGGAACGCAAAATAAAAAGCTTGGCAACACCATGCCAAGCTTTCTTAATGACCGACTATTCATCTTTTTTCAATCGTAATGGTACTAATCATAAGTACAGATAACCCGAACGTCAGAAACATATAAAGAAATCCTGGGACTAGTTCAACCGTCAGATAACCAGCAGCCATCAAACAACCAGCTAAAGTGATCGGCATACCCACAAATGAACCCGTAAACTCTGTGATGTTAAACCGAGCTAACCGTATCGCACCGCAGACAATAAAGATAATGGTGAAGATCATGCCTGATACACCAAACTGATGAAGGGCGACCTGATAGATTAAAAATGCAGGCGCAATTCCAAATGAGATAAGGTCACAAAGAGAGTCTAATTGTTTCCCAAACTCGGATTCGATATTTAACTTTCGGGCAACCATTCCATCAAAACGATCAAACAAACCGGCTAAGAAGATTAAGATGAATCCTAATTTCAAATCTCCTGAGATCATAATTAATAACGCCAAAGTTCCTAGTGATAAATTGATCAATGTTAAGAAGTTAGCGGTTTGTCCCTTCACTTTCTTAAACGTTGAATCAATACGCTCTCTTTCGAGCATGAACATACAATCACTCCTCAAACGGGTAACCGGCTAAAACGCAGTAAGTGCGCATCTTCCAAAGAGATAAACAATGATCCTTTGAAAAATAAACTTATCCTTGTTCGTTGCTTAAAATTATATACCCATTCTAATCATTATATGACAACGAGAAAGTGATTAATAGTAGATATTATTCAAGGTTGGAACTATCTTTCTTTTCTAATTCATTGAATACCGTTTTATCTGAAAGTGGTACTCCTGTTCTGTATGCTGCTCTTGAAATCATATGCCCTGCTACTGGAGCAGTCATCAGAACGAAAAGGATACCAAGTATCAATTTACCGCTAAACACATGCATCTCAGACAACACATAGATGAAGGAACCGATCAGGATTCCAGATACCCCCAAAGTCGAAGCTTTACTGGCAGCGTGAAGTCTTGAATAAACATCAGGAAAACGGAGTACCCCAAGTGTTCCTGAAAAGATGATAAAGGTGCCAGCGATGAGGAAGAAGCTAATCACGATCTTGATCAATGATAACACCCTTTTCTAGAAATTTTGCAACAGCGACAGTCGCAATAAACGTCAATATTCCGATCAATAAGATAATATCGTTCAGCTGAACAGTATCCAAGATAATTGCCATAATACCAGTGATGGCGATCAAGTTAATACCGATCGTATCAAGAGCTACAACGCGATCTGGATTTGAAGGACCCGTTACCGCTCGATAGAGAAGAAGCAGAATCGAGATGGTTGTTACGAATAAACAAACATGAACAACGACCGTGAACCAATCTGTCATCGTGTTACCTCCCTTATTGCTTTTTCAAATGATTCCTTAATGCTAACGATGGTTTCATTGACATCTGGAAGATCGAGCGCATGGATATAGATATATCGTTGATCTCTCGAGACATCCACAGACAAAGTTCCAGGAGTTAAGGTGATTAAGTTAGCAAGTAAGGTGATCTCCCAATTCTTCTTAACATCAATTGGAAGTGCGAGTATACCCGGTTGAAAATCGAGCTTCGGTTTATAAATCCATTTTAAAACTTCAATATTTGCTAGAAGAAGTTCTTTTATGAACAAAAAAATGAGATAAAGAATCGCTCTCACATGTTTAAAATAGTACGAATCAGGAATGAATCGATTCAGCAAGAAGAGAAGTGCTGACCCAATCACAAATCCAACTATAAAACTTGCGAAAGAGTAGCTCTCAGATAAAAACATCCAAATAACGCCGATCAGCAAATTTAGAATAAGTTGAAATGTCATGGAATTACTCCTTTAATACATAATCGATATAGATTTGCGGATCGATCAGACTGTCTGCTGCTGCCTGAACATATGGATAGAACCATTCTGCTCCAACACCTAGCAAGATAGAGATTGCGATCAATACAGCTGATGCTGCTAATCCTGAGGTTTTCACAGCTTGTTTCGGCTCTTCTTTTAGCTCACCCCAGAATGCGCCGATAAAGATGCGAATCACAGAAAATAAGATTAACAGACTTGATAATAATCCGACTCCAGCAGCTATATAATGTCCTTCATCCATTGCACCTCTTAAGAGGAGGTATTTCCCGATAAAACCACTAAAAGGCGGGATCCCGGCTAATATGAGAGATGCGATAAAGAACATCCAACCCATAAGTGGTGCGGTTTTTATATATCCACCCATCTTTTTTAGGTTTGACGTTCCAGCATGCCAAACAAGTAGGCCAGCAAGGAAAAATAAAGCCGCTTTAATCGCCATATCATGAACAAGGTAGTAGATCGTACCTGCAAGCGATTCTGCTGAGAACGTTCCTATACCGAGAAGCATAAAGCCGATCGCTGGCATGATATTATAAGCGATAATCAATTTCACATTAGATGTAGAAAGGGCACCAATGACTCCGATGATCATGGTTAGAGTTGCTACCCAAATAAAAAAGGTGTGTGTGAGCTCAAGTTTATGAGAAAAAATGAGTGTAAAGACTCTTAGCATAGAGTACACACCTACTTTAGTTAACAGTGCTCCAAACAATGCAGAGACGATAGGTGATGGCACGATATACGATTTAGGAAGCCAAAAATACAAAGGAAACAGAGCACCTTTTGTCGCGAAAACGATAAATAGTAAAATCCCAATTCCTGTTAAGATACCTTGCTGTTCTACTTGGGCAACACGTTCCCCGAGTTGGGCCATGTTAACTGTACCGGTAACAGAATAGAGAAAAGCTACCGTTGTAACGAATAGAATGGACGAAAACAGATTGAGTAAGATGTATTTTACAGATTCCCGAAATTGATGCTTGGAACCCCCGATAATGATCAATCCATAGGATGCCATTAACAACACTTCAAAAAACACGAACAGGTTGAAGAGATCTCCTGTTAAGAAAGCGCCACTCACCCCTGCGATCAGTAAAAAGAACAAAGGGTAAAAGTAGTGCTGTACCATCTTTTCTGTAACGGATGATAGCGCGAAGATAGCTGCAGTGAATGCGATCACATTCACTGCGAGTATCATGATGACGGACAGCTTGTCTGCAACAAGAATGATTCCGTAAGGCGCTTTCCAACCACCTGTTTCTAAGGTTAATGGTCCGGTGGAAAATACATGGTAACTTAAGAAAATCGATACGCCTAAACTTAACAAGACCACTAGAAATGAAATGTTTACCGTTACTTTTTGTTTCTTATTAAAGAAAACAAGTAAAGCTCCGAAAAACAAAGGTATAAATATTGGCAAGAATACTAAATTACTCATCATCTGTTCCCCTTAGCTGATCCATCATATCTGTCTTGTTGCTTTGATAGGTTCGATAAGCTAGTACAAGTAGAAAGCTCGTAACCCCAAAACTTATAACAATAGATGTCAGTATTAGCGCTTGAGGAAGGGGATCGGTATAGTCCTTGATCCCCTCAATTAATATAGGAGGTTTTCCACGGTTTAATTTTCCCATCGTTAAAATAAACAGGTGAGCTCCATGTGATAAAAGCGCCGTACCAAGTACAATTTTTAATAACTGTTTTTGAAGTATTAGATATACGCCGGCTGCAAATAACGTTCCGGCAAGTATAGACATAATTATTTCCATTAGTGGTTCATGTCTCCTTTATCCCGGTATTTTATCATGGCGAAAATGCCTAAAGCAGCTAGACCAAGCACTGCTATTTCAAATAAAGTATCCAAGCCACGGAAGTCAACAAGGATGACGTTGACGATATTATCTCCACCGCCAAGCTTATAAGAGTTATCTACAAAATATTTTGAAATGCTCTCAAAATATTTAGAGCTATGAGCGGAGATCGCTACTACAGTTAAGAGTGCTCCCGTCGAAGCTGCAATAATAAAATCTACAAGCTTTTCAGAAGGTTTTTTATCCGATTTCTTCAATTTTGGAAGATGCGCAAAACATAGCAAGAAGAGAGCAACAGTTATGGTCTCAACGATAAGCTGTGTAAGTGCGAGATCTGGTGCACGGAAGAAAACGAACAATAATGAAAGACCATATCCTACAACTCCGATTACAATAATCGCAGCTATTCTCTGTGTCATCCAGATCGTTGCAATGGCAGCAACAGCCATAACAAAACCGACTAATACCTCTGGCCACGTAACCGGTGCTAAGTCATCGAACGCAATTTTAAAACCGTCTGTGACATAGATAAAGATCGATGTAGACACAACCAAGAATACAAGAATGATGGATGTGTACAATCTCAATGAACCAGTCATATAAAATTTCGTGAATTTACTCGAGAAACTCAATAGACCGTTTACGATAGACTGATATATACGATCTGTAGAAAACTTTCCAGGTACTCTATTGTAGATCGGTTGCCACCTTTTTAAAGTTAAAGCGAGAATGGTTCCGACTGCTACTACAACAAGCGACATATGCAAAGGCGTATTATCAAAACCATGCCAAAATGCTAAGTGGGTTAGAGCAAAATCTCCTGTTACTGACCCGACTGCTGGTGCAAGTAATGCCTCATTCAATGGATTTGGAAATAATCCGATCAAAACGACAAATCCAATGAGTATAATCGGAGAAATCAACATGCCAATTGGCGCTTCGTGAGGTTTTTTCTCAAGTTGATCTAACTTGGCTTTACCTGTGAATGTGCCAAATACTAAATACATGGAATAAACAAATGTAAAGATACTTCCAACTACAGCAAGTAATGGGATCCACTCAGCAAACATTCCAGCAAAACCGCTCGTTTGCTCTAATTTCAATGAAGAATCAAAGAACATTTCCTTACTTAAGAAACCATTGAAAATCGGAAGTGGTACTCCAGCCATAGAGAAAGCTCCAAAGAATGCTAAAGTGGCGGAGATCGGCATAAAAGTATAGAGTCCGCCAAGTCTTCTGATATCTCTCGTTCCTGTCTCATGATCAACAATACCCGCTATCATAAACAAGCTGCCTTTAAAGGTAGCGTGGTTAAAGATATGAAAGATTGCAGCGAGAGTAGCAATACCAGTACCAAAGCCAAGCATTGTCATGATCATACCAAGCTGGCTAATCGTTGAATAAGCTAAAATACCCTTCAGATCAGTCTGTCGAGAAGCAAGTATCGATCCCAAACAGAGTGTGATCAGACCAACACCAGAAACGATAATGAAAAATACATCCGTCCCACTAAAGATGAGTGAAAATCTGGCTACAAGATAGATCCCTGCTTTAACCATTGTTGCAGAGTGAAGGTATGCACTAACCGGAGTTGGTGCTTCCATCGCATCAGGAAGCCAGCTGTGAAATGGAAACTGTGCCGATTTTGTAAAAGCTCCGATTAGTAGCAATATCAATATCGGAATAAACAGATCGCTCTCAATAATGTCAGATCGATTCGCGATCATCTCTCGTATACTGTTCGTCTCGGCTGTAATGGATAGGAGTATGAGAGCACCTAGCATGGACAGTCCGCCAAAAACAGTTACGAGCATTGATTTTTGTGCACCATATGTGGAACGTTCACGATAAAACCAAAATCCAATTAATAGAAAGGATGAGATACTCGTGAACTCCCAAAAGGTATAAAGTACGAAAACGTTGTCAGATAGAACGACGCCAAGCATCGATCCCATAAATAATAATAAATAAACATAGAAATGGACGAGCTGTTCTTTTTTCGATAAATAAAAGATCGAATAGAGTACAACAAGTGTTCCAATTCCGGTGATTAATAGCGAAAAAAGCATGCTAAGTCCATCCAAGTAAAAACTTAATTGGATGTCGAGTGATGGAATCCAATTCGCGATGCTTTGAACGATCTTCCCTTCAGCCAATGTAGGCAGTTTTGAAATAAACAGAATAAAAAGCACTGCTGGAACAGGCAGAACAAACCAACCAGTATGTATCCGGTCTACTTTCTTAGCGGCAAGTCCAATGAGCAATGCTGCTAAAAAAGGAATGAGTATGTAGATGTGCAACATGAATACCGGTAAACCTCCTTAAAACCCAAAAATAATCGTCATAGTCCATTACATTGTAAGCAAAACCTTTCCTTTTTAGCAAATACTTTACCAAAGAGAAACTCTTTAATCAGATTGATTTTGCATCTCTTGAATATCCTTCCCAAAAAATACCTAACCTATTTGAGAGGTGATTGAAAATGAGACTACTACATACATACGGAATACTCTTGATTTTGTTTCAACTAACTGGCTGTTTTAATGATTCTATTTATAAAAGAGATGAGACGAGTCCAAAGTTTCAACCGAGAGAATACTACAGGAAGCACGTTAGCTTCTCTGAAGCAGGCGTTTCAAACGCCTCTTCATTAGCAGAAGAAATGAAAAGGGAGATTAAGAAAGATAAATTTATTAAACGTGCAGTTGTGGTTAAAGAAGGTGGCAAATACGTAGTGGCGATTCAGATGAAGTCTTACCACTACAAAAAAGCAGAATCTTTGAGTAAAAAATACAAGCAAGCGTGGGAAGAGCAGTGGAGAATTCCAATTGAAATAACCTTTAATCCAGGAGAATATCGAAAAGTTGAAAGAGAGTTGGCCACAAAAAAATAGAGCGTATGTTTACGCTCTACATTAGAACTTGCTGTAATCTAGCATGAAGAGATCTTCTGTCGATCTCTTTCTTTATGAGTAGTATAAAGTCCTTACTAAGTTTCAGTTCTCTAGCTTTTAGATAAGATTCAATCAACAGGTCGTCTGAAAGTTTTTCCATAATATAGCCCTATATGAGCGGCATGGTCACCTCCTGTTTTTTATAAAAAATGGTGAAACCGTATTCTAAATTCATATAAAGTGAATATGATGATAAGTTCATGTTTTTATGTACTTGCTTTATGTACTTTGAAGCTTACCATGTATTGTAAAAAGGAACAACCGTTCGTTTATCCACAGTGTTTGGTGGATAAGTTGTGGGTAAAATGTTAACATCTTTAAGAAAGATAGCGGATACTTAGGTGAATAATGTGAATAAGATTATCCACACTGTTGGGTAGGGGAACAAATTGTCGAAAACTTTTTATTTTTTCTACACTAGTCTATTTTTAACAATTTATAAACGTTACTGGTTTTAATTGATCAATTTAGAAGAAAAACCTCATGGAAAGCTCTTGAAATTGATCTATAATGACAGTTATTGTAGAAAAATCGTTTGTACTTCCTTTCATTACTGGTAAAATAGATACGTTGAAAAGGAAACGTGAAGAGGTGCTAGAATGTTAAAACATTTTTTACCGGATCAACATGTTCAAAATATAGTGGACATCACACCGGAAATGTTAGTTGAACGAGGAGTAAAAGGTATTATCACAGATTTGGATAATACGCTTGTGGAATGGGATAGACCTGAAGCGACTCCAGAATTGATCGAGTGGTTTACTTCTATTAAAGAAAAAGGTATTTTGATCACAATTGTTTCAAACAATACACAACATAGAGTGAAGAGCTTCTCAGACCCAGTGGGCATTCCGTTTATCTATAGTGCGAGAAAGCCAATGACTAAAGCCTTCAAGCGCGCTTTGAAAGATATGAAGCTGAAAAATGAACAAGTTGTTGTTATCGGAGATCAGCTTCTTACTGACGTACTTGGCGGAAATCGATTAGGTTTGCATACTATACTCGTTGTACCAGTGGCTAGCAGTGACGGTTTTTGGACAAGGTTTAACAGAAAGATCGAACGCATCATATTGTCTTGGATGAAAAGAAAAGGCATGCTGCATTGGGAGGAATAGGATTGGAACAAATTAAATGTGTGGGTTGTGGAGTTTCCATACAAACAGAAGACAAAGAAGCGCTTGGATACGCACCTCTTTCGGCACTGACGAAAGAGCTGCCTATTTGCCAGCGCTGTTTTCGTTTAAAACACTATAACGAAATTCATGACGTGAGTTTAACAGATGATGATTATCGTAAAATCGTCTCAAGTATTGGAGATGAAGATGCGTTAGTTGTAAAGATCGTTGATATTTTTGATTTTAATGGAAGCTGGCTGCCGGGACTCCACCGTTATGCGGGGAACAACACAATCCTTCTTGTCGGAAATAAGCTTGATTTGCTTCCAAAATCAGTGAATCCGAATAAGGTGATTCATTGGATGAAGAAGGAAGCAAAAGAGCTAGGCTTAAAACCGATTGATGTTAAATTGATCTCTGCTGATAAAGGATATGGTATTGAAGAGTTGGCAGAGTCAATTGATTATTATCGCCAAGGAAAAGATGTATACGTGGTTGGCTGTACAAATACAGGAAAGTCAACGTTCATTAACCGTTTGATCAAACAATTTGGCGAAGAAGCTGCTGATTTGATCACAACTTCTCATTTTCCAGGAACAACCTTAGATCTCATTGATATTCCACTCGATGGAAGAAGTCACATGTACGATACGCCTGGAATTATAAATCACCATCAGATGGCACATTATGTTTCTAAAAAAGAACTGAATATCATCATGCCTAAAAAGGAAATTAAACCTATGGTGTTTCAGTTGAATGAGTTGCAGACTCTGTATTTTGGCGGACTCGGAAGAATGGATTATATAAAAGGCGGCAAACAGTCATTTGTGTGCCATTTTTCAAACCACTTGAATATTCATCGAACAAAGACCGACAAAGCGGACGAACTTTATGAGAAACATCTTGGTGACATGTTAGCACCACCTGAAGATACCGAGAACTTTCCAAAGCTAAAACGCTATGAATTTGTTATAAAGGAAAGCAAAACAGATATTGTGATCTCTGGATTAGGCTGGGTAACCTTCCCAGAAGCAGGTGCGAAGGTCGCTTTTTATGCACCAGAGGGTGTAGCAGTAACGGTTCGAAAATCCTTAATCTAAGGAGAGATTTTCATCATGATTAAAGCACTTGTCATCGGAGACCCAATCGATCATTCCTTATCACCTGTCATGCAAGAGGCCGCATTTCAGCAAACAGGTATTTCTGGAGCATATGAAAAAAAACGTGTGCCTTCTGATGAATTAGAGGCGTTCGTTAATTTTTTGAAAGATAGTCACTATGCAGGATGCAACATTACCATCCCTCACAAAGTATCGATTCTTCCATTTTTGGATGAGATTGATGAGGAAGCAAAAGAGATAGGCGCTGTTAACACAGTCGTAAATAAAGATGGAAAATTGATTGGATATAACACAGACGGTAAGGGATTCTTACTGAGTTTAAAAGAAAAGACTAGAAAGCCGCTTTCAGATCTAAACGTTCTGTTGATCGGTGCTGGCGGAGCTGCTCGATCTATCGCTTATGCTCTAAGTAAAGAAGGGCCAAAATATATGGCGATAGCGAATCGTTCAGAAGGACGTCTTCGTTCTTTATTAAAAGATTTGAAGGATGAGCGTATAGAAGGTATGTCTTTACAAAGAGCTGAAGAAAATCTTGCTCGTTTTGATGTGTTAATCAACACGACTAACGCAGGTATGCACCCAGATACTGAGTCGGTTCCGCTTAACCTTAACTTGCTGAAGACAGGCGCAGTAGTGAGTGATATCGTATATAATCCGCTAACAACAAGATGGCTTAAAGAAGCTGAGGAAAAAGGCGCTACTACTGATAATGGTGTATCTATGCTCGTTATGCAAGGAGCTATGGCATTTGAAAAGTGGACAGGTACTTTTCCAGATACAAATAATATGAAACAAGTCGTTATGGAACAACTTAGGAGGTAACTATGCTTACAGGTAAACAAAAACGTTTTTTACGATCAAAGGCACACCATATTCAACCTATCTTTCAGGTTGGTAAAGGTGGAGTTAATTCAAATCTAGTCAAGCAGGTTGACGAAGCACTCGAAGCGAGAGAGCTAATAAAAGTTAGCGTCCTTCAAAACTGTGAAGATGATAAGGATACAGTAGCGTCACAACTTTCTTCTGGTTCAAAATCTCAGTTAGTACAAGTGATCGGAAGCACGATCGTACTCTACAAAGAATCGGTCAATCAAAAACGCATCCAACTCCCTTAAGGAGTGACATTGGTATGAATAGACATATTGGACTTTTTGGAGGCACGTTTAATCCACCACATATCGGACATCTGCTTATTGCTCAAGAGGCATTAACTCAATTGCATTTAGATGAAGTGTGGTGGATGCCATCCTCTACGCCCCCTCATAAGGAAAAAGACAATGAAGTCTCTGATATGCAGCGAATCGAAATGGTTCAGAAAGCTATTGGTAACAATGAGCAATTTTCCCTTTCTTTGCTTGAGTTTGAGAGAAGTGGACCTTCATATACTATTGATACGATACGCCTCTTGAAGGATAAATATCCACAAGAAAACTTCACTTTTATAATGGGTGGAGATATGGTTCATTCATTAAGCAGCTGGCATAAAATTGAAGAGTTGAAAGACCTTATTGATTTTGCGGGTGTTGCTCGTGCGGGATATGCCGTTGATCATCATTGGGAGAGGTATCGAGTAAAGCATGTAGAAGTACCTATTATCGAGATCTCTTCCTCATTTATCCGTAATCGATCACGTGCGGGTCATAATATTCGTTACTATGTCTCAGATGAGGTCTGGAATCATATAAAGGAGAACCACCTTTATGGAACGAACTAAAGCACTTGAAATAGTGAAAAAACAGCTTACAGAGCACCGTTTTATCCATACGTTAGGAGTGGAAGAAACAAGTCTTGCCCTCGCGAAGAAATATGGAGTGGATCCTAAAAAAGCAGAAACCGCCGCCATATTTCATGATTATGCTAAATTTCGGCCAAAAGAAGAAATGAGAGATATCGTACGAAACGAAGGACTTTCACAAGATTTGTTGTACTATGGAAATGAAGTATTGCATGCACCTGTTGGAGCGTTTTTAGTTGAAAAAGAAGTTGGAGTAACAGACAGCGACGTTTTAAGTGCTATCTATTACCATACAACAGGTCACGGAGCGATGACTGAGCTTGAAAAAGTGATATTTTTAGCAGATTACATCGAACCGAACCGTCAGTTCCCAGGAGTGGAAAGTGTTAGAGAGATGGCAGAAAATAATCTTGATCAAGCTTGTTTGATGGCTGTTAAAAACACGATCACTTTTTTAATGAAACAGAATCAAAAAATCTATCCACTCACGTTTGAAGCGTATAACGGATTGCTTCAAGAGATTAAACTACAAAAATAAGAAGGAGTGCACTGGATGAACGTAAAAGAGCTTATGGAATTGGTCGTAAAGACCGCTGATGATAAAAGAGCAGAGAACATTGCCGTGTTAGATATGGAAGGAATCTCGCTTGTAGCAGATTACTTTGTTATCTGTCATGGTAATTCTGAGAAACAAGTCCAAGCCATTGCAAGGGAACTGAAAGATGTTGCCATAGAGAATGATATTCAGATTCGCCGAATGGAAGGCTATGACCATGCAAGATGGGTTTTAATCGATTTAGCAAATATCGTAGTTCATGTATTTCATCGTGATGACCGCAGTTATTATAACCTTGAGAAATTATGGGGAGATGCCAATAAGATAGATGTAGATCCTATCATTGCCCCACAACAAAACTTATAGATGAGTTATCAGCGATTTGCCTATCTATATGATGAGTTGATGGAGGATGCTCCATACGATGAATGGCTTAACTTTGTTAAAACATCCGCCTCAAAACATTTAGAAAGTGGAAAGCGTTTTTTAGATGTGGGTTGTGGTACGGGTTCAATGACGATTCTACTCGCGAAAGAAGGCTTTGATGTTACCGGGGTTGATCTTTCTTCAGACATGTTGATGGTCGCTAAGGAAAAAGCTGAAGCTGAAAAGGTAAACCTTTCCCTTTTTCAGCAAGATATGCGAGAGTTAGAAGGATTAGGAGTATATGATTGCGTCACGATATTATGTGATTCGCTTAATTACATCTTAACTGAGGAAGATGTGAAACGTACTTTTCTTTCAGCGGGTAGTCACCTGAAAACAGGAGGACTTCTCCTTTTTGATGTACATTCTTTACATAAGATCAATGAAATCTTTATTGGACAAACCTTCGGAAGTAACGAAGAGAAGCTTTCTTACATATGGCAGTGCTACCAAGGCGACCTTCAAAATAGTGTAGAACATGACTTATCATTTTTTATTCAAAATGGGGATCATTACGAACGATATGATGAACTTCATACACAAAGAACTTTTTCTATTGAGGACTATTGTAATTGGTTAAAAGAATGCGGATTCGAACACTTAGATGTCACAGCTGATTTTAATGAAAATGGACCGACTGAGGAAAGTGAACGGATTTTATTCGTTGCGAGAAAAAGATAAAAATGATGAAAAGACAGCCAATGTGCTGTCTTTTCTTTTAGGAAACGGTACAATTATCCATAAAGATTTACTACTTTTCTACAGAATTAGGTGATGTGTATGTTGGATCAAGATCCATTGTTTAAGAACAACATTTTAGAGACGATCATTGACAGCGCTTATGAATGGATTGTCGTTGTTGATCAAGAAGGGATCGTCCGGTATATGAATAAAACATACTGCGAGTTTTTAGATGAAAATCCTAAGTATGTGGTAGGAAAGCATGTTACAAAAGTTATTGAAAACACAAGAATGCACAAAGATGTTTTACAAGGAAAAGTTGAAATTGCGGATCTACAATTTATTAGAGGGAACTACATGATAGCAAACCGTATTCCAATCCTAAATGAAGGAAAAGTAATCGGAGCTGTAGGAACTGTAATATTTAGGGATACAGAGCAATGGAAAAGGATGAACTCTCATATTAAAGCGCTTCTTCATGAACTCAATTTTTATAAAAAAGAGTGGGAAGAAATAAATGGTGCCACTTATACGCTAAATGATTTTGCGGGAACTTCAGCAGAAGTTCAAAAAGTAAAAAAACATGTGAAAAATATTGCCAGTGGAGATCTATCCGTATTGATCCGCGGAGAGAGCGGAACAGGAAAAGAGTTGCTTGCCCATAGCATTCATCAATTAAGTGAAAGAAGTGGAAAGCCCTTTATAAAACTGAATTGTGGTGCAGTGCCAGAGCATTTGTTTGAATCTGAGCTATTCGGCTATTCCGAAGGAGCATTTACAGGAGCAAAAAAAGGCGGGAAATTAGGTAAGTTTCAACTTGCAGACGGAGGCACTCTATTTTTGGATGAGATTGGGGACCTTCCTCAAAGTATGCAAATAAAATTGCTGCGTGTACTTCAGGAAAAAGAAGTAGAGCCTGTAGGAGCTGTTCAACCCCAAAAAGTAAACGTGCGAGTGATCGCTGCTACAAATCGCTCATTAGAAGGATTGATCAATGAGAATAAGTTTCGTGAAGACTTGTTTTATCGGATAAATGTCCTTCAAATCCAAATACCTCCGCTTCGTGAGAGAAAAGAAGATATATGGCCTCTCGCAGAAAATTTTATCCGATTGAACTGTGCTGAAACAGGTAAAAGAATCCTTAGTATTGATCAAGATGTAAAAGAAGCATTCTTAGAATACAGCTGGCCAGGCAATGCGAGAGAACTTAAAAATTTTGTTGAGGCAGGCATCCAACTTACCCATAGTGATAGATTATCGTTAGATGTTTTTCCGGATTTTCTAAAAGAAAAGCTCGGAATCAATAAGAAGCAGATGACACTCAAAGAACATCTTCAAGAAACAGAAAAAAATGTGATCGCTTACTATTTAGAGAAGATGAACGGGGATATTATGCAAGTCGCTAAACATCTAGGCATTGGAAAGACAAACCTATATGATAAGATTAAAAAATATAACATTCGTTAATCTAATCTTCTATTCCGAAAAAACGGAACACCCTTCCGGATTTTCGGAATGATTCATTTTATTAATTAAATGAGATTTCCAAGTGTCATCTATGTTATATTCTAACTTTCTATAATCACAAAGTTTAAGTATCGATATTATTTTTCCGTTTTTCCGGAAAAACAATAGGATGATGTATACCCCTTATACGTTCTGATGTTGGCATGAAACTTGCAAATGAATTATAGGGTGTAAATGATATGGAAAGGTGATGATGCTAAAAAAATGAAAGCGCTTCAAAAATGTTAAATGGATAGAATGGGGGAATTTGAAAATGGACATTATTATTATTTTATTAGCTTTATTCTTCTTAATGTTCGTAGCTTACAGAGGATTCAGCGTTATCTTATTCGCGCCGATCGCTGCGTTGTTTGCTGTATTGCTTACTGAACCTGGTCACGTATTGCCTTTTTTCTCAGGAGTGTTCATGGAGAAAATGGTTGGTTTTATTAAACTCTATTTCCCGGTCTTCTTACTAGGGGCGATTTTCGGGAAAGTTATTGAAATGTCAGGATTTGCAAAATCAATCACTCAGTTTGTCATCAAACTGATCGGACCTGCTAGAGCAATGCTTGCAATCGTACTTGTTGGGGCAATTTTAACGTATGGTGGGGTCTCTCTGTTTGTTGTTGCTTTTGCTCTCTACCCGTTTGCATCTGAACTTTTTAAACTTGCTGATATTCCTAAAAGACTCATACCGGGTACGATTGCGTTAGGTGCTTTTACTTTTACAATGGACGCTTTTCCAGGGAGTCCGCAAATTCAAAATATAATTCCTACATCTTTCTTCGGAACAACAACATGGGCTGCACCGTGGCTCGGGTTTATCGGAGGAATGTTTGTTTTCATATTGGGTATGATCTACCTTGAGTGGAGACGTAGACAAGCGGCTGCAAAAGGTGAAGGATACGGAACAGGACATACCAATGAGCCTGAAAAGCTAGATTCTGAAAATCTACCAAATGCTTTCATAGCGATTCTTCCGCTTATTCTAGTAGGAGTGTTCAATAAATGGTTCACCGTCTTAATTCCACAGTATTACGGTAAGACGTTTGATTTTTCTGCTATTGGTATGAAGAACGTGCCTGAGATTCAGATCCCATCACTTGCTGCTGTATGGGCAGTTGAAGGAGCTTTGATCATTGGTATCGTTACAGTTCTTTTGTTCTCTTTCAAGAGAATTAAAAACAACTTTAATAAAGGAATTAATCTATCCATTGGCGGAGCGTTACTGGCAACATTAAATACAGCATCAGAGTATGGATTTGGTGGTGTGATCGCAGCACTTCCTGGCTTTACTGCAGTAAACTCAGCGATGTCGAATACGATTAAAGACCCGTTGATCAATGAAGCGGTTACGACTACGACGTTAGCAGGTATTACAGGATCTGCGTCTGGCGGGATGAGTATTGCACTCGCAACGATGAGTGAAACGTATATCGCACAAGCAGACAAACTAGGAATTGATACAGAAGTACTTCACCGTGTTGCTTCTATGGCGAGTGGTGGAATGGATACACTCCCTCACAACGGTGCTGTTATTACGTTGTTAGCCGTTACAGGTTTAACTCACAAACAGGCATATATCGATATTTTTGCTATGACGATCATTAAAACGATAGCCGTGTTTGTAATCATTGGTTTGTATTACGGATTTGGTATCGTTTAAACCATTATTCTAAAAAAGGAGTATTAATTCCATGAGAGCGTTTGTTGAGGGGAAAGTTGTTTTTATTACAGGAGCAGCTAGTGGAATCGGTTTGCAGTTAGCAAAGGCTTTTGCTGAACAAGGAGCAAAAGTCGTGATCAGTGATTTGAATGATGAGAAAGCAAAGGAATCTGCACAACTGTTGGCTCAAGATGGTCTTGAAGCAATCGGACTTGGCTGTAATGTGACCACGGAGGAAGATATAACAAAAGCGTTGGACGAAACACTGCAACAATTCGGACGCATCGATGTGCTCATCAACAATGCAGGATTGCAGTATGTATCTCCACTTGAAGAATTCCCGACTGAGAAATTCCAGCAATTGATCAGTGTCATGCTTACCGCTCCATTTATAGCAACTAAACATGTGTTTCCAATCATGAAGAAACAACGGTTCGGACGCATCATCAACATGGCATCCATAAATGGGCTTGTAGGTTTTGCGGGGAAATCTGCTTACAACAGTGCCAAGCATGGAGTTATTGGTTTAACAAAGGTGGCTGCCTTAGAAGGTGCATCACATGGAATAACGGTAAATGCGGTTTGTCCGGGATATGTTGACACACCTCTTGTAAGAGGGCAATTAGAAGATCTGGCGAAAACGAGAAACGTAGAGTTAGAAAAAGTTTTGGAAGAAGTAATCTATCCTCTTGTTCCACAAAAAAGATTGTTAGATGTTCAGGAAATTGCAGATTATGCACTCTTTCTTTCAAGTGAGAATGCGAAAGGTGTTACGGGGCAAGCGATTGTAATCGACGGAGGATATGTCGCACAATAAACGATAGATAATTTATTGACATTCACTATATTTAGTGTCAAAGTATATAGTACAAACCTATATATGGAGAATTCAGGTGCCGGAATATCCGGCTGAAAAGGGAATTCGGTGCAATGCCGAAGCTGTCCCCGCAACTGTAATTGTGGACGAAATGGAATAGCCACTGTACGGATCAGTTATTTATAATGACTGCTGTATGGGAAGGCCCAAAGTAGGAAGAAGCAAAAGCCAGTAGACCTGCCTGAAGACTCCTATTTTCTTTTCCTCGGGGATTGGGAGAAAGAACAGCGGCTGTTTTATGCGGACGATTGTCCGTCGAAATACACGTCATTCTTTCACCCTCTTCCTGATGGAAGAGGGTTTTTATTATGACTAGGGAGTGTATTTAATATGAAAATGACAACTGAAAACTCTTTACTCGGGGAGTGGTTAAGGAGTTGTGTCGACAATTTTCCGAACATACAAGCTGAAACTTTTCTAAAAAATGCTGAGAAAATGGAAACTCATACAGGAGTGTCAAGTTCACTTTACAGACAGTTAATCATGGAAGCTTTAAATGGATTAAATGCAGAAGAGCCACAGTGGACATTTGTGGCATCGCAAATCTATTTAAAGCAATTATATGAAGAAGTCATGATCAATCGTGCTGAAGCAGAAAAACGTCCATATACGAACCTTTATGGCTTGATCTCTAAGTTAGTAAGTTTGAATATCTATGATGATACCATTCTATCTGCGTACTCTAAGGAAGAGTTGGAGAATGCTGAAAACATGATAGACCCTACGAGAGATAAGCTATTTACATACATCGGACTCAAAACGCTTGCTGATCGATATTTGGCAAAAGGGTTCAATCACGAAATTTATGAATTGCCACAAGAACGCTGGATGCTGATCGCGTTGTTTTTAATGAGAGACGAGAATCCAACAAATAGACTTCAATTAGTCGAAGAAGCATACTGGGCGCTCTCGAACCTTTATATGACGGTTGCCACCCCGACTTTAGCGAATGCAGGCAAGAGTTATGGGCAGCTTAGTTCTTGTTTTATTGATACGATCGACGATAGTTTAAGAGGGATCTTTGATTCTAATACAGATGCTGCAACTGTTTCGAAAGGTGGCGGCGGACTTGGTATCTATCTTGGTAAGATTAGAGCAAGAGGTTCTGACATAAAAGGATTCAAAGGAAACTCATCAGGTGTAATACCATGGATGAAGCAGTTAAATAACACGGCCGTTTCTGTAGATCAGCTTGGACAGAGACAAGGCGCGATTGCAGTCTACCTGGATATTTGGCATAAAGACATCTTGGAGTTTTTAGATGCAAAGTTAAACAATGGTGATGAACGAATGAGAACGCATGACCTTTTTACAGGTGTGTGTCTGCCAGATCTTTTCATGGAGCGCGTGGAAAAACGCGAGGATTGGTATCTGTTCGATCCTCATGAGGTAAGAAAAATCAAAGGCTATTCGTTAGAAGATTTCTATGATGAAACGGTTGGGTCAGGAAGCTTTAGAGAAAAATATGCTGATTGTGTAGAGGATGAGAGACTTTCAAAAAAATCCATTCCTGCTATTGAGATCATGAAACGGATCATGAAGTCGCAACTTGAAACCGGAACACCGTTCATGTTCTATCGAGATACTGTAAACCGATTAAATCCGAATTCTCACAAAGGGATGGTCTATGCATCTAATCTGTGCACAGAGATTATGCAAAACATGTCTGCAACGGTTGTCACTTCAGAGGAGGCAGAGGATGGAGAAATTGTCATCAGAAAAACGCCAGGAGACTTTGTCGTCTGTAATCTGTCATCTCTTTCTCTTGCTAAAGTGATCAATGATCAAGTGTTAAAGAGAGTCATTGATATTCAAATCCGAATGCTAGATAACGTTATTGATCTAAATCGTATAGATGTACCTCAAGCAGAACTTACAAATAAGAAATATCGTGCGGTCGGTGTAGGTACGTTTGGATGGCACCACCTTTTAGCAAAAGAGGGAATCAAGTGGGAAAGTGAAGAAGCCGTTTCGTACGCTGATAACCTTTATGAAATTATTAATTTTCATGTAATCAACGCTAGTTGTGAGCTTGCGGGAGAAAAGGGAAGATATCCGGCATTTTCAGGTTCAGATTGGGAGACAGGAAACTACTTTTCGAAGCGTAACTATTCCTCTGAAGAATGGAGTAGTCTAAAAAAACGAGTTAATATTCACGGCTTAAGGAATGGATACCTCATTGCGGTTGCACCGAATTCATCAACGTCTATCATCGCAAATTCGACACCGAGTGTAGATCCTATATTTAAAAAATTCTATTCTGAAGAAAAAAAGAATTACAAAATACCTGTAACCGCTCCTGACTTGAATGCAGACACAACTTGGTTTTATAAATCTGCGTTCTTAATCGATCAAACATGGAGTATTGAACAGAACGCAGCTAGACAGAGACACGTGGATCAGTCCATTTCGTTTAATCTTTATGTCAATCACAACATAAAGGCAAAGGATCTGTTGCACTTGCATATGCTCAGCTTTAAAAAAGGATTGAAGACTACGTATTATACCCGATCTACATCGATTGAGTTAGAAGGATGTGAAAGCTGTGAAAGTTAAAGAGGTTGAACTACTCAAAGAGAGAAAAATCTATGATGTGGAAGCTCCTAATCGATCTACAGGTATCATAAATGGTAAGAGTTCTAATATTCTAAACTGGGACGATGTGAGATATAAATGGGCTTACCCTTTATATAAGAACATGTTAGCCAATTTTTGGACACCGTTTGAAATAAATATGTCGAGTGACAGCAAACAATATGTTAGCTTGAGCGAAAAAGAACAAGATACATTTAATAAAATCATAGGGTTATTGGCATTCTTAGATAGTGTTCAAACGGATTATTCAAGCAAAGTAGCAGCCTACTTAACAGATTCAAGTCTTGCTGCACTCATGGCCACGCTATCGTTTCAAGAAGTCGTTCATAATCAGTCATATTCATATGTGTTGTCCTCTTTAGTACCGAAGTCCAAGCAGGATGAGATATTTGAATACTGGAAAACAGATGCTGTGCTAAGAGAGAGGAATGATTTCATTGTTGAAGGCTATGAGGAGTTCCTTCATAATCCTACGCCTCAATCCTTTTTGAAATCTATTATTTACGACGTGATTCTTGAAGGATTAAATTTTTATTCTGGTTTTAGCTTCTTCTATAATTTGGCCAGAAATCAAAAGATGGTCTCGACTTCAACGATGATCAACTATATTAATAGGGATGAGCAGCTGCATGTTTATCTGTTTACGCAAATTTTTAAAGCCGTAATAGAAGAAGATCCGCATTTAAGAGATGAAGAGCTGGAGATGTTTGCGAAAAACACGTTTCAGCGAGCGGCGGAGCTCGAGATCAAATGGAGTAAGTATATAATAGGAAATTCATTTGAAGGCATCCATGAATCCGATTTAGAAGCTTATATTAAATTCATGGCGAATAAACGATTGAACGAATTAGGATTTAACAAGCTTTATCCAGAATACAATAAAAATCCACTTCCTTGGATAAAGGCTTATTCTGATGTGAATTCTGGAAAAAGTGATTTTTTTGAACAGAAATCGAGACAATATACTAAAGTTTCTGATGAAAATGGTTTCGATGAACTTTAGAAAGCCGGGATCTAGGTCCCGGCTTTCTTTTTTTAGATGTTTTATAATGACGATAGAAATTACTTAAGCTCTTCTTTCACTTCAAACTGCTGACTCACTTTATCACATTCTTCATGATATTTTTCATGTGTACGTTTAATGACATGATCGAATACTTCATCGACCTCATTGCTCAGAATCTTAATGCCTTCTCCTGTAATACCGCCTTTTACGCATACCTTTTGAATGAGTGTAGGCAACGTATAAATATCTTTCTCAAGTAGTTTCCCCATTCCGATGATCATATCGCTTGCCAGTTGAGTGGCCTGAGCTTTAGTGATTTCAGTTTGATCGACTGCTGAGTTAATAAAGCATTGCAGGACATAACCGATAAACGCAGGACCGCAGCTTGCGATATCAGAAGAGATACGAGTGATATTTTCATCGATAACAAGAGGTGTAGAGATATAGCTCATTAAAGAAAGCAGCTTTTCTTTGTAATCAGCGTGGCATCTTTTTCCGAATGATACAAGTGATGATCCAGCTAGTGCCCGGTTATTGATGCTCGGAATAGCTCTTGCAATATTGCAATCTAGTAGATCTTCCAACTGTTCACAGGAAATAGGACTCGTAATAGAAACGAGCAACTGATGTTTAGAGATGGAGCTTTTATTGCTGGATAGCAACGAATAAAACTCGTGTGGCTTCACACATATGAACACAATTTCAGCAAAACGGAAAACTTCTTCAGGATTATTTCCAACCTTCATTTTTGGATAGACATTCTGCAGCCTCTCAGCTTTAGACAGAGTGCGGTTAGTGACCATGAGCCTTGATGGCGAAATGGCTGAAGATTCGATAAAAGAAGAAGCAAGAACGCTTCCCATATTTCCGGTTCCGATAATTCCAACCTTCATATCTGAACCTCCTTCCTCTACGTTCAAATTTATGCACGCAGTGTATCAAATATGTTTTTTTGCAAGTTCAAGCCTAGTTAAGAAGGTGAATTTATGGAAAAGTTAAAGCAACATATGAACTGGATTATTGGTGGTGGTATACTGCTCATCCTTGCAATAATTGTATCTCTATTCAATTATTTTCAAAGTGAACCAAATATGCCTATAACTTCACAAACACCTATACAAATGGAACCGGAATCGCCAATTCACACTGATAAGCCTAAACGAAAGAAGGAAGATAAGATCCAAAAAGAGGCTGAAATTATGGTCGATGTTCAGGGAAGTGTAAAGCGTCCAGGCGTATACGAGTTGAAAGAAGGAGACCGAGTGTTGGATGCTATACAGATGGCAGGGGGCTTTAAAGATGGAGCGGAGGTTCGTTCGGTCAATCAAGCGTTAAAAATTTCCGATGAGATGATCGTGTATGTAGCTGAGAAAGGTGAAAAGTATGAGTTGCAGCCAGCATCAAGTAATCCTGTGGAAGAAAACAGCACGCTAGTTAACATCAATTCTGCTGATGAAACGGTGCTCCAAACTCTAAATGGAGTGGGTCCTGCAAAAGCGCAAAGCATTATCTCCTATCGTGAAGAGAATGGTCCTTTTACCTCCTTAGAACAGTTATTAGAAGTAAGAGGAATAGGAGAGAAGACGATTGAACAATGGAAAGATCAAATTCGTTTTGATTAAGGGTTTTTATTGACCCATTAAAATACGAATACTACACTTAGGATATAGAAATAGAGGAGGCGTTTAGCGTTGCAGCGAATATCGTGGAACGAATATTATATGGCACAGAGCCAATTGCTTGCACTTAGAAGTACGTGCACCAGATTAGCTGTAGGAGCAACGATCGTAAGAGATAAACGGATTATCGCTGGAGGGTATAATGGCTCGATCTCAGGTGGTGTTCATTGTATTGATGAAGGCTGCTATGTAATAGATGGTCATTGTGTAAGGACCATTCATGCAGAGATGAACGCTCTACTGCAATGCGCGAAGTTTGGTGTACCGACAGAAGGTGCCGAAATGTACGTGACGCACTTTCCTTGTTTGCATTGTTGCAGATCAATCATTCAAAGCGGTATAAAAAAAATCTATTATGGTCAGGACTATAAAAATCATCCCTATAGCATTGAACAGTTTAAAGAAGCGGGAGTAATCGTTGAGAAAGTGGAGATGAACTTCTTACCTTCAACATTTCTTACTCATAAAGCATGAACCCTAGACATGCTGTCCTGAGTGCATGCTCTGCATTTTATGGGATCTGGCTTTCTCAGAACCCTTCGATAACCGGGTTAGTTGTTACGGCTTTCCTGGTTATCGTTATGGTTTTACAGATCAGAAAAAAATCAGTATACATCCTCGTTTTTCTCCCAATCTTCTTTATTTATTCTCAGTACGATAACACTAAAAGTTTCTCAAAGCTTCCAGAGGAACAAATGATATTCTCAGGCAAGGTAAAATCAATCCCAAAAATAGACGGAAACCTACTAAGTTTTGAACTTGTAACCTTTGATGAAACGATTGTTGTTCATCATAAAATTAAATCAGCAGATGAAAAGGACCAGCTCAGAAATCTACGTATAAATTTGACGTGCACTTTAAAGGGGAAACTTCAGGAACCCAGGAGGAATAGCCATTTTTATGGAATGGATTATCGTGAGTATTTGAGGAACAACAATATCTATTGGACCTTAAGAACGACTGAGTTTGATTTGGATCACTGTAAAGAAGCAGATGATCCAAGTGTTCTTGAACAAATAAATACTTGGAGAAGCAAGAGTATTAAAGAGTTAGAAAGTCATTTCTCTAAAAATACAGCAGGGTTGATGAACGCCTTACTTTTTGGTTATAGAGATGGAATAGAAGCAGAAACACTTCAGCATTATCAAGGACTAGGACTGACGCATCTATTAGCAGTCTCAGGATTCAATGTTGGAATTGTAACTTACTTCTTGTATTTATTGCTTGTTCGGCTAGGGGTGATAATAGAAGTAGCCTACACCCTAATCATTCTCTTCTTGCCGATCTACATTGTTCTAACAGGAGCTGAGAGCTCCATTATAAGAGCGGGTATGATGGGCATGATTGTAATAGTAATCATGATGTTTAGAAGAAGAGTGCACCCTGTGACCCTCTTGTCATTTGTATGTATCGGGATGCTGAGCTACGATCCTTCATTTGCTTTAGACCTTGGATTTCAACTTTCTTTTTTAATGACCTTCGTTTTGATCACTTCTGTATACGTTCTTGAAAACTCTTCAGCTATTGTATTGCTTATCATGACTTCTTTTATCTGTTCCTTATTTTCCTTTCCGATTATTCTTTATCACTTTTTTGAGTTTTCCTTATTGTCGATTCCATTCAATGTCATATACATTCCTTTCGTATCGATGGTTTTGTTTCCTATTTCTTTTTTTATTCTGATACTTTCTCTGTCTGTACCAAAAGCTATTCTGATTGTTAAAGAGATTATAGAATACTTGTTTAATTTTTCAGTCTTGTTCATGGAAAAGGCACAATTTCTTAAGATGTCTATTGTTTTAGGAAGACCAGATCATTGGATATTTGTACTGTATTTTGTTGCGATATTCTACTTTCTATATAAGTGGGAAATAAGTAAGCGTATCAGCATAGTGATCACTATTCCGTTTCTCTTGATCTGTTTCATTCATTGGGGACTGCCATATGTGAATCCAAAAGCAACGGTATCTTTTATTAATGTAGGACAAGGCGATAGTATTCTCGTTGAGCTACCCTACAGAAGAGCAGTATATTTGATTGATACTGGCGGCTCTGTCTCCTTCGATCAGGAGGATTGGGAAAAAAGAGAGGTAGGATATGACGTTACGAAAGAGGTAGTATATCCGTTCTTAAAAGCGAGAGGTATTCGACATTTAGATGGATTGATAATTACTCATGGAGATTTGGATCATGCTGGTGGAGGAGAGTTTTTGCTCGATAATATTAAAGTTAACAATGTTTTTTTACCCCTTAAACAAACAGAAAATAATATTGAGACACTTATTCAAGCCGCTGCAACAAGAAACAATATAAATGTGGTAAAGCTGGCAAAAGGTATGCAGTGGGAATCGGCACACACGCTATTTTTAGTTTTACATCCTGGAGTCAAAGAAAGTACCTCAAATAATAACTCTATCGTTCTCTGGGTGAAGGTGTACGGTCGTACATTTTTATTTACAGGTGATATAGAAGAAGAAGCTGAGACTGAGGTAATAAATAGTTTTCCAAGAATAAAGTCGGATGTCCTCAAGGTCGGTCATCATGGAAGTATGACATCTTCAACTGAATCTTTCTTAGACAGTGTTTCTCCTCGATATGGAATTATATCTGCAGGCGAAAATAACATGTATGGCCATCCTGCTCTAGAAGTTTTGAAGAGGTTAAGGGAAAGAGGTATTTTCATTCTTCGGACAGATCAACATGGTGATATTTCATTTGTGGTAGATAAAGCAGGGTTAAAAGTTATAACTGCACAATAAAAAAAGGACCGAAACAATTCGGTCTTTTTTTTATGTATTATGCGATTGCTTTTAGAATGACTCCGATGGCGAAGATTACCGTAAAGAATCCAAATGATACAACAAAGCCCATGCCGGAATCAATAAGGTCGTTACGCTTACTCTGTACATCTTTTTCGAAATGGTTCATGTGACAACCCTCCTAATCCATCCTTAGTATACGTTATCATTTTTAAAAAATCCATACTGAAAATGCTTTCTTTTATGTGTTTTATCTAAAACTTACCAAAGATGAGATTCGTTGTCACCAATATTTTAAAAACGCATAGGATATCCTATTAAAGCTAGCCTCGAACGATTATATCGTTTTGGTGTTAGTGTTTATCATAAATGAAGGAACAGACATATGCGCTGTTCCTTCTTTTGCTTGCAAATGCCCTTAGTTCCTCATAGGATAAGAGATAGAGGTGAAAAAGGTGCTTACAGTAGAAACGTTAAAAAAGAAGATTAAGAACAAAGAGACATCTCCGATCTATCTGATTTGGGGCACGGAAACATATTTAGCGGAAGAAGCTATACAAACCATATCAAGCCTTTTGTCTCCTGATGAAAAGGACTTTAACTTAAGTGTACATAATTTGGATGAAATCTCGGTTCAAGAAATAATGGAAGACGCAGAAACAATGCCGTTCTTGGGAGAACGTCGCGTTGTCGTTATAAAGAACGCAACATTTTTAACTGCTGCTAAAGAAAAAACAAAAATCGAACACGATTTCAAAGTTTTTGAACAATACATACAAAATCCTGCAGATTATACAACGTTAGTCATTGTAGTTCCTCACGAAAAGCTCGATGAAAGAAAGAAGATAGTAAAACAGGTAAAAGCGCAAGCCGAAGTGATTCAGGTTTCAGGGCTTAGTAATGATACCGCTGAAAAATGGCTTCAAAAAGAAGCTGTGAATTTAGAGGTCTCCATCGATGGAGAAGCGATACAACTGCTTCTATCAAGGCTAGGTACACATATGGCTGTATTAGCGAAAGAAATGGAAAAGATGGCACTCTTTGTAGGTGTGAATGGAGTTATCACAAAGGAAACCGTGGATTCATTAGTGGCTAGAACTCTTGAAGATGATGTGTTTGCATTAGTTGATCATGTGGTGCATAAAAGAACAGAACAAGCTCTTAGAAGCTTTTATGATCTTATGAAACAAAATCAAGAGCCGATTCAAATCCACGCTTTGATTACGAGGCAATTTAGAATGATTAACGGTGTTAAAGAACTGCAGAAGAAAGGATATGGAGAAAAGCAAATTGCTTCTTCACTAAAATTACATCCTTACGCAGTAAAGTTGGCTGCAAAGCATGCCAATCGATTTCATGAAGTTTTTCTTCGTAACTGTCTGAATGAATTTGCAGAAACCGATTATAAATTAAAAACAGGCCAGATGGACAAAGTACTTTTACTGGAGTTGGAAATCGTAAAACTCTCACAAGGCTCATGAGTGTGTCTCAAAACCTCTTTTCGGACGTTGAAAAAGAGGTTTTTTTTATGAATAAGAAATTTTTGCATACTTTGTAGGTGAGGGGTGAGGGTATAAAAAGCTGAATATTTGACTAGATATGACGACTCGCCGAATTAAGCTAAAAAAACTCGCTGGAATACCATAAAAACTCGCCATATTAACGCCTGAATTTCTAAAATTGATACTGAAAAATCTAGAATTAATGAGTTATAAGTGGCACATGAATGAACTCCATAATGTAACAGTTTCGATGTACAAACATACTAAAAGCCAGCTCATCTGCTTAAGATGAGCTGGCTTTTATAAAAAGTTCTGCAAAATAAAAAAACGACCTATTGGTGTAAGGCCGTTTTTCGGGTTTCATCCTTCAATTTATGCGTTAACACCGTTTAAAGCCTTAGCAAGACGAGACTTTTGGCGAGAAGCTGCATTTTTGTGGATAAGTCCTTTGTTTGCTGCTTTGTCAATCTTCTTAGAAGCAGTAACAAAAGCTGCTTGAGCACCTTCTGCATTGTTTGAAGCTGCAAGTGCTTCAAAGTTTTTGATAGCAGTACGCATGCCAGACTTTAGTGAAGCGTTGTGTGCACGACGCTTTTCGTTAGTTTTTACACGTTTAATCGCTGATTTAATATTAGCCAATCCATTCACCTCCCTAAATGAACCATGAGCAACAAAATTACTTTCCGTTGCAAAAAATAGGACACAAAGTATTCTATCAAAATCGCCCTCTAAATGCAATACAAGAATGAAAAGGAAGAGTTGCGGCAAAAATAATACAAAGGAAGGTGGTAGATTATGGGTAAGGATTTAGACTTGTCAGCCTATTCAGTGCGAACGGATTTGGCTATTGAAGCGCACGATATGCTATTAAAAGAAGATGAAGTTGTTAATAAAAGCACGCTAGAGGGTGTCATTATACATGAAAAAGATAGAGATGGTATCAAGATCGTTAGAGTAGAGATCGACGAAAAGGGAGCAGAGACTACCGGGAAAAAGGCAGGCGTGTATGTCACTTTTGAAGTTCAAGGAATTCGTGAAAAAGATTCAAAACTTCAAGAACGCGTACAAGAAGTATTTGCGCATGATTTTAATTCATTCTTAAAAGAACAAGGCATCAAACAGGATGACACTTGTCTCGTTGTGGGGTTAGGGAATTGGAATGTAACGCCAGATTCTTTGGGACCTTTAGTTGTTGAAAATTTGACGATCACAAAGCACCTGTTCGAGTTAGCTCCCGAAAACGTTGAAGAGGGCTTTCGACCGGTCTGTGCGATTTCGCCTGGAGTAATGGGCATTACTGGTATAGAAACGAGTGATATCATCGATGGTATCGTAAAAAAGGCAAATCCGGACTTTGTCATTGCAATCGATGCGCTAGCTTCTCGTTCGATTGAAAGAGTGAATGCTACGATTCAGGTTTCAAATACAGGTATCCATCCGGGATCGGGTGTTGGAAACAAGCGTAAAGAGCTTAGCAAAGAAACGTTAGGTATACCGGTTATCTCTATAGGCATTCCCACAGTTGTTGATGCGGCAACGATCACAAGTGATACGATCGATTTTATCCTCAAGCACTTTGGGCGTGAGATGAATGAGAAGGATAAACCTTCTAAATCCCTCTTGCCAGCGGGTATGACGTTTGGGGAAAAGAAAGTACTTACTGACGATGATTTGCCAGAGGAAGATCATCGTAAATCGTTCTTAGGAATTGTTGGTGTCTTAGAAGAAGATGAAAAGCTTCGATTGATTCGTGAAGTGCTCGCGCCGATCGGACATAACTTGATGGTCACACCTAAAGAAGTTGATGTGTTTATTGAGGACATGGCTAATGTTTTGGCGAATGGTTTAAATACAGCTCTTCATGGTGGAATCGATCAAGGAAATACTTCTGCTTATACACATTAAGTTTTAGTCATGTTTGGACAAGCTTGTGCATAAATTGAAATCGTATATCCCACGTGGAGGAATGATCATGACAAAATTTATGTTAAAGTGTTTCGGACTGGTAACTATTCTTTTATTTGGGGTTTTATTTGGTATTCAAAAAGCACACTTTGAAATGGATGAGCTAAAAGGCTCTTCACAAGAAAGTGTTGAATCAAGTTCAAATCCTTCAATCAAACAAGAAGAAACGAAACAAAACCCTGCCTCAGCAACAAGTCATGATATAAAAGCGAAACAAGAAACGTTAAGTAAAATAGATTCGTTCAATGTGTTTTCAGCACTTGGACAAAGACTTACATCGTGGATTTCATCAGCTTTTGGTGTCATGATCTCTATATTTGGTGTTATCATTAGTGAGATGCTAGCTGTATTTTCACCCTAGAACCATAAAGGATTCTATCCTTTATCGGTTCTTTTTGTTTAAATGACTTTCACCATTCACCATAGAATTTAAAAATGATCAAAATGAACAGAATAAAATTTTGTAAAAAGTTACTATGAACGTAAAACGCGCCTTCACCCTATTTTTTTAGGTTGTGATTGAAACAGATACTTTGTATTGCTATAATCAAAGCTAGTGACTTTTCCTAAAATTGTAGGAGTGAACGTATAATGAATAGAGAAGAAAAATTAAAAAGACAAGCTAAGATCAGGAATTTCTCCATAATTGCACATATTGACCATGGGAAATCCACTTTAGCGGACAGAATTTTGGAAGAAACGAGTGCACTAACACAGCGTGAGATGAAAGAGCAGCTGTTAGACTCGATGGATCTTGAACGTGAACGTGGAATAACGATTAAATTGAATGCCGTTCAGCTTCAATATAAAGCTAAAGATGGCGAGATTTATACGTTCCACTTAATTGATACCCCAGGACATGTAGATTTTACATACGAAGTGTCTAGAAGCTTAGCAGCCTGCGAAGGAGCACTGCTTATCGTGGATGCTGCTCAAGGGATTGAAGCACAGACGCTCGCAAACGTGTATCTCGCACTTGAGAACGATCTAGAGATATTACCGGTTATCAACAAGATCGATCTGCCAAGTGCAGAGCCTGAACGTGTGCGTCAGGAGATTGAGGATGTTATCGGACTGGATGCGTCAGAGGCAGTACTTGCTTCAGCTAAAGCGGGTATCGGTATTCAAGATATTCTTGAACAGATCGTAGCAAAAGTACCGGCGCCACCTGGTGATCCGGAAGGGCCGTTAAAAGCACTTATCTTTGACTCTCTTTATGATCCATATAGAGGTGTTGTTACGTATATTCGAGTAGCTGAAGGTACAGTGAAAGTCGGCGATAAGATTAAGATGATGGCGACAGGTAAAGAGTTTGAAGTACTTGAGCTTGGGGTGTTTACACCAAAAGCGGTTCAAAAAGACTTTTTAACGGTTGGTGATGTAGGATTCTTAACCGCTTCGATCAAAAATGTTGGAGATACACAAGTCGGGGATACGATAACGAGTGCAGTAAAAGGCGCCTCTGAACCTCTGCCTGGTTATAGAAAGATGAACCCGATGGTTTACTGCGGATTATATCCAGTAGACACAGCGAAATATAACGATCTTCGTGAAGCGTTAGAACGTTTAGTGTTAAATGATTCTGCTCTTCAATATGAGCCAGAAACATCTCAAGCACTTGGTTTTGGTTTCCGTTGCGGATTCTTAGGACTGCTTCACATGGAGATCATCCAAGAGCGTATCGAGCGTGAGTTTAACATCGACTTGATCGCGACAGCTCCGAGTGTTATCTACAATGTTACGATGACGGATGGAGAGAAGATCATTGTTGATAACCCGGCGAACATGCCAGAAGCACAGAAGATTTCTGTAGTTGAAGAACCTTATGTTAAAGCATCTATCATGACGCCGAACGATTATGTTGGTACGATTATGGAGATCTGTCAAAAGAAACGCGGTATCTTCATGACGATGGATTATTTAGAAAACAACCGTGTAAATGTCTTATATGAGATTCCTCTTTCAGAGATCGTGTATGATTTCTTTGATCAGTTGAAATCGAGTACGAAGGGATATGCATCTCTTGACTATGAATTGATTGGTTATAAACCATCTAAGCTGGTTAAAATGGAAATATTACTGAACAACGAGAAGATCGATGCACTGTCTGTAATCGTTCATAAAGATTTTGCATATGAGCGTGGAAAGGTAGTCGTTGAAAAGCTGAAAGAGCTTATTCCGCGTCAGCAGTTCGAAGTGCCGATCCAAGCGGCAATCGGACAGAAGATTGTGGCTCGTTCAAACATTAAAGCATTACGTAAGAACGTTTTGGCTAAATGTTACGGTGGAGATATCTCTCGTAAGCGTAAGCTTTTAGATAAGCAAAAAGAAGGCAAGAAGCGTATGAAGACCATCGGTCGAGTAGACGTTCCGCAAGAAGCGTTCATGGCGGTTCTTCGTATGGATGATACAAATAATAACAACAAATAAAAAGCAACTTAAGACCGCGAAGGCAATTCTAGCGGTCTTTCCTAATTTATGAGACAAAAAGGCGGTGAACATCTTGCTAAAAGCGGCGTATCTGCATATTCCATTCTGTGTACAAATTTGTCATTATTGCGATTTTAACAAGATATTTATTCATCAGCAGCCAGTGGATGAATATCTACAATCTATGAAAAAAGAGATGATTCATACAACGACGAGATTCAAGGATTATGAGATGGAAACCATCTTCGTAGGTGGTGGAACACCAACTTCTTTGAGCGAACAGCAGCTGCAGACGTTCTTGAGTGATGTGAATGAAGTGCTAGGTAACAGATCTCTAAAAGAATTCACTGTTGAAGCGAACCCAGAGCAGACAACAAAAGAAAAAATTGCAGTTTTAAAAGAGAATGGAGTTAACAGGCTAAGTGTTGGCGTTCAAGCTTTCCAGTCTTCTTTGTTAAAAAAATTAGGCAGAACACATAACAAAGAAGATATCTATTCTACGGTTAGAGAGGCAAAAAAAGCAGGTATTGATAACATGTCGATCGACCTCATGTTTGGATTACCAGGCCAAACGATGGATATGTTTAAGGAATCGGTAGATGAAGCATTAGCATTAGATGTTCCTCACATTTCTTCTTATTCGCTGCAGATCGAAAAGAAAACCGTTTTTTATAACTTGGCTCAAAAAGGAAAGTTGACTCTTCCGGAGCAAGAGCTTGAAGCTGCCATGTATGAATATTTAATTGAGGCACTTGATAAAAAAGGTTTCAAACAATATGAGATCAGCAATTTTGCAATTCCAGGGTTTGAGAGCAAGCATAATCTCCAATACTGGAACAATAACGAATATTTTGGTATAGGTGCTGGGGCTCACAGTTATGTTGAAGGAACAAGAAGAAGAAATGCGGGTCCACTAAAACAATATATGAACTTGGTCGCGGAACATGGTTTTCCGTATATCGAAGAACATCAGGTTCCACTATCTGAAAAGATGGAAGAAGAAATGTTCATGGGCCTTCGGAAACAGGAAGGTGTTTCTGATAAGACGTTTATGAGTCGATATGGCAGATCCATGTTTGATATTTATAAAGAACCTATTCAAAGACTCATTCAAAAAGGCTGGCTAGAACAGCGAGAAGACACGCTCGTTTTAACCAAGGATGGAAGACCATTAGGCAACGAAGTCTTCCAAGAATTTATTGGTGTAGTTTTAGATTGACAACGGAGAGTACCTTTTGGTAACTTATATTATAGATTTAGCACTCGCTCTTTAAGAGTGCTAACAAGTGGGGTGATGGTATGTTAACGGAACGACAACTCTTTATTCTTCGTGTTTTAATAGATGACTATATTAAGCATGTTGAGCCTGTGGGTTCCCGTACGATCTCTAAACGAGAGGACATTACCTACAGTCCCGCAACGATTCGAAACGAACTTGCGGACTTGGAGGATCTTGGCTTTCTAGAGAAAACCCATACATCATCTGGTAGAATACCATCTGAAAAAGGATATCGATTTTACGTGGACCACCTGCTTCCTTCTCTTTCTATGAAAGAGAGTGAGATAGGTCATTCAGAATTTTTATTTACAGAAAAGGTCCAGGAGGCAGAGGCATTATTTGATCAATCAGCTAAGATTCTATCAGATCTGACAAACTATACATCTGTAGTGTTAGGACCTAACGCATTAGACATGAAGTTAAAGCACATGCAGATCATTCCGATCTCTTCCCAAGTCGCAGTGGCAATCTTTGTGACGAACACGGGACATGTTGAGAACAGACAGATTGTACTGCCTGATACGATCGAACCTTCAGAACTAGAAAAGCTCGTGAATATTCTAAACGAAAGGCTTGCAGGTGTTCGATTGATAGAATTGAACACACGCATACAAAAAGAACTTTCGGCGGTGTTTAAAAAACACCTTAAAGATTATCAAAACATGGGCGTATTCTTAGATCAGCTTCTTTTATGGAGCAAGAAGGAAAAGCTTTTTTATGGCGGGAAAACAAATATGCTTTCTCAGCCTGAATTTCGAGATTTAGATAAAGTTAGACCGCTTCTAGATTTTTTAGAAACGCGTGACTTAATGGAGAAGCTCGTGTCATCTACAGAAAAAGGGCTTACCATAAGGATCGGAACAGAAAATGAGCATGAAGCGATGAAGAATTGTAGTGTTATCAATGCCTCTTACACGATGCATGGTAAACATATAGGTACGATCTCATTAATCGGTCCAACCCGAATGGAATATCAAAAGGTCATCTCATTATTAGATTCATTGTCAAAGGAAATGACCAACATATTAAACGATTTTTCAAATTAGTGGATTACTTTAGGGAGGTGAAAGCATGAACAAAGAGGACATCACTCAAGATCAAACACAAACTGATGTGAATGAAGAAGTAACAGAAACAGAAGAAGTTGTTGTTGAAGAAGTGGAATCTACTACGGAAGAACCTCTAACTGAAGAACAACAACGTATTTCAGAGCTAGAAGCAAAGCTTGAGGAAGCCAGCCAAAAAAATCTTCGCCTTCAAGCGGATTATGATAATTTCCGCCGCAGAACAAGAGAAGAACAGGCAGCGAGCCTTAAATATAAATCTCAAAGTCTTCTTGAACAGTTATTACCTGCACTCGATAACTTTGAGCGTGCTTTGAAGACTGAAGCTACAAACGATCAGACCAAAACCCTTATTCAAGGAATGGAAATGGTTTATCGTCAACTAGCGGATGCACTTAAACAAGAAGGTCTGACAGAAATTCCGTCAGTCGGTCAAACGTTTGACCCCAACCTGCATCAAGCAGTTATGCAAGTGGAAGATTCTGAAACAGAATCCAATACAGTTATTGAGGAACTGCAAAAAGGTTATATGTTAAAAGATCGAGTTATTCGACCTGCGATGGTAAAAGTAAACGCGTAGATAAAACTACATATGAATGATGGAGGGAAAAAACATGAGTAAAATCATCGGTATTGACTTAGGTACAACAAACTCTTGTATAGCTGTTATGGAAGGTGGAGAAGCGGTAGTTATTCCAAACCCGGAAGGTAACCGTACAACACCATCTGTTGTAGCTTTCAAAGATGGAGATCGTTCAGTTGGAGAAGTAGCAAAACGACAAGCTGTAACGAACCCGAACACAATCATGTCGATCAAACGTTACATGGGAACTGATCATAAAGAAACAGTTGAAGGCAAAGATTATACGCCACAAGAGATCTCTGCGATCATCCTGCAAAAATTAAAATCTCATGCCGAAGATTATCTTGGAGAAAAAGTTGAAAAAGCGGTAATTACAGTTCCTGCATATTTCAATGATGCACAGCGTCAAGCTACTAAAGATGCTGGGCAGATTGCTGGACTTCAAGTTGAGCGTATTGTAAACGAGCCAACAGCAGCTGCATTAGCATATGGACTTGAAAAAGATGAAGACCAAACAATCTTAGTATTTGACCTTGGTGGTGGTACGTTTGACGTTTCCATCCTTGAACTAGGAGATGGCTTCTTCGAAGTTAAAGCAACATCTGGTGATAACAAGCTTGGTGGAGATGACTTTGACCAAGTGATCATCGACTATCTAGTAAGCGAATTTAAGAAAGAGAACGGTATCGATCTTTCTCAAGATAAAATGGCACTACAACGCCTAAAAGATGCTGCAGAGAAAGCGAAGAAAGACCTTTCTGGTGTAACATCTACACAAATCTCACTACCGTTCATCACAGCTGATGCTTCTGGACCTAAGCACTTAGAATTAAACTTATCACGTGCAAAATTTGAAGATCTATCTTCAGACTTAGTTGAACGTACGATGGGACCTACTCGTCAAGCGCTAAATGATGCTGGGATGTCACCATCTGACCTTGATAAAGTTATTCTTGTTGGTGGATCAACTCGTATTCCAGCTGTACAAGAAGCAATCAAGAAGTTCACAGGTAAAGATCCACATAAAGGCGTAAACCCTGACGAAGTTGTTGCACTTGGTGCTGCAATTCAAGGTGGAGTACTTGCAGGAGATGTGAAAGATGTTGTTCTTCTTGACGTAACACCACTTTCATTAGGTATTGAAACGATGGGCGGCGTGTTTACAAGATTAATCGATCGTAACACGACGATTCCAACTTCAAAATCTCAAACGTTCTCAACGGCTGCTGATAACCAGACGTCAGTAGATATCCATGTTCTTCAAGGAGAGCGTGAAATGGCAGCACACAATAAGACGCTTGGAAGATTCCAGTTATCTGAGATCCCACCAGCACCACGCGGAGTGCCTCAAATCGAAGTAAGCTTTGACATCGATGCGAACGGTATTGTAAACGTACGTGCTAAAGATCTAGGTACGAACAAAGAACAATCCATTACGATTAAATCTTCTACAGGACTTTCTGATGAAGAAATCGATCGCATGGTAAAAGATGCTGAAGAAAATGCAGAGTCGGATAAGAAGAAACGTGAAGAGATCGACACTAGAAATGAAGCAGATCAACTTGTTTTCACAGTTGATAAAACGTTGAAAGACCTTGAAGGTAAAGTAGACGAAGCTGAAGTGAAGAAAGCTGAAGAAGCAAAAGAGAGCTTGAAAAAAGCTCTTGAAGGTGACGATATCGAAGCGATTAAGAAAGAAAAAGAAGCATTGAGCGAAATCGTTCAACAACTTTCTGTAAAACTTTATGAACAAGCAGCTCAACAAGCTCAAGCTCAGGGCGATGCAGAAGGACAATCAACGAAGAACGATGACAACATCGTAGACGCTGATTACGAAGAAGTAAACGACGATAAAAAGTAACACTTAGCAGATAAAAGTCAAAGTCAGGTCATCTTGACTTTGACTTTTTTTCTGAGTTGACTTTTTTAGTTAATTTGACTTAAGACGTAACAAAACCTTTGCAGTTTTCGTCTTGAGTCAGGTGGTATTCAATGGTAAGATAACTTTTATGTGAGAATTCGGGAGTGTCCTATATGAGTAAACGAGATTATTACGAAGTACTTGGATTAGATAAAAATGCCTCAAACGATGAGGTGAAAAAAGCATACCGTAAACTTGCCAGAAAGTATCACCCAGATGTAAATAAAGAGGCAGATGCGGAAAATAAATTTAAAGAAGTAAAAGATGCTTATGAAACACTGAGTGATCCTCAAAAGAAAGCTCATTATGACCAATTTGGCCATACCGATCCAAACCAAGGATTCGGTGGGGGCGGAGCTGGTTTTGATGGCTTTGGCGATATTTTTGATATGTTCTTTGGTGGAGGAGGACGAAGAAATCCAAACGGTCCTCGTCAAGGAAACGATCTTCAGTATGGTCTTAGACTATCTTTTGAAGATGCGGTATTCGGTAAAGATACCGAAATACAGATTCCTACAGAAGAATCTTGTGAAACGTGTCATGGATCGGGTGCAAAGCCAGGAACAAAGCCTGAGACGTGTTCACATTGTAACGGAAGCGGTCAGTTGAATGTTGAACAGAACACACCGTTTGGCCGTATTGTTAATCGCCGAGTATGTAACCACTGTAGTGGAACAGGAAAAATCATAAAAGACAAATGTAAGACGTGTCATGGTAATGGGAAAGTGCGCAAAAACAAGAAGATTTCTGTTAAAGTGCCAGCTGGTGTAGATAACGGCCAGCAGATTCGTATGTCTGGACACGGTGAAGCAGGGGTGAACGGCGGTCCTGCTGGTGATCTTTATGTGGTCTTCCAAGTAGCAGATCATGAGTTCTTTGAACGTGATGGAGACGATATCCTTTGTGAGATGCCGTTAACGTTCTCTCAAGCCGCATTAGGTGATGAGATTGAAGTTCCGACACTATATGGAAAAGTTAAGCTGAAGATACCAGCAGGTACACAGACAGGAACTCATTTCCGCTTAAGAGGAAAAGGTGTTAAGAACGTTCACGGAAGAGGTCAAGGTGACCAGCACATTCAAATTAAAGTCATCACACCAAAAAATCTAACAGAAAAACAAAAACAGCTTCTGCGCGACTTCTCAGAAATCAGCGGAAGCATGCCAGATGAACAACAAGATGGATTTTTCGACAAAGTAAAACGCGCATTTAAAGGCGAATAAAACCCATATGAAATACCTAAATATATTCCTACAAGCATTAAGGAATCTTTAAGTTTTTTTCTAAAAGATTGTTGCTTTATGTGTATAAACATCATTGACAAGTTGATTGGAACGCAAGGTGCGAGACTCCTGCGGAAGGAGCGGCCAGGTGAGACCCCTTATGGCGCAGAGCGGCAAGGGGGCTCACCGCACGCCCCGCGGAAAGCGAGCAACCTGGAGTGGAAATCAACCACCCTCAATAGTGCCAAAGGAATAGCTTGAAATTTTTAAAAGCCAAACTAATAAACGGAGTTGATATGATGAAATGGTCAGAGATTAGCATCCACACTACTCAGGAAGCTGTTGAACCAGTATCGAATATTTTACATGAGGCAGGAGCTAGCGGAGTTGTGATTGAGGATGTAGATGACCTCTCAAAAGAGCGTCAATCCGTATTTGGCGAAATCTATCAGCTGAACCCTTCAGATTATCCTTCTGAAGGTGTAATATTAAAAGCTTACTTACCTGTTAACAGTTTTTTAGGTGAAACGGTAGATGAAATCAAACAATCGATCACAAATCTTGTGAAATTTGATATTGATATCGGGGCAAACACGATTTCCATTTCAGAAGTGAATGAGGAAGAATGGGCGACCGCTTGGAAAAAATATTATAAGCCAGTAAAGATCTCAAAGCGGATCACGATCACTCCTACATGGGAAGATTATAAACCTGTACATTCTGATGAACTTATTATTGAACTTGATCCAGGTATGGCGTTTGGTACAGGAACACATCCAACAACTGTTATGAGCTTACAAGCTATTGAAAAATATATTGCTGAAGGTGATTCAGTGATTGATGTGGGAACAGGATCTGGTGTATTAAGCATTGCATCAGCTATGTTAGGTGCTAACAAAGTTGAGGCGTATGACCTGGATGAAGTTGCAGTAAATTCTGCCCGTTTGAATGTGAAATTGAACAAAGTAAACCAAAAAGTGCAGGTTGATCAGAATGATCTCTTAAAAGGGATTGAAGGCCCAGTTGACCTTGTAGTAGGGAACCTTTTAGCAGAAATCATACTCTTGTTTGTTGAAGATACAGCTAAAGTGTTAAAGCCAGGGGGTTATTTTATAACGTCCGGAATTATTCAAGGGAAAAAACGCGATGTCAAAGCAAAATTGGAAGAGCACGGATTCAAGATCGTAGAAGTACTAGAGATGGAAGATTGGGTTGCGATTGTTGCTCAAAATAAGGAATAGGATAGGAAGTGCATTTCATGCAAAGGTACTTTGTTTCATCAGAAAACTGGAAAGATGACGTCGTTACGATTACAGGGGACGATGCTAAGCACATCTTAAAGGTGATGAGAATGCAAGTAGGAGACCATTTCATCTGCTGTGATAACAAAGGTCGTACATCTTTGTGTGAAATCATAGAGGTCGACGGTACCGAAGTAGAGACGAAGATCGTCAATGATATTGAGAAGAGTGCTGAGCTTCCTGTCTCTGTTACCATTGCTCAAGGACTGCCAAAAGGGGATAAGTTAGAATACATCATCCAAAAAGGTACCGAACTTGGTGCTTTATCCTTTTTTCCATTTTCTGCAGACCGATCTGTTGTAAAGTGGGATGACAAAAAAGCAGTTAAGAAAAAAGAAAGACTCGAAAAAATCGCAAAAGAAGCAGCAGAACAGTCACATAGAAACCGGGTTCCAGTCATTTTGAATCCTGGTTCTTTTTCTGATTTGCTAAAAATGGCAGAACAGTATAAGATAAAAATCGTTGCATTTGAAGAAGAAGCAAAACAGAACGAAATCTCTAGATTTGCTTCAGCTTTAAGCTCAGCTGATTTAGGAGACTCAATCCTTTGTGTGATCGGTCCAGAAGGTGGCATCAGTGATAAAGAAGTAACCTTGTTAAGTGATCATGGATTTGTATTGTGCGGGCTGGGTCCGAGGATATTAAGAACGGAAACAGCACCGTTGTATCTATTATCAGCTATATCTTATCATTTTGAATTAAAGGGGTGATCAATATGCCATCCGTTGCATTTCATACATTAGGTTGTAAAGTAAACCACTATGAGACAGAAGCGATCTGGCAGCTTTTTCAAGCTGAAGGATACGAACGTACAGATTTTGATAGTACAGCAGACGTCTATGTGATCAATACATGTACCGTAACGAATACGGGAGATAAAAAAAGCAGACAAGTTATACGGAGAGCCATTCGAAAGAACCCGGACGCTGTTATTTGCGTTACAGGTTGTTACGCTCAAACGTCGCCTGCTGAGATTATGGCGATTCCAGGAGTTGACGTTGTTGTCGGCACGCAAGACCGTTCTAAAATGCTCACTTACATTCAACAATATAAAGAAGAACGTATGCCTATTAATGGAGTTTCAAACATCATGAAGGCACGTGTATATGAGGAACTAGATGTTCCTGCATTTACTGATCGAACAAGAGCATCGCTTAAGATACAGGAAGGCTGCAATAATTTTTGTACGTTCTGCATTATTCCTTGGGCAAGAGGCCTCCTTCGTTCTCGTAAACCTGAAGATGTACTTTCTCAAGCACAGCAGCTTGTAGATTCTGGTTACAAAGAGATCGTTCTAACAGGCATTCATACAGCTGGATACGGAGAAGATATGAAGGATTATTCTTTTGCGAAGCTGTTAGATGACCTTGATAAGAACATCTCTGGATTAAAACGTATCCGTATTTCATCGATTGAGGCGAGCCAGATCTCAGATGAAGTGATTGAAGTTATGGGCAGATCAGACAAAGTAGTTCCTCATCTGCATATACCACTTCAATCCGGTTCAAACACTGTGCTCCAACGAATGAGAAGAAAATATTCAATGGAAATGTTCGGTGAAAGATTAGACCGTCTTAAAGAAGCACTTCCAGGACTTGCGATTACATCAGATGTAATTGTTGGTTTTCCAGGTGAGACTGAGGAAGAGTTCATGGAGACGTATCGATTCATTGAGAAACATAAATTTATGGAACTTCATGTATTCCCTTATTCTAAGCGTACTGGTACACCAGCTGCTAAGATGGAGGATCAGGTCCCAGAGGATATTAAGAACGAACGTGTACACAAGCTGATCGCTCTTTCAGATCAATTAGCTAAAGAATATGCATCCAACTATGAAGATACAGTTGTTGAAGTAATTCCTGAAGAGGCTTTTAAAGAAGACACTACGAACAAACTATACGTAGGATACACACCAAACTATCTTAAAGTTTTATTTGAAGGAAACGAAGAGATGATTGGGAAATTAGTAAAAGTGAAAATTACTGAAGCTGGGTATCCTTATAATAAAGGTGTCTTTGTAAAACAAGAAATGGAAGAAATCCTAAAGCAAGCTGTATCAAGCTAACATCCTGGCGTTCATACCAGGATGTTTTTTTAAAAACATACTAGGGGTTTCGGGTGTTTATTGTACCTCTCTGTAAAAATATTTTAGATGCTCGATTTATGTCGAAAAATTTGTTATGATACTAACGTTGTTTAATTTTTTTATTTAGAAAGGGTTTGTTGAAATGAGCAATTTAAACGTTGCAAGAATGATCGACCACACAGCATTAAAAGCTGAAACTTCAAAGAAAGAAATCTTAACTCTTTGTGAGGAAGCTAAAAAATATAATTTCTTTTCTGTTTGTGTTAATCCAACTTGGGTTTATACAGCATTCGAACAATTAAAAGGTTCAGATGTAGCGGTTTGTACTGTAATTGGTTTTCCATTAGGTGCAAACACTCCAGAAGTAAAAGCGTTCGAAACGAAGAATGCGATTGAAAATGGTGCTACTGAAGTTGATATGGTTATTAACATTGGGGCTTTAAAAGATGGAAACTATGAGCTAGTTGAACAAGATGTTCGTGCTGTTGTTGAAGCAGCTAAAGGTAAAGCACTTACTAAAATCATTATTGAAACGTGTCTTTTAACGGATGAAGAAAAAGTAAAAGCATGTGAAATTGCTGTAAAAGCTGGAATTGATTTTGTTAAAACTTCAACAGGATTCTCTACTGGTGGAGCAACTGTAGAAGATATCAAATTAATGCGTAAAACTGTTGGACCAAATATTGGTGTAAAAGCATCTGGAGCAGTTAGAGACCGTGAGACAGCTTTAGCTATGATTGAAGCTGGTGCGACTCGTATTGGTGCTAGTGCAGGAATCGCGATTGTTGAAGGCGGAACATCCACTTCAGACTATTAATATCTGTTTTTGAATAATTACCTGCTCTCTCCGACCAACTTGTTTAAATTGAGTTGACCGTATTGCAAGGATATATTATAATGGCAAAAGATATGTGACGCATCTTTACTTTATGTAAGGGTGGTCTGGAGGGAGGGAAATACAAATGGCAGAAACACGTATTCGCAAGAATGAATCCATTGATGATGCTCTTCGTCGTTTTAAAAGATCCGTTTCCAAAGATGGAACATTGGCTGAAGTTAAAAAGCGCAAGCATTATGAAAAGCCAAGCGTAAAGCGTAAGAAGAAGGCTGAGGCAGCAAGAAAGCGTAAGTTCTAAGCGGGGTGTAAGTTAGTAATATGAGTCTTCTTAATGAATTAAATCAAGATATGAAACAAGCGATGAAGGACAAGAACAAGCAGAAGCTTTCTGTAATTCGCATGCTTAAGGCATCACTTCAAAATGAGGCCATCAAGCAAGGCCGTGAATTAAATGAGGAAGAAGAGCTTACCGTTCTTGTACGCGAAATGAAACAAAGAAAAGACTCCCTCCAAGAATTCGAAAAAGCTGGCCGCGATGATTTAGTCGCTGGACTTCAAGATGAAATTGCTGTTCTTACGCCATATTTACCAAAACAGCTCACAGAAGAAGAACTTCAAGAAATCGTTGCTCAAACCATTTCTGAAATAGGTGCTGCTTCAAAAGCTGATATGGGTAAAGTTATGGGGGCTCTCATGCCTAAAGTTAAAGGGAAAGCCGATGGCGGACTCGTTAATCGTATTGTTCAGCAACAACTATCATAATTGAAATGACAAACGCTCTGTATTTATACAGGGCGTTTTCTTATTTTTTGAAACTTTTTTCCACAAATTAACGTAAAATAGAGTGGAGGGGGTGTTAGTTTGTGAAAAGGATTCGACTGCTCATCTATATGCTTTGTCTGATCTGGGGAATATATGGAGTGCTTTCAACTTCACAAGTATTCTCAGCAGGTAAAGGAAAGACGGTTACTTTCATACCTGTAGAACATGAAGTAGAAAGAGGTCTTGAAGCTTTTTTAGATCGAAGTATCCAAAAGGCAAAAAAAGATGGAACGGATCATATCGTTCTAGAGATCTATACTCCTGGTGGCCGAGTAGACGCAGCATTACATATTGCAAAAGTCATGAGAGAATCAGAAATTCCAATCACAGCTTACGTGGTTAAAAATGCTTTTTCAGCAGGAGCGTATATCGCCTTAAATGCCGACCAAATTGTCATGAAGCCATCTACAACAATTGGATCTGCCGCTGTGATCGATAGCCAAGGAAATACCGCTGGACAAAAAGCAGAGTCTGCTTGGAAAGCGGAAATGCTCGCAGCAGCAGAGCTGAATGAGAGGACTCCCATATATGCTGAGGCGATGGTAGACCCAGACGTTGAGATTCCTGAACTTGGCTTAGAAAAAGGTGAGCTGCTTACTCTTACAGCCAGTGAAGCATTAAAAGTAGGATATGCAGAAAAAATTGCAGAAGATCGTCAAGAACTGCTAGCACATCTGAATTTGGAGGATGCTAAGATTTTAGAGTCTAATCCTAGTTTCGCGGATAAGATAGCACGTTTTGTTACAAATCCTGTTGTCGTGCCTATTCTTTTATCTTTAGGAAGCCTAGGTCTTGTATTAGAGCTCTATACACCTGGTTTTGGAATTGCAGGTTCTATCGGTGCATTATCATTATTGCTATTTTTTTACGGTCATATGATAGCCGGTCTTGCCGGTTGGGAAGCAATTATTTTATTTGGTGTTGGACTGATCTTACTGATCCTAGAGTTGTTTCTACCAGGTGGTATTATCGGTATACTGGGGGTGTTGGCCGTGTTAACAGGATTGATCATGGCAGGTGGATCATTAACAGGAATCTTAATCGCCATTGCAATTGCGATTGTTGTTACAATCATCGGATCTTACTTCTTCTTACGATCATTTGGTTATAACGGTTCTTTAAAGAAACTCGTACTATTTGATTCAACGAGCTCTGAAAAAGGTTATCTATCTCACAAAGAACGTGAAGATTTAACAGGCAGGATTGGCGTAACAGCGACAACATTACGCCCTTCTGGCAGTTTAAAGCTTGATGATGAGTTCTTAGATGTAGTAACTGAAGGATCGTATATTGAAAAAGGCACGACTGTAAAAATCATTAAAGTTTCTGGTGGACGTGTTGTAGTAAGAGCTATTGAAAAAAATAATGAATAAATAACGAATGGAGAGTGTGTAGATGTTAGAATTCGGATCGATCGCCAGCATTGTAGTTATAGGGTTGATTGTAATCGCATTAGCTGTATTATTTACGTTTGTGCCCGTTATGTTATGGATTTCTGCATTAGCAGCAGGAGTAAGAGTAGGGATATTTACTTTGGTCGGGATGAGATTAAGAAGAGTTATTCCAAACCGTGTAGTTAATCCATTGATTAAAGCGGTAAAAGCGGGGTTAGATTTAAGTACGAACCAGCTTGAAAGTCATTACCTAGCTGGAGGGAATGTTGACAGAGTAGTAAATGCGTTGATTGCAGCGCATCGAGCAAATATAGAACTAAGCTTCGAGAGAGCAGCAGCCATTGATCTTGCGGGACGTGATGTACTCGAAGCCGTTCAAATGAGTGTAAACCCTAAAGTAATTGAAACACCTTTTATTGCGGGTGTAGCATTAGATGGGATTGAAGTGAAAGCAAAAGCCAGAATTACAGTTCGTGCGAATATCGATCGTCTAGTAGGTGGAGCTGGTGAAGAAACGATAATCGCCCGTGTTGGTGAAGGGATTGTTAGTACGATCGGTTCTTCAGCGACACACAAAAAAGTGCTTGAAAATCCAGATCTGATCTCACAGACCGTTTTATCAAAAGGATTAGATGCAGGAACGGCTTTTGAGATTCTGTCCATTGATATTGCAGACATTGATATTGGCAAGAACATCGGAGCGGAACTTCAAACAGATCAAGCGATGGCAGATAAAAATATCGCTCAGGCAAAAGCAGAAGAAAGACGTGCGATGGCGGTAGCTAAAGAGCAAGAGATGAAGGCAAAAGTACAAGAGATGAGAGCAAAAGTTGTAGAAGCAGAAGCAGAGGTTCCAATGGCATTAGCAGAAGCTCTTCGTTCTGGTAACATGGGTTTTATGGATTATATGAACATGAAGAACATAATGGCGGACACGACGATGCGTGAATCCATCAGTAAATCATCAAACCCTGATAAAGAGAATGATGATAAAGGACGGAAGTTGTAAGTATGAATATTATAGAAGCGATTATTGAACTCTTACTAGCAAATATCGCTTTTGTTATTCTGATTGCAGGCGGCTTGTATAGTGTCTTTAAACGCCAAAAAGAAATGAAGGAAACAAAACGTGCGGAACCTAATCGACGGAATAGAGAAAATCCAAAACAAACCGTTTCTCCTTTTGGTTTGCCAGCTGAACCTACAGCCAACGAAATGAAAAAAGCGGAAAAGGCGATTGAAATAGGAACAGCGAAAATGGCTGACAAAGTATATGAACGCCGAACCAATCAACGTCAGGTTAAACAGGCAGAAAAAGTCTCTAACCGATATCAAGATAAAGAAGATAAAATTATGAACGATTTTAAAGTAGATCAACAAGAATTGCAAAAAGCAGTCATATGGTCAGAGATTCTTTCAAAGCCTAAAGCGTTGCAAAAGCGTTCTTAAAGAAAGAGATACTTGTATTTAGAGTGATAGTTTCCCCCCTTCTCTCATAAAAATGGAGAGAGGGGGTTTTTTTATGGGCAAATTGCGGCAGCAAGTGAATAAATGGATGATGCAAAACCTTGAGCTACCAGCAGATGTAGTGATGGATCTACCCCGGATCACGATGATCGGACAGCTGCACATATATATTGAGAACCATAGAGGAGTTAAAGCGTTCTCGAATGAACAACTCACACTCAAGCTAAAACAAGGCATGCTTCATATAAAAGGAAGCGAGTTTGTTATTAAAACGATCTTACCGGAAGAAATCTTATTAGAAGGTACGATCGCTTCTGTCGACTTCGAAAACGAATAAGACTTTATTGCACAGGGAGGGAAAAGATGAAAACGAAATGGAACCATTTGAAAGGATATGTAAGGGTAGAGATTATTGGACAAGATTCTAGTTCATTTATCAATACGTGTATTCAATCTGGTATTAGCATATGGGATATCCAGCCTCTTGATAACAACCGTGCGCTCGTCTCCATATCTGTCACAGATGTACAAAAAGCAAGAGGGATCTTAAAAGAAAACAAGTTGAAGATTAGGATTAAAGAAAAGAAGGGGACGCCTTTTCTTCTTAAAAGAATGTGGAAGAGAAACGGTTTTATCCTTGGTATGCTATCGTTTATCTTTTTATTATTTTTATTATCTAATATGATTTGGAATATAAATGTTACGGGGGCAAATCCTAAGACAGAATACGAGTTAAGAAAAGCAGCAGTAGAACTTGGAGTAACAAAAGGTAAATTTATTTTCTTGTTGCCGAATGTTAGAGAGATACAGCGAGATCTAACAGAGAAGATGGATAACGTTACTTGGATCGGTGTCACTCAGCATGGTACTTCTTATCGGTTTGAAGTAGTGGAAAAAGAGATTCCAGAAGCTAAGCAAGTTACAGGGCCGAGGCATCTTGTTGCCACAAAGGAGGCTGTTATTCATTCCGTATTCGTTGAAAAGGGACAACCTATTGTAGGTGTTAACGACTATGTCAAAAAAGGATCTTTATTAGTCTCAGGTCTGATCGGAAAAGAAAAAAAGCCGCAGCTTGTAAGTGCGAAAGGTGAAATTTGGGGAGAAGTCTGGTATCAAACAGAAGTTGAAGTACCATTAAATACTTCATTTCAAACCTACACCGGTAAATATAAAAACAGGCATTATGTTTCACTCTTTGGACTGAATGTTCCTGTATACGGTTTTTCAGAAGGAGAATTTAAAGATAAAACGGAAACACTAAATGAATCACCTCTTTATCTAGCCAAATGGAAAATGCCGTTTTCTTATATAAAAAAAGAGATCAGGGAAACAGATGGAGTAAAACGTTCTTATTCAAAAGCCGAAGCAATTGAAGTAGGAAAAAAGATGGCGAAGAAGGAACTTTCGAAAAAATTGCCAGAAGACGCAAAAATTAATGGTGAAAAAGTTTGGCAACAAAACGTCTCGAATGGTAAAGTTAAACTAACGATGCTCTACCAAGTAATTGAAAATATTGCATCTGCACAACCTATACCTATCCAACAAGGAGAATGAGTAGTTTGTCAGAAACGAAAAGACTTAATTCATTACAACTCGAAAATACGACAGAAGCAGCTTCGCTTTTTGGGCCTAATGATGCTTTCTTAAAGGTGATTGAAGACAAGCTTAACGTAAGTATAGTCACTAGAGGAGAAGACATCTTAGTATCAGGTGAACTGAATAAAGCAGAAATGGTTGAAGAGACTTTGTTTGTTCTGCTGAAGTTGGTGCGAAAAGGTATCAAGATTTCAGAAAGAGACATAGTTTATGCTGTTCAGCTTGCGGAAAAAAATATGCTGGATGAATTAAGTGAGCTTTATGAAGAGGATATTGCTGTTACTGCCAAAGGAAAACCAATTCGTGTAAAAACGCTAGGACAGCGTCACTATGTGCAGTCCATGAGAAAGCGCGACCTCGTATTTGGTATCGGTCCTGCTGGTACAGGGAAAACCTATCTTGCGGTTGTTATGGCCGTCAATGCTTTAAAAGAAGGTAAGATGAAAAAGATCGTGCTTACTCGTCCAGCTGTTGAAGCGGGTGAGAGTTTAGGATTTCTCCCAGGCGATCTTAAAGAAAAAGTAGATCCTTATCTGCGTCCTCTCTACGATGCTCTACATGACCTTCTAGGGGCTGAGCATACAGAAAGGCTGATCGAGCGAGGTACGATTGAAATTGCTCCGCTGGCGTACATGAGAGGCCGTACACTTGATGAAAGCTTTGTCATTCTAGATGAGGCTCAAAATACTACACCAGAACAGATGAAGATGTTTATAACGCGTCTTGGTTTTGGATCGAAGATGGTCATCACAGGTGATCTTACTCAAATAGATCTTCCTCGTGGAAAAGAATCGGGATTAAAAGTAACTGAAAAAAGGCTTGAAAGCGTTAAAGGCATCGATTTTATATACTTAAAACAATTGGATGTAGTTCGTCATCCACTTGTTCAGCGAATTATTGAAGCATATGAAACATACGAAGACTAAGGACTCCATCCATTTTGGAGTCTTTTTTCTTTGCCTTAAAGGATGATCTTCAGTCGTGTTTTTTGTATGTATAGCGGGTTTTAGTGGCAAATTGAATAAATAAACCAATTAATTAAGCTTTTCTTATTGAGAAGTACCATAATTGACCAACTTTTGCTAAGATTAGAATAGGATGTACAGTTTAAGGAGTGGTAGCGTTTGGCCAATTTCAGGCATCTTTTGTCTAATTACTTTCGTTTGAGTGTAGCAACAGTATCGTTTATCGTAATGGGAATCATTCTATTTTCCCTTTTAGTCAGCAACGTAACTCCTAATGTAGTGGATGTTAACGTTTATGAGCGTTCACCCCGGGACATTCAATCACCTATCACAATCCCGTTAGAAGATCAGACAGAAGCCAGAAAGAAGCTCGCTGAAGAAAGTATTAAAAATGAGTATACGTTTAATAAAGACCTCGCTTTAGTACAAGCTGAAGCCTTAAAGGATTTGCTAGATATCGTCATAACGATTACAGAATCTGAAGAAAAAAAGAAAAAGGAAGATGAGGCTACTCTTTCTTTAGATCAGAAAGTCATTCAATTAAAAGATTCAATCGATAAATCTGACATATCAGATGAAACGTATATTGCACTCGCTGAAGCAAGTAAAGCAGAATTAACCAATGTGAAGAATTTAGCTCCTGATGTAGTGAACAGAGTTTTATCAGAGCCAATTATGGTCGAAGAAGTAGAAGAAGCAAGAAGCGAAGCTATTCAATTAATACGTGATAACAATCTACCTTATTCGCTTCGAAATGCAACAGAAGAGATCACACGAAGCTTTATCATCGCGAACAGAACGTTAGATACAGAAAAAACACGCCAAAAACGGAAAGAAGCGAGCGACAAAGTTGAAGAAGTTGTAATTCGAGAAGGAGAAGTTCTCGTTAAAAGCGGGGCAGTAATCACGCCTGAAATCTTTGATAGACTCAAAAAGGTTGGATTATTAGATCAGGAAATGAAAACGTATCCTTATTACGGATTATTCCTTTTTGTATTGATCGTGATGGCAGGTTTATATTATTTTATGAAAGAAGAGCGTGAGAAAGAGCATTTTCGTAAGTATGTAACCATCTACGCTCTCCTTTTCACCTTAACACTCGTTGTGATGAAAGTATTGAGTGTTAGTACAGAACTTGGTCTAATGAGTCTCATGTATGCTGTCCCTGTCGCGGCAGGAGCGATGATGATCAAGATGTTGTTTAATGAAGAGCTCGCAGTCGTATCTACGATTATCTTTGCGTTTAGTGCAGCATTGATATTTAACGAACAAACAGCTGGGAATTTTAATTTCATAATGAGTATGTATGTTTTATTTAACGGCATTTCAGGAATCGTATTTTTAGGAAAGACACAACAACGATCTAAAATCTTGCAAGCTGGATTTTTTGTTTCTTTTATAGCCATCCTAACAGTAGCGAGTGTGTTATTGCTGCAAAACGGAAAATTCACTTCTCTGCAAATTGGGCTAGATCTTGGTTGTGCAGCCATTTCAGGTTTTGTTTCAGCTGTGTTAACACTAGGACTTCTTCCGGTCATAGAATCATCGTTTAACATTTTATCTGTGACAAAGTTAATCGAGCTCTCGAATCCTAACCACCCAATTTTAAGAAAAGTGCTCATGGAAGCACCTGGGACGTATCACCATAGCATCATGGTCGCCAACCTTTCAGAAGCGGCATGCGAGTCTATTGGTGCTAACGGTTTACTAGCTAGAGTTGGTTCTTATTACCACGACGTTGGGAAAACAAAAAGGCCGCATTTTTTTATTGAAAATCAGATGAATATGGACAACCCGCATGATAAGATAGCACCACAGTTAAGTAAGACCATCATTACGGCACACCCATATGATGGGGCTGACATGCTCCGGGCAGAAAAGATTCCAAAAGAGATTATTGATATCGCTGAACAGCACCATGGAACGACCCTGCTAAAATTCTTTTATCATAAAGCAGCTCAGCTAACAGATAAGGAAGTAGCAGAATCGGACTTCCGATATCCTGGACCAAAAGCTCAAACGAAAGAAGTTGCAATCATCGGGATCTCTGATGCTGTAGAAGCGGCTGTTCGATCGTTGACGAAACCAACACCTGTTAAAATTGATGGGATCATACGAAAAATTATTAATGACAGGCTAGAAGATGGTCAGTTCGATGAATGTGATATCACGCTAAAAGAATTGGACATCGTTGCAAAAACACTTACAGAAACGTTAAAAGGAATTTTTCATTCCAGAATTGAGTATCCAGAAGAAACAAAAAAGGTGGAAAAACAATGATGCTACATGTAGAGTATTTAAACGAGATTGACGAAAACAGCTCCGAATTTCAAGAGTTATTAAGTAACGTTCTTGAAAAAGCGGCTGAGATGGAAGAGACAGGGCAAGCGGAAGTATCAGTAACAATCGTGACGAAAGAACGAATTCAAGAAATAAACAATGAGTACAGACAAAAAGATAGTGTAACGGATGTTATTTCTTTTGCTATGGAAGAAATGGGTGAAGATGAGACAGAGATCATCGGTGGTGAAGAGACAAGGTTCTTAGGTGATATCATCATCTGTCTTGATGTTGCGAAGGAACAAGCGGCAGAATACGGACACTCACTTGAAAGAGAAATGGGCTTTCTTGCCGTTCACGGCTTCTTGCATTTATTAGGCTATGACCATATGAACGATGAAGATGAAAAAAGAATGTTTGGAAGACAAGAAGAGATTCTGGAGCAATATGGTCTAAAAAGATGATCGCTTGGAAAAAGTTGTTCTCAAGTTTTGTTTTTGCTTTTACAGGAATAATCTCAACCTTTAAATCGGAACAAAATTTTAGAATCCACACCTTTGTGAGTGTAATCGTGATTATTTTCGCGATTGCACTTGATTTTTCTAAAGAGAGATTCGTCCTTTTATTTATTGTAATAGGCATTGTACTATCGCTTGAGCTTGTAAATACAGCGATAGAGAGCACGATTGATCTTATAACAGAGAAAAAACATCCCCTCGCGAAGAAGGCAAAAGACGCCGCAGCAGGTGCAGTTTTGGTTTTTTCAATATTTGCTGTTATAATCGGTATACTGCTATTTATTGAACCACTCATAGATAGTATGAAGCTATATTTGTTAAGAAGGTGAAAGAGTAATGAATAAAGAACAATTGATGGATCAAGCGAAACTCGCACGTGAAAAGGCTTACGTACCTTACTCTAAGTTTCAAGTAGGTGCAGCTCTACTAACGGTTGAAGGTAAAGTATATAACGGAGCGAATATTGAGAACGCCGCGTACAGCTTAACATGCTGTGCCGAACGTACGGCATTATTTAAAGCGTATACAGAAGGTGACACGAAGTTCAGCGCGATCGCTGTTGTAGCAGATACGAAGCGTCCTGTACCTCCTTGTGGAGCATGCCGACAAGTTATCTCTGAGTTATGTCCGCCTGAAATGCCTGTTTATTTAACGAACCTTAAAGGTGATGTACAGGAGATCTTAGTAAAAGATTTATTGCCTGGTGCATTCTCACCGGAGGACCTAAATGATTAAAGAAGGCTATAAATCAGGTTTTGTAACGATTATCGGCAGACCTAACGTAGGGAAATCCACACTTTTAAATAAAGTGATCGGACAGAAAATCGCCATAATGAGTGACAAGCCTCAAACAACAAGAAATAAGATTCAAGCGGTTTATACAACTGATGAATCTCAAGTCATCTTTATTGATACACCAGGTATTCATAAACCTAAGCATAAGCTAGGCGATTTTATGACAAGAACGGCTCAGCAAACTTTAAATGAAGTCGACCTTATCCTGTTTGTTATTAATGCAGAAGAAGGTTATGGCCGTGGTGACCAGTTCATTATCGACAGACTTCAAAATGTGAAAAATCCGGTCTTTTTAGTCATAAATAAAATCGATAAAGTACATCCTGATCAATTATTGCCGTTGATTGATATGTATAGAAATAAGCTAGACGTTGCTGAAGTTGTTCCAATTTCTGCTCTTAACGGAAACAATGTGGACACACTTCTTGAACAGATCGTTTCCTACATGGAAGAAGGGCCGCAATTTTACCCTGAAGACCAGGTAACCGATCATCCGGAGCGATTTATTACTGCAGAATTAATTCGCGAGAAAGTTCTACATTTGACACGCGAAGAAATTCCACACTCCGTAGCAGTAGTCATAGAGGAGATGAAAGAACGCGAAGAAAAGAACGTCGTGTTTGTAAACGCAACGATCATTGTAGAACGTTCGTCTCAAAAAGGAATCATCATTGGAAAACAAGGAAAGATGCTAAAAGAGATCGGAAAAAGAGCAAGAGCAGACATTGAAACTCTCTTAGGCTCACGTGTCTTCTTAGAATTGTACGTAAAAGTACAAAACGATTGGAGAAACCGCCAAAAGCAGCTAACCGAGTTCGGTTTCAATGAGGATGAGTATTAAACAGCAGTTACTTTAAATGGGTTTGTAGTTCGTTTTTGAATAGTTATTTGGAGTGAAAGGTGCGAGACTCCTGGGGGATGAGTGTGACAGGTGAGACACCTTAGGGCGCAAAGCGTCAAGGTGGCTCACCGCACGCCCCCCGGAAAGCGAGTACCTGAAACGGAAAACAACCACTTACAAGAATGACCCACTGCGAAAACTCAAAAGTAAAAAACTGTTAAAATTTCCTTGACATGAAATAAACAATTAAGGTGAACCTAGTTATTACAGGAGAAAAACAAATAGAAAGGTGTGTCCAAACATGAAAGAATTTACTTGGAAAGTATTCTGTGAAACGGGCAGTATTGATACCTATTTGTTATACAAAGAGCTAGACCTTGAAATAACAGCATTATCAGCAGTTATTCCTTACGAAGAGTCTCTTGAGGAACCTCCATTTCATTAAAAAGTAACTACGGTGCCTTCTTAGATTTGAGAGGGTGGTGATTTACCTTGCTTTATAAAGTGGAAGGAATCGTCATTAAAACCGTTCCGTATGGTGAATCCAATACGATCATTACTTTGTATACAAAAGAATTTGGGAAAGTAGGCGTAATGGCAAGAGGAGCCAAAAAGCCCAAAAGCCGCTTTACTTCCATTACGCAGCTTTTTACATACGGAATTTTTGTTTTTCAAAAAGGCAGAGGGCTTGGAACTTTACAGCAAGGTGAGGCGCTGTCTTCTTTCAGAAAAATAAGAGAAGATCTAGTTAAGACAGCTTATGCAGCTTACTTAGTAGAACTATTAGATAGAAACACATCTGAGGATGATCTGAAACCAGACCTTTTCGGATGGATCAAACAATCCTTAGAATATATCAATCATGGTATTGATCCCGAAGTTATCGCTTTTTTATTTGAAATAAAAATAATGAAAACAAGTGGAATCGTACCTGAACTGAGTAAATGTGTTTCATGTCACTCAACAGAAGGCGATTTTTCTTTCTCGATTAGAGAAGGAGGTTTTCTTTGTGAAAGGTGTTCATACAAAGATCCTTACAAGATGCGAATCTCAAGGGGTTCGGTAAAGCTGCTTCATATGTTTTATCACTTGGATCTTGCAAGGCTTGGAAATGTCTCCTTAAAAAAGGAAACGAAGAGAGAGCTTCGAATGTTATTTGACGCCTACATGGACGAATACTCAGGGGTATTTCTAAAATCAAAGAAGTTTCTGAAACAATTAGATGATTTATCGTGAAAAACTGTGAAGCTTTTATTCTTTACAGTTTTTTTAGTTCGCTTTCTCCAATGAATAGGTTATAATAATGAGAATAAGTATAACACATTGGATGCGGCAAAAGGTGGTGTACACGATCGAACTTAATAAGAGGCAGCAAAAAATCATTGAGATTGTTAAAGATAACGGACCTATTACAGGAGAACAAATTGCAGATCAACTAGATTTAACAAGAGCTACACTTAGACCCGATCTTGCTATTCTAACGATGGCAGGTTATCTGGATGCAAGGCCAAGAGTCGGTTATTTTTATACCGGGAAGACGGGCTCGCAGCTTTTAACAGAAAAAATAAAAAAGATCAAAGTTGCTGAATTCACATCGATGCCTGTGGTCGTACAAGATTCAGCTACGGTGTATGAAGCTATCTGTACGATGTTTTTGGAGGATGTTGGAACTTTATTTATCATCAATAAGAATGGGCATCTTGCTGGCGTAGCGTCACGAAAAGATTTATTAAGAGCAAGTATGGGGAAACAAGAGATCAATAGTATCCCGATTAACATTATAATGACTAGGATGCCTAATATCACATATTGTTTTAAAGATGATTATCTATTAGATATCGCACACATCTTGATTAGAAAACAGATAGATTGTCTTCCAGTAGTTAAACGCTCAGACGATGAGAGTGGTTTTGATGTTGTAGGAAGAATTACAAAGACAAATATCACGAAGGCTTTTGTAGAACTAGCACATGACGAATTACTATAATTGAATGGGGAGGCCAACATGACAGGACGTCCTATCGTATATGTCGTTTCCGATTCAGTCGGAGAAACGGCAGAGTTGGTTGTTAAAGCGGCCGCGAGCCAATTTAATTCAAATGGAATAGAGATTAAGAGAGTACCCTATGTTGAGGATAAAGAGACGATTGATGAGGTCATCTCATTAGCGAAGGACCATAACGGGATCATAGCTTTTACCCTTGTAGTGCCTGAAATAAGTGAATACGTTGCTAAGCAGGCGGCATTGCACAACATCCCTACAGTGGATATCATGGGTCCGATTATGAATCAGCTGCAATCTCGGCTGAATCAAGTTCCGAGATATGAACCCGGAGTCGTGCATAAACTAGATGATGATTACTTTCGAAAAGTAGAAGCTATTGAGTTTGCTGTTAAATATGATGATGGCAGAGATCCTAGAGGAATTCTAAAAGCTGATGTTGTTTTAATCGGTGTATCAAGAACTTCAAAAACACCACTTTCGCAATACTTAGCACATAAACGCTTAAAGGTGGCAAATGTACCCATCGTACCAGAAGTAGAACCCCCAGAAGAATTGTTTAAAGTATCACCAAACAAATGCTTCGGTCTTAAGATTACGCCTGAAAAATTAAACGACATACGTAGAGAACGTTTGAAAGCGCTTGGTTTAAACTCTGAAGCGAACTACGCTAACATGGAAAGAATCAAACAAGAGCTCGTCTACTTTAACAAGATCGTTGATCAAATTGGATGCAGAGTGGTTGAGGTCTCCAATAAAGCGGTCGAAGAATCTGCAAATGTGATCTATAACTTGTTCCAAGGAAAGTCATATAAATAAAGCGCAAATGATTGCGCTTTTTTATTTTCATCATTTTACTGGTAAAACGGCGAGACTTTTATTATAATATTACATTGTGATTAAATTTTATAAGTTTGTCCAAAATAGTGATAAATTGAGTATGTTAATTTTAAACAAATGCTCTCATATAAAGGAGAATCACTGTAAAAGTAGAACATAAGAATATGGAAAAATTAATTGGTAATGTATTTGTAGATGCAGATGCTTGTCCTGTTGTGATAAAGGAAGAAATATTCAAGTTCTCCAAAATGTTTGTCTTTGAACCAATATTCGTTACATCTTACGCTCACGCGAGTAACACGGACCAGCCTGGTCGCTGGATATTGGTTGATGCAAGTCCTGAAGAAGTTGATCTTTACATACATAATCATTCCAAAAGAAATGATCTTGTTGTGACTCAAGATCATGCCCTCGCAAGTCTTCTTTTGTCAAAAGGGGTTTACGTTATCACCCCAAGAGGGAAACAGTTTCAAGAGAATGAAATGGAGCAAGTGCTGCATGATCGTTATATGTCAGCAAAAGCTAGACGTTCTGGCAAGCACTCAAAAGGACCTGCTAAATTTAAAAAAGAGGACACAGAAAGATTCTGCACAGTTTTTTGCGAAATCCTGTCGAATGTTGAAGGAAAATAGAATTGTGCAACGAATATATATCTAGTGTCTAAAAGAATCAGAGATTCTGTGGTGGTAATATGGAACGTATACCTGAGGATTTAATTGAGAAGGTCAGGTCTTCTAACGATATTGTTGACGTGATCAGCGATTATGTTCCTCTTAAGAAACAAGGCAGAAATTATTTTGGTCTTTGCCCTTTTCATGGGGAGAAATCGCCATCCTTTTCTGTCTCACCTGACAAACAGATTTACCATTGTTTCGGTTGTGGAGCGGGAGGCAATGTTTTTTCCTTTTTAATGAACATTGAAGGGTACACTTTTGTTGAAGCTGTAACGCAGCTAGGCAAAAAGAGTGACATTGAACTTCCTCAAATTCATCAGCAAAACTTCTCCGAAAAAAGCTCTGACGAGAAAAGAGCGATGACTGAGATTCATGAGTTGTTGGCTAAATTGTATCATCACTGCTTACTTCACACAAAGCAAGGAAGACCAGCTTTAGAGTATTTGGAGAAAAGAGGATTCACAAGAGAATCCATAGAGCGGTTCCAGATTGGTTTTGCCCCAGATTCATGGGAGACCGCATCACAATTTCTTCAAAAGCGAGGAATGGATCTACACATCGCTGAAAAAGTCGGGTTGATTGGAAAGAGACAATCTGATGGAAAACCGTACGATCGATTTAGAAATCGGGTCATGTTTCCGATTTGGGACCGTACAGGTGCAGTTGTTGCTTTTGGCGGCCGTGTTTTAGACGGAAAGGACGAGCCAAAGTATTTAAACAGTCCGGAATCGAAGATCTTCCAGAAAGGAAGAACTCTTTATGGTTTAAACCTTGCACGTGCCGAGATGAGACAGAAACAGCATGCTGTCATCTTTGAGGGTTATGTGGATACGATTGCAGCGTATAGAGCAGGTGTTACAAATGGTGTTGCAACATTAGGTACTTCGCTGACCGAAGATCATGCAGCCATTTTGAAACGAAATGTTCAGTCTGTCACAATCTGCTATGACTCAGACCGAGCAGGAGTCGAAGCGGCGTTTAGAGCTTCAGAAATCTTAACAAAACAAGGCTGCACCGTGAAGATCTCACAGATGCCTGATGGAATGGACCCCGATGACTATATTTCCCAATTTGGAAACGATTCGTTTTTAAAAGATATAATAGGGGCTAGCCTAACTGTGATGGCATTTAAAATACAATATTACAGGCGCGGTAAAAACCTTCGGGATGAAGGAGAACGGATGATCTATATCGAAGAGATTATCCAAGAAATTGCGCGTCTGCCAAAAGCGGTTGAACGAGATCATTATCTCCGACAGATCGCTTCTGAATTTAATCTGTCATTAGATGCTCTTAAACAACAGCAAACACAGACTTTCAAGCAACTGCAAAGGTCTAAGGATAACGGCCCTAAAAAGCGGGATAATAATTTTAGAATACAAACACTTTTGCAAAAGTCATTGTTGCCTAGAAATCTGAATGCTGAACGTATTGTTCTTGCACATATGTTAAAAAGTGAGGAAGCCGCTTTTCTAATTCAGGAAAAGTTGGATTCAGGCTTTAATGTTGAAGAACATAACGCGATTGCTGCATACTTATATGCCTTTTATGAAGAGGGAAATAAACCCAATGTAGGGTTGTTCATGCAGCGTATCGATGATGACAAATTACGAAAATTAGCTTCAGAATTGGCGATGCTTACAATCAGTGAAGAGCTGAATGAAATAGAGCTCGCAGATTATATTCGTATTATTTCTAGCTATCCTTTATTGCGGGAGATACAAGAAAAAGAAAAGCAGCAAGAAGACGCAATAAGAAGGAATGAAATAAAACTGGCAGCCCAAATTGCCCAAGAAATTATGAGAATGAAAAGATCTCTTAAATAATCGGGATGTAGGATGGTTGAAGTTTTGGAAGGAGGGGATCGAATGGCTGAGAAACCAAACCGTCAAGGAACGGAAGGCGAATTAACCATCGATCAAGTTAAAGAACAATTAGTTGAGGCCGGTAAGAAGCGAGGACGGCTAACATATACAGAAATCACAAGTAAGCTGGCACCTTTTGAACAAGATTCTGATCAAATGGATGAGTTCTATTCATACCTTGAAGAACAAGGTGTTGAAGTTGCTGAAGCATCTGAGGATGCAGAAGACGAAGAAGATCCTAAGTTCGAAATGGAAAAAGAGGAAGAAGAATTCGATCTTAATGATTTAAGCGTACCGCCAGGAGTTAAGATCAACGATCCAGTTCGTATGTACTTAAAAGAAATCGGTCGTGTAGACTTACTTTCAGCAGACGAAGAGATCGAACTAGCAAAACGTATTGAGAACGGTGATGAAGAAGCTAAACGCCGTCTTGCAGAAGCTAACTTACGACTCGTTGTAAGTATTGCAAAACGTTATGTTGGTCGTGGAATGCTGTTCCTTGATCTTATCCAAGAAGGTAACATGGGATTGATCAAAGCTGTTGAAAAGTTCGACTATGATAAAGGATTTAAATTTAGTACGTATGCAACATGGTGGATTCGTCAGGCGATCACGCGTGCGATTGCTGACCAAGCTCGTACAATTCGTATTCCAGTTCATATGGTTGAGACGATTAATAAACTGATTCGTGTTCAACGCCAGCTGCTTCAAGATCTTGGACGTGAGCCATCTCCAGAAGAGATCGGTGCTGAAATGGAACTAACACCAGAAAAGGTTCGTGAAATACTGAAGATTGCTCAAGAGCCAGTCTCTTTAGAAACACCTATTGGTGAAGAAGACGATTCTCATCTTGGTGATTTCATTGAAGATCAGGATGCATTAGCACCTTCAGAAGCTGCTGCCTATGAGCTGTTAAAAGAACAGCTTGAAGATGTTCTAGATACACTAACAGATCGAGAAGAAAATGTTCTTCGTCTGCGTTTCGGGCTTGATGACGGACGTACTCGCACCCTCGAAGAAGTAGGTAAAGTGTTTGGCGTTACGCGTGAACGTATTCGTCAGATTGAAGCTAAGGCACTCCGTAAACTCCGCCATCCAAGCAGAAGTAAACGATTAAAAGACTTTTTAGAATAGAAAGTTTGCCCAAATCTGGGCAAGCTTTTTTTATTTCTTTTATTTTACTTATTATTCCACCTCAATGCAAACTCATCAAAAACTCATTTTGTGATACTGTTTTCTACGAAATTCTTTTTGTTGCTTGCTTATTCTCCTTAATATTAAATTAAAAATTCTTTAAATCTTGTAAAAATTCAGCCTTTATATCTATAATAAACATGTAAGCGCATACAAATTTGAGGCGTAAATTTATTAAAGGGTGGGATGCAACCATGAATTTTACATTAACAGAAGAGCAGTTGATGATTCAAAAAATGATGAGGGAATTTGCAGATGAAGTGGTAGCACCGGGTGCTGAAGCAAGAGATAAAAATAAAGAATTCCCGGTAGAGATTTTTCAAAAGCTTTCTAAATTAGGAATGATGGGTCTGCCTTTTCCCGAAGAATACGGTGGGGGCGGAGCTGATACGATAAGTTTTGCGATTGCTGTAGAAGAGCTGAGCCGCGCTTGTGGGTCTACTGGAATTACATATTCTGCACATGTTTCTTTAGGTGGAGCTCCTTTAAATCTATTTGGTACTCACGAACAAAAAGAAAAGTATCTAACGCCAATCTGCACAGGAGACTCTCTTGGAGCATTCGGATTAACAGAACCAAATGCGGGTTCAGATGCAGGTGGCACAGAAACAACTGCGAAAACGGAAAATGGTGAATGGGTGATTAATGGTTCAAAATGCTATATCACAAATGCGAGTTATGCTAAGCACTTAGCATTAACCGCTATTACAGATAGAAATGGTAACGATAAAGAAATATCAGCTATTATCGTACCTACAGATGCTAAAGGATTCCGTGTTATCGATAATTACGAGAAGATGGGTCTTCACTCTTCTAATACTACGGAACTTTTTATGGAAGATGTAAGAGTACCTGAAGAAAATCTTTTAGGAAAGCGTGGAGACGGCTTTAAACAGTTCCTGGTGACATTGGATGGAGGAAGAATAGGTATAGGGGCAATGGCTGTTGGGATTGCACAGGCGGCCTACGAGAGGGCTCTAGCGTATTCGAAAGAGCGCAAACAATTTGGAAGATCGATTTCAAAGTTCCAAGCTATTCAATTCAAGCTAGCAGATATGGCCATGAAGATCGAACTTGCCAGATTAATGGTATACAAAGCGGCATGGCTCAAAGACCAGGGTAAGAAGTTCTCAAAAGAAGCTTCGATGGCAAAATTATATGCATCAGAAGCATGTATGCAGATTTGTTCTGAATCTGTTCAAATTCATGGTGGTAACGGCTACATGAGAGATTATCATGTGGAACGTTATTTCAGAGACGCTAAACTTCTTGAGATTGGAGAAGGTACATCAGAAATCCAACGTATCGTTATTGCAAGGGAAATTGGCTGCTAACATTCATTAAGAGATCAAGCGATGGGGTGAATTATGGCTGAACTAATGAAAGTAACTGTAGGGGATTGTTTAAGAAAACAAGCGTTAGAACTTAAGGATCAAGAAGCTATGGTTTACAGCAAACTAGGAATTCGCTACACCTATCAAGAATTTTATGAATTAACGACTAAAGTTGCCAAAGGCTTGATGGCTATGGGGATTGAAAAAGGAGATCATATAGCAGTTTGGGCTACCAATGTACCTGAGTGGCTGCTGCTTCAGTTCGGTTCTGCACGAGCTGGTGCTGTTCTCGTCACGGTCAACACGAATTATCAATCTTCTGAATTAGATTACTTGTTGAAGCAGTCTGATGCAAAAGCTTTATTCTTTATCGAACAATTCCGTACTACATCTTACAAAGATATGGTGGACTCTGTGAGAGACCGATCATCTGAATTTCCTGTATTAAAACATTTTATTCAACTAGATGCTGAATCATCTTCTTATGAGACTTTTTTAGATATGTTGGAAGCAGGAAATGTTATATCAGATGAAGAGCTTGAAATAAGAGAAGCCTCTCTTCACTGTGATGACGTTATCAATATGCAGTACACGTCAGGTACTACGGGATTTCCGAAAGGGGTCATGCTGACTCATTACAATATTGTAAATAACGCTAGGCAGATCGCGGATAGCATGAACTTAACGAATGTAGATCGATTGTGCATACCTGTACCGTTCTTTCATTGCTTCGGCTGTGTATTAGGTACCCTTGCAGCAGTTTCAGTCGGAGCTACGATGGTACCGATCGTGCAATTTGATCCTCAGGAAGTTTTAGAGACGGTTCAAAACGAAAAGTGTACAGGACTGCATGGAGTCCCTACAATGTTCATCGCAGAACTGAACCTTCCCGATTTTGATTCTTATGATCTAGGCACACTTCGCACAGGAATCATGGCGGGGTCACCTTGTCCGATTGAAGTCATGAAGAAAGTGATCGAGAAGATGGGAATGTCCGAGATTACGATTGCCTACGGCCAAACAGAGTCCTCCCCTGTTATCACACAAACGAGAACAGATGATCCGATAGAGCGCAGAGTAGAAACGGTTGGAAAGAAGCATTCTCAAGTAGAAGCAAAAGTGGTCGATCCGATAACAAATCAAGAAGTGAACCATGGTGAACAAGGAGAACTTTGTACAAGAGGTTACCATGTTATGAAAGGCTATTATAAGATGCCTGAAGCAACGGACGAAGCGATTGATAGAGATGGATGGCTTCATACGGGAGATCTCGCGACTGTTGATAAAGAAGGTTACTTTAGAATTACAGGCCGCCTAAAAGATATGATCATACGTGGCGGTGAGAACGTATATCCGAGAGAAGTCGAAGAGTTTCTCTATTCTCATCCTTCCATTTTAGATGTACAAGTGATTGGTGTTCCGGATAAAAAATTTGGAGAAAAAGTAGCAGCATGCATCCAGTTAAAAGAAGGTCATACACTTTCTAAAGAGGAATTGAAGAGTTATTGTAAAGGAAAGATTTCTCACTTTAAGATTCCAGAATATTATCTCTTTCTTGATCAATATCCGATGACGGCTTCTGGAAAAGTACAAAAATTTAAGCTTCGAGAACAAGCGATTGAGGCACTTTCAGTTATGCATGAATAGCCACCAGCAGTGTGGCTTTTTTGTTTTTTTGTGCCTTCTCACATAAAGTAAATGACTGAATCTACAAAAGTTAGGCAAAAAAGTTTAAAAAGTTAATGCTGTGACAAAACTGGGAAAAATAGAGTTTGTACTTCCCAAGTAAACGCTTTTACAGTACAATAGGTTATGGATTGTTTACTATACATATTAAGTTTATCAAGATCACAACACTTGTAGTGTACAGATGAAGGAGGAATTTGCATGAAACGTAATCCACTCATTCCTTTTGCCATTATTGGAGTTATTGGAATTGTTCTTATGCTTACAATGGGCGGATATGGTATCAACAAAATTCATACGGCTAGTCAAGATAAAGAAAAGGCTGCTATGGATCCAGAAGCAATCTATAAGCAGAACTGTTCTTCTTGTCATGGACAGAACTTAGAAGGTAATGTTGGTCCTGCACTGGAAAAGATTGGCGGCAAGTACAAGCCTGAAGAAATTGCAGATATCGTGAAGAACGGTAAAGGTTCTGGAATGCCAGCAGGGCTAGTTAAAGGTGAAGAAGCAAAAATATTAGTTGATTGGTTAGCAGAAAAAAAATAAAATAAGAAGAGCTTCTTGTTATTAATAACAGGAAGCTTTTTTCTTTGTGCATCCAGAAGTAAATTATGAACAAGACGATAGTATTTTTATATATGCTTTTTGGTCAACCAGGCTTTCTTTACAAAAAATGATAAAAGTTTGAGAATACTAAAAGGAACAAACTAATTGAAACGGTGATAAAAATGAATTCAGAAAAATTATCAAATCGACTAGAGCGAGTGGCTTCATACGTACCTGAGAACACAATATTAGCAGATATCGGTTCTGACCACGCGTATCTTCCTTGTTATTTAGGACTGAAAAAAGTGATAAAAAAAGGAATTGCAGGTGAGATTACTGACGGTCCTTATTTATCAGCGAAAGAACAGGTGGTTCTAGATAACCTGACCGATGTGATCGAAGTAAGAAAAGGTGATGGACTTTCAGTACTGAACCCAGACGAAGCAGAAGTTATCACAATCTGTGGCATGGGCGGGTCTTTAATCACATCTATACTTGAAAAAGGGAAGAATAAGTTTGGGTGTACAAAACGTCTTATTCTTCAACCTAATATTGGATCAAAAACAGTGAGAAAGTGGCTATTAAAAGAGGATTGGGTATTAATCGCTGAAGAAATCTTAAAAGAAGATGGTAAGATTTACGAAATCCTTGTAGCTGAACGTTCTGGTGAACAACCTTATACAGAACATAAAGAAGCGGAATTATTATTCGGACCATTTTTATTAAAACATCAGAACGAAGCGTTTAAAGAAAAGTGGGCTGGGGAAGTCAAACAATGGAATGCTATATTGACTCAGATGGAAAATAGTTCAGGAGTAACAGCAGAAGAAAAAAGAGAAGAACTAAGAAGAAACATTAAACACGCAGAGGAGTGGATTTCTTGAGTAAATGTGCAAGTGGGCAATACATCATTTCTCTATTAGAAGGGTTCGCACCTAAAAAGATGGCTGTAGAAGGTGACCCTATCGGATTGCAAGTTGGTTCATTAAACAAGCCTATAAAAAAAGTGATGATCGCACTTGATGTTTTAGAAAGTGTAGTAGATGAAGCGATTGAAGGTGAAGTAGATCTCATTATTGCTCATCATCCATTGCTTTACCGTCCGTTGAAAAAGATTGATATCAGCACATCAAAAGGAAAAGTAATCGAAAAATTAATCAAGAACGATATAACGGTTTACGCAGCGCATACGAATTTGGATGTTACTAGGCTAGGTGTGAATGAATGGTTGGCTGATCAATTGCAATTAATGAACACAGAAGTGTTATCTACAACCTATGAAGATCAACTCGTAAAGTTATCTGTGTTTGTACCTCGGACACATGAAGAACAAGTAAGACTTGCCATTGGCAATGCTGGAGCTGGTCATATCGGAAATTACAGCCATTGTTCTTTTTCTAGTGATGGAACTGGCACGTTTACTCCACTAGAAGGAACGTCACCCTTTATAGGCAAAGAAGGGCGATTAGAAAAAGTTGAAGAAGTGAAGATCGAATCCATCATGCCACAATCTCTTCAAAAAGCCGTTGTATCGGCGATGAGAAAAGCGCATCCTTATGAAGAGGTAGCGTTTGATCTCTATCCGCTATTAAACAAAGGTGAAGAACTTGGAATTGGAAAGATCGGAAAGCTTCCTGAAGAGATGAACCTTCAAGAATTTGTTGATCATGTAAAAAATGCATTTGGAATTTCGAGTCTTCGTGTTATTAAAGGAAAAAAATCTATGCTAAGAAAAGTAGCCGTAGTCGGAGGAGATGGAAACAAATATATTTATCCCGCTCTTCATAAAGGTGCAGATGTATTAGTAACAGGAGATATCTATTACCATAATGCACATGATGCACAAGAAGAAGGTCTTACAATCGTAGATGCAGGACATCATATCGAACAGATCATGAAGAGGAAGCTCAAGGAATTACTTGAACAAAAAATAGATGCCAACAAATATGAGACTGAAGTTGTAGAATCAAACATCATCACTGATCCTTTTACCTTTATGTAGACTAGACTCATACACTTACAAAAAAAGAAAAGCCGGGATATACCCGACTTTTCTTTTTTATGACTTTTTCTCTTTAACTTTTGGAAGTATGCGATTAAGTGTTACCTTACGCTCTTTTTTCCATGTCTCTTCATTTTGGTCATCATAGTTTTTTAGGAAATCGATAACTTCTTTCGTTATAGGTGTTGGTGTAGAAGCACCAGATGTGATTCCTACTTTTTTGACCCCCTCTAACCAACTCAACTCAATTTCAGATACATCAGAAATTCGGTATGCTTTTGTTCCTGCAATTTCTTCTGAAACTTGTGCCAAACGATTTGAGTTATTACTTCTAGGGTCACCAACTACAAGAACAAGATCACAATCACCTGCTTGGTTCGCAACAGCTTCTTGTCTGACCTGAGTGGCTAAACAGATCTCTTTGTGAACCTCCGCAGTAGGATATCTCATAAGCAATCTTTTGATGAGTTCGGCTACATCCCATTGACTCATCGTCGTTTGATTTGTAATGAGTATCTTTTCGCTGTTCACGTTAAGTGAATCTAGATCATCCGTATTTTCTACAAGATGTACGATATGAGGTGCAATTCCTATCGCTCCTTCTGGTTCAGGGTGACCTTTCTTACCGATATAGATAATCTCATATCCTTCTTTTTCTTTTTCACGAATGAGGTCATGCGTTTTTGTAACATCAGGACATGTAGCATCGATTTCATATAAGCCCTTTTCATGCGCAATTCGTCTCACTTCTGGAGAAACTCCATGAGCCGTATAAATAACGGTGCCCGATTCAATGTTTCTAATAATATCAAGTCTGTTCGCTCCGTCGAGGGTAATGATCCCTTCATCTTCAAAGGCATCTGTCACATGTTTATTGTGAACGATCATACCAAGTATATAGATGGGTCTAGGCAGTGTCGGATCATTAGCTGCTTGGCGAGCCATGACCATCGCGTCCACAACACCATAACAATATCCTCGTGGAGATATTTTAACGATTTCCATATTCGATCTCTCCTTTATCCATATAAAAGACAGCACAGAGATCTATGCTGTCTTGGGAGATTTACTTCTGTATGTTTTTATTATAAAGGAGAGACCATAAGAACTCAAACACTATACTCATACATATAGTTTCGGCCCCGATAAGTGGTAGCCTTTAGGTACGTTTGTTTTTGGAGCTGTTGGAATAGTTTTTGTAGCACTTGGCGTTTTTCTAATAACAGTTGGTGCCTCGGTTGGTGTGGATGTACTTGTAGACTTAGGTCCAGCTACAACCACCTTTTCTTCAGTTTCTGGTTTTCTTTTTTCTTTCTTTTCATTTTTCTTTACAACATTTTTCTTAGCTTCGCTTTTTTCATTGGTGTCAGTCGTTTGTTCTGTGTTTTCCGGTTTTTCGGAGGTATCTGCCTCAGTATCATTCTCTGCCTTTGAGCTCGAACCGCTTTGGAAATCTTTAAGAGCTGTCATGATGGAAGGCAGATTTCTCATTGCAGGACCATATTGTTTGATCATAGGTCCCATCGTCTCAGCGACTTTTAAGACCTTTTGCACGTTGTTTAACATCGTAAACACACTTGTTCCACCTGTTATACTTCCACCGCTGCCAATCGTCCCCAAGAACCTGTCGACAGAACCCACCTGACGCGGCATACCATTCATCCCATTCATGTTTTGAAGATAAGGATTTACTTGAAAGGGTTGCATAGGATGCTGATGTTGATTTGGATATCTATAAAAAGGCTGCATAATTCCCCCTCCTTTCCAAAATAATACGCTCATATATAGAATATGAAAATAGAAAAACATGTGTGATATTTATCCCTGTTTTCTTATTAATCTTAAGGATGGTTGGCTTAAATGCAAAACTTACTCTATAATACTAAAAGTGAAGAATTTATATTTGAAAAGAAAAGGTGAGCGTATGAAATCTCCGTTTGAACGGTTAAAAATAAACGAATCGCTCCAGACTGCTTTAAGCAGTATTGGATTTGAAAGACCAACTGATATTCAAGAGCGTGTAATTCCTGGAATTATCAACGGGCAAGACATGATCGGACAATCACAGACAGGTTCGGGAAAGACATTTGCGTTCCTGCTTCCATTGATGCATAGAATAGATATCACAAAAGACGAAGTACAAGCAGTAATCACAGCTCCTACTCGTGAATTAGCACAGCAAATTTATAATGAGTTTCTGAAGATTTCTGAGCATATGCCTGAGGATAAACAGATCCGCGCAAAAGCAATTGTTGGTGGAACGGATAGAAAACGTATGGCTGAGAAGCTTAAAACAGTTCCTCAATTAGTGATCGGAACTCCAGGTCGTATAAAAGATTTGGTAAACGCACAAGAATTAGTCGTATTTACGGCTAACATGCTCGTAGTGGATGAAGCTGATCAGATGCTCGATATGGGCTTTATTGAAGATGTAGATTTGATCGCTTCTCGTATGGCTAACGAACTTCAGATGATGGTGTTCTCTGCCACAGTACCAGAAAAGCTGCAGCCATTCTTGAAAAAATATATGCAGAATCCTAAACACGTTCACGTTGAACCTCAGCATATTACTGCAAAAGATATCAAGCACGTTCTTATTCAAACAAAACACAACGACAAACTTCCTACACTGATCAAAACAGCAAGAAATTATAATCCTTATTTTGCGATTATATTTGCAAACACAAAAAAAGCAGTCGATGAGATCGCAGATGCTATGAGTGCTGAAGGAATGAGCGTTGAACGTCTTCATGGCGACATTCCGCCTCGTACAAGAAAGAACATCATGAAACGCGTTCAGAAAGCTGAGTTTCAGTTCTTAGTAGCAACGGATCTTGCAGCTCGAGGTATTGACATTAAAGGTGTCAGCCACATCATCAACTATGAGTTTCCTAAAGATCTAGATTTTTACGTGCATAGAGCAGGAAGAACGGGTCGTGCTGGAATGTCTGGAATCTGCGCATCTCTTTACGAGCAGACCGATCAGCATTCTGTTCAAAAGTTAAAAGAGAAAAAGATTGTTTTCCATATCGAGCAATACAAGAACGGTGAGTGGGTACCTGTGAAACCGAGTAAGAAAAGTACAGGTGCAAAAGAGCAAGATGGCGTTTATGTACCAAAACCACGAAAAGTAAAGCCAGGTTATAAGAAGAAAATGGACGAACAGAAAAAGAAACTTATGAAGAAGAAAAGAAGAAACATCAGATAGTAGGTTAGGGAAGAGGGGAAAATATGATTAAACTAGGATCTCACGTTTCAATGAGCGGTAAAAAAATGCTTCTCGCTGCGAGTGAAGAAGCTGTTTCATATGGTGCCAATACATTTATGATCTATACGGGTGCACCCCAAAACACGAGACGAAAAAAAATTGAAGACCTTAATATCGAAGCAGGAACGAAACACATGATCGAGAATGGCATCGCTGATATTGTTGTTCATGCACCGTATATCATCAACATCGGAAATGCTGTGAAACCTGAAACATTTGAGCTGGGAGTCGATTTCTTAAGAAGAGAGATCGAACGAACTGACGCACTTGGTGCAAAACAGATCGTACTTCATCCAGGAGCACATGTTGGAGAAGGTTCAGAGATTGGAATCAAGAAAATCATCGAAGGCCTTAACGAAGTATTGACGAAAGAGCAAAATGTTCAAATTGCTCTAGAAACAATGGCCGGTAAAGGATCTGAGTGCGGCAAGACATTCGAAGAACTTGCACAGATTATTGATGGTGTAACGCTTAACGAAAAACTTTCTGTTTGTTTTGATACATGCCATACACATGATGCAGGTTATGATATCGTTAATGATTTTGATGGAGTATTGAACCAGTTCGATAAAGTAATCGGAATGGATCGGATTAAAGTTTTCCACATTAATGACAGCAAAAATGTAACAGGAGCTGCTAAAGACAGACATGAAAACATTGGCTTTGGACATATTGGCTTCGATGCCTTAAATTACATCGTTCATCATGAACAATTTAAGGATATCCCGAAGATTCTTGAAACACCTTATGTAGGTACAGATAAAAACAACAAAAGACCTCCATATAAATTAGAGATCGAGATGATCAAAGCAAAAACGTTTGATCCAGAACTTCAGAACAAACTGTTAAACGCATAAGATCTAGCCAACTACACCTAAGAATAAACAAAAAAAGCCACACATCTGTGCGGCTTTTTTTGTTTACCTATCAATATACGTTTGAATTAAGTATTGGATATAGTTCGCTTTTTCAGGGCTAACTTCTTTTGCGATGGTAGCTATGATCATCTTTCGCTGTGATAGATTTTTGATATCAATCGTCTGCCTTCGCAATATGTTTACGATCTGTACGGCTTCTTTTTGTGAAATGGGAAGCTGATATTGCGCGGCTAGTGAGATCAGTTCGTTCGGACTGATCGAATTAAGTTTCTGATTTACAAAATGAACAATGATTGGATTCATTTAGAAACCCCCTCCCGACTTTCTCATTGTATGAGGGAGAAGGGGAGAAAGTGCTAAAAAAAGACTTCGGAACATTGTCCAAAGTCTTTTTGTTTATATTTTTATACTATTGTATGAAGAATAAAATTCATAAAGAATAAAAAGGCGATTACATACATCGGTGCTGTAACCTGTTTCTTCTGTCCTGACATCCATTTAACAAGCGGGTATGCGATGAATCCAAATGCAAGACCATCCACGATGCTGTACGTTAAAGGTATCAGCGCAATAATAAGAAATGATGGAAACATCTCTGTAAAGTCAGCAAAAGGAATATGCTGAATCTGCTGAACCATCAAACCGCCAATGATAATTAAAATAGGAGCGATAGCCCCATCAGGAATATAGGCGATGAAAGGTGCTGCAAACATGGAAAAAAAGAACAACACAGCAACTGTGATACTTGTGATTCCTGTTCTTCCGCCTTCTTGAATTCCAGATGCACTCTCTACCGTTGAGATTGTTGGACTAGTTCCAAATAAGCCGGAAACGATAGATGAAGCAGCATTCGCTTGGAAAGCTTTTGGAAACTTTTCTTGATCAGGTAACAGGCCATACAACAATCCCATATTCTCGAACGTGATGATCATGGTTAATGAGAACGTTGCTATCCAAAAGGAAAGCTCTGTTATCCCTGAAAAATCAAATGCGAATAACAATTCACCAAACGGCTTAAAGGAAAATCCTTCAGACATGCCTTTAACTTCTTGTGTATGACCCATAAAGAATCCAATAAGAGTAGTTAAAGCAATCCCGATTAAAAAACTTCCTTTAACGTTTTTTAGAAACAATGCCAGTGTGACCGAAAGACCAATTACCGTTAGGATAGCATCAGGACGATCTAAATGTCCTAACTTTACAAAAGTTGCGGAGCTCGCTTCGATGATTCCGCCTTTTTGTAATCCAATAAACGTTAAGAATAACCCGATTCCTACTGTGATGCTATGTTTCAATGATTGAGGTATACTTTTTGAAAGTATATCCTTTAAAGGTGTCGAAGCTGCGATTAAAAAGAATATCCCAGACATCACGACAGCAGCAAGAGCTTCTTGCCAGCTTAAATTCATACCTTGCACGATGGTATACGTGAAGAACGCGTTTACCCCCATGCCCGGCGTTAATACGATCGGAGCCTTTGCATACAGCCCCATGATCAGACATCCAACTACAGAAGTTAGGATCGTAGCGAGAACTACCCCCTCATATGGCATCCCAGCATCTGCTAATATTAGCGGATTAACGACAATAATATAAGCGATAGTGAAAAATGAGGTGATCCCTGCAAGCACTTCTTTCTTTAGTGAAACTTGATTTTGTTCCATTTGTTCCTTCCTTAAATCTTAAAAAACATCCCTCTCCCACCCAGCAGTTTCCTGCCAGAGTTGATTATATAGCAAATGTAGAAATATGGCTAGAGAAAATCGTTTACAATCTTGTGTCCACACTATATAATTTGACTTAAGTAAAAAAGTTGCCTAAAGGAAACATTTACTTTTTCTAAAATATTCACTTTCCTTCTTTTTGTTTCATACAATTGTGAAGGGATTATTTTTTAATTTAAAGTTGCACTTGGGCAAAAAAAGTTACTCGACGAAAAAGGAGGTCTTTTTCCATGATACAGGCATTACAAATCGATCATTTATATGTCTCATACTTAGGGAACCAAGTAGTTAAGGATATATCATTCTCAGTGAATCAAGGGAGTTTAGTGGGAATCATCGGACCGAACGGTGCTGGTAAATCAACTATGATGAAAGCCGCTTTAAACTTAATACCAAAAGATAAAGGTGATGTTTCTATATTTGGAGAGTCGCTTAAAAAATGGAGAAAAAAAATCGCATATGTTCCACAGCGTTCAGATATCGATTGGGATTTTCCGATCACAGTATTTGACGTAGTCCTGCTTGGAACGTATCCAAAACTAGGATTATTCAAGCGTCCTTCAAAAAGTGATAGAGAGTGGGCTTATGAATGTTTGAAGACGGTAGGTATGGAAACGTTCAGTAATCGGCAGATCGGTGAACTATCAGGTGGACAGCAACAAAGGGTATTCCTTGCAAGGGCGCTGGCTCAAAAAGCAGAGTTGTTCTTTCTTGATGAACCATTCGTTGGAATAGATGTTGCGAGTGAAGAAACGATTATTCATATTCTGAGAGATCTAAAAAAAGAGGGAAAAACCATTTTGGTCGTACATCATGATTTGAGTAAAGCTGAGTCCTATTTCGATCACTTACTGCTTTTGAATAAAAATATGATTCAATTTGGAGCATCTGAAGAAGTTCTTCGGCCAGAGGTGATCACAAAAGCTTACGCCAATCAGTTCTCATTTCTTCAGCCTAAAGGAGTGAATGTGACATCATGAGTATTTTTGAATTCTTTCAAGCGTTATTTCAATATGAATTTTTACAAAAAGCGTTATTTACCTCAGTAGTTGTAGGTATTATTTGTGGGATTGTTGGATGCTTCATTATTTTAAGAGGCATGGCCTTAATGGGGGATGCAATCTCACATGCCGTGTTGCCTGGTGTTGCGATCAGTTACATGCTAGGAATCAACTTTTTCTTCGGCGCGGTTATAACGGGGGTTCTTACTGCGATCGGAATCGGATATGTGAGCCAGAATAGCAGAATCAAACATGATATGGCTATAGGGATCATGTTTACGAGTATGTTTGCTGTAGGAATCGTGATTATTACGATGATGAAAAGCTCTGCCGATCTGTATCACATTCTTTTCGGTAACGTTCTTGCTGTTCGAATGAGTGACATGTGGATCACTCTTGGAATTGGGGTACTAGTAATCGGTCTTGTCGTCTTGTTTTACAAAGAGCTCCTCGTTTCAACATTTGATCCAACAATGGCACAAAGCTATGGATTGCCAAACAAATGGATTCATTATTGTTTAATGGCAGTATTAACAATGGTCACGGTTGCATCTTTGCAAACGGTAGGGATTGTTTTAGTAGTTGCGATGCTGATAACACCAGCAGCGACGGCTTATCTCTTAACCAATCGATTATCTGTGATGATTTATCTGTCTGCATTAATAGGTGTTATTTCTTCGGTGTTTGGCTTATATTTCAGCTTTACGTATAACCTGGCATCAGGCGCAACGATCGTTTTAGTTTCAGCTTTTCTGTTTGCACTCGCGTTCTTCTTTTCCCCATCACAAGGAATCGTTTGGAAAGCGCACAAATCTAGAAAAAACAGACTAGAGCTGTTGGAGAAATAGGGAGGATGATTGCATGTTTAAAAGAATGACAAAGCTCTTTTTAGCAGGGGCATTATTAGCGGCTGCAACAGGATGCAGTGCTGGTGAAAATGATTCAGAAAAGGTAAAAGTCGTAGCTACTTATTCTATCATCTATGACTTAGTTAAGAATGTAGGAGGAGACAAGGTAGAAGTTCATAGCTTAGCACCTATTGGTTCGAATCCACATGAGTATGATCCGCTTCCAGAAGATGTTTTAAAAACAACGGATGCAGATGCAGTATTCTATAATGGGCTTAATCTCGAAGAAGGAAATTCTTGGTTTGACAAACTAATGAAAACAGCTGATAAAGATGGCAAAGATGCACCAGTTTACCGTGTTAGTGAAGGGGTAGATGCGATTCATCTGGAATCTAAAGGTCTTGAAAAACAATATGATCCACATGCATGGATGAATATTGAGAATGGAATCAAGTATGTTGAAAACATTCGAGATGCATTGATGAAAGAAGATCCAGAAAACAAAGAGTACTATCAAAGTAACGCTGAAAAATATATTGGTGAACTAAAAGCTCTTCATGACAAAACCATTTCAGAATTAAACAAGATTCCTAAAGAGAAACGTGTACTTACTACGAGTGAAGGTGCATTCAAATATTTTGGAGAAGCCTACAATATAGAAACGGCTTATGTTTGGGAGATTAATTCTGAAAATCAAGGTTCACCACAGCAGATTAAGAGCTTGGTCGATTTTCTAAAAGAAAGAAACGTTCCAGCTCTGTTCGTTGAAACAAGTGTTGATGCAAGAAGTATGGAAACTGTATCAAAAGAAACAGGAATTCCTATTAAAGGAAAAGTGTTTACCGATTCTCTAGGTAAGCCTGGTAAAGATGGAGACACTTACAAAAAAATGATGGAATGGAATACAGAAACCATTATTGAGGGATTAAAATAAAACATTATGAAGAAGCTGAAAATGATTCAGCTTCTTTTTGTTTTTATTAAACAATGCTTTATAATACATAGAGTGAAGTTTGCAATAAAGGTGGAAAAAGGTATGAATATAAAAGCAGTCTGTTTTGATATGGATGGTGTGATTGTAGACACGATGCGTCACCATGTTGAAGCGTGGCGTCATGCATTCAATAAAAAGGGCTATGATCATGAAGAGTTGGTCTTTTACTTAAGAGAAGGAATGCCAGGAAAAAATACGATAAAAGATGTTTTTGAATATTCTAATGTTGATGTTAACAAAGAGATGATTGAAGATATATATGTACAAAAAAGAGATTACTTTAAGAAACATGCTCAATATGATTTTATAGAAGAAACTGTATCTACGCTTAAAGCCTTAAGTAAGGAGCAGATTCCTATTGCTGTCGTTACAGGGAGTAGAAAAGAATTTGTTTTTGAAGTGTTAAGTAAACTTCCTGTGACTTTTGATATAATTGTTACTGGAGATGATGTAAAAGAAGGGAAACCATCTCCTGAACCTTATCTATTAGCTATGGAGCGATATTCCTTCAAGCCATCAGAGTGGCTAGTTATCGAAAACGCACCACTTGGTATACAATCTGCCAAAGGGGCAGGAGCATATTGCTTAGCTATTGAAACGACTCTTGATGCAAAGTATCTAAAAGAAGCAGATCAAATCATCAGACCAAAAGATTTATTGCACAGTGTTAGGAACCTCATAAAAGGAATGGAATAAAACGTGTATAAGCATGCTCACAGAGCATGTTGTTTTACTTTGTTCATAATTCGTGTATACTATGAGACAGTTTAAATCGTACTCATTACTACTTATTTTTCAATTTCTCACGGAGGTTACTCATGAATAACAATATAGAATCGATAGCCATTCGTGTAGATGATCTATCGTTTCATTATGGCGATAAAAATGTTCTCCAGCATGTAACGATGGAGATAAAAAAAGGATCTTTTCTTGGACTAGTAGGTCCGAATGGTTCAGGTAAATCTACACTAATCAAATGTATATTAGGTCTTCAGAAGCCTCAAGAAGGAAACGTTTATCTATTTGGGGAAAAAGTAAATAAATTTAATGACTGGGACAAAGTAGGGTATGTTTCACAAAAAGCGAATAGCTTCAATACAGCTTTTCCGGCAACAGCGTTTGAAGTTGTATCGATGGGGCTTTTCGGTAAAGTAGGATTGTTTAGATTCTTAAAAGCTTCAGATAAGAACAAGGTGTGGGAAGCTCTAAGATCTGTGAACATGGATCAGTATGCCCACCAGAACATAGGTGAGTTATCTGGAGGTCAGCAACAGCGTATCTTTATTGCGCGAGCTTTAGTCAGTGACCCTGAACTATTGATATTAGATGAGCCTACCGTTGGAGTCGACACTGAATCATCAGATTCTTTTTATAAGATGCTGAAAGAACTGCATCGTGAGAATAACATGACTCTAGTTTTAGTAACTCATGATGTTGGTGTCATGACGAATTATGTTACGGATGTAGCTTGTTTGAATAAACAGATCCATTTTCATGGAAATACGAAAGAGTTTGAGGAAAGCTCTTCTGAAAATATGTCTGCTTTTTATGGTCATCATGTTCATGTGCTTCACCATGATCATGGTCACGAGTAAGGGGAGGAACACATGTTACCGTTTTTAAAATATGAATTTTTACAAAATGCCTTCTTAACAGGAATTATGGTTGGTTTACTTGCTCCTGTATTAGGGGTTTTTATTGTGGTAAGACGGCAAGCGTTAATCGCAGATGCTTTGTCCCACATCACCTTAGCGGGTATTGCTGCCAATTTGCTGTTAGGAAAATGGTCTTCTTTTTTTGCTGCCGCTAATCCCATCTACATGGGGATGGCTTTCTCGGTAGGTGGAGCCATATTTATTGAACAACTTAGAAAAGTGTACAAGCATTATGAGGAGCTTGCTATACCTATTATCATGTCAGCTGGAATCGGTCTGAGTGTCATCTTTATCTCAATGGCAGATGGTTTTAACACAGATCTGTTCAACTACCTCTTCGGCAGTATTATTGCAGTTAAGCGATCAGATGTTTGGACGGTTTTTGCTATTCTTGTTGTTGTTCTTTTGTTCGTGTTTTTTATGTACAAAGAATTATTTGTCTTATCTTTCGATGAAGAGCAAGGAAAGCTATCTGGAATTCGAAGCAATTGGATCTTGGTTGCTTTTATGGCGATAACAGCTTTAGTCATTGCTGCATCTATGAAGATCGTAGGCATTCTATTAGTATCAGCACTTATGACATTACCCGTTGCTGCAAGCATACGGATCGCAAAAGGATTTAAACAGGCGATTTGGCTCTCCGTTCTTTTTGGTGAGATATCAGTAATCTCTGGCATGTTTCTGTCATACTACCTAGACCTTGCATCAGGCGGAACGATTGTTTTATGCTTGGTTGTCATTTTGTGCTTAAGTATTTTTTATAAAAAATTTACAGGTTCCAGAAAGGTGGGTCACTTGTGAAATTTGCGATGACAATTGAACAAGCAATGGAGCTTTTAAAGAAGAAAGGTTATAAGTATACGGAAAAAAGAAAAGATCTTCTTTCATTATTTGCTCGTGAAAAGAGATATCTTACAGCTAAGGAAGTCCAAGAAGCACTTAAGGACAAGTACCCTGGGCTTAGCTTTGATACGATCTATCGAAATTTAACCACCTTCGTCGAATTAGAATTACTTGAAGAAACAGAGTGGGAAGGTGAGAAGAAGTTTCGGTTTACGTGTTCACATAATGAACATCATCATCACTTAATCTGCCTTACATGTGGAAGTACGAAGTCTATTCATACGTGCCCGATGGAAGTGTTAGACAGTGAATTGAACGGTTTTGATGTCACGGGTCATAAGTTTGAGATCTATGGTTATTGTGAAACATGCAAAAGTTAAACTTTTTATATGTATTCAAGTATGTATCTCCTTTTATTTAGCCAAGCTAAGGTGAAAGGAGGTTTTTTTATGCCTGAAGTAAAATGTAATGTATCAAATTGTACGTATTGGGGGGAAGGTAACAATTGTGTAGCAGATGCCATTCTTGTTGAGATCGACAAGCATGCAAATATGTCTATTGACATGAGTGCAGACGGTAGCCTCCATGGTGATGCAGCTCATAAAGATGCTGCTCACGATACAGCTGAAACATGTTGTCATACGTTTAAAGCAAAACATTAAACAAAGAGGCCAAAAGCGGGCCTCTTTTTCAATGCCCATAAACTAACATCTATGAAAATGTTACTTTAAAGCCATAATAAGAACGCTCCTTAACACGATAAGAGGGGGAATCATCATGGCATACGAAAGAGATGAACGTACTATAAATAACGAAGCAGCATTTCGTGAAGAGATGGCTGCAGAGGCTGTACCGGTTCCTGTAAGAAGTGATATGACGTTACCTGAGAACGAGAGACCTCGTTATTCAGATCGAGACGATCACAGACATGAGCACGAAGATTCACAGGAAAGAGCTGGAGGTAAAGCGACTGGAATCATCGCAATCATCCTATCTGTTTTATCTTTGTTCATACTTCCTGTGTTGTTTGGGGCAGCGGGTATTATAGTCGGATTCATTGCCAGAAGACAAGGTGCACATTCGCTTGGTAATTGGGCGATCGGAATAGGAGTCGTATCAATTATCATTTCGTTGTTTTTTGCACCATTCTTTTAAAGGAAAAAGGAGCAAAGGAGAAGCTAACCGCTTCTTCTTTTTTATGGAATATGGCGTTTTAAAAAACAGTTTGAGTAGGCTTTGTAGCTTGAAGAAGTAATTGATTTCCGTTTCAGATGCTCGCTTTCCGCGGGGCAGGCGGTGAGCCACATTCGTTCGTTACCCTTTTAAGTGAATCGTTTAGCCACGACAAGCAAAAAGGTAAATGGACTTAGAAGGGGTACTTTGCTCTTCAAAGACCGTTTACCTTTTGACCTCGACGTGCTAGTCACTGCAACTAGACAGGAAGCTCACCGTTCGCCCCATGGAAAGCGTGCAACCTGGAGCGGAAATCAACTACTTTCAGGAAACACCAATGTATACGAAAACAGTATTTTGAAAAAGCAAAGATCGATTCTAGATATAGAAAAAAGCTCCCAAAGATGGGAGCTTTTTAAAATTTATACTTGCTGAGCTGCAGCTTCAGCTTTTAACTTCTCTTCATGTGCTTTTGCTAAAATGTCGACTTCTTTCTTAAGTTCATCTAATAACTGATCTTCTGGAATCTTCCTTATGATTTCTCCGTGGCGGAATAACAATCCTTCACCACGAGCTCCAGCAATTCCGATATCCGCTTCACGAGCCTCTCCAGGTCCGTTTACAGCACAACCGAGTACAGCAACTTTGATCGGTGCACGTACGTTCGAGATATATTCCTCAACTTCGTTAGCGATTGAGATAAGATCGATCTCGATACGGCCGCAAGTCGGACAAGAAATCAATGTGGCAGCATCGGAAAGAAGGCCGAAAGATTTCAATAGTTCGCGTGCAACCTTAACTTCTTCAACAGGGTCTGCGCTTAGCGAGATACGAACAGTGTTACCAATTCCTTTATGAAGGATAGCACCTAGTCCTGCAGCACTTTTTACAGTACCCGCAAAAAGTGTACCTGATTCTGTGATCCCAAGGTGTAAAGGATAATCAAAGGTTTTTGCAGCTTTTTCATAAGCTTCGATAGCCAGGTTAACATCAGATGCTTTCATGGAAACGATAATATCATGAAAATCAAGATCTTCTAGAATTTTAATGTGGTGCAGAGCACTCTCGACCATACCATCGGCAGTAGGATAACCGTACTTCTCAAGATATTTCTTCTCAAGTGAGCCCGCGTTAACGCCGATTCGAATCGGAATTCCTTTAGCTTTTGCAGCTTTTACTACAGCTTCAACCTTTTCGCGACGACCGATATTACCAGGATTGATTCTAATCTTGTCTGCTCCACCTTCGATGGCTTTCAGCGCAAGCTTATAATCAAAATGAATGTCTACAACTAGTGGAATATTAATTCTCTTCTTTATGTCTGCGATTGCTTCTGCCGCTCGCATATCAGGACATGCAACACGTACCACTTGGCAGCCCGCTTCTTCCAAACGTAAAATTTCAGCTACTGTAGCCTCAACATCATGTGTCTTTGTTGTTGTCATACTTTGTACAATAACCTGATCAGTACCACCTATTGTTAAGTTTCCTACTTTTACAGGTCTTGTTTTAGAACGGTGGGTGATTTCACTCATCGGTGAATCGCTCCTTTTTTCAAATTGACAGTATTATTCTGTCCTATCATCAGTTCATTTTAGCAGGGAACATTTTGTTTTGACAAGTAATGTTATCTCACTCACTTAGAATATAAAGGGAATTTGTAGGATTTACCTAATTGTATACTCTCTGGATTGACTCCAGGGTTTAATGATTTGAAATCTTTGATCATGGATACAATGGAATAATTTTTATTAGAATTAAGTTTCTCTACAACAGAAATTAACGTATCTCCAGGTGTTACTTCATACGTTTTGAAAGTTTGTTTGTTCTTATCTTGTTTCTTTTCTGTATGTATTTCTGCGTTGGCAGGACTTGATTGAGGGAGTGTCCCGATTTTCAGATCATAAGCTACCACATATAAAACAAGCATGATCACACAAACCCTTATGAATCGTTTCATAAAAATCCCTCTCCTTTCGCATATGTTACTATATGCTTGTCCATTTTCTTTATGACAAGTTTAAAGTGACTTCTTTCTTGAGCATGGTGTAAAATGGAAAGGCGGAAGGACAGAAAAATTGAATTTCTGCGTATCTTTGTAGTTGTACCGATTGGAGAGGTGAAAGTAATGAAAAAAACGAAAATCCTTGCTCTGCTATCTATAATGACTGCAGCGCTATTTATTGCTCCATTAACAATGTATGCTGATGCTGTACCTGGCGACATTATCGTTACGTTAGGTGAGAACTTAACAGAAGAACAAAAAAACGAACTTTTAAAAGAAATGGACGTTCCTGCTGATGTAGAATCTGTGGTTGTTACAAACGAAGAAGAACATCAATACTTAGGTAACTATATTTCTAAAGCGCAAATCGGATCAAAAGCGATCTCGTCGACAAAGATTACAATTGGTGATAAAGACCAAGGGTTGTCGGTCAAGACAAATAATATCAATTGGGTAACAGAAGAAATGTATATGAACGCTTTAACAACTGCAGGTGTGACAGATGCGGAGATCTATGTAACAGCACCATTTAAAGTTTCAGGAACAGCTGCTTTAACAGGTATCATAAAAGCGTACGAGTCTACAGCGCAGATTGAGATTCCAGAAGCTCAAAAACAAGTTGCGAATGAAGAGATGGTAAAGACTGCAGAACTTGGTGAGAGAATCGGAACGAAAGAAGCCACTGAGCTGATGACACGTGTCAAAGAAGAAATTGCGAAAAACCCGGTACAATCAGAAGAAGATCTGCGTGCTTTGATTGAAAAAGTCGCGAAAGACATGGGGATTGAACTGACACAAGAAGAACTAAACGGGTTGCTTGCGTTGTTCAATAAGATGAAAGATCTAAATATAGATTGGGATCAAGTTCAAAATGGCTTAAAGGACATCAGTAATAATCTAGGGGATTTCTTAAAAGATGAGGAAACGCAGTCTTTCTTCCAAAAGATAATTGATTTCTTTATGGCTATCATTGATGCGATCAGATCACTGTTTAAATAGAACTTAAAAAAAAGCGGCGGAAAGCCGCTTTTTTATTTTTTTCTCGGAATCTTGGTTATAGAGAGAACACAAATGAGAAAAGCTAACACCCAAAACCACAAAAATGAATAGGGGATATGTACGTTTACAAAGAAAAGGAACGTTAGTAATACCGATGGAATGGTGATGGAGTAACAAGATAGTACCCAAAGATGTCTGTATGACTGTCTTCTCTTGAGGAGCTTTGCAACAGGAAGAACGAAAGCAGCTAGTATAGAAGCGCCAGAAAATAAGATTCCTGAAAAGAGAACATACATCACTATATATATGACAGCTACAATGATTGGGAAAACGCCATCCAATGTTGATGCGAAATTCTGCATTTGATCAGGATTCAAACCATAACTCTCAAAATTGTTCAAAGGATTATTTTTAGACATAAGGCTCACTAAAAATAAGCTAAAAACAGGTATCATACATAACAGTGTCAACAATAAAACATACATGATGGTACTACCGACCCCTAAGAAACGGAAGTTTGCGATAGATTTGAATGACCACAAACTTTTAACAAAGCGAATATGTAATTTCATGTGAGAAGCTCCTTTAATTGTTAGCATAATTAGTTTACATGAACCAAGAACTTTCGACAATATGCTTCAATTGTAAAGGTAATGTTACAAATGCTCTATTTTTATTTACACAAACAATACAAATAGAGATAATGGCGTAGGTTGATAAAAGATAGTTAATAAGGAGCTGTAAACATTGAATTATCAAGAAATGTTATTTCAATTTATCGGAGGACTGGGGATCTTCTTATTTGGTATTAAGTACATGGGAGATGGCCTTCAAAACTCTGCAGGAGACCGATTACGAGAAATACTTGATAAATTAACAACAAATCCTTTTATGGGAGTTTTAGCGGGGATATTCGTAACAGTATTAATTCAAAGTAGTTCGGGTACGACTGTTCTTACTGTAGGACTAGTGAATGCTGGTTTCTTAACATTACGCCAGGCTATTGGTGTCATCATGGGTGCCAATATCGGTACTACGATTACATCATTTATCATCGGTATCGATGTAGGAGAGTACGCACTGCCAATCATTGCAGTTGGTTCGATCTTAATATTCTTCTTTAAGAATCCTAAATACAATTATTTTGGACAGATCACATTCGGTTTTGGAGCACTATTCCTAGGTCTTGAACTAATGGGAGATGGTATGAAGCCACTACGCAGTCTTCAATCATTTCAAGATTTAACTGTTTCTATGAGTGATAATCCGATCCTTGGTGTAGTAATTGGGACCTTATTTACGGTAATCGTACAATCATCAAGTGCAACAATCGGGATTCTACAAGAACTTTACTCTCAAGATATGATTGATCTTAAAGCTGCACTGCCTGTGTTGTTCGGTGATAATGTCGGAACAACGATCACAGCTATACTTGCGGCGATCGGTACGACTGTTGCAGCAAGACGTGCTGCTCTGACACATGTTATCTTTAACTTACTTGGAACATTAATCTTCTTAATCTTACTTGTTCCATTCAGACACTATATTGAATTTCTATCAACAAAGTTAGATTTAGAGCCTGCTATGCAGATAGCCTTTGCGCATGGAACATTTAATGTGACGAATGTTCTTATCCAATTCTGGTTTATTGGAGCATTAGCTTACATCGTTACAAAGTTAATAAAAGGCGAAGATGTTCTCATTGAATACAAAGCAAAACATCTCGATGAAATCGTCTTAGAAACAGCGCCATCATTAGCGATTAGACAAGCGAAACAAGAGATCATTCGAATGGCTAACTATTCACAGAACGGATTAAAAGAAGCGATCACATATTTGAACGAAAAAGATAAGAAGAATGCAGACCTAGCCTTGCAATATGAAGAAGCGATTAACAACTTAGATCGCCAAATCACGGCATACTTGGTCAAATTGTCTGCTCATCCATTAACTCCACAAGAATCGAACGAACACTCGATGCTATTAGATACTTCTCGTGATATAGAGCGTATCGGAGATCATATGGAGAATATTATTGAGCTTGTGGACTATCAATTACGAAACAATGTACGTTTAACAGATACGGCCAAAAAGGACCTTGATGAAATGTTTACGTTAACAGTTTCTACTGTTGATAAAGCGGTTAAGGCACTTGAAGAAGGTAATGTTGAACTTGCTAAGGAAGTCTTAAGCTTAGAAGACAAAATCGATAAGATGGAGCGTACACTTCGTAAGCAACACATCATGCGTATGAATGAAGGCCAGTGTGATGGAAATGCTGGTATCGTCTTCGTTGATATCATCAGCAACCTTGAAAGAATAGGCGACCATGCTGTTAACATTGCAGAAGCAGTATTAGAGAAGTAAAATGAAACCAAGAGGCTTTTTAGCCTCTTGGTTTTTTAGTTAGTGTTTTTAGAATATAAAGGAGAAGTACATATGGATATTTTATATTGGATCATCATCGGTCTAGCTTTTGCCATTAGCTTTGTAGCGTTAATCTATCCCATCTTACCGGGTGTATTATTTCTTGCGGCAGGCTTTATCATCTATGGATTTGCGTTTTCGTTCGAACCTTTCACACCATTCTTCATCATTGTTCAAGTGTTATTGTTTATCAGTTTATTTGTCATTGACTATGTAGGAAATGCATACGCAGTGAAGAAAAAAGGCGGGTCAAAGGCAGCTCTATGGGGAAGTACGATCGGTTTGATCGCAGGACCATTTGTTATACCGGTCGCAGGGATCTTGATCGGGCCATTTATAGGCGCAGTATTAGCAGAGCTTCTTTTTCAAAAGAAAGGACTTAAAGCCGCTGTATCAATAGGGATAGGGACTGTTCTTGCCTTTGTCGGTACCACACTTATAAAAGTGCTTACGCAAGCCATTATGATTGGTTATTTTTATTTCCAAGTCTTATAATACGCTCTTGCTAATTATGTACCACCATGCTATATTATTTTTGTTCTGAAAAAGCACAAGTGTTCGTTTAGATGAATTTTAAAAATGTTATTGACTTTAAATGAAACATCGTGCTATAGTAGTTCTTGTCCTTAACAAACGTTAAGACGTTATTCCACAGTAGCTCAGTGGTAGAGCTATCGGCTGTTAACCGATCGGTCGTAGGTTCGAGTCCTACCTGTGGAGCCATTTTGGCGGTGTAGCTCAGCTGGCTAGAGCGTACGGTTCATACCCGTGAGGTCGTGGGTTCGACTCCCTCCGCCGCTACCAAAATGTTTTTTTACTCACGATGGCGGTCGTGGCGAAGTGGTTAACGCATCGGATTGTGGTTCCGACATTCGGGGGTTCGATTCCCCTCGTCCGCCCCATAATATTTACATAAGTTTTTCCAATGGACCCTTAGCTCAGTTGGTCAGAGCGGTCGGCTCATAACCGATTGGTCGTAGGTTCGAGTCCTACAGGGTCCACCATAATCGAGGAGGTATACCCAAGTCCGGCTGAAGGGATCGGTCTTGAAAACCGACAGGGGTTTAACGACCCGCGGGGGTTCGAATCCCTCTACCTCCTCCATTACATATTGGCTCGATAGCTCAGTCGGTAGAGCAGAGGACTGAAAATCCTCGTGTCGGCGGTTCGATTCCGTCTCGAGCCACCATACATATAACATCAACCTTACGATAAGCGTGTCGTAAGGTTTTTTTATGTTTAAAAAGGGTACAGTGTTTAAGAATTGAAAGTTCATTCTAAATTTGATAAGGTAAACATGTTGAATACTTTCTAAACAAGAAAGTTGATTAACTGGTTTCACTTTTCAAGTAACTCTTGAAAATGAACATAAAAAATTTTACATATTATGAGGAGGAAATGAACATGGCTAAATTTGAACTGCCTGCATTACCTTATGAAACAAGTGCACTTGAACCGCATATTGACAAAGAAACAATGGAGATCCACCACGGTCGCCACCACAAAACATACGTTGATAACTTAAACGCTGCTCTTGAAGGACAAGCTGAATTCGAGAACAAAAGCTTAGAGGATCTTTTAACTAATTTAGATGCTCTTCCGCAAAGCATTCAAAACGCTGTTAGAAACAATGGCGGTGGACACGCGAACCACAGCTTATTCTGGGAAGTAATCGCACCAGGTGGAGCGAACACACCTTCAGGCGAACTTGCTGACAAGATCAACAACAAATTTGGAAGTCTTGATGCATTTAAAGAAGAGTTTGCAAACGCTGGGAAGACTAGATTCGGTTCTGGTTGGGCTTGGCTAGTAGTAAACAATGGAGAGCTTGAAGTAACAAGCACTCCAAACCAAGATACTCCGGTTATGGACGGGAAGACACCTATCCTTGGACTTGATGTGTGGGAGCACGCTTATTATTTAAAATATCAAAACAAGCGTCCTGATTACATTTCAGCGTTCTGGAACGTTGTAAACTGGGATGAAGTTGAAAAGCGTTACAACGAAGCAAAATAATTAAGTAACTAAGCCACTGGCATGCCAGTGGCTTTTTATTATGCCTTTATCGTGAATTTCATAATGATCAGATAATGATACTAGTAATTCATCTAGGGTGAAGTTGCCATCACCAAAGGGTACAGTGGACTGAACAACAAATACATTTTTGGATTGAAAGTACCAAAGTAGACGCTGATCTGTATTTTTATCCTTAGAACTCTGTAAGGTTTGAATCAAGAGTTGTTCATCAACAAGATCATATATCCAATACTCAAACAAATTCGTTCACTCCTTCTTTGCAAAAACTTGTTGTTTAAAAAATTTGTTGCTTTTGAATGTTTCTTTTTCACTTACTATGCGACCTATAGTCAACTGAGAGTGGAGATCAACTACTTTTAATGAACATCAAAGTATATGAAAACAACTTTGCAATAAAATCCAATTTCTTTAAAAGTGAATAGCTCCTATCGTCTTGAAAGACACTAACGACGAAATGTAAGGGGGCGAAAACATGAGATTCAAAAAAATCATGGATACCGACCAATACCCTAGGGATTTGTTTTTACTGTTATTTGTAGGTGGATTGTTTACGTTAAGTACGGCTCTATCTAATACATTTGTTAACATATTTCTGTGGAAACAATCGGGAAAGATCACCGATATTGCCTGTTATAACCTTTCTATTGTTGTAATGCAGCCAATAGCGTTCTATTTTGCTGGTTGGTTTGCTAAAAAGATCGATCGCGTCATCGTATTAAGGATTGGAGTTTTCATCCTTGCTTTGTTTTATATAGGAGTCCTTTTGATGGGTTCGATGGCAAGTAACTACATCATTTTATTAGGAGCCATGTTAGGATTCGGGTTGGGATTTTACTGGCTCGCGTTTAATGTTCTGACTCTTGAGGTTACAGAACCCGAGACTCGAGACTTTTTTAATGGATATTTAGGTGTTTTAAATTCAATATCAGGAATGATCGGACCACTGAGTGCAGGTTATATCATTACTAGGATGGACAAACATCTGGGGTATGAAACCATATTCAGTATTTCGATGGCTTTATTTTTGATAGCCGTTGTCATCAGTTTTTTTTTAAAGAGGAGAACAGCAGACGGTGTGTACGGTATCAGAAAAGTTTTGCAAGAACGTAAGCACGATAAAGCTTGGTTGCAACTATTAAGAGCACACTTTTTTCAAGGATTTCGCGAAGGTACTTTTATTTTCTTAATCGTCATTTGGGTTTACACCGCTTCTAAAAGTGAATTTGCTCTTGGAACGTATGGTTTCATCCAATCTTTTGTTTCGTTTATCGGATATTATTGTGTATCCCATTACTTGAATCCCAAAAATCGTATGAAGGCGATATTTGGAGGAGGGCTGCTCTTATTCGTATCCCCATTCATGCTGCTATTTCCTATTTCATTTACACTTCTCATTATATATGGAGTATCAGTATCGATCGCTTATCCTTTGTTGTTAGTGCCTTATGTGTCATTAACTTACGATATTATTGGAAAATGCCGTGGTATACACGAAAAAAGGATTGAATATATCGTTGTTCGTGAGATGTATCTAAATGCAGGAAGAATCGTTTCTATTCTTACGTTTATCATCGTAGTACACCTTCTATCTGAAGAAAAAGGCATTCCATTGTTACTTCCTATTCTAGGTGCTGGACACTTTATGATTTATTTTTGTTTAAGAAAAGTTTCGTTCCCCACATTTAACTCTTCAAAAACGATTGAGATCGCTGAGACTCAACAAGATGGTAACAACACAAATAAACAATGATTATCTTTTGACATAATTACCTTGGTAAGGATACTATTATTATGTAGATATAATTACCGGTTCACATTAGACACCTTTTTTAAGGTGTCTGTGCTGTTTTAAAGGGAGATTTACAATATTATGAAAACAAAAGATAAAAAGAAAAAAAATCATGTTCCGATTCGTATCAATGCCTTATTTATCTCTGTCTTTTTTCTCTTTTCTGTTCTAGTTCTCCGTCTTGGCTATGTACAGATTGTTAAAGGAGAGGAATATCAGCGTACAGCCTATTTAACAGAAAATGTTACAACGAAATTGGATGCTCCGCGTGGAAAGATGCTTGATGCTAATTACCGCGTAGTTGTTGATAATGAACCAGTTTTCTCTATTACATATACGAGAACACAAGAAGCAGATGTTGATGAAAGACATAAGTTGGCACAGAAGCTTGCAGATCTCATCGAAAAAGGAACAGAAGAGTTGACGGAGCGAGACAAAAAAGACTATTTTATTTTTTTGAACGAAAAGCAAGTTGAATCAAGAATCTCGAAAGAGGAAAAGAAAGATACACCTCCGGAAGAGCTATACGATCTTATGCTAGAAAAAGTAACAGAAGAGGATATTAACTCATTTTCTGAAAAAGAACTTGAAGTGCTGGCTATAAAAAGTGAGATGGACCGAGGCTATACACTATCTCCACAGCGTATAAAGATTGGTGCGACCGAAAAAGAGATTGCGACCGTCAGTGAACACTTACCTGAGTTAGAAGGTGTGGATATTAAGCCGGATGCTGAACGTTCTTATCCATTTAATAATTCATTCCGTGATATATTTGGCCAAGTAAAACAAATTCCGAAATCAAGAATGGACTATTATACTTCTCGAGGAAACGATCGTAATGATATGGTCGGAACGAGTTTTCTTGAAGAACAATACGAATCATTGCTCCGCGGTACGAAAACGAAGATTAAATACGTAACTGATAAAAAAGGAAACCCAGTAGGAGATCCAGTTGAGGAAGAGGGAGCAAGAGGTAGCGATCTTGTATTAACAGTAGACATGAGACTTCAACAAGAAGTCGAGAAAGTCATTGAAGATAAATTAAAAGACGCGATCCGAGGTAAAAACGCATACGACAACAGTAAATTAGACAGTGCCTATGTAGTAATGATGGATCCGAATACGGGTGCAATCCTTTCAATGGCCGCAAAAGAATATGACCGAAAGACAGGAAAGTTTAAAGACATTCCCTTTGGTAACGTTTATCATTCTTATGCGATGGGCTCGACCGTTAAAGGAGCTACCGTACTTACAGGCTTACAACAAGGTGTCGTTTCACCAAATACCGTGATAAATGATGCACCACTCACTTTTGGAGATGGAAGATCTTTGAAATCACACGAAAGTATGGGACCAGTTGATGCTGTAGAAGCGTTAGAACGCTCATCTAACGTATACATGTGGCATATTGCCATGAAACTCGCAGGATATGATTATTCAAACAAGCGATTTAATGAAAATAAAGTTCAAGAAGCGTTTGAAATCTTAAGGAACTCATATAGCCAGTTCGGACTTGGTGTCCCAACTGGAATTGACCTTCCATCTGAAGCGACCGGGTATAATACAGGCATGAGCCGTGAACTCTCCCAAGCCATGTTCTTCTCTATCGGACAGTTTGATACGTACACACCGATGCAGATGGCTCAATATGTTTCAACCATTGCAAACGGCGGGTTAAGGATGCAACCGCACCTCTTGAAAGAGGTGAGAGAGCCATCCGTTGATCCCAATAAACTTGGAAAACTTCAGTACCGTTTTGAGCCTAATGTGTTAAACAAGATTGAGATGTCACCGAGTCAGATTAAGGTTGTACAAAAAGGATTTTATGAAGTGATGCATGGCAATAACGGTACCGCAGCTTGGAAGTTTAAGAACAAGGATTATAACCCAGCAGGAAAAACAGGGACAGCTGAGATCGATAAAGCTACCGGAATCGTTAACAAAACGTTAATCGGTTATGCCCCTTATGAAAATCCAGAAGTAGCATTTGCTGTTGTCGTTCCCGATATTAAAGAAGGAAATACGAATAGTGAAATAGCTGAAGGAGCTCTGGATGCTTACTTCGCTATGAAAAAAGAAGGAATTCCAACTAAACCAGATCCTATAGAAGAAAAACAAGAAGAATCACGCTAATTGGCGTGGTTCTTTTTTTGTATAGTTTAAATCCGATAGCAAAGACTAAGAACATATTCATGGATAAACCAGTCTTAACAATACCTTTACAATTCATTAAAACGTACTTCACATTGGAGGTTTATTGTAGAACATGTAAGAAAGAAACAAGCTTTTAAAAAGGGGTCATGACCTGAGAAAAACTTCTCTAACATGATAAGACGAAATAATCATATTTTAGGGGGACCTATCAAGATGAAGAAAATGAAGTCTGTGTACCTTTTGGCAGTAATGTCGCTAATCCTAGTTTTCGCAGCAGCATGTGGAAACAAGAGTGAAGATGGAGCAGCTGGCGGCGGAGATCTTAGCGGAAAGATAAAAATTGATGGATCTTCCACAGTATTCCCGATCATGGAAGCTGTTTCTGAAGAGTTCCAAGCTACAAATCCTGAAGTACAAGCACCTGTAGGAGTTTCTGGAACGGGTGGAGGATTTGAAAAGTTCGTTCGTGGAGAATTAGATCTTGCTAACGCTTCTCGTCCGATTAAAGATGAAGAGAAAAAAGCAGCTGAAGATAAAGGCGTTGAGTATACAGAATTTGAACTTGCGAAAGATGGTCTTTCAGTAGTTGTTTCAAAAGAAAACGACTTTATTGATCACCTTACTCTAGATGAATTAAAGAAGATTTTCTTAGAAGAAAACCCAGCTAAGACATGGGCTGACGTTCGTGAAGGATGGCCAAAGAAAAAAATCGAAGTCTTCTCTCCGGGTACTGACTCTGGAACGTATGACTACTTCGATGAAGTAATCCTTGAAGAAAAACCAATGCGTCGTGACGCACAGCTTTCTGAAGATGATAACGTACTAGTACAAGGTGTAACAGGTTCTAAAGATGCAATCGGATTCTTTGGATATGCATATTACCAAGCAAACAAAGATAAAATCAAAGCTGTTCCAATCGATGGTGGTAACGGACCAGTTGAACCAACACCAGAAACGATTGAATCTGGAGAATACGCACCACTTTCTCGCCCATTGTTCACTTATGTTAATAACAAATCTTTGAAAGATAACGAAGCAGTGTATGAATATGTGAAATTTGCTCTTGAAAACTCAGGTGAACTTGCTTCTTCTGATACAATCGGATACGTTTCTCTTCCAAAGGAAAAATACGAAGAGCAAATGAAAAAGCTAGATGAGCTTGCAGGTAAATAATTGTCCTTTATTGAAGTAAAGGAATAAGAATCATATATCAGGGTGAGGAGTGAGAAATCTCCTCACCTTTTCACCTGTTTAGTATTGTCGAATTATAGGAGGTCTTATTGGTGTCCAGAGATAAATCAAACCAAAAATCAATCCGCTCTATGATTCAGGAGAATAAGTCTTCAAGAAGTCAATCAGCGGTAATGGAAAAGGTTGTTCCAAAACTCTTTTTAATCTGTGCAATCATATCTATCTTTACAACAATAGGTATTGTCTTTACATTGTTAACAGAAACTTTTACATTTTTTAACCGAATCTCAATAGTAGAATTTTTCACCAATACTAGATGGTTTCCTTTTGCATCTGACGAACATGCTGACTTTGGGATCATTGCTCTTATCATGGGGACATTGACCGTAACAGCGATTGCTATGGTTGTGGCTATCCCGATCGGTCTTGCTGCAGCTATCTATTTAAGTGAATATGCATCTGCAAAAACGAGAAAAGTTATTAAACCTATTTTAGAAGTGCTAGCTGGAATTCCTACGATTGTTTATGGATTCTTTGCTCTCACATTCGTTACACCTTTATTGGATAAGATCATTCCAGGTGGAATTTCAATCTTTAACGCACTAAGTCCCGGAATTGTAGTAGGAATCATGATTATCCCTATGATCGCATCATTGTCTGAAGATGCGATGAATGCCGTACCAAACTCTATGAGAGAAGGTGCGTTGGCTCTTGGTGCAACACGCTTTGAAGTAGCGATGAAAGTGGTACTTCCGGCAGCACTTTCAGGAGTTATTGCATCATTCGTACTAGGGATTTCTAGAGCGATTGGTGAAACGATGATCGTTACCATTGCTGGTGGTTCTAGACCAACTGCAGATATTAATGTAACGGAGTCTATCCAAACGATGACAGCTTATATCGTTCAGGTCAGCCAAGGAGATACGGGCTATGGTACGACGATCTATTACAGTATTTATGCAGTAGGTATGACTTTGTTCGTATTTACATTAATCATGAATCTACTTGCTCAATTCATTTCCCGCAAGTTTAGGGAGGAATACTAATGGCATTAATCAATAAAGAATCTGTTAAAAAAAGAATGGGAACGAGATTAGCAGCAAACGGGCTTGCTAAATTCCTTTTTATACTGGCAACGTGTTTTTCTTTACTCGTACTAGGAGTTTTGATCTACAGAATCTTATCAGAAGGTTTACCCTATCTAAGTTTAGATTTTATTACGAACTTTGCATCCCGAATGCCTGAACGTGCTGGTATATGGGCTGCGCTGCTCGGTACCATCTGGGTAATGGCAGTAACTGCACCCGTTTCTTTTATTCTTGGTGTAGGAACCGCAATTTATCTTGAAGAATACGCGAAAAAGAACGCTTTTACAAAATTTGTTCAGATTAATATTTCTAATTTAGCTGGTGTTCCATCGATCGTATTCGGATTGTTAGGTCTAACAATCTTCGTTCGTCTACTTGGCTTAGGATCAAGTGTACTTGCAGGTGGTTTGACGATGAGTCTTCTAATTCTTCCTGTAATCGTTGTTGCTTCACAAGAAGCGATCCGAACCGTGCCGAGAGAGATTCGAGAAGCTTCTTTCGGAATGGGTGCGACAAAATGGCAGACGATCAGAAGAATCGTGTTTCCAGCAGCACTTCCCGGAATTTTGACAGGAACGATTCTTGCTTTATCACGTGCTGTAGGAGAGACTGCACCACTATTAGTATTAGGTGCATTAGCTTATGTAGCGTTTGTTCCAGAAAACATATTCTCGCAGTTCACTGTATTACCGATACAGCTTTATAACTGGACGAGCAGACCGCAAGAAGAGTTTCATATGATTGCAGCAAGTGGAATCATCATTCTGTTAATCATCTTGCTGATTATGAACTCAATCGCAGTATTAATCCGAAATAAGTTTCATAAACGCTTCTAATAGAGAGTAGGAGGACGAGAAAATGGATATTACAATCAACAAACAAATGGTTCAAAAAAATGAAAAAGAACAGGATTTCACACCTGTTTTTAAGATCAATAATTTAAACTTGTGGTACGGACAGGATCATGCTTTAAAAGATATTAAATTTGATATTCCTGAAAAGCAGGTTACTGCCATCATCGGACCATCAGGGTGCGGTAAGTCGACATTTATTAAAACGCTGAACAGAATGGTGGAAATGGTTCCGATCGTCCGTATGTCCGGGGAAATTGTTTATAGAGACAAGAATATTTTTGATTCTAAATACGGCGTAGAAGAACTTCGTACACAAGTTGGTATGGTGTTCCAAAAACCAAATCCGTTTCCTAAGTCTATTTATGAAAACGTAGCTTATGGACCACGTATTCACGGGATCAAGAATAAAAAAGTATTAGATGAGGTAGTTGAGAAAAGCTTAAGAGGTGCCGCGATCTGGGACGAAGTAAAAGACCGTCTGCATGAGAACGCATATGGTTTATCAGGTGGTCAGCAACAGCGTCTATGTATTGCAAGATGCTTAGCGATCGAACCAGATGTTATTCTTATGGATGAACCTACTTCTGCTTTAGATCCGATTTCTACTTTAAAAGTGGAAGAGCTCGTGCAAGAGCTTAAGAAAGACTATAGCATTGTTATTGTGACACATAACATGCAACAAGCAGCTCGTATTTCAGATCGCACCGCTTTCTTCCTTAATGGAGAAGTTGTGGAATATACAGATACGAGCACATTGTTCTCAAATCCAGCGGATAAGCGGACAGAAGATTATATTACAGGACGATTCGGTTAATTAAAGAAATAGGAGTGAGATAAATGGTTGTTCGTGAAAATTTTCAGCTTCAGTTAGAAGAGATGAAACAAGCGATCGTACAGATTTCTAAATTGGCAGAGGAAGCATTAGAGCTTTCTGTTGAAGCATTAAAGAATCAAGATCTCGATAAAGCCCTACAGATTATTGAAAATGATAATCGAATCAATGTCCTTGAAGATGAAATCAACGACATGGCCATTCTATTGATCGCTAAACAAGCACCTGTAGCATCTGACCTTAGACGAATCATTGCTGCTATCAAAATCTCGTCTGATATTGAAAGAATGGCTGACTTTGCCGTTAATATTGCGAAGTCTACCATTCGAATTGGAAAACAAGAGCTCATCAAACCATTAGAAGAGCTTCCAAAGATGGCACATCATGCGATCGCTATGCTTACAACAGCTACAAAAGCCTATGTGGAAGAAGATGTAGCTCTAGCGAAGCAACTAGCGGAACTTGATGATGAAGTAGATGAAACATACGGGAAAATCATTAAAGAACTATTAGAGCTTATGACAAAAAATCCTGAACATCTTTCTCAGATCAGTCAGCTTCTGTTTGTGTGCAGGTATATTGAACGTACTGCTGACCACGCTACAAATATTGCAGAGAGTATTATCTTTTTAGTAAAAGGAAAAAGATACGGTTTAAACGATTAAACAAATAAAAAAAGCGAGCACTGATCACTTCAGTGCTCGCTTTTTTTTACCGCTCTTTTATAAAAGATTGTTGCTTTGAACTCCTTGTCACCTTTAACAATTGATTGTAGTGCAAGGTGTAAGACTCCTACAAGACAGGCGGGCAGGTGAGACACTTAAGAGTGAAACGTACCGCTCACCGCCTGCCCATTGGAAAGCGAGCAGCCTGGAACGGAAATCAAACTTTCAAAAGCAACAAAGTTTACGAAAACTATTATGTAGAATTATGAACTTGTGATTTCTTTAGCGATCTCATCGAAACTCATCTTGCTGTTTACTTGATGAGATTCAGCTCTTACTGCACCTTCTAAATTGTTCGTACGCAAATATTTTAAGAATTCATCGCTATTCTTAATGATGTTTTCTTTTTGTAGAAGATCACATACTTCTCCAGTACTCATTCCTTGAGTGATTGTTAAAGTCATCTGATACACCTTTTCTTCCTCTTTTTGAGGCGCGGTTTTAGGTTCTTCTTTTGCAACCGGAGCCGCAACGGTTTCAGTGTCTTTAAGTGAAGTATACTCTTCCTTTGAAATTGCTAATTCGCCTTTTTCAGAAAGATATTGAGCTACCGATTCTTCTGTTAGTTCAGAAGTTTTATCAGCATCAGCCGTATAATAAAAACCAGCCAAAATTCCTGTTGAAAGGATAATACCTGCTGAAAATCCGCGAAGGTTTTTGCTTGTCATACTCATTACCCCTCACAAATTAGTTCTTATCATTAATCATCATTTCATCTTCAAGAACTTTTAATTTCTTTTTTATTTGATAGATCTCTTTCATTAACTGAATAGTAAAGTTCTCGAGCTGTGTTTCAACTGACGCTTCCTTGTTTTTTCTAAAGGAAAGAATCAAAAGAATAACACCAACTAGTAACAATCCAAAAATAGCAAACTCCATAATATCCTCCCTAATTTAAAGCTATACCCTTTACTTTTATAACATAGTATTCTGCTGTGGTATAGGGTTTTTCGCAAAAGTTTACACAAATTGCTACAATTCGACTATTTTCTCATTTAAATCCATACTGGCATGAAAATGAGGGAAATGAAAACGACGTTTTTTGTCTTACTTTGTCAAATAGACAGAATTATCAGAGAGATAAACCGGTTACAAAAACTTTACATATTCGGAAATCTCAAGTGGGATAAGGAAGCGCCATTTTTCGACTTTTTTGACACATTGTATATAAAAATATCCAGTGATACGATTATAAAAAATATGGTAATAAATAAACATTTCATAGAATAATTAATTAGGATGAGGTGATGAACTTGATCGAAGATATTGTCAAACTAAAGGAGAACGGCTTAACCCTTCAAGAGATCGCTCAAAGAATGAACATGTCTTTAGGAAAGGTTCAGTATCGCTGGAACAAATACCGGCAGCAGCAAACACCATCGCACCATGAACTTCCATCTCAGCCCGTTCTTAAAGAAGAGAAGTGGACGATGCCTTTTGAATATGAAGAGGCTAATGTTCATCTGATGCCAAGGACCCCTGATAGCTTGTATGTTTATTGGAGTTTTTCTGAATCAACAAAACAGATGGCTGAACATCATTTTCGCACAAATTGGGAAGAACTTCCTTCAGTACTAAAGATTTATGACGTAACGGATATTGATTTCTTCGGCCACAATGCTCATCGAACGTTTGAGGTTGAACTTCCTCCTATGACTAACAATTGGTTTCTTCAATCCTTGGAACCTGGTAGAACATATATCGTTGATATTGGTACTCGCACGTTTGATGGAAGTTTTTTTACTCTGTTAAGATCAAATCCTGCTGAGACGAGTCCTGCACTCTATAACAGTTTGCATGATGAGAAGATTGACAGATGGAAACACCAAATTGTTGATGAGCCTGAATGGCTAGAAAACTTTTCAACCTATTCATATTATCAAAAAATTAGATAGGAGAGTAAAACATGTCTAACGGGTATTTTTCATTAGTCTTGCACGCTCACCTTCCTTATGTGAGACATAAAGAAGCGAATCGATTAGAGGAAAGATGGGTATTTGAGGCACTTACTGAGACATATATCCCGTTGTTATGGGTACTCGAAGATCAGCCTGAAGCCTTGTCTTGGACCTTATCGTTCTCACCGCCTTTGTTGGAGTTATTAAACGATCCAGTCATTCAAAAACGTTATTTAGAACATTTAGACCTTACGATAAAACTTGTTAAAAAAGAAAAAAAACATTCTTCGAATACGGAAGAAGAAGAGATTATCGGGTTTTACGAAGAACGATATAAAAGAATTATGGAAACGTATCAAGAATTCGATTGTAAAGTGACAGATGCTTTTAAACGCTATATAAAACTTGGGAAGGTTAATTGCATCACTTCCTCTGCAACCCACGCATTCCTTCCCTATGTTCAAACTGAACAAGGAGTTAAAGCTCAAATCTTTGCAGGCGTTCAAACCTTTGAAAAGTACTTTGGTGAAAAGCCTAAAGGGTTTTGGCTGCCAGAATGTGCTTACTCTCCCGGAGTAGATATCGCGTTAGCAGATGCAGGTATTCAATATACTTTTGTAGATGAAGAAACTCTACTCAGAAGTAAGCCCGTTCCATCTAAAGGTATCGGAGCTCCTGTATACTCTCCGCATGGGGTGGCATTGTTCTCGCGAAACCAATGTATCTCTGAAACAATTTGGAATTCTTCTGTCGGCTATCCAGGCGATTTTGATTATCGAGAGTTTTATCGAGACGTCGCCTATGAGAGGGACAATGAATATATAAAGAGCTTCATCCATCCTGAAGGAATTCGAGTCGATACGGGTTTAAAGTATTGGAGAATAACTGGGAAAACGGAGAACAAAGACTGGTACCAAAGAGAATGGGCATTAAATAAAGTGCAGAGTCATGCTTATGATTTTTGTCATCGCATTACAGAATATCTACATACTAACGAACAATCTTACCCTCCTCAACTAATAACTGCACCATTTGATGCAGAGCTATTTGGACATTGGTGGTTTGAAGGACCAGAATTTTTACTTCAATCCATGAAAGTTTCAACAGAACAAAACATCACGTGGATCACACCTCAAGAATTTTTAATTAGACATTATCAAGATCTAGAGACTGTAAGACCATGCTTTTCAACATGGGGCAGAAACCAAACAGGTGAAGTATGGCTGAACGAATCAAATGCTTGGATGTATAGACATCTGCATCATTGTGAAAAAAAGCTGGTCCAGCTCGCGGCACGTCTTTCACATGAAGAACCAAACATCGTTGTTGAACGATATGCAGATCAGATGGTTCGTGAATGGATGCTAGCTGCAAGCTCTGACTGGGCATTTATCATTGAAGGTAACAGTGCTGCAGAATATGCAAAGTCAAGGTTTCAAGAGCATATCGAGAGGTTTCATGAACTAGATCGATCGATTGAAAATAAAACATATCATCCAAATGAAATAGCAGAGTTTGAAAACCAATACCCCTTCATGCTTACAAACGATTTGTGGCACTTTTTTAAGAATAAACATGATGAGTACGTGGCGTCCCACTATAGCGAACGAAAAGCTGACAAGAAGAAAATATTAATGCTTTCATGGGAATTCCCTCCTATGGTAGTAGGTGGATTAGCAAGGCATGTATTTGATCTATCAAGAAAATTGGTCGAGCGAGGATCAGAGGTATATGTTATTACCTCTTCTGTTCCGGGATATCCCGAACACGAGGTGAATAATGGTGTACATGTATACCGAGTTGCCGGGAAGCAGCCGAATTTTGAGTCGTTTTTCCATTGGACAGGAAGTTTGAACATGGCCATCACTGAACAAGCGCTGGCTCTCGCAAAGAAGATTGATTTTGATTGCATTCATGCACATGATTGGCTCGTTTCAGTTTCGGCATTAGCCATTAAAAAAGAACTGAACATTCCTTTGATCACTACCATTCATGCAACAGAACATGGCAGGAACAACGGGATAACTTCCCCACTCCAATACGAGATCAATCAGAAGGAATGGGAGCTTATGGATGGATCTGATCATTTGATCGTCTGCAGTGACTATATGAAAAATGAGTTAACAGGGGTTTTTAGCATACCGGAACAGAAGGTAACCATACTGCCAAACGGTATAGATCCAGATCAGATCACTTTTAAATCTAGTCCTTCTATTGAAAGGAATCACGACGACCATGAACTTCTTCTTTTCTCGGTTGGCAGGCTTGTAAAAGAAAAAGGGTTCCAAACGATCATCGAAGCGGCAGATATACTAAGGAATTCTGGCAAACACATCAAATTTGTAATTGCTGGAAAAGGTCCTTTAATGGATGAACTAAAAGAAATGATCAGGCAGAAGAGCTTAGAAGACTATGTACATCTAGCAGGATTCGTAAGCGATGAGGAAAGAAATGAATATTTTGCAAAAGCTGATGCCGCTCTTTTCCCGAGTCATTATGAACCGTTCGGTATTGTTGCGCTCGAAGGGATGGCTGCAGGGAAGCTGACTATCGTTTCTGATACGGGAGGTTTAAGAGAAATTATTGATCATGAAAAGACAGGGTTAAAAGTATATCCTAACGATCCAGAGAGTATTGTGTGGGCTGTAGAATATATCCTAAGAAACCGTGAACGCTGCCAAGACATCGCTAAGAATGGAGAGGAAATAGCTAGAACCGTTTTCAGCTGGGATTCCATTGCTGAAAAGACTGCAGAACTCTATATTAGTAAACAAAATCAAACATCAAAAGTGGGAGGTATCGTTTAATGAAGGGTGTAATTATGGCTGGTGGAAAAGGGACACGTTTAAGACCTCTTACATGCAATATGCCAAAACCAATGGTGCCGATGCTTCACAAACCCGTAATGGAGTATGGGATCGAACTTCTTAAGAAATTTGGGATTACAGATATCGCCGTTACCGTTCATTACTTACCAGACGCAATCAAAAACTATTTTGGTGATGGCCGTGATTTTGGTGTGAACCTTCAATATTTTGTTGAAGATTCTCCTTTAGGAACAGCTGGGTCCATTAAAAATGCTGAAGAATTTCTTGATGAGCGTTTTATCGTGATCTCCGGCGATGCGTTAACGGATTTTAACCTTGAAAAAGGTATCCAATTTCATGAAGATAACGATTCACTCGCTACGATCTTCATGAAGCAAGTTGATTCACCATTAGAATATGGTGTGATCATGACCAATCAAGAAGGAAAGATCATTCGATTTCTTGAAAAGCCAAGCTGGAATGAAGTCTTTAGTGATACTGTGAATACGGGTATCTATGTACTTGAACCAGAAGTATTTAATTTTATCGAGAAAGATGTTCCGGTAGATTTTAGCAAGGATTTGTTTCCGCTATTAATGAAAGAAGATAAAAATTTGTTTGGTTATCAAGCGGAGGGATATTGGTCTGATATTGGAAGCCTTCAGCAGTATCGCCAATCCCATTACGATATGTTGAACGGCTTGGTGGATCTTCCATTTGCGGGAGAAGAAAAAGAGCCAGGTGTCTGGATCGGTGAGAATGTTTTTATTGAAGATGGAGCTGTGATCGAGGCTCCTGTCAGCATTGCAGATGGAGCAGTGATCAGGAAGGGCTCTCATATCGGAAAGCTATCTGTTGTTGGAAAGAATAGCGTAGTAAGCTCAGGAAGTTCTTTAAAGAAAACGGTGTTATGGAACGATGTTTTTGTAGGAGATCAGTGTGAATTAAGAGGAGCAACTATCGCGAACGGTACGAAAGTGGAGAAGGACGCGTCTATCTTTGAACATGCTGTAGTAGGTAACCATTGTACGATAGGTAAAAATGCGACGCTAAAGCCAGATGTTAAAATCTGGCCAGAAAAAGAGATCTTTGAAGAAGCGCTTGTTCACACCTCGATCGTATGGGGTAAAAAAGCTACAAAATCTTTGTTTGGATCTAGAGGAGTTTCTGGGATCGCTAACGTGGAGATCACACCAGATTATATCGCAAGACTGGCATCAGCTTATGGAGCTGTTCTCCCTTATGGATCACAGATCATCATCGCAAGTGATTCGCATGACTTTTCAGTTATGATTAAACAATCTTTTATACAAGGACTTCATTCTTCCGGGGTGCACACGCTTGATATTAGTCCTACTGTCGCACCAGTTGTCCGTTTCTCTATCGAAGAAGAACGCTTAGAAGGCGGTGTTTACGTAAGGTTCTCTAATCCTACGGGAGAGAAACAACTGATGATCGAATTCTATGATAAAAAAGGACTTCCAATACATTCAGATCTTGAAAGAAAGATCGAGAATGCATATTGGCAGGAAGATTATAGACGTGCATCATTTGATCGTATTGGAAAAGGTGCTGTACAGGCGAACAAACATGAAGATTATATTTCCGCGCTTTTAGAAGAAATACAAGAAAAGGGTATCCAAGAAGCAAAGTTTAGAGTTGTGGTGAATTACAACCACCAGCCTTATCTGAACTTTATTCCTAACCTTTATAATCGATTGAACTGTGAGATCCTTACCGCGCCATATCAAACGAAACCAGAGGAAATGGCATCTTTTGTAAGAGTAACAAATGCCAATATCGGAGTTTTGATCGGAGAAGCGGGTGAAACATTGCGTCTCATTACGGAGACTGGTGAAGTGTTAGATGAAGAGACCATGCTTGCTCTCTATGTTTTCACAGCATTTTCTCAAGGTAAACAAAAAGAGATGGCTATCCCTGTGTATGGATCATCTGCGCTAGATTCCATCGCCGAACGTTTAAAAGGAAAGTTGATCAGAACGAAAGCTAACCCACGTTCTATCATGGAAGTAGGGGATGGGGTCCTTAATTACCAATACGACGCTCAATACGCATTTGTTCATATTTTAGAGATCATGGCAATGCAGCAGATCACATTATCTGAACTCGTAAAGATGCTTCCAGATGTTCATATGCTACGAGAATATGTACCTTGTCCAAAAGATAAGAAAGGCCGAGTGATGCGCAGGCTGATGGAAGATATCCGTGATAACAATGTGGAATTGCTTGATGGTATTAAGGTTTTCCATCCTGAAGGTGGATGGACGCTTATTCTTCCAGACGTAGAGCAGCCTGTTTTCACAGTGTATTCTCAGAATACGGATCCTGAACAAGCGAAACAAGCGGCATCGCAATATATTGAAAAAATACAGTTGTATCAGCAGGTGTAACAGATGCCAAGACATTTGGTTTTAGGAAACGGAAAATTATTGATCAATTTAGATGAATATTTGCAGATCAGAGACATCTATTTTCCTTACGTCGGTCAGCAAAATCATGTACAGGGGCATGTTAACCGTCTAGGAGCCAGTATCAATGGCTCCTTTTCTTGGCTTTCCTCAAAAGAATGGGTGATCGAGCCCGGTTATCATATTGACTCGCTCGTTACACTCTCGTACGCAAAGAACGCAAAAGAAGGCATAACGCTCAAGATTGAAGATGCCGTACATCAAAGAGAAAATATGTTTATGCGGAGAATCACCGTTTTAAACGAATCAAATGAAGAAAGAAGGATCAAACTTTTCTTCCACCAAGATCTAACTATCTATGAGAATGAAGTGGGAGACACAGCTTACTTTGATCCTGAAAAATCTGTGATCATCCACTATAAGAAGAATCGTTACTTTTTGTTTGCAGGTTCATTCGATCAAAAGGGGATTGACCAGTACACAACAGGGGTCAAACGTTTCTTAAGTGCTGAAGGAACATGGAGAGATGCAGAAGATGGTCATCTTCATGTAAACCCGATCGCGCAAGGATCAGTGGATAGTACTTTTTCCGTACAAGGCATTGTTCCACCACACGGAAAAGGAGACGTGCACTATGCTCTAACCGTTGGAAAAAGTAGAGAGGAAGTGTTTTCGCTCTACGATTACCTCATGGAGATCGGTCCATCTTTAACTTTAGATAAGATCGATGTGTATTGGAGGAGATGGGTAAATAAAACAAAGATCAATCCGTGCAACCTCTCTGATGAACTTCTTGATCTATATAACAGAAGCTTACTGATCATTCGGACACAAACCAATGAGAATGGTTATATCATAGCGGCCAATGATTCTGATATTCAGCATTATAACCGCGACCATTATAGTTACATGTGGCCGAGAGACGGTGCACTGATAGCAGCCGCTGTCGCAAAAGCGGGTTTTCATGGAATGGTGAAGAACTTCTATCGCAGGTGTGCAGATGTTTTAACAAAAGAAGGATACCTTCATCATAAATATAACCCCGACGGTTCGATCGGATCATCTTGGCATCCAATGATCGATAAAGAAGGATCGAGCCAGCTGCCGATTCAAGAAGATGAAACAGCGCTCGTACTGTGGGCATTTTGGGAACATTATAAAGAAACAGGAGATATTGAGTTTGCTCAATCTCTCTATCGATCATTAGTCCGTCCGAGTGCGAGATTTTTGCTTCAATATATGCAAGAAGAGCTTGACCTTCCGTTGCCTTCTTATGATCTTTGGGAAGAAAGAAGAGGGATCTTTACCTTTACAGCAAGCTCTGTATATGGGGGTCTTATGGCTGCTTATTCTTTTGCGACGCTATTCGGTGAAGATGATCGAGCAGAGAGGTATAAGAAGGGTGCAGACCGAATAAAAGCTGGAATGGAAAAGCATTTGTATGATGAAGATTCAGGAAGGTTTTTAAGAGGTATCTATCTGTTGGATGATAACGCCTATAAAAAAGATTTCACGATGGAATCTAGCATGTATGCTCTCTTTGCGTTTGGTGTATATCCTGCCGATGATGAACGAATCGTCAGAACGATGCAGCAGATGAATGAAGAGCTTAGCATTAAGTCCGGTGTTGGCGGGATAGCAAGGTATACGAATGATTATTACTTTCAACAAACGCACGATATGACAAGAGCGCCTGGGAATCCATGGTTGATCTGTACGCTATGGCTTGCAAAATGGCATGTGCAATGTGCGAAATCACTTCAAGACCTAGAACGTCCTCATGAAATTTTACGCTGGGTTCACGAACATAGTTTTTCTACAGGTGTCTTACCTGAACAACTGCATCCGTTTACTGGAGAGGCTTTGTCAGTGGCTCCTCTCACATGGTCACATGCTACATTTATAGATGTTCTCAAAGAATATACCAAAGTCTATGAGAAACTTTCACAAAACTCACTTGCTCGTTAGAAAAGAATTTGTTATCATGTTATGGTATGGTTTAATAGAGAATATGACTGTTAGTAACCATGAAAATGTACTTTGGTAAAGATGTGGAGGGAAACAACAATGCGTGTAAACATTACTTTAGCTTGTACTGAAACTGGTGATCGTAACTACATCACTACAAAAAACAAGCGTACGAATCCAGACCGTTTAGAGCTTAAAAAATACAGCCCGCGTTTAAAGAAATACACAGTTCACCGTGAAACAAAGTAATTTCACGTAGAAGCGCCTGAGACCCATGCAAATGAGGGATCAGGCGTTTTTTCATGCAATCAGACTCATGATAAGATAAATACATCACGTTATAGAGGTGTTTAATATATGGATAAATCACAATGGCGAAAGAAGTTAAAACAATTGTTGCTCTCAATGGGAAAAGAAGAAAGAAAGGTAAAAAGCGAATCGATATCTAATCTTTTATTTCAAACGGACGAATGGAAGAAGGCAAATTGTATCGGTATCACCGTTTCTAGAACATTTGAGCTTGATACGTCTTACATCATAAACCAAGCATGGACTGAAGGAAAGATTGTCGGCGTCCCTAAGTGCTACTCTAAACATAAACAGATGGAGTTCAGAGAGATACGTTCATATGAAGAACTAGAAAATGTATATATGGATCTATACGAACCTAAGGTAGATGTTACTCCGTGCATAGAGCCGTCTCAACTGAACATGATCATCGTACCAGGTCTTGTATTTGATAGAGAAGGGTACAGAATTGGTTACGGTGGCGGATATTTCGATCGCTACTTACAATCTTATGATGGTTCTAAACTTTCAATTGCTTACACCTTACAGACTACGAATTCTCTTCCACATGAAAACTATGATATCCCTGTGGATACGGTTATTACGGAAGAGGGTCGATTTCGGTAGATGATGATCATACTTGTAGGTATCGCTCTTCTTTCCATCATGTCAGCTTTATTCAAATGGCTAACGATTGCAGGCAGTTTAACAGCTTTTATATTGGGAGTAATTATTAATAAGGCTTTTGGTTGGCAAGGTTTGATTATTCTCGGTCTCTTTTTCATAACTTCTACACTTTTAACGAAATGGAAGAAAGACAAAAAACAGGATCAAGACGCATTACACATCGAAGACAAAAAGGGAAGGTCTGCTTGGCAAGTACTTGCCAATGGTGGAGCAGCTCTACTTGCAGCAATAGGTCATCTGACGCTTTCAGATCCTTTATGGCATATTGTGTTTGCGGCTACCTTTGCGACAGCTACAGCAGATACATGGGCTTCAGAGATAGGTGTCCTATCGAAGCGAAGACCGTTTCATATTAAAGAATGGAAAAAGGTTGAACCTGGTTTATCAGGTGCAGTATCAAGTCTAGGTACAGTTGCAGCAGCGACAGGAGCATTATTAATTGGTTTTAGCTTTTATTTTCTTTATGACACATCGATTACGATTCTGCTGTGTGTTGCGATTTCTGGATTTTTAGGAAACGTAGCAGATACCCTTTTCGGGGCTTGGTTTGAACAAAAGTATGTTTGTTCCATTTGTAAAAGAGAAACCGAAAGCAGCGCTCATTGTGGTGCCAAGACGGTAAAAGTATTTGGATATGCCTTTTTTACAAACAATCTTGTGAATTTTTCCTCTACGATTATTGGAGGTCTGATTGCGGGAGGTTTATACATATGGTTCCTAAGTTGAAAGTTATAGGGGTTGTTCTTGCAGGCGGTGAATCTAGAAGGTTTGGTAGTCCAAAATTGTTCGCTAAATGGGGAGTTACCACTTTTTTTGAAAAAGCGATGAATGCAATCGCTCCACATTCAGATGAGCTCGTAGCTGTTGTTCGTGAAGAATGGATAGAGAAGTTAGAGCACAGCCATTCTTATGCCACAGAACTAATTACCGATGTTGAATCTTTTAAAGGAAAAGGTCCTTTAGCGGGAATATACAGTGCGATGATGGAAAGAAAGGGAGATTATTATTTGGTTACCCCTTGCGACATGCCTAGAATGAGCAGCGATATGTATGGAAAATGGATGGGATTTGCTACTGAGCATCCGGAGTATGATTGCATCATCCCGGTTTTGAACGGAAAAGTGTTTCCACTTAACGGCGTATACAAGAGATCATGTCTTCTTCAAATGAAAGAGAACTTAATGAAGGAAAACTTAAAGGTTTTATCCTTATTAGACCGTAAACACACAAAATATATAGAAGTACAAGAAGAAGAGGCATGCTTTTTCAAGAATGTTAATACGAAAGAAGATCTTTTAAATCTAGGGGACGAATAAAAAGTGCATTCCAAACAGAAAGTAGTAGCAAGGAGGTTTTCACATGAAAGGATTTGTGATTAAAAGCTTTTTGATATTCCTTGCTATTGTACTCGGTTACAGAATGAGATACCGTTTGATGAATAGCGCTCTTGGCAATCCGTTTATTCGTCGTTTCTTAGTTGGCAGTGCTATGTCATTTCCAGGGTTGCGATCTAAAATGATGGATGAAATCATTTGACCATGCAATCGGAAAAAGCAGCATTCTTCTTTGATTTAGACAATACGCTGTTCGATTATGAAGCCTCCTTTAAGAAGGCTTCTTTATTTGCATTTCGTAGCATTACTTCTATGGATAACGCAGATAAGAAGTTAGAAGAAAAATGGTTCACTTGTTATAAGACTTTTTGTGATTTTTATTGGCAGGCGTATGAAAAAGAATGGATCACTCGAGAAGAATATCAAAGTAAACGCTTATTATCTTCATTACGTGCAGCAGGGTTAAGAAATTTTAGTAAGAAAGAAATACAGCAATTTCAACAGCTGTTTGAAAAGAATGTACATTTATTTGTAGAACCCTATTCATGGATAAAGGATATTTTCAAAGTCTTAACTCGTTATAAAATCACGTACGGAATCATTTCTAACGGAAGTGCTTTCGTTCAAAGAAACAAAATAAAGCAACTGCAACTTGATATTCCCGAAAAACACATCTATATTTCATCGGAAATAAAAGTGGCTAAACCTAGTCCTGAGATTTTCCATTTTGTAAAGAAGAAAACGGAAGCAAGCGCCTTATACTATGTTGGTGATTCTTATTCCTTAGATATGGTTCCAGCCATTCAAGCAGAGTGGACTGCTATATGGTGGAATCCGTTGAAATTTACTATTACGAATGAGAGTAATCCTCATCATAACTGTTACTCTAGCCGTGAATTAATAGAAGTCATCATGAGATATATTGAATCAGCTGGATGTTCTCTCCGTTAGTTGTCTGAAATAAAACAAATAAATATTTTTTATCTTTACTGATTAAGATGAAAGGCATCGAACTTCCGATCGGACTTACTCTTTGTCCATTTTTTGTAGTAATGCCTAAAAAGTAATTTTTATATAATCCTTCCCAAAGCTTCCCTATAATCTCCTGACTTTTGGATGGAGAGAACCCAGGTAGTGGTTTGCTGTTATAATCTGTTAACGATTCTAATGAGATCACGCTATATTCGTTGATATCAATCTGATAGAAGTTTGTTGTTTGTGTGAGTGTTTGCTGCAGAAATTTATTTGTTTTTTCATCGAGTTCATTTTTAGCTTTCCGTTCAGTGGGATCCTTAGGGACTTGAAAACTTGAGAACGATTGATTTAGTTTTGCTGCATATAAATAATCCTTACTCATTCTCTGTACAGAACGGTATTTCTCTTCACTAAGATGTATTTCACCTTGATGAAAGGAGATGGCTTCCCATAGCCCCGGTATCGAACTTATAATGTCTTTTTCAAGGTCAATCTTTGAAGCAGATGTTTTCCATTCTGTCATCTTGTTGTTAAGTTTTCCGTTCTCGAAAATCATTGCAATATCTTGCCTCAAATAAACACGTTCAGAAGTCTCCGAGTTTACCCTCCAAAGCAAGTCATAGTTTGAAGTGGTTCCTCTAACGAATGAAAGCTCCGAGTCTGCTTCCTTAAAAGAAAAAGCGTTATCTAACGGAAAGAATGTAATGCTTTCACGTGCTTCTTTTTTTACAAACGGCTGGTAGATGATACCTATTACAAGTATAATAATTAACAGATAAATTGAAATTCTCCACTTCATACAAATCAGCCTCCCTTTCGGACAACTTGTTCCTAAATTTTATGCAATCCTGTCCAATTTAGAAGGCTCGAGTTCAAGAAAAGTATGAAGGGGTTAAACGAGAGGGGTTAGAGTCATGGAAATACAAACAAAAGAGATCGTGAGTTACATTAAAGAACTTGTACATATCCCAAGCCCGTCTGGGAATACAGAAGCCGCAATCGATTTTATGAAATCATTCTTAGAAAAAAATCAGGTGTCATTTAAAACAACGAACAAAGGTGCTGTGATTGCTAGCATTCGAGGTGAGGATGATTCAAAACACCGCCTGTTGACCGCACATGTAGATACTTTGGGTGCTATGGTGAAAGAGATTAAAAGCGATGGGCGTCTAAAATTAGACCTAATCGGAGGATTTTATTGGAATACCATTGAAGGTGAATATTGCTCTATACATACAAACTCAGGAAAAACGTTTAGCGGCACGATTATGATGCATCAGACAGCCGCACACGTATATAAAGGAATGAACGAATTAAAACGGGATGAAAAGAACATGGTCGTTCGAATAGATGAAGAGTTTCATTCTAAGAAAGATGTTGAAGAAGCGGGAATCTCAGTAGGAGATTTTGTATCTTTCCAGCCTAGATTCGAACAAATGGATAGTGGATTTGTGAAGTCTCGTCATCTAGATGATAAAGCGAGTGTTGCGATTTTGATGTATGTAATCAAACAGATCAAGGCCAATTCCATTAAGCTACCTTACACGACCCATTTTTTGATCAGTAACAATGAAGAGATCGGATATGGTGGTAATTCGAACATTCCAACTGATACAGTCGAGTATTTAGCGGTAGACATGGGTGCGATCGGTGACGGTCAGGCAACAGATGAATTTACCGTAAGTATCTGTGCAAAAGACTCTGGGGGACCTTACCATCATGGGTTAAGAAAACATCTTGTAGATTTAGCGGAAAAACATGATATCGGATATAAAGTTGATATCTATCCTTATTATGGTTCAGATGCAACAGCAGCCATTCGTGCTGGCGCCGATATTGTGCATGGTCTTATCGGACCTGGGATTGATGCATCTCATGCTTTTGAGCGTACACATATCAAGTCATTAAAAAATACAGCAGAGCTTATTCACGCCTATTTGAAGTCGCCTCTAGTTTAGTCTGCAAACCCTTAGCCTTAGCTAAGGGTTTTACTTTTTTATCTACTCATTGCCACTGAAATGAAGTTATGAAGAAGTTTAGAGTAATCGTTGATGACCAAGGTATGAAACAGAAAAATAAAGTGAAAGATGATAGGCAGAGGAGTGATGAAAAAAATGTCATATCTGCCAAAAAAACAACCTCTTTCACCTAGTTTTGATGAAAACGTTCAGTATATGAAAAATCAACTAGGCGTTGACATAAGTTTTGATTGTATTCATCTTGACTTAGAATATGCCGGAAGAAGAATGGCCTTATTTATGGTTGATGGATTCGTTAAAGATGATATTCTTCATTATTTAATGAAGCTGCTTGCCGATCTAGAGCCTGGTCAATTAGATCCGGATCCACTTGTAAAGCTGATGAAGACGTATCTCCCTTATATAGAAATCTCAACGTCAGATGATCTGAATCAAGGAATCGATTGGGTATTAAGTGGACCCACAGTTCTTATCGTTGAAGGTGTTTCGGAAATCCTTCAAATTGATGCTAGAACATACCCGGTTAGAGGACCTGAAGAACCGGATGTTGAGCGCGTTGTTAGAGGGGCAAGAGATGGTTTTGTTGAAACGATCGTATTCAATACCGCACTTACGAGAAGAAGAGTTCGTGATCGTTCACTCCGCATGGAGTACATGAGTATAGGCAGGCGATCGAAGACAGATGTATGTATTTCATATATAGATGATATTGCGGATCCCCATATCGTTGAACGTATTAAAGACTCATTGAAAAAAATTGATACAGATGGACTTCCGATGGGTGAGAAAACAGTTGAAGAATTTATTTGTGGCCGTCACCTCAATCCATATCCGTTAGTGAGGTATACAGAACGACCAGATACTGCAGCGGTTCATTTATTTGAAGGACATGTTTTGGTTTATGTAGATGGCTCTCCTTCTGTCTTGATCACCCCAACAACATTCTGGCATCATCTGCAGCATGCAGAAGAATATAGGCAGAAACCAGTCGTTGGTGCATATTTAAGATTTGTTCGATTTTTAGCTGTGTGGATATCGATCTTTTTATTGCCATTGTGGTATTTGTTTTCTGTGCATAAAGAACTACTACCTGTAAATTTATCATTTATAGGTCCTGAAGAGATTGGGGTTGTCCCCTTATTCTTGCAGTTTGTGATCATCGAATTGGGTATGGATATGCTCAGGATGGCTACCATTCATACACCAACATCTGTATCGACTGGACTAGGATTGGTTTCAGCTATTGTAGTTGGACAAGTAGCGATTGAAGCAGGTCTATTTGTAAATGAAGTTGTTCTCTATATCGCAATAGCTGCAATAGGGACATTTGCTACTCCAACGTATGAGCTCAGCTTAGCAAATCGTTTATTAAGACTCTCTCTATTAGGATTAACCGCATTGTTAGGTGTACCAGGATATATTATAGGCTTTACATTAGCCGTATTGTTCTTTGTATCGTTTAAGTCCTTTCACATCCCTTATCTCTGGCCGTTCATTCCTTTTAACCCAAAAGCCATCCGAGATGTGATCTTAAGGATTCCTATGCCTTTAAAGAACAGAAGACCAATCGTATTACATCCGAAAGATCCCGATCGTTAATGGATATTAAAAAGACAGCTGCCATGTACAGCTGTTTTTTTGTATATAAATTCTGTGCAAAGGCTTGCATTTTTCCTTATACTATTTGTTATAATGACAAAGGTGATAATTATGAAAACAATGTATGATGTTCAACAGCTATTAAAAAGGTTTGGAACCTTCATATATACAGGAAACAAGATAGCTGATTTAGAATTGATCCAAGAAGAAGTCAGAGAACTCTACGAACAAAAACTCATTGATGTAAACGAATTCAAGAATGCGATCATCATTATTCGAGCAGCACACAATAAATTACAATAGAGGATGAGACAAGATGGAGAAATGGCTAGTTGGTGTTGATTTAGGTGGAACGACAATTAAAATCGCTTTTGTAACGTTAGATGGTCATATTGTAGAGAAGTGGGAAATCCCTACAAATATTCGTGAAGATGGAAAGCATATCGTCACAGATATTACTGAATCCATCCATCTAAAGTTAAAGGACTTATCACAACCAAAAGAAAAGCTTGAGGCGATTGGTATGGGGGCTCCTGGTTTCATTGATATGAAAACAGGATTCATCTTCCATGCAGTAAACATCGGGTGGAGAGATTATCCGTTAAAAGAAGAGCTAGAAAAAGCGACAGGCCTTTCTGTCATCGTAGATAATGACGCTAACATCGCTGCAATCGGAGAAATGTGGCGTGGTGCAGGTGATGGTGAAGGCAACTTACTGATGGTTACATTAGGTACTGGAGTCGGCGGCGGAATTATCGTAAACGGACATATCATGCACGGAACAAATGGTATGGCTGGTGAGATTGGGCATATAACTGCTATACCAAATGGTGGAGCACCATGTAACTGCGGTCGTACGGGCTGCATAGAAACGATAGCTTCAGCAACAGGTATCTCACGCATATCCAAAGAAAAAGCTCTTCAAGACACCTCTTCCTCTCTTCATACATTATTAGAGCAAAAGGGTGATATAAAAGCTAAAGATGTTGTAGCAGCTGCTGAAAAGGGAGATCAAGTAGCGATCGACACGTTGGAAGAAGTGACATTTCATTTAGGATTAGTGATAGCAAACCTTGCAAACAGCATTAACCCAGGTAAGATCGTTATTGGTGGAGGAGTTTCTAAAGCAGGTCATACTTTAATGGAGCGTTTAGAGCAGAAATTTAATCATTTTGCACTCAAGAGAGTTAGAGAGGGCGCTGAAATGAAAGTGGCTACACTAGGCAACGATGCTGGTGTAATCGGAGGAGCTTGGTTAGCTAAACATAATCGCTAATTAATCCTTGTGTAAATGGCAGTTAATTAAATTTTGATTTTAAACGGAGGGCTTGTAGGTAAATAGAAGGAAATTTTTTCTATACAGTCCTTTGTAAAAGAAATCAGTTCAACGGCTAACATAGGAAAATATTAAAAAAGTTGTTTAAACAGCGAACCGCTTCACAGCGGTTCGTTTTCATTTTTTTGAAACTTTTTTGAGTCAAGTTCGTCTAATGGTTTATGGATTTAAAAAAGGGGTAAAACTAATATAGTTTTGTTGTCCTATTTGTCAGAATCTTGAAATAGTACGTTAGGGTATTGAATTCTTGTGTGAAACCATTTAATATACTCTTTATGTAATCCTTTGATTAAGGTTTTGTAAATTTGTAAAAGATGAATTTACATTCTTAAGATCAATGCGTACCGGATGCAAAGAGAGATAGTTAATAGGGAAAAAATGAAAACGAGAGTTCTTTTTGATTGAGGAGGTCAGAGAACATATGAAAGAAAAAATGAAACAAGCTTTTGCTGAATATAGATTTTTCTTTATCGCAATTGCTTTATTATGGATTAAAACATTTATCATTTATAAAACCGCATTTGAACTGCCAATGGACAACAAAGTTCAAGAGTTAATTCTTTTTATTAACCCGATCAGTTCTATTGTTCTTTTCTTAGGTATAACACTTTACTTTAAAGGAAGAACACATAGAAGAATGATTGTTGCTGTCAGTGCGATCATGAGTTTTATTATGTATGCCAATATGGTGTTCTATCGTTTCTTTAATGACTTTATCACCATTCCAGTCTTATTCCAAACGAGCAACATGGGCGACTTAGGTAATAGTGTATTTGAATTGATACAACCTACTGATTTATTGGTATTCATTGACATCGTTATTTTGGCTTATTTCATGAGACGAGCTGATTACCGTCCTGCACGTGCTTCACGCAAGCAAATCACGATTACTTTTGCTGCGGCAATCGTATTATTCATCGTGAACGTTGGTATAGCAGAGACGGAAAGACCGCAATTATTAACACGTACTTTTGACCGTGAAATGTTGATTAAAAACATTGGTTCATATAACTACCATATCTACGATTCCATCATCCAATCTAAAGCAAAAGCACAGCGTGCATTTGCTGATGGAAGTGAAATTACAGATATCGAGAACTATTCGCGTGCTAATTACAAAGAACCAAACCCTGAGATGTTTGGTAAAGCGAAAGGCAAGAACGTTTTTGTCATTTCAGTTGAATCAACACAGAACTTTGTCATTAATGAGTCTGTTAACGGTAAAGAGATTACACCATTTATGAATGATCTGATCAAAGACAGTTATTACTTCCCGAACTTCTATCACCAAACAGGGCAAGGTAAAACGTCTGACTCAGAGTTTTTATTAGATAACTCTTTATATCCACTACCAAGTGGAGCAGTTTTCTTTACTCATTCTCAGAACCAATACAATGCAACACCAGAAATTTTAAAAGAGCAAGGTTACTATTCATCCGTACAGCATGCTAACAACAAAAGTTTCTGGAACCGTGATATCATGTATGATAATTTCGGTTACGACCGTTATTACTCATTAAAAGATTTCGAGGTAACTCCTGAGAACTCAATCGGGTGGGGGTTAAAGGATAAAGATTTCTTTAAACAATCCATTCCACACCTTAAAGAGATGCAAGCGATGAACAAACCGTTCTATACGAAATATATTACGTTAACAAACCACTTCCCGTTCACATTAGAAGAGGAAGATGAAATGATTCCAGAGTGGACGTCTAGCGATGGAACAGTTAACCGTTACTTTACAACTGTCCGTTATACAGACGAAGCACTAAAAGAATTCTTCGCTGATGTTAAAGAAGCTGGTCTTTATGAAGATTCGATCTTTATCATGTATGGCGATCATTATGGTATATCTGAAAACCATAATGATGCAATGGGCCAATTCTTAGGAAAAGAAATTACTCCTTTTGAATCGACTCAATTGCAAAAAGTACCTTTAATCGTTCATATGCCAGGTGAAAAAGGAAAAACAATGGATACAGTTGGTGGACAGATCGACCTTAAACCAACGATCCTTCACTTGTTAGGTATTGATACGAAAGGTGACATTCAGCTAGGTTCAGATTTATTCTCTAAAGACAGAGAAGATTTCGCTGTCCTTCGTGACAATTCTTATATCACTAAAGATAATGTGTTCACAGATGGTAAGTGTTATGACAAAGCAACAGGAGAACCTGTTGAAGGTGAAAACAATGCTTGTGAGCCATACAGTGAACGCGCTAAGACTGAACTTGATATGTCAGACCGTATCATTTATGGAGATCTATTAAGGTTCTACGACAAAGATAAAGCAAAAGATAAAGCTGTTAAACAAGAAGAATAGCAAAAACAATAAAGATTTAGAAGCACTCAACTTCGGTTGAGTGCTTTTTTATTGCATAACTGCTTTGTGCGAACATACATCTTTAAGAGGAAGGTTTAAAGGGAGGGCTCTGTTTGGAAATTGTCATGCGTAACGGCGATTCATTCTGGTATTACTCACGTCTATTATCTATCCCTTACGTGTTGATTAAAGACTCTAATCCTAACGTAACCGCAGCAAGCATGATTGCAGGGGAGAGTATAGAGATCCCTGGAATGTTCTTAGAAAAATATAAGATTAAAAATGGTGATACTTTTTTTTCAATAGCAGATAAATATGATATTCCTCTGGATGCATTATATTTAGTTAATCCAACTGTGAAACCGAAGGAAATATTTACGAAGGACATCATCAATATTCCGAGAGTGCTGCCGTATCCATCAATAAAATGTCAGAGGAAATACAATACAGCTGCACTAAATCATGATATAAGTAAACTTCTTAACGTTTATCCATTCATAAAAAAACAGGAGATTGGTAAATCTGTTCTCGATAAACCGATAGAGATGCTTGTAATAGGAAATGGAAAAAAGAAAGTGCATATCAACGGTTCGTTTCATGGAAACGAATGGATTACTTCCGGAGTTCTGATGAGGTTTATTAATGAATATGCAGCTGCACTATCAACAGATAAAGTATTGAATGGATACAAAGCTATGGACTTATATCGAGATACTACACTTTACGCGGTTCCTATGGTCGATCCAGATGGAGTCGACCTCGTTTTGAACGGTCTCCCAGAGAACTCTGAGTGGAAAGAGGTTGTTTTAAAATTAAATAAAGGAAGCAAAGATTTCTCTGGGTGGAAAGCGAATATTCGAGGGGTAGACCTTAATAATCAATTTCCTGCAAGATGGGAGCTTGAACAAGTGAGAAAACCAACTTCTCCTGCACCAAGGGATTATCCTGGTACCGCTCCATTAAGTGAACCAGAAGCAATAGTGATGGCAGAGGTTACAGAAAAGCACCAATTTGATCGAGTGGTAGCCCTTCATACACAGGGAAAAGAATTATACTGGGGTTTTGAAGGGGAAGAACCTATGCCGATATCAGGAGAGATCGCAAGTGAATTTGAGAGGGTTAGCGGATATAAAGCAATTAGATATGTGGATAGTTATGCAGGATACAAAGATTGGTTTATTCAAGAATACAGGAAACCCGGATTCACCATCGAGCTCGGAATAGGGGTTAACCCACTTCCGTTACGACAGTTCGATACGATCTATGAAGATACAAGAGGGATCCTGTTAGCCGCTCTTTACATGTAAGGCAGGGTCTGCACAAGCTTAAAAGAAAGAAAAAACCATCAGAAAGGGAATTCTGATGGTTTTTGAGCTTTTTAATGGCCTGTAGAGCCGCCGCTGCCTACTAAAACGTCCAGAACAGTCATGACTGTAAACCAGCCAAAAACTGCAAACGTTAAAAAGGCAAAACCTGCTGCCATTAAATTTTTAATTTTTAACGAACGCAATAATCCCAATGCAGCTAAAATAGCTACTAAGCCGAATATAATGGCTAATCCCATTATTCTGTGCCCCCTTGCTCTGGAGTAATACCAATCCTATGTATAACGCTTTCACACAGGTATAACCTTGTATTATTTTACTTGTTTTATTCTGGTTTGTCGAGTGCACTTTGGAACAAAATGAACTCAATTGTTAGTTTATAGGCAGAAGCCCACTTTTTAACAAGGAATTCATGCTGGCTACCAACAACAAAATATCTATCGTTTTTATGTATGATTTCTGCAATTAATTCTTCTTCTGTTTGAAATAAAAACATTGTCTTTTCTTGTTCTTCCCCTTCTTTAATATAAAAGATACTTATCATATCAAGATAAAGATACGTTTGATCTGAGTCAGATGTAATCCCATAATCCTCAAATAAAAGAGTGGTCCTTAAAGGTTTGATCGAAAGGAGAGGTATTGCTTCAAAAAGTTCATCATCTTTTTGAGAAGTAATGATGAGATCTTCATGTTGATCATGCATAGAAACAGGATCGAGCGTATCCATATTTTCGTATCCGAAAAATACTTTCATGTGTTTCCTCCGAAATATTGTTTGTTTTAGTGTAAGATAGAAAGTAATAACTTGCAATTGGAGGCTATAAACAATGAAGTGGAAAAAGTTAACGGTAGGACCTGTACAAGAGAATACATATATTATCTACAATAATCAGAACGAAGCTATAGTCATCGATCCGGGCAGTGAAGGTAGAAGGATCATACAAGCATTAGAGTCATTAAAGGTAAGACCTTTAGCTGTTTTATTAACGCATGCTCATTTTGATCATATCGGGGCTGTCGATGACGTGCGTGAAAAATATAATATACCGTTGTATGTTCATAAAAAAGAAGCAGATTGGCTGAGTGATATAAAAAAGAATGGATCAAAATATTTTGGTCAGAGTATTACAGCAAAGCCAGCAAGCCACATTTTAACGAATCAAGATAATACCTTGAAGATCGGAAGTTTTTCATTCGAGGTCCTAACGACTCCAGGTCATTCGCCGGGAAGTGTTTCGTATTATCATAAGAGCAGTGGTGCTGTTTTTTCAGGTGATGCATTGTTTGCAGGAAGTATTGGAAGAACAGATCTTCATGGTGGGGATCAGGATGTGTTGATTAATAGTATTCATGAAAAGCTGCTTAATCTGCCAGAAGAAACGGTCGTTTTATCAGGTCATGGCCCTGAAACAACAGTGGGAATGGAAATGGATTCGAATCCATTTTTAAGCGGGTTTTAATTGTGTTACCCACGAGTTTCTTGCAAAAAAAATTAGCAACAGATGAATGGATAACAATGGAAGAGTTCATGGGACATGCCCTGTATCATCCGATAGAGGGTTATTACATGAAACAGAACGTGAAGATCGGTAAAAACGGAGACTTTTATACAGCAAGCCTTGTTTCAGACGTATTTGCTATGGTATGGGCAGATTTATTTGTACGTACGATCGCTGATAATAATCTCGATCCAATAGTCGTGGAGTTTGGGGGAGGAAGCGGTCATTTTGCTCGGCAAGTTCAAGAGAGTTGGTCTTTACGATCAATCGAACACGTTTCATATGTCATTGTAGAACCGAGTCCGTATCACAAAAGCTTATTGGAAAAGAAATTGGCTGGATTTCCAATTACGATTCTTTGTTCATTGGATGAACTTATACAGCGTTACCCATCATTCAAAGGAATTATATTTGCAAATGAAGTTCTTGATGCGTTTCCACTTCGGATCTTTAAACGAAGAAAAGAAGAATGGTATGAAAAAGGAGTCTCTCTTCACAAAAACACTGAAAATCTATGTTTTGTTTATCGGCAACTGGAAAATTCATCATTACAAAAGACATTGGATGAAATCTTTTCTTTTAGAGACAAAACAAATGAACTTGAAGTTTCCTTTTCCATGCTTACTTGGCTAAAAACCATTTACGAATGGATAGAAAAAGAATCTTGCTTGTTTTTTGTTGATTATGGATTGATTGGCGAAGAGTGGAACACTACACATTTAAAAGAAGGAAGTATTAGGGGCTATTATCGTCATCAAATACAAAACAATCCGTTAGCATTTCCCGGGATGATGGATATTACGTTTCACATAGATTGGGAACAAGTGATAAAAGCAGGTAAAGATTCTGATGTAACTACATTAAGTTTAAAGAATCAAGGAGATTTCTTATTAGAGGAAGGACTATTATCCTTGTTAAAAGATACACATAGTCTTGATCCATTCTCCATCGAACATAAGAGAAATCGGGCCATACGTTCATTCCTACTGGATCACACACTAGCGAATGGATTCCAAGTTATACAACAAAAAAAGCAGACCGTATCGTAACGGTCTGCTTTTTTGTAGCTACTTTTAGAGAACTGATTAATGTCCTCCACCAGCGCCAGGAGTCATCATAAACGTTGACCAGTATGTAAAACCAACAAAGAAAACAGTTAAATAAGCACCAAAGATATAAATATACATACGCTCAGATAAGTTCAAATACCCTAAAGAAACGAACATAATCGTTTGTCCTAAGAACAATAACGCCATGTCTTGCATATCGCCTAAATAAGCCATGACTCCGATGATTCCAGTCCAAAAGCCTAAAACCTTATACATTCTTGACATATGTATCCCCTCCTTTTTTCGCCAATACTTGTATCCTTTAGTATTATATATGAGTTTCCACTCACTTGTAAATGCCAATTGTAAGCGGATAAATACACAATTAAAAGATAATTCATGAATATTAGCTGTTTTTTGGTTTATTATGCCTCTTTTAAAGGTAATGTAAACCAAAAGGAGTGAGTCTTATGAGTTCAATAATATTCTACACATACCCAAGCTGCACGTCGTGCCGTAAAGCAAAAATGTGGCTGAAGCAAAATAAAGTATCGTTTGATGAAAGACACCTATTTAAAGAAACGCCAACGGTTGAAGAACTTAGAGAGCTATTGAAACTTACAAAGTATGGAACAGAAGATATTTTGGCTAAAAGAAGTCAGTCTTTTAAATCACTAGATGTTGATATCTATGATCTTTCAACCAATGAACTATTAACGCTATTGAGTAAAAATCCAAAACTGTTGAAGCGGCCATTAGTGACAGACGGGAAACAGCTCATTGCGGGGTATAGTCCTGGAGATATGAAAAAATTATGTTCTACAAAAGAAAAAGAACACATCTCTAGTCATGTGTCCTGAATATAGCACTCTTTGCTTTTAAAGAGTGTTATTTTTTTTTGGCTGGGCTAGCTGGATTCGAACCAACGCATGACGGAGTCAAAGTCCGTTGCCTTACCGCTTGGCTATAGCCCAATGCAACAATACTAGTATGAGCTCTGTCGAAATTTATATGCATTCATTTTTTTAAAAAATGCAGGAATTGTCGTTTTATGACAGAATTAATATACCAATCCAAATAAAAGGGAGATGATACCACTTGCCGATTAAGCTGTTAGGCAATTCAATCCTTCATGAGGCAGTAGTTCAGAAAGCAACAGACATTCATTTTATACCGATAAAAAAAGGGGGAATCGTTCAATTTCGTATAGATGATCGGCTGATTGAACACAGAAAGCTTTCTCAAGAAGAGTATATCAGGGTGCTCGCTCATTTTAAATATTCTGCAAGAATGGACATTGGCGAACATCGCAAGCCACAGAGCGGTTCAATGGACGTTTTGATCAATAATGTAAATGTACATCTTCGTTTTTCATCTATACCATCCGCGTTTAATGAATCACTCGTCATTCGATTACTTCCTCAGCAAGAAACACTAACTCTTCAAGAACTATCACTTTTTCCTCAAGTGTTCCAAAAACTTTTATCCCTTATTAAACGTTCCAGCGGTCTACTATTGTTCTCTGGCCCAACCGGATCCGGTAAGACCACCATCTTATATTCTTTGCTTCATCACCTTCAGAAAAATTATAAACGGCAAGTAGTAACTCTTGAAGATCCCGTAGAACGGAAAGTAGATACGTTTCTGCAGATGGAAATTAATGAAAAAGCAGGTCTGACATATGGTGAAGGTTTCAAGTCATTGTTGAGGCATGACCCCGATGTGATCATGATCGGTGAGATCAGAGACGAATCGACTGCAAGACTTGTTATTCGTGCATCATTGACGGGACACCTTGTGCTGTCTACGATGCATGCTGCAGATTGTATCGGGTGTATTGAGCGACTTCGAGAATTTGGCATACAAGAAACTGAACTGCAACAAACATTGATGGGTATTGTATCTCAGCGACTGATTTCGATACCGTGTCCTTTTTGTGGAGACGATTGCGTTGATTTTTGTTTTAAATTCAGAACGTATAGAAGAGCAGGAATCTACGAGATGCTTTGTAATCAAGAATTATTATCTTCTTTAAGTAACGTTGACATGCCTACTTATAAAAATCTCTCTTTTTCCTTTAATCATGCCTTTGCAGCAGGTTATGTAACAAAAGAGAGCTATGAAAGATGGATGGGAGGAGAAACAAAAAGTGATAAGAAGGGGCTGGAAACGGGCTTCTCAAGGGACGTTTCTTTATAAGCTTGGCTTTTTGTTGGATCAAGGCTACACGATTAACAAGAGCATCGAACTCGTCAGGTCACAGCTTCCGCAAAGTAAGCAAGAAGTAGTGGATGATATGCTCGATATCCTTGCTTCTGGAAATTCGGTTATCGAAATCTTTTCACCGCTACAATTGCCAAAGGAAGTAGTAAGTTCGTTATCGATAAACAGTGCGAACGGCAACTTGACAAGAAGTCTCATGGAGAACGGGACTTTTATGAAGAAAAAAGCTGAATGGCGTGCACGTCTGAACAAAGCCATCAGATATCCTCTCTTTCTTCTATTCCTCACAGCGTGGATTGGGATTGTGTTTTATCAATTCTTATTTCCTCAATTTTCAATCCTATTTTCATCGTTAGAAGTCAAAACTCCGATGTTTACTACATGGATGCTTACTTTTTTAGGGTTTATACCACTTTTGGGAATATACTTCCTGGCTTTATGCTTCACTTTATGGATTGTTATTATCATTATGAGAAAGAAAGCAAAGCCTTCTACACAGATGGAGCTACTCTTGCGAATTCCAATCTTAAAAAATTTTCTTGTTTTATTGAATACTCATTTTTTTAGTGTGAACTTCGGCTCGATGCTGCAAAGTGGTTTATCCGTTTCGGACGCTCTTCTTGTTATGGAGGATCACTTAAACAAAGGTTTTTATAAGGAAGAAAGTCAGAGGCTTCAGAAAGGTCTCTTGAATGGAACTGAACTTACTGACCTTTTGCTTGCGAAGTCATATTTTACGAAAGAACTAGCTAATATCGTTCGCTTTGGATTAGCTCATGGTGAACTTGGGAGAGAATTAATTTCGTATGGCGAATGGATCTTTAAGGAGTTAGAAGAAAAGATCTACATGTCATTGCAAAAGATACAGCCTATTCTATTCGCTGGGATTGGAGTTTTTGTCTTACTTATGTTTGCCTCTATGTTATTGCCTATGTTTACACTCATGGAAGCATTATGAGGAGGAAGAATATGAAAAATGAAAAAGGATTTACTTTAATTGAAATGATGATCGTGCTCTTGATCATTTCAGTTTTGATGCTTATCGCCTTACCAAGCATGACGAAGAACAACAGTCTCGTAAAATCATTAGGCTGTGAAGCGACCATCGATCTTGTGCAGGGACAAGTTGGAGCGTATGAGGCAGAAAAAAATACACTACCTACAATTGAAGAACTTCATGATGGGGGATATATTGATACGGTAACATGTCCAGACAAAAAACCTTTACTGATCGATAGTAATGGAGTCGTAACTGTGAGCAGTGAGGAGTGAATGAAGGGCTAGAGCACATAAAGAAAAGTCAATTAGGATTTAGTTTGATCGAGATGATGATCGTACTTGTGATCATCGCAACAATCAGTGCTGTTGCGTATCCCTCGTATGGTAGTTTTCAAAGGAATCGAGAGACCGAATACTTTATACGAACGTTTCAAAAGGACATCGTTCACATGCAGCAAAAAGCGGTAAATGAGAATCGAATCTATAACTTATCGATCGATAATGAGAACCATATATATGAAATACGAGGAAACGGCAGTAAAAAACCTGTAAAAAAGATTTTTCCAAAGCACATCTGGTTTGAGAGCTATTCGATGTTATTAGCTGTGCAATTTAACCAGAATGGAAACATCAGTCGTGCAGGGACAATTTACATCCACTCTGCTAATACTTCATATAAGATGGTTTTTCAATTGGGTAAAGGAAAATTTTATGTTGAAAAACAATAATGGTTATTTACTTATTGAAGCCATGTTTGGTGTTTTGTTGATCTCAGTAGTGTTTTCGATCTGTTTACCTTTCCTATATATCTCGTATCAAGAACAACAAACATCAGAGCAACTATTATATGCGATGACAGAAGCGGATCATGCTGCTGCAATGAGAAGCATCACTAGGCATGAGACAGATGAGCGTGAGTGGTTAGTTGAAGGAACAGAATATAAGCTAAAAACACGAAAAGGTGTGACGGATGAATACAAAACTTGTATTTCGTTCAGAGGTTCTAACAAAAAAGAGTATACCGCGTGTGCGAGTTCATTATGAAATCACCGCAGACAAAAACGGCTATACGCTTGTAGAATCAATAATTGCTCTAGGTGTATTGATCGTAACTACTTTGGTGATTTCACTGTTATTAACGCACCTACAAAAACATCCGCAATCTGTTCAGTCTGAAGAAACAGCATTATTTTTTTCAATGATCGGAAAGGAAATAAGAGAAGCAGCAACAGTTGAGGTGAAGAACAACGCATTGTTTATTACTTTATCAACAGGTGAAGTGATCAGTTTCACACGTTATCATTCTCTTATTCGAAAACAAGTTAATGGATTAGGTCACGAAGTTTGGGTGCAGAATATTCAAGAGATGAAAGTAGAAGAAATAAATGGTAGTTTTATTAACGTTACATTGAATGATAAGGAAGGAAATCAAGTTCGTCGTGGTTTTCGGAGAATTGGTTATGAATGAGAGAGGAATGGTTTATCCGTTAATCTTAACTCTTTGCTTTATCATGTTAATTTTCTTTAGTTTTCTAACCGAAAAAGTTGCTTCAGAACGACAGTTTGTTTTTATGCAAGAAGAGCATCTTAGACAAATTCGATTGATTCAGCAAGGTGTTGATCGAGCACTTGTTGAGGTAGAAGGTCCGGCGGTCTATCCGTCAGAACGAAGCCTAAGTGTGAACGAAGGGACACTAAAGATGATTGTCACGCAAATATCTGTTGATGAAGTGATGTTCATGATTGAAGCTGTTACAATTCGCCAGTCTACAAAAAGGGTAAAAGTGTATTATAATGTAACCCAGAAAAGTGTTACAAAATGGGTGGAGGGTTAAATTTGAACACCATATATTTAGTCGGTTTCATGGGATGTGGAAAAACATCTGTAGGGAAGCAGCTTTCAAAACGGTTAGAGGTTCCTCCTTATGATGTCGATTCAACGGTTGAAAAAGATCGCGGACAAACGATAAAAGAAATATTTAAAAACGAAGGGGAAGAGGCGTTTCGTAATTACGAGTCGCTTGCTATTCGACAATTACCCGTACAACATGCTGTTGTTATGACAGGAGGCGGTGCGGTCGTAAGAGAAGAAAACTTAACGTATATGAAGAACAATGGAATCGTCATCTATTTAAAAACTAGCTTTCCAGTACTTTGGAGTAGGTTAATGAAAGAAGAAGAGAGAAACAAGAGGCCGATCATTTTAACTTCTTCAAAAGAAGAGGTACAGAAACTTTTTAACAAGAGAAGTTCACATTATGAAAAAAGTGATATCGAGATCGTCACAGATCAATTAACAACGGAAGAAGTATGCGAACAAATCTTAGAAAAGTTAAGCCGTTTAAATACACAATAATTGGCCAAAACTAAGAAGTGATTGCTTCAATAAAGGAGTTTTGCCAATGGCCGCAGGATCAGATGTTATTAAGTTCCTTACACAGAGAGTCGTTAAATACTTGGACGAGCCAAAATCAGTAAGAAAGGAAAGGCGTATCACGAAAAAGAATGAGCGTGAGCCTTTATTAACTTACTTATTTGGAGTTGTTCCGATGGGACTTGGACTAGTGTTTCGTAGAAAGAGAAAAAAATAAGGCTGGAAAAAGGAAGAGCAGGGATACAGTTCCCTGCTCTTATTTTTTATGCAAGATAGAAAAGTCCACCATTTATGATCTCCACGATAATCTGTGGTTCATATTGGGTGCGAAGTGCTTCTTTTTCAATATGATAGGCTTCAGGTTTCGTTAAAGAATCTTCATAAAAACTCTCTAGTAGTTCTAGATCTTCATTCCATCTTTTTTTGGCATCCTCGGCCCACGTGTGATCATCTACATCAATGACTTCCTGAATTTTGTTTTCCAATCTTTTTATCGCACTCTGAGGCTTAATAAAAGGAGAGAGCGTATAACAAAAATCGGGTATTCTTTTCGTTAGCAGCATCTTTTGAAGACGTTGATGAAAATGATCTTCAATGGTTCCGTTGATTAGTTGTATGCCATATGAGAGTACTTGATCTTTTTTCTGATCACATTGATACGTAACTTTAACGTTTAAGCATAGCCATGGTTGCAGGGGAACCTGTGCTCCTTGTTGAGGAACAGATTCATACAGCCGAATGAATGAAGCGAGCTTCTTCGTAGAACCAAAAATCTGATGAAGTCTCGGCGAACCAAAGTGGATAAATTCACCTTTTCCATCAGGTGCTTGTTGTTGACCCGTCACTAAAGTCAGCGTCATCGGATTCGGGGTACCTCCCGTTTTTTCGAGATAGTGCCAGTAGAACGGACGGTTCATTAAAACTTTATCAAGTTCAGTTGTCAATTGAACTTTCATGTAACTAAAGTTTTTCTCTTGAATACGGCATTCATTTGCATCGAAATAGCGTTCAAGAAAGCGATGAATCTCGTGCTGCTGCATGCTCTTCCCATCCTTTCTGCTTTATCCCGCCATCGAGGTTGATCAAGGAAGCAAGGTTATCCATTTTCACGCGGATCTCACCTTCACTTTCAGACGTATTCATGATGTCTGCGATATGGCGTTCTATGTTCTTGATTTCGAATTTCGTTAAAATTTCATCGAGCTCCCCAATAACACTTTCAAATAGATTGATCTTGTTATAAAGCAAGTTTAAGATGTGTTCTTCAATCGTATTCTGAGTGGCGAAATTATAGATATGAACGTCACCTTGCTGACCGATCCGGTGGATACGTCCGATCCGCTGCTCAATCCTCATCGGGTTCCACGGAAGATCGTAGTTGATGATATGCTGACAGAACTGCAGGTTAATTCCTTCACCACCTGCTTCCGTTGCGATCAACACTTGTGCTCGTGTTCTGAAGAGGTGAGTCATCCAATCTTTTTTACTTCGTTTAAATCCTCCTCTAAACGGTACAGAAGAGATGCCGTGCTGCTGCAAAAACCATTGTAAATACAATTGGGTCGCCCGATATTCGGTAAAAATGATGACTTTGGAATCGATCGATTGAATGAGTTCTAACGCTTTTAGAGCTTTAGAGTTTTGATCGACGAGTTCAATTTTTTTCATCAACTCTAAGACTCGTTGTTCCATTAAAGAGTTAGAAAGATTTTTTTGAAGCATATTTTTTAAGGTTAGAAAAACAGCTTCCCGCGAACTGCATGCTTCCCGCTGCAAAGTTACGATCGAAAACTTACTTCGGTCAAAGTAAGAATCTTTTTTAAGTTGAGAGATTTCATCGTATAGTTCACGTTCTGTTTTTGATAATGTAATAGGAATGGTTTGAACAAGACGCTTCGGCCATTTTAGGCCAGTCTCTTCTCGTCGGTTACGAACCATCACCTTGTTTACGAGCTGCTTCAGCTTTTCTTCATTTTTTAGTGAATATTTATCTTCTTTATAATCTTTGTCAAAGTTTTCTCGATTTCCTAAATGGCCAGGCTTTAATAGAGATACAAGATTAAAAATCTCCTCAACTCTGTTTTGTACCGGAGTAGCTGTTAAGAGTAAGCAGAACTTCTTTTTCAATAACTGTACAAATTCATAGTTTTTCGTTTTCTTGTTCTTTAATTTGTGCGCCTCATCGATAATAACAAGATCATAGTCTTGATTAAGAACAATGTCTCGGTGTGGTGCGCGTTTAGCCGTATCAATAGAAGATACCACTACATCGCATTGCTCCCATACATAAGCTTTTTTTTGAGCGATTGCAGGAATAAAAAACTTTTGATTCAACTCGTTCGTCCATTGAATTACGAGTGAAGCTGGAACGAGAATCAAAATTTTCTTAGCGAGCCGGCGTATCATGTACTCTTTTAGAATCAAACCTGCTTCAATCGTTTTTCCTAACCCTACTTCATCTGCCAAGATTGCTTTTCCGTTCATCTGTTCAATAACGGTAGTCGCAACGTCCAGCTGATGAGGCAAAAAAGTCATCTGTGGGAGGTGATCTGGAGCTTGAAGGCCGAGAAAATCAGGAATTGCTAAGTGGTGTTCGGCTTCAAGTGCTAAGTTATATAATTCCCAATTGGCCCAAGGTCCATCTTCTTCCACACGCTTTAAAAAGTCATCATGCCATTCTCGCTGAAACTGAACGTCGATTTTCATAACGGATTTCCTTTCTTTAAAAAAGTTCGTTGCCATTCCTTTTGTAAAAATGATAGGATAATAATGTAGTAAACATAGTAATAGTATGTGCGACCTTGGACAATAACATACTCGCGAATGAAAGTAAGAGGAGAGACTGCGTTAGCGGCGCCGAAGGAGCAAACAATTGTGAAACTCTCAGGCAAAAAGACTCTTGCTAGACGCATCTCTGGAGAGTGCTTTTTTTAATAGATGAAAGCCACCAACGAAGAAACTCAAAAGATTTTTTTGAGAAACTTACAGGTTGCAGGACAGAGGATCCCATTTTTAAGGGGTCTTTCTGTCCTTTTTTTGTCCAGAAAAGTCCGAAAATTTTTAAGTATGAAAAAGGAGGAATTCACATGGCTACATTGTTACGAACACCGTTATTTGAGACATACAAAGAACACGGTGGAAAAGTAATTGATTTTGGTGGTTGGGAGTTGCCTGTTCAGTTCTCAAGTATCAAAGAGGAACACGAAGCTGTAAGAACGAAAGCCGGTTTATTCGATGTATCTCACATGGGAGAATTTGATGTTCGAGGACCGAATGCCTTGTCGTTTCTACAATATACAATGACCAATGATGTTTCGAAACTTCAAAACGGCCAAGCGCAGTATACGGCTATGTGCTATGAAAACGGCGGTACAGTAGATGACCTTTTAATCTATAAAAGAGATGAAAACGATTACTTGCTCGTTGTGAATGCCTCAAATATTGAAAAAGATTTCGAATGGCTTATGAGCAAGAAGCCTGAGGGTGTAGAACTCGTGAATGTATCTCCTGAATATGCGCAACTCGCTATTCAAGGGCCAAGAGCAGAAGAAATTCTTCAAAAACTTACGGATACAAATCTTTCTGAGATCGGATTCTTCCGTTTTAAAGAAGATGTTTCACTAGCGGGAATATCTGCTCTTGTGTCTCGAACTGGCTACACAGGAGAAGATGGCTTTGAGATCTATTTAAAAACGGAACATGCTGAAAAATTGTGGAGATCTGTTCTTGAAGCAGGTCAGGAAGATGGATTGCTCCCTGCAGGACTTGGTGCACGTGACACGTTGCGCTTTGAAGCAAAACTTGCGCTATACGGTCAAGAACTTACAAAAGAAATTACTCCGATAGAAGCTGGTATCGGATTCGCTGTAAAAACAGATAAAGAAGCAGATTTTATTGGAAAAGAAATTCTAGCAGATCAAAAGAAGAATGGCGCACCACGTAAGCTAGTTGGTATTGAAATGATCGATAAAGGTATACCGCGATCACATTATGAGGTATTTAAAGGTGATGTGAAGATCGGAGAAGTTACTACGGGGACACAGTCGCCAACATTGAAGAAGAATCTAGGACTTGCTCTTCTAGAAAAGGATTTCACGGAGCTTGGTACAGAGGTAGAAGTACAGATTCGTCAAAAACGTTTAAAAGCAAAAGTAGTCGCTTCACCATTTTATAAACGAGGAAAATAAGACATTTAAGGGGGAGAAACCATGACGTTCCGCTATTTGCCGATGACTGATCAAGACAAAAAGGAAATGCTTGAAACGATTGGAATCGAAACGACAGAAGATCTTTTTCAGGATATTCCGGAAGAAGTTCGGTTTAAAGGACGCTTACAAATCGAGGAAGCTTTGTCAGAACCTCAACTAGTTAAAGAGATGGGCCGCTTGGCTGCATTAAACAAGAATACAAAAGATCACGCATCATTTCTAGGAGCAGGTGTGTATGATCATTACACTCCATCGATCGTGAACCATATGCTTCTTCGTTCAGAGTTCTACACGGCTTACACGCCATACCAGCCTGAGATCTCTCAAGGTGAACTTCAAGCAATCTTTGAATTTCAAACGATGATCTGTGAATTGACAGGTATGGATGTTGCGAATTCTTCCATGTATGATGGTGGAACTTCACTTGCGGAGGCTGGTTTATTATCAGCAGCTCAGACACGCAGAAAGAAAATCGTTGTATCCAAATCCGTACACCCCGAATCACGTGCCGTTTTGCACACGTATGCAAAAGGCCAGCATCTTGAAGTAGTAGAAGTGGATACAGAAGATGGTGTTACCTCATTAAATGCATTGCGTGCTGAAGTTGATGAACAGACAGCATGTGTGATCGTTCAATATCCGAACTTCTTCGGTCAGATCGAACCGTTAAAAGACATAGAAGAAATCGTGCACAGCGCAAAAGGAATGTTTGTAGTTTCTTCAAATCCTTTGGCATTGGGCGCTTTAACTCCTCCTGGTAAGTTCGGTGCTGATATCGTAGTCGGTGATGCACAGCCGTTTGGGATCGCACAAGGTTTTGGTGGACCACACTGTGGGTATTTTGCCGTAACAACAAAATTAATGCGTAAAGTCCCTGGCCGTTTGGTCGGTCAAACGGTTGATGAAGACGGGAAACGCGGATTCGTTCTTACTCTTCAAGCGAGAGAACAGCATATCAGACGAGATAAAGCGACGAGTAACATCTGTTCGAACCAAGCGCTTAATGCACTCGCTGCTTCTATTGCTATGACGGCACTTGGAAAACAAGGTGTGAAAGAAGTAGCGCACCAAAATATACAAAAAGCTCATTATGCGAAAAAAGTTCTTGAGGAAAAAGGATTCAAGACAACATTCACTGGACCTTTCTTTAACGAGTTTGTTGTTGAGTTAAAGTGTACAGCTAAAGAAGTGAACAGAAAACTATTAGAATCTGGTATCATCGGCGGATATGATTTGGGTCTTTCGTATTCAGAACTGAAGAACCATATGCTTCTAGCGGTTACCGAAATGAGAACAAAAGAAGAGATCGATCAGCTTGCAAATGTATTGGAGGGATTAGCATGCGTACAGAACATCAGTCATTAATTTTTGAATTGTCTAAACCAGGTCGAGTAGGGTACAGCATCCCTGAACTTGACGTTCCAGAGATTAACGTAGAATCTATCATCCCTTCCGATTATTTGCGTACGGAAGAAGCGGATCTTCCTGAAGTGTCAGAGCTTCAAATCGTTCGTCATTATACTGCATTATCTAATCGTAACCATGGTGTGGATTCTGGTTTCTATCCACTAGGTTCATGTACGATGAAATACAATCCCAAGATTAATGAAGATGTAGCACGATTCCCTGGATTTGCACATATCCACCCTCTCCAAGATGAAGAGACGGTGCAAGGTGCGATGGAGATGATGTATCGTCTGCAAACATCGCTTGCTGAGATCACGGGAATGGATGAAGTGACGCTTCAACCAGCAGCAGGTGCCCATGGTGAATGGACAGGTCTTATGATGATCCGTGCTTACCATGAAGCAAATGGTGACTTCAATCGTACAAAAGTAATCGTTCCTGATTCAGCACACGGTACAAATCCTGCGTCTGCAACGGTTGCTGGTTTTGAATCGATCACGGTGAAGTCCGATGAGCGCGGACTTGTTGATCTAGAAGATTTGAAACGAGTAGTCGATCAAGATGTTGCGGCTCTTATGCTTACAAATCCGAATACGCTTGGTCTTTTTGAAGAGCATATTCTAGAAATGGCAAAGATCGTCCATGAAGCTGGCGGAAAGCTATACTATGATGGTGCTAACGCAAATGCGATATTAGGATTTGCTCGACCTGGAGACATGGGCTTTGACGTTGTTCACTTAAATCTTCATAAGACATTTACAGGACCTCACGGTGGTGGTGGACCTGGATCAGGACCAGTAGGAGTTAAGGAAGATCTGATCCCATTCTTGCCAAAACCAGTTCTCGTTAAAGAGGACGATCTTTATAAGTTTGAATATGATCGCCCGCAATCGATCGGAAGAGTGAAGCCATTTTATGGTAACTTCGGCATTAATGTACGTGCGTTTACGTACATCATGACGATGGGGCCAGATGGTTTGAGACAAGTATCTGAGAATGCTGTATTAAATGCTAACTATATGATGCGCCGACTTGAGCCTCATTTTGATCTACCGTTTACGCAGCACTGTAAACATGAGTTCGTATTATCTGGACGCCGCCAGAAAAAACTTGGCGTAAGAACGCTTGATATTGCAAAACGTCTTTTAGATTTTGGCTATCACCCACCAACGATCTACTTCCCGTTAAGTGTGGAAGAAGCGATCATGATTGAGCCGACAGAAACTGAATCTAAAGAAACACTCGATGAATTTATTGAAAAAATGATTCAGATATCAAAAGAAGCAGAAGAAACACCTGAATTGGTTCAAGAAGCTCCTCACACTACAGTTGTTAGACGACTGGATGAAGCAACAGCTGCAAGAAAGCCAATCTTGAAATATATAAAACAAGTTTAGACATACAAAAAAGCAGCTCGGATGATTTTCCGGGCTGCTTTTGATGTTTAGTTTGATTTTACGCGGCCCGTCCATTTGCGGAAGCCGCCATGTAGATGATGAAGTTGGCTATACTTTTTCATTTTAAGAAAATTGGCTGCACGAGCACTTCTGAATCCACTTTCACAATATAGATAAACAGGCTGATCGCTACGCACTTCTTTTAAGCGCTGTCTCATTTGAGAGAGAGGAATGTTACGTGCCCCTAGAATATGTCCTTTTTTAAATTCTTCAGGCTCACGAACATCGATCAATTGAGCTTTTCGATAACCTGCTTTAAACTCTTCCTCATTTAACGTAGTTAGAAATCTCTTTTGGTATAATCCCATACCAATCACATAAACCAATAACGCTACTACAATACCTGCTAAAACTATCCATCCCATAACGCTTGCACTCCTTTAAACAATCTACCACAATTATAGCGGTGCACGGCTCTATAGGCAAAAGAAAAATCTGACTTTAAGCGATTGTTTTGACACATTCGCCGAATTTGGTACACTAGTTACGAATGAATGGCAGGGAGACGAAAAACGTGGAAAAAGAAAACTGGTATTATATCGATTCTGGAAATTGCGAACCTGCAATTAATATGGCAATGGACGAGGCGCTTCTAACATGGCACAGCGAGGGAAAGATTCCACCTGTTATCCGCTTTTACGGATGGAATCCAGCTACATTATCCATTGGATACTTTCAAAAAGTAGAAAAAGAGATTAACCTGGATGCAGTAAAAAAATACGGGCTAGGCTTTGTTAGACGCCCAACTGGAGGACGCGGAGTTCTTCATGATCAAGAACTTACGTACAGCGTCATCGTATCTGAAGCACACAAAGATATGCCGCAAAGTGTAACCGAAGCTTATCGAGTGATCTCAGAAGGAATAAAAGAAGGATTTCAAGGCTTAGGCTTAGATGCTTACTTCGCTGTTCCGAAAACAGAAGAAGAGCGTGAAGGGTTGAAGAATCCTCGATCAGCAGTATGTTTTGACGCTCCTTCGTGGTATGAACTAGTCGTTGAAGGTAGAAAAGTGGCGGGTAGTGCCCAAACAAGGCAAAAAGGTGTGATCCTGCAACACGGATCTATCCTTCTAGATTTAGACGAAGACAAATTGTTCGATTTATTTAAGTATTCAAGTGACAGATTAAGAGAGAGAATGCAGACAGCTTTTAAAAAGAAAGCAGTAGCAGTCAACGCTCTGCTAGATGTTCCTGTTACAATTGAAGACGCGAAGATAGCCTTTAAAAAAGGCTTTGAGGACGGTTTGGACGTAAATCTTGTACCGTACACACTTACAGACGATCAGTGGGCAGAAGTAAAGCACATAGCCGATACTCGTTATCGTAACGATGAGTGGACGTTCAGGCGTTAATAGAAAAAAATCGAAATCTCAATAAGAGATCTCGATTTTTTATTTTTTCTCTATAAAGATCAGAAAAAAAGATGTCAAGATATTAATTTTTTTTGGAAAATAGAAGGAATTTTTGAAAACCACGTGTTTGTACGGCTTTTTAAAACTACCAAATTATACAAATCTAAAATAAAGCCAATTCATTAATAAAATCATCATAAATTTACAAGAATCAAGGAATTGCTGTAATATCCTCATGATTTTAAGTTTGACAATTTTTTTTCTTTGACATGTGGTTTACGTATATATAGTATAAGGGTAGAACTTATACATACAAGATATAGACATGCATCCGTATGTGATTTAAATAGAGGAGGAGAAATATGGACACAGTCGCAACTGTTAAAAAGGGTATTAACATTGATGCTCTCAACAGTGATATAGCTCAATTTCCACAAGTACACCCCATAACTTCTACGATGAAAACAACACACAAAGGTGTTTCTAGGCTTGTTATGCTAGACCGATACAGCTTTAAAGACACTGAGAAGAAAACGTTAAAACCGGGTGACTTTGTTGTATTAACGGTAAAAGAGGACCCGAAATTTCCGGCAAGAGGGCTAGGCTATATTCAATCTGTCAACTGGGACGATAAAAATGCAGTTGTATTGGTTGAAGATGAGTTTAAAGCAGTATTAGAGAAGCCTGAAGAAGCAGAATCTGGTTTGATCACACGTTCACTAGATGTGATGGACAAGCCGTTAGAAGTTTACTACGAGCAGATCGCACTAAGAAATGCTACAGGCTTAGCATCTGTGGAAACGACGGAAGAAAAGCGCAAAGAATCATTTCAAAAGTTTTACAAAGAGCTTTCAGAGATGAACTTTGTACCTGCTGGACGTGTTTTATATGGCGCAGGTGCAGAAACAGATGTAACGTATTTCAACTGTTATGTGATGCCGTATGTAAAAGATTCGCGTGAAGGCATCTCAGATCACCGTAAGCAAGTTATGGAGATCATGAGTCGCGGAGGCGGAGTTGGAACGAACGGATCTACACTTCGACCGAAGAACGCACTAGCAAGAGGCGTAAACGGAAAATCATCTGGATCTGTATCCTGGTTGGATGACATCGCGAAGTTAACGCATCTGGTCGAGCAGGGAGGAAGTCGCAGGGGAGCCCAGATGATCATGCTGGCCGACTGGCATCCTGACATCATCGATTTCATTATTTCTAAGATGCAAAATCCTCGCATTTTACGTTACTTGATTGAAAATACGAATGACGAGAAGATCAAACAAGTTGCACAAGATAAATTAAAATTCACACCGCTGACACCAGCTCAAAAAGCGATGTACGAAGGAATCCTTCGCTATAAAGATATTCCAGGAACAGGCGGATTTGATTCTGACGTTCTACGCGATGCTGAGACAATGCTTCGCGACGGAGGAACGTATAGCGTTCATAATTCTGAGTTCTTAACAGGTGCGAATATCTCAGTTACGATTACAAAAGAATTCATGGAAGCCGTAGAAAATGACTCTGAGTATCTGTTGCGTTTTCCTAGCGTTGAAGCTTACACGCCAGAAGAAATGGAAGCTTACAACAACGAGTGGCATGAAGTCGGAGATGTTCGTGTTTGGGAAGAGAAAGGCTATGGTATTCGCGTTTACAAACGAATTCAAGCGCGTGAGCTGTGGAACCTGATTAACATTTGCGCCACATACTCTGCTGAGCCAGGTATTTTCTTTATTGATAACGCAAATGACATGACGAACGCTACCGCTTATGGACAAAAAGTTGTAGCAACAAATCCATGTGGAGAACAACCACTTGCACCGTACAGTGTCTGCAACCTTGCTGCAGTTAACCTTGGAAACATGGCTGACAAAGTAAACAAAACGGTGGACTTTGAAAAGCTAAAACAAACGGTTGAAGTTGGCGTACGTATGCAGGACAACGTAATTGATGCAACACCATACTTCTTAGAACCTAACCGCGTCCAAGCTTTAGGCGAACGTCGAGTAGGGCTAGGAGTTATGGGGCTTCATGACCTTTTGATCTATTGCGAGACTGTTTACGGATCTGAAGAAGGAAACAAGCTTGTTGATAAAATTTTCGAGACGATCGCCGTAACGGCTTACCGCACTTCAATCGAACTTGCTAAAGAGAAGGGAAGCTTCCCGTTCTTAGAAGGCGATTCAGATGAAACGACTAACGAGTTGCGTAGACGATTTACTGAAACAGGTTATATGAAGAAGCTTCCTGAGGATATTCGTGAAGACATCTTAAATTATGGGATTAGAAACTCTCACTTGTTAACGGTTGCTCCAACTGGATCCACAGGAACCATGGTTGGTGTCTCCACAGGATTAGAGCCTTACTTCTCTTTCTCATACTTCCGCAGTGGTCGTCTTGGGAAGTTTATCGAAGTGAAAGCTGATATCGTTAAGGAGTATTTAGACAGCAATCCAGAAGCGAACGAAAATGAGCTTCCTGAATGGTTTGTTGCCGCGATGGAGCTAGCACCAGAAGCACATGCAGATACGCAATGTGTCATCCAGCGTTGGGTAGATAGCTCGATCTCAAAAACAGTAAACGCTCCTAAAGGTTACACGGTTGATCAAGTTCAAAAAGTATACGAACGTCTTTATAAAGGTGGAGCAAAAGGTGGTACGGTGTACGTTGATGGAAGCCGTGACTCACAAGTTCTTACACTAAAAGCAGAAGAGACTTTTGAACAGACTGAGATTGATCTAGGTATGGAAGAAGAAAAAAGCAAAGTTGTTATTTTAGATACGATTACTGACCTTCGTTCTACAGATGTAACCATCGGTAACGAAGTGGGTAACACTTGCCCGGTATGCCGAAAAGGGAAAGTGAAAGAAATCGGCGGCTGTAACACGTGTACGAATTGTAACGCTCAATTAAAATGCGGATTATAAGAATGGAGGGAAGGAACTGGAAATGTTCCTTCCCTTTTCTTTTGGTGTTATTAGCACATACTAACTCCATCATTTGTGAAAAAAATTGTGGGGTGTATGACTATGGCTGGTGCCAATAAACCGTTTATGCCGCAGTTGATCTATTTCGAACCGCGTGCACTAGAGTATCCGTTAGGTAAAGAACTGTACGATCGTTTTAGTAAGCTAGAAGTTGAGATCAGAGAAACAACATCACATAACCAAATTCGTGATCTGCCAGGAGACAATGATTTTCAGAAATATAGAACAGCAAAATCAACGCTCGTTGTAGGTATCAGAAAAACGTTGAAGTTTGATACATCTAAACCATCTGCAGAATACGCGATTCCTCTTGCAACGGGATGTATGGGACATTGTCATTATTGTTATCTACAAACTACACTTGGCAGTAAGCCGTATCTACGAACTTATGTGAATACGGATGAGATCTTTGCTCAGGCTGAAAAGTATATGCAAGAACGAGCGCCTGAGATCACGCGATTCGAAGCTTCATGTACATCCGATATTGTAGGCATCGATCATCTTACTCATAATTTGAAAAGAGCGATTGAATTTTTTGGTGCCACAGATCTAGGAAGACTTCGTTTTACAACGAAGTATCATCACGTGGACCACTTACTTGATGCAAAACACCAGGGTAGGACGCGTTTCCGTTTTAGCGTAAATTCACATTATGTGATTAAGAATTTCGAACTTGGAACAAGTCCGCTTGAGGAGCGTATCAACGCTGCTATAAAAGTTGCAGAAGCAGGGTATCCATTAGGATTTATTGTGGCACCTCTTTATCTTCATAAAGATTGGGAAGAAGGCTATAAAGAACTCTTTGATATTCTAGAAGCGAAAATTCCAAAGCACCTTACGAACGATCTTACGTTTGAGCTGATTCAGCACCGTTTTACGAAACCTGCAAAACGCGTTATTGAAAAAAACTATCCGAAATCGAAGCTTGAGATGAATGAAGAAGAAAGAAAATATAAGTGGGGAAGATATGGAATTGGAAAATATGTTTATCAAGATGATCAGGCGACAAGACTGCGTGAAACGGTAGAAAATTATATTCATACGATGTTTCCGCAAGCGAAGATTGAATATTTTACTTGATAAAATGCAGTGGCACCTTCCCTTGTCACGCTTACCATTCTATAGTATCCTTTTTATAGAGACCAAGCTGGTTTAGTATAGGGAGTGAACAATTTGCCGCCAACCCCAAGTATGGAAGATTATATAGAACGCATCTATGCCCTAATTGAAGAGAAAGGCTATGCCAGGGTATCAGATCTTGCTGAGAACCTAGAAGTGCATCCCTCTTCAGTAACCAAGATGATTCAAAAACTCGACAAAGGCAAGTACGTCGTTTATGAAAAATACAGAGGCTTCGTTCTAACACCGAACGGAAAAAAACTCGGAAAACGTTTAGTTTACAGACATGAGTTACTTGAAGAATTCTTAAAAGTTATTGGGGTCGACCAAGAGAACATCTACCAGGATGTTGAGGGTATTGAACATCATTTAAGTTGGAACGCTATTGATCGAATTGGAGATCTTGTTCAGTTTTTTGAAGAAGACGATAAAAGGGTAAAGTCATTAAGAGAAGTTCAAGCAAAGAATGAAGAACAAGAACAATCATAAATTTTTATGGTTGTTTTTTATTTTGGATTTTGTTGGTGTGGGCTAGCAAGTATGCTGAAACAAGTGGACAGTATTTTTGTGGGAAGTGGACAGTAAATCGAATCTTTTAACCTACAAAGGTATGACAAAAGACTTTATTTTGAAGAATCGGTTATAAAGGACATCTTCTGCTGATTAGGATAGTAGTGGAGGAGATGTTTATGCGAATTGATGGTGTGTTTTCAGGTGGAGGCATCAAGGCGCTTTCGTTGATTGGTGCTGTTGAAGCAGCTGAGAATCGTGGCCTCACTTTTGAAAGGGTAGCTGGGACAAGTGCAGGAGCATTGATGGCTGCTTTGATCAAGGCAGGCTATACGGCGGGCGAAATGAAAGATATTATTGATAAATTAGACTTTAGAAAATTTCTTGATACAAGTAAAACAATTGTGCCTGTACCTTTTATGAACTGGTTGAAGCTTTATTGGAAACTTGGTCTTTTTAAGGGAGATTATTTGGAGAACTGGGTAGCTTCTCTATTAGCCGCACGGGGAATTGTTACGTTTGCTGATATTCCATATGGCAGTCTTAAGATTATTGCATCTGATATTTCTCGAGGAAGGCTGATTGTACTGCCAGATGATCTCGAGGAATACGGATTATTGCCAGAGCGCTTTCCGGTGGCACGAGCGGTTAGGATGAGTTGCAGTCTGCCTTATTTCTTTTACCCGATCAAACTTTTTAATCGTGTTGGGCAAAAGAGTTTTATTGTTGATGGAGGGGTTTTGAGTAACTTTCCGATGTGGCTTTTTCAAAGAAAAGATAGGGTGCCCGTTCGGCCGGTGTTAGGATTTCAATTGAGTTCGTACCTCAATGATCATATTCCAACTCACAATGTAAAAAATGCAGTTCAGCTATTTAAAGCGTTGTTTGAAACGATGATGCAAGCGCATGATAACCGATACATTGATTCTCACGATGCACGAGATATTATCTTTATGCCCGTAAAGCATGTATCCGTCATCGATTTTCAATTATCATCAGAAGCGAAGAATGAACTTTATACATTTGGTCATGATCGTGCTGAACAATTTTTACAAAACTGGATTGCGAGTAAGAGGTATCCAAATCCAGCATATAAAAATCGAGCCTAACCCTTAAAAGGAGGCTCGATTTTTTTTCTTGTTCTTTTTCCCTTCAATCACGGTTAAGTGATGTTCACGTGTTTTCTTTCTCTGAGCGGAACTCTTTGCAGTCTTTTTGCTCGGAAACAACGGAGAGGCAGCCTTCGCCGGCTTCTGATTCGTGCCATAGCGTTTTTGAGATTGCTTGACTGCTTTTCTATACTTGCCGTTTACACCCGATGAGGTTCTGCGAAAGATAAAGTAAAACACGGCGACCACTGCTGCTCCGATCAGAATGGTTGTAAATAATTGGCGAGGTGAAGTGACTAGTTGATAAAGAATTCCGACAACAGCCAGTGAAATAACAAACCAAATGATAGGATGCAATCTTCTATTATTCTGTTGCAACAGGTTCACCTCCTTATGATTAAACGATTCTACTTGCGTTTAGTTCACTTTCATAGGATGCGTCACGACGTAACATTTCATTAAAAGAAATTATAGAAACTTCGATTTGTTTTTCATCAGGTTCTTTCGTAGTTAAGAGTTGAAGCCATAAGCCTGGATAACCTAGATAACGAAGAACAGGAACATCTCTTAGTTTATTTGTTAACTGTAATACTTCAAAAGATACCCCTAAAACCACAGGAATAAGCGCAAGTCTGCATAAAATTCTTAGCCACAGCGGATCTGATGGAAAGAAATAATAGATAAACATACCAACGATCACGGTAAATAGAATAAAACTGCTTCCGCAACGGTAATGCAGCCGCGAATGCTTCTTAACATTTTCAACCGTAAGCTCGTCTCCCGCTTCGTATGTGTTGATTACCTTATGTTCAGCTCCGTGATACATGAATACCCTCTTGATCGCTGGTGTTAAAGAAACAAAATAGATGTAGCTTAACAAAAAGATAAACTTGAACAGACCTTCTAACAGATTCTGACCAAGGTGCCCAGGCACGATAAAACGAAAAGCTTCTGCTAAAAAAACAGGTACGAGCGTAAAAACAAATTTTCCGAAAAGAAAAGATAAGACACCGATAATGGCTAAAGAAAAGAAAAAAGCGAATTTAGACGGCTTTTCTTCTTCCTCTTTTTCTTCTTCACCGGGATTAACACCAAATCGCTCAGCTGAAAAATTTAAATGCTGTGTACCGTTCATACTTGCTTCAATAATGGCTATGAATCCTCTTAAGAAAGGAATCTTCTTTAATTTTGATAGTACTGGAGAAGGTTTTTTCTTAAGTTCGAAATACTCGATCGTATCATCATTTCTCCGAATTGCCGTTACATATGTGTGCTTTCCGGCAAACATAACCCCTTCTAATACGGCCTGGCCGCCGTAAGCGGGCTTTTTCTCTTTTGTCATGTTGAACCCCCAGCCTAAAGTTTTGTAGGTACTTTCTATTCTACAGGAAAGCGGGATATTCCTCCACAAAGGATGATTGTATTTTTCCCATTTTATACATGTTTTACACGGAATATGATTGGTTGGAGTGTGAGAAGTTTGGGCAGTGGTTTTGTGGACATACTAGTAGTGTTGGAGGTGGTCGTTAATGAGCGATTCAAAACTAGAACAAAATAAACAAGAATCTCAATCTTCATTCATGAGCAGAGTCGTTGGTGTTGGCTTCTTTGGAGGCTTGATCTGGGCTTCTTTCGGATTTATCGCCTACTACTTAAATTTCTCAAAAGTTGGTCCTGCCCTTGTTTTAGTCCCTTGGGCACTTGGTAAGTGGAAAACCGAGTGGATAGGTCAACTAATCAGTATTTTGATCATAGCTTTACTTTCGATTTTAGTTGCCATTGCATATCGCTATGCGTTTGCTAAGATCAAATCCATGTGGGCTGGCATCCTCTTCGGTGTTGCGCTTTGGGGGATTGTCTTTTTCTTGCTTCATCCGATTTTTCCAGGATTGGAACCTATGAACACGGTGGGTAAGAATACGATAACAACGACGCTGTGCATCTATATATTATATGGCGTTTTTGTAGGATACTCGATCTCGTTTGAATACAGTGAACGTCATGGCCAATCCCAGGGAAACAAGGAATCTACACAAAGTTCGTAACTATTCAAATGATCAGACGCTATGATAGAATGTTTTATGAACATTCTATTTTTTTATGCAAAGGCTAGGTGTTTCAGGTGAAAAACAGAAACTTTCTTGTTATAAACGGACCGAACTTAAACAGATTGGGAAAACGGGAGCCTGGCATATATGGCGCGCATACATTGGAAGATCTAGAGGGGGAACTTGTTTCTTTATCGAAAGAACTGCTTCTGGATATCTCGTTTAAACAGAGCAATACTGAAGGAGATATCATTGATATCATTCACAGAGCTGAAGGTGAGTTTAGCGGAATCGTTCTAAACGCAGGTGCCTATACTCATTATAGTTATGCAATCAGAGACGCAATTGCCAGTGTGGATGTACCCGTAATCGAAGTCCATTTATCAAATGTTCATGCTCGAGAGGAATTTCGACGTGAATCTGTTATTGCTCCAGTTACGATTGGACAGATTTCAGGGTTTGGTTTTGATAGCTATAAATTAGCACTACAAGTTTTTCATAATCAACTTAAAGGGGATACGTTATGAATCGTGTAGAACGAGCAAGGCGTTTATTCGATACGTTTGATATTGATGCACTATTAGTTACATCTTCTTCAAATCGATTTTATCTAAGTGGTTTCAAAGGAAGTTCAGGCGTGCTTTTGATCACGAAAGACGAAGCGATTTTAGTAACTGATTTCAGATATAAGACTCAAGCAGCAGAACAAGCAGAAGGTTATCGTGTTGTGATGCACACGGATCCGATTCCGCAAGAGGTTGCAAAGTTAACGAAGGAGCTTTCAATTTCTAAGCTAGGTTTCGAGCAAGACCATGTTACATACTCTACATATCGTACATATGAGAAACAATTAGATGACAATACGACTGAACTTGTTCCAGTATCTGGTCTTGTGGAAAAGTTGCGCTTGATTAAGGATGAATCAGAGATTAAGATAGTAAAGGATGCAGCATCTATTGCCGATGCCGCTTTTTCACATATTATCGAGTATATTCGCCCGGGACTTACGGAGCGGGAAGTATCAAACGAACTAGAATTCTTCATGAGAAAAAATGGAGCCATCTCTTCATCGTTTGATATTATTGTGGCTTCAGGCTACCGTTCAGCCCTACCACATGGTGTTGCCTCAGATAAGAAGATTGAAACGGGTGAATTAGTGACCTTGGATTTTGGAGCATACTACAAAGGTTATTGTTCGGATATCACTCGTACGGTAGCCATCGGAAATGTTTCTGACGAGCTAAAAGAGATCTACCAAGTCGTATATGATGCACAGATGCTAGGTATGAAAGGCATTAAACCAGGAATGACAGGTAAGGATGCAGACGCGTTAACACGTGATTACATCGCTTCAAAAGGTTATGGTGAATACTTCGGACATTCTACAGGACATGGAATTGGTTTAGACGTACATGAAGGTCCGGCTCTATCTATGAAGTCTGACACGATTCTTGAACCGGGAATGCTTGTTACAGTAGAACCAGGTATTTATATCTCAGGACTAGGCGGAGTTCGGATTGAAGACGATGCACTCATAACAAAAGATGGCAATGAATCACTTACCTACTCTACTAAAACCCTTTTAACGTTAAGTTAAGGTATTTCAGGAGGATAAAAACATGATTTCAGTAAATGATTTTAAAACAGGATTAACGATTGAGGTTGACAACGGAATCTGGCAAGTTCTTGAGTTCCAACACGTAAAGCCAGGAAAAGGTGCGGCATTTGTTCGCTCTAAACTTCGTAACCTTCGCACAGGTGGTATCCAGGAAAAAACATTCCGCGGTGGAGAAAAAGTAGCAAAAGCTCATATCGAGAACCGTAAGATGCAATACCTATATGCATCAGGAGATACTCACACGTTCATGGATAACGAATCTTATGAGCAAATTGAACTTCAAGCTTCTCAAATCGAATACGAGTTGAAGTACTTGCTTGAAAACATGACCGTTCAGATCATGACTTACCAAGGTGAGACGATTGGTGTTGAACTTCCAAACACAGTTGAATTAGTAGTAGCAGAGACTGAGCCTGGTATTAAAGGAGACACAGCTTCTGGTGGAACTAAGCCAGCGACGCTTGAAACAGGTTTGATCGTGCAAGTTCCTTTCTTCGTAAACCAAGGGGACAAGCTGATCATCGATACAAGAAATGCAGCTTACGTTTCTCGTGCATAGTCTATGATATTGAAACCTCATTCCATTCTGGAGTGAGGTTTTTTTTATGTGATAAGCAGTTTGCAGGTGTGATGTAGTATGCAACGAACTGGTTAAAAAGTTTGATCGGGTTGAGGGTATTTGCCATCTGTTAATCGTCGGATCATGTAGACTCGCGTATATATGGCAAAAACTCGTGGAATCAATCACAAAACTCGTGGAATCAGGTCCAAAATTTCTGGAATGTATACAAGTATTTTAAGGACTTTTATTAAAAATACTCCCCTCCGTATTAGCCGAAACACCGTTTTTAGCGTAAGGAGCTCACTGAGTTGGTTCGCTGCATTAAAAACAGCAATAATCTGATTGGAATAGCTAAATATCATCAATAACACTGCCTCTCATTGAAAAGTTTCACTATAAATAATAAAGAATGGATTCCTCAGTAATATTTACTAACAATCTATCAAAAGCACCCTCTACCTCTCCTCCTAATCTTAAGCCTACCTTTATTGGCATAAAGCTTACATGTCTGCCATACGTTTATAGTACTAGCCTCTTAAAGGAGAAATCGGTCATGGAGACGATCTTTAGACTTTTTCCAGATAAACTACAGCATACGCTAAGAAAACTGCCACCATGTGTCCTTCAATCTGTTGAAGAGATCAGGGTTCGAATTGGACAACCGATGGAAATCCTTTGTTCCGGTAAACCAATCTATCCGACTGAGGGCCCAATAACGGCAGAAGAATCACAAGTATTGCTCAACAGGTTAAGTCAGCACTCTCTCTACGCGCTTGAAGAGGAGCTAAAAAGAGGTTATATCACAATCTCAGGCGGTCATCGTGTAGGACTAGCAGGGAAAGTGATCACTGAACATGGATTCGTAAAAGCCATTAAAGATATTAGTTCGTTTAACGTGAGAGTTGCAAGAGAGAAGATTGGAATCGCAGAACCGTTAATTTCATATCTCTACCAAAAAAAATGGCTCAATACTTTGCTGATCGGTCCGCCGCAAACCGGGAAAACCACTTTATTAAGAGATATTGCGAGACTTGTTAGTTGTGGCGTTCAGCAAAAAAATATCCCTTCTTTTAAAGTGGGAATTGTGGATGAGCGTTCTGAAATAGCGGGTGCTATAAAAGGTGTTCCTCAGCATACCTTTGGAAGGCGTGTAGATGTTCTTGATGCATGTCCGAAAGCAGAAGGGATGATGATGCTCATCCGTTCGATGAGTCCTCAAGTAATGATCGTTGATGAAATCGGACGAAAAGAAGACGGTGAAGCGATTTTAGAAGCGATGCATGCGGGTGTTCAAATGATTTTTACCGCACATGGAAGCTCTATAGAAGATGCGCTGAAACGACCTGTGATGAAACCTTTAGGAGATCTTTCTTTGTTTGAAAGGTATGTAATTTTGAGCCGTGATAAAGGACCGGGAACCATTCAGAGAATCTATGACGGAGCATTAAACGTGATCTACAGATCATCTGGTGGTGCAGCATGATGAGTTGGATCGGTGCGATCGCTATTCTTTCAGCCACAACGATCTTTGGTTTTGAATGGGCAAAGCGGGTAAGAGAACGGCCAAAGAAGTTAAGAGAATTAAAAGTAACGCTACAAGCCTTGGAGGCCGAGATCATGTACGGATCTACTCCTCTTCATGAGGCGTTTTTGCATATTGGAAGGCCATTAAAAGAACCATTGTCCACTTTTTTTCTCACCATATCAGACCGTTTAGCAGAAGGCGAGCTATCGGTGCAAGAAGCCTGGGATCTTCAGTTAGCTGTTCTGGCCAAGGAAACCTCTTTTAAGATGGGTGAGATCGAAGTGCTTCGCCAATTTGGCGCAACGCTTGGCAGGCATGACAAAGAGCATCAGCAGAAGCAGATTCAGTTGACGTTAGCTCACCTTAATCGTGAAGAAAAAGAAGCAAGAGACATACAAGAACGTTATGAAAAAATGTGTAAAAGTCTTGGGGTATTAATGGGACTTTTAATCGTTATTCTCTTAATGTAACAAGGAGGTTTCACAAATGGGATTGGATGTAAACGCAGTGTTTCAGATTGCGGGGCTTGGCATAATCGTTGCGATGCTTCATACCGTTTTAAAGATGATCGGAAAAGAGGACTATGCTCACTGGGTCACTCTTTTAGGTTTTGTTGTTGCCCTTTTTATGGTCATCACTCTTTTAGATGATTTATTTCAGAAGGTAAAAGGCGTCTTTTTGTTTCAGAATTAAGGAGGGGGCCAGATTGGAAATTATCCAAATTGTTGGTTTTGGGCTAGTTGCTGCTTTCTTAGCCTTAGTCCTTAAAGAACAAAAAGCGAATTTTGCTTTTTTGGTCACACTCATGGTTGGAGCAGGAATCTTTTTATTCTTGATCGATAAGATCGGACAAATTCTTACGATGCTTCAACGACTCGCCATAAACGCTAACGTAAACATGGTCTATGTTGAAACGTTATTAAAGATAATAGGCATTGCTTATATTGCTGAGTTTGGAGCACAGATCACACGAGATGCGGGGCAGGGAGCGATAGCATCTAAGATTGAACTAGGTGGCAAGATACTGATTCTCGTGATGGCGATACCTATTCTAACAGTAATTATTGAAACCGTTCTGACGCTTATACCGAAATAAGAAAGCAGGTTATAAAGATGCAGAAAGTGATGGTGCGGACAAGTCTACTTCTACTCATAATCTTTTCCTTCATCCTATTTGGCCCCATAGAATCCGCATCAGCGAGCTCGATCACTTCAAAAATAGTAGATCAACAAGTATCCTCCATGCAGCTAGATGAAATCAAACAATATTGGGATAGCATCTCCCGTGAATACGGAGGATTCTTGCCAGAAAGCCAAAAAGGAACCTTCCTTGAATTTGTAAAAGGAGAAAAAGATTTTTCTATAAAAGGCTACATGATCGGACTTTTAAAGTTTATGTTTCATGAACTTGCTGTTCACGGGAAACTGCTTGGAACCTTAATTTTGCTAACTGTTTTCAGCATGTTGCTGCAATCCATCCAGAACGCTTTTGATCGATCTGCTATTTCAAAAGTGGCATATGGAATTATTTATATGGTCTTAATCATTTTAGCTTTAAACAGTTTTCATGTTGCGATCTCTTATGCAACAGAAGCGATCGATAACATGTTAAGTTTCATGATTGCACTCATACCCCTACTTCTCGCCTTGATGGCAACTGTGGGAAGCATCGCTTCAGTCGCGTTTTTTCATCCGGTCATCTTGTTTTTAGTAAATACAAGCGGACTTTTGATCAAAAATTTTGTATTGCCGCTTCTTTTTTTATCTGCACTATTAAGCATCGTTTCAACGATGTCAGAGCATCACAAAGTCACGCAGTTAGCTAAGCTGTTAAGAAATATCAGCATGGGTGCACTCGCCTTTTTTTTCACTGTTTTCCTAGGTGTAATGAGTGTTCAAGGTGCAACAGCAGCAGTAGCAGATGGAATAACGATCAAGACAGCAAAATTTGTAACAGGGAATTTTATTCCGGTTGTAGGCCGTATGTTTACAGATGCGACAGATACTGTCATGAGCGCTTCCATCTTACTAAAGAACTCAGTTGGCATAATCGGGGCATTATTATTACTTCTGTTAGCTATATTTCCTGCCATCAAAGTTTTAATTCTAGCTTTTATATATAGCATGGCTGCAGCCCTTCTTCAGCCTTTAGGAGGTGGGCCGATCGTTGAATCATTAGGCATCATCGGTAAGAGCGTCATGTTTATCTTTGCTGCCCTTATGACTGTGTCTATTATGTTCTTTCTAGCTATAACGATAATAATCGCAGCCGGAAACGTTACGCTGATGGTTCGATAGGAGGGGAAGCATGGCATTCTTAACGGAGTGGATAACCAATATTATCATTCTTGTACTATTAGCCGGAGTCATCGAGCTGTTGTTACCTGGCAATCAATTTCAAAATTATATCAAGATGGTTGTAGGTTTGCTCATACTGCTTGCTATGCTCTCTCCACTGTTCAAACTAATAAATTCAGATCTGGATCAAGTGTTTCTCGCCATGGATCTACCAGCTGCAGCGAAAGAAGACGAAATAAAAAATTCGATAGAAGAGAATAAAAGTGAAATACAATCCGCTCAACGTGCATATATATTAGAGCAAATGGCTGTCCCAATGAAAAAACAAGTTCAAGAGGAGTTGAAACAGACTTATGAGTTAGAGATTGTCGATCTTCAAATTCGAACGGAAATGGGTAAACAGCCGTTGGAGCCTGAAGATATAAGGGGTGCCAAAGTGGTGCTAGCCAAGTATCACGACCAAGCTGAAATCTCTGAAGTATCAGAAGTGGATGTGAGTGTTTCTGATCCAGAGAGAAAAGAATCTCTCACACAACCAGTTTCTAACGAAGTCATCCAGTTCTTAGCTAGTCAGTGGCAGCTGGATGCAGACAAAGTTGATGTACATTTGGAAGGGGGAGAGGAGTTATCCCAATGAAACGTTCATTTTGGGAACAGATAAAAAAACGGCTGCAGCTGAGTGATAAAGCAGGGAATAAACAAAAGTACTTACTTGTCTTACTTCTATTGGGAATTTCTCTTATGTTTATTAGCAAGATGATAGACTCCCCTGCTCAAAAAAGTACATTAAACGGGCTAGTGCCAGAAACGAAGGTTAAATCCGAGGCGGTTTTTAAACAAGCTAAAGAAGTAACAGACAAAAATATCAAAACGTATGAAGACCTTTATTCTAACGAACTGAAAGATCTATTAGAACAGATGCAAGGAGTTGGCAAAGTTTCCGTCATGGTAGAACTTTCTACAACTGAGAGAAAAGAGTTCGTTACAGATGATAGCACACAGAGCCAGACTACATCGGAAAATGATAAAAATGGCGGTAAGAGAACGATAGAAGATCAAAAGATAGATGAAAAAGTAGTAATTATCTCAAATGACGGCAGAGAAGAGCCGATCATTGTCACTACAGAAAAACCAAAGATAAAAGGTGTGGCTATATTGGCGCAAGGTGCAGAGAACATCCAGACAAAGTCTATGATCATAGAGCTGGTTAAAAAAGTTTTTGATATAGGTAGTGATCAAATTTTTGTAGGACCAAAAAATCCTGAGGGGGAATAAACAAATGTTATTGAAAAAACAAACTGTTTGGCTTCTGACTATGCTTAGCTTAATCATTGTGTTGTCTGTGTATTATATTACAGCACCTGGTGGAACGGATGATCTTGCTTATTTGGAGGCAGGAAAGAAGTCTGGTAAAGAAGCGACTGTGTCAGGTGTTGCAAACGACGATGTGTTTACTGCCCTTCGCCTAGAGCGAGATGAAGTTCGTGATGAGATGAGTGCTGATTATGTAGCCGTTGCTGGTTCTGAGGACGCTTCAGCTGAGGTTCAAGCTGATGCTTGGGCAAAGATGACAGAGCTTCAATCACTTACTATGCAAGAATCAACAGTAGAAACATTGATCAAATCGATGGGATTCAATGATGCTTTAGTGAGCACGATGAACAATGAGATCAAAGTGATCGTAAAAGCTGATAAACTATCGAAAAAAGAAGTTGTTGAGATTATGAATGTTGCAAACGAACACCTTGGTAGCGGGAAAACAGTAGCGGTTGAATATCATGCGTCCAAATAAATAAGCTTAAAAGAGTAAGAAAGCCGGAAATTCCGGCTTTTTTCTTTTTGCGGTTTCATGATATATTGGATAGAAACTTATAGCGTCATTCAAGTTTGCATTTCTTTTTGACGGGAAATGATAGAAAAAAGTGAAGAGTAACCGTAAACGCTTACAATGTAAGGTGTAATCGTGTACTATTAACTTGAAAAATGATTCTAATGTATCCACGAAAAAAGAAATGTGGTATATTACATGTGTTAAGACCTAGTCACAATAGAAGGTGCTAAATAAAAAAATCTAAACTGGATAGGATTGTTAAAAGGAGTAGAGATCATGCTAAAAATACAAGAAATTCGTGAATTGATTAAACTTATTGACAAATCAAGCATCAATGAATTCAAATACGAAAATGATGGTTCTAAGATTGTTCTTAAAAAGGACAGTGGATCAGTAGTTTCTTATGGAGCAGAAGAAGTTGTTTCTCAGCCCGTAGTCACTCAAGCGCCACCTGTAAAAGAACAGGCTCCAGCAGCTGAAACAGTTAAGGAAAATACAGAAGTTAAACAAGAAACAAAACAGGCAGACGAAGATGCTAACTTACATAAGGTAGTTTCTCCTATGGTAGGAACGTTCTATTCTGCTTCATCTCCAGATGTAGAAGCCTTTGTTAAGCCGGGAGATAAAGTTTCAAAAGATAGCATCGTTTGTATTATCGAAGCGATGAAATTATTTAACGAGATTGAATCTGAAGTGAATGGTGAAATCGTAAAAGTACTAGTTGAGAACGGACAATTAGTAGAATACGGACAACCTCTGTTCCTTGTGAAAGCAGAATAGGAGGGTATGTCTATGATTAAAAAGCTATTAGTAGCAAACCGTGGTGAGATTGCTGTAAGGATTATACGCGCATGCAAAGAACTTGGTGTTGAAACAGTAGCCGTTTATTCAGAAGCCGATAAAGATGCCTTGCATGTCCGTTTGGCAGATGAGGCTTATTGTATCGGACCGACTGCTTCAAAAGATAGTTATCTGAACTTCACTAACATAATGAGCGTAGCAACACTAACTGGCTCAGAAGCCATTCATCCTGGATATGGATTCTTGGCAGAGAACGCTGACTTTGCAGAACTATGTAGAGAATGTAATGTAACGTTTGTTGGTCCGAGTGCTGAAGCGATCAACAAGATGGGTATTAAGGATGTTGCGAGAGCAACGATGGCGGATGCTGGAGTTCCTATCGTACCGGGTTCTGACGGGATTATTAGGGACAAGGAAGAAGCCATTGAACTCAGCAACAAAATTGGGTATCCTGTAATTATTAAAGCAACAGCAGGCGGTGGGGGTAAGGGGATCCGCGTAGCTAAGAATGAAACGGAACTTTTAAAAGGCATTGCGATCACTCAGCAAGAAGCAGCAACTGCTTTTGGTAACCCAGGTGTGTATATTGAAAAATACATTGAAGATTTCCGACATGTTGAGATACAGGTGCTTGCAGATAACCATGGGAATGTTATTCACTTGGGAGAAAGAGACTGCAGTATCCAAAGACGTCTTCAAAAGCTTTTAGAGGAGACACCATCTCCAGCTATCTCCCCATCTAAACGCCAAGAGATGGGTGATGCAGCAGTAAAAGCAGCTGAAGCCGTTCAATATTCTGGTGCTGGTACCGTAGAATTTATCTTTGATCATAATACAGGTGACTTCTATTTCATGGAGATGAATACTAGAATCCAAGTAGAACATCCTGTAACTGAGATGGTAACGGGAATTGATCTAATCAAGGAACAGATCAAAGTAGCTTCAGGTGAGAGATTGCGATACAAACAAGAAGATATCGAGTTTGATGGCTGGTCGATCGAATGCAGAATTAATGCAGAGAATCCTGAGAAAAACTTTATGCCTTCTGCTGGAAAGATTGAAATGTACCTTCCACCAGGCGGTCTAGGTGTTCGAATTGATTCTGCTGTTTACCCTGGCTATACGATTCCACCATTTTATGATTCTATGATTGCTAAAGTTATAACTTACGGAAATACTAGACAAGAAGCAATCGACCGTATGAAGCGTGCACTAAGCGAGTTTGTTATCGAAGGAATTCATACGACCATTCCGTTCCACCTGCGTCTGTTAAACCATGAGACTTTTGTGAATGGTGACTTTAATACAAAGTTTTTAGAAAATCATGATTTAACTTCAAAAAGCGAATAAGTACGGAGGTGTTTAAGTGATGAACGAACTATCATTTGAAATGGAAAGTTACTCATCAGAATTAGGAAAAGTGGAGATCTCACCTGAGGTTATCGAAGTTATTGCAAGTATTGCAGCTTCAGATGTTGAAGGTGTCGCTTCCATGAGAGGCAGCTTTGCAAGTGGTGTAGTAGAGCGACTTGGAAAGAAAACGCATGGCAAAGGCGTTAAAGTAGAACTCTCAGAAGCAGGTATTTCTATTGATGTATACGTATCAATGAAATATGGAGTTGCGATTCCAGATGTAGCTCAAAAAATTCAAGATTATATCAGACAAGCGCTTCTAGACATGACAGCACTAGAAGCAACGGATATCAACGTATTCGTAGTTGGTGTTCAATTTGATTCAAAAGAAAAACAGAATGAAGCACCAGAAGTAGATTATTAAAAAGATCAAAGGGTGAGGTTCTACTTGCCCTTTGGTCTTTTTTCTTGTTGTTTATTACGAGCAAATTTTGTGATGAAAACATTCAGCTCATTGAAGTTACAGTTGAGGTGGGGGTATAAGTGGTAGAAGAGTACTCGAGTGATGTCAACTCGCCAGTATATAGGCAAATCTCGCCGGGATATAGCCCAAACTTGCGGGTAAAGTCCGAAATTTCTAGAATTATCTCGTGAATTTACTGAATGAACAGTCTGGATACCCCACTTCGTATAGAATGGAAGGTACGTGCCTACTATTTGAGACATTTATAATGGAGACGTACGAATATAGCTCACGGCCTTCCCCGCGGAAAGTGAGCATCCTTTAATGGAAATCAATAAACTTCAAAAGCATGAATGAATTAGAATAAGCCCGAAAAAATTACTTCTTTAAAATTCACACTTAGAAAAGATAAAATACTTTTAACGGAAAGAAAAAAACTGAATGTTCGGAAGGGTTAGTAAGTCCATTGTTCGGATTGTAACGAGTCCTAACATTATGGTATTATGCTAGATAGAAATTGTTCGCAAATAGAAAGGAAGTCGGATTATGAAACGCAGACTTGCCAGAGAAAAGGCATTTCAATCGCTTTTTCAAATTGAAGTAAGTGACATCTCAGCTAGTGAAGCTATGGAGCATGTTTTAGAAGGAGAGCCATCAGACGAATTCTTAACACAGATGGTTCATGGTACGGTTGAAAAGAAAGAAGAAATCGAGCGTTTTCTTACGCCTTATTTAGAAAAATGGAGCTTTTCAAGACTAGCAAACGTGGAACGTGTCGTTCTTCAGATGGCAGCTTACGAATGGCTGTTCATGGAAGAGGTTCCTAAGAACGTAACTTTGAATGAAGCGATCGAAACAGCAAAAATCTTTGGCGGTGAAGAAGCAGGACGTTTCGTAAACGGAGTCCTAGGAAAAATAATCAAAGATATTAACAATAACTAATTAAATAATCAAACAACTACTTTTGAGGGGGACTTTAGAATGGCTGTGTTAGACGGAAAACAGATTGCGAGAGAGATCAGAGAGAAACTTGCAAAAGAGATCCAAGACCTTAAACAAGACGGAATTGTTCCAGGTTTAGCTGTTATTCTAGTAGGCGATCACCCAGCGTCTCGTTCGTATGTACTAGCAAAAGAAAGAACATGTAAAGAGCTCGGTATGCATTCGGTATTGACGGAGCTTCCTGAATCTATTTCTGAGAATGAATTGTTACAATACATTCAAGCGTTTAACAATGACGAACAAATTGATGGGATTCTCGTTCAACTTCCCCTTCCTTCACATATAAGTGAATCAAAAGTAATTGAGGCGATTCTGCCTGAAAAAGATGTAGACGGGTTTCATCCGATTAATATCGGAAGAATGCATGCAGGAGACGAGCAAGCATTCATACCTTGTACTCCTCTTGGAATTTTAGAGATGGTCAAACAAACTGGTGAAGATATTTCAGGCAAACATGTTGTGGTTGTAGGAAGAAGCAACCTTGTTGGAAAGCCAGCTGGGCAGCTTTTCTTGCAAGAAAACGCAACGGTAACGTTTTGTCACTCTAGAACAAAAAATCTTCGTGAACAAACATTACAAGCCGATATTTTAATTGCGGCGGTAGGAAAACCGAACCTTATTACAGAAGATATGGTTAAAGCAGGTACGGTTGTCATTGATGTAGGTGTTAATCGCAAGGAGAACGGAAAGCTTTGTGGGGATGTGGACTATGAGGCCATTAAGCCTAAAGCGAAACATATCACTCCTGTTCCAGGAGGCGTTGGTCCTATGACGATTACGATGTTAATGAACAATACGGTTCTTGCTTCAAAATGGAGAAAGAAGCTAAAGGAAGTACATTAATGCAGAACAACAATCGGTATGTTCCAATATCGGCTGTAACCCGGTATATTAAGAGGCTATTTGAAAATGACGGTAACTTACAAGATGTTTGGGTTAAAGGTGAGCTATCCAATGTTAAGCTCCATAGCAGGGGACATTTGTATTTTACGTTGAAAGATGCAAACAGCAGAGTTTCTGCGGTCATGTTTGCAGGAAACAACAGACATTTAAACTTTAAACCTGAAGAAGGAATGAATGTATTAATTCAAGGTTCATTCTCTGTATACGAACCTCAAGGACAATACCAGCTGTATGTCAGAACGATGCAGCAAGACGGTGTTGGTAACTTGTTTCTAGCGTATGAGAACCTTAAGAATACGTTAGAACAACAAGGACTTTTTGATCCAATGCATAAAAAGCCACTGCCAAAATTCCCTTCGACGATAGGCGTGATCACTTCACCAACAGGAGCTGCCGTAAGAGACATCGTGACAACCATAAAACGAAGGTTTCCGCTAGCTGCTGTCACGATCTATCCCGTACTCGTTCAAGGACCAGGCTCTGCTCCATCCATCGTTCGGGCGATCGAACAAGCGAATGCTTTGAATGCTTCAGATGTACTAATAGTAGGACGTGGTGGAGGCTCGATCGAAGAGCTGTGGGCGTTTAATGAAGAAAGTGTTGCAAGAGCGATCTTTCAATCACATCTGCCGGTCATTTCTGCTGTTGGGCATGAAACAGATTTTACGATTGCAGACTTTGTAGCTGATCTAAGAGCACCAACACCAACAGCTGCGGCTGAGATGGCAGTGCCTCATCTAGATGAATTGAAAGATAGATTATTCCAAAGAAATGTTCGTCTGAAAAGAGTGATGAATGAGTTTGTTGCCGGTCATCAACAGCATCTATCACGCCTTCAAAAATCGTACGCTTTTAAATACCCTACGCAATTGATAAAACAAAAAGAGCAAGAACTCGATAGGTGTATGGATCAATTGAAACGTACAGTTGGAAGCTTTGTTGATCAGCATCAGAATCATCTCTCACAGGTTAAACGTCAGCTTTTTTTGTTTTCACCAAGTGGTCAGATTCAGAAGGCAAACGAAAGAGTTGTTTCTCTGCATAAGACATTGCTAAAAGAAACAAATCGTCACGTAAGGCAGCACCAGAGGGATTTTTCAAACAAGATTTCTAGGCTCTCTTCCCTTAATCCTCTAGCTGTAATGGATAGAGGGTACAGCTTGACCTATAAACAAGGCAAAGACGAATTGGTTAAGTCCGTATCACAGGTAAAGGCTGGAGATGCACTAACGATAAAGTTAAAAGATGGACAGATTGATTGTCACATCACTGGAACGGAGGCGTCTTACACGAATGACTGAAAAAACAAGCAAACTTACATTTGAAGAAGCTATGATACAGCTTGAAGAAATCGTTGAAAAGCTTGAACAGGGAGATGTTCCTTTAGAAGAAAGTATCGATCTGTATCAACAAGGGATGAAGCTTTCAAAATTATGTCATACGAAATTACAGAATGTTGAAAAGAAGATGGATACGATTCTGCATGAAGACGGAAAAGAAGAACCATTCGCGATTCAGGAGGAAGATCATTGATAGCGTTTGAACAATATCTTCGAGATAAAAAATCATTGGTTGAAGAACAGATGGTTGAATACTTAAACAAGCTAGATGCTCCAGAAACATTAAAAAAATCGATGCTATATTCCATTTCTGCAGGTGGAAAGCGAATACGTCCGATCCTGGCTCTTGCTGTTATGGAATCTTTTGAAAAGAATACAGCAGAAATAGAGGATGTTGTTTGTTCGATTGAATTTGTTCACACGTATTCTTTAATTCATGATGACCTTCCTTCTATGGACAATGATGATTATAGAAGAGGAAAACTCACGAACCATAAAGTTTTTGGTGAGGCTCAAGCGATTCTAGCAGGAGATGCTTTATTAACCGAGAGCTTTAGCTTGATTACAAACAACTCTTCTTTAACATCTGACCAAAAAGTTCAAATGATTGCAGTTTTATCAAAAGCTGCTGGAGCAACAGGTATGGTCGGCGGTCAAGTAGAAGACATAGAGGGAGAGAACAGAGACCTCACGTTAACGGAGTTAGAAAGCATTCATGAAAAGAAGACAGGTAAAATGCTCGAATGTTCAGTGATCATGGGTGGAATTGCAGCGGGAGCTTCTAATGAAGATCTAATGCACCTGACAAACTATGCACGACATATCGGGATTGCTTTTCAGATTCAAGATGACATCCTTGATGTAACAGGAAATCAAGAAGAAATAGGTAAACCCGTTGGAAGTGATGAGGCTAATTTGAAAACTACTTATCCTAAGATTCTTGGACTTATTGGTGCAAAGAAAGAAATGGAAAATCATATACATATTTCTTTGGAACATTTAAACAAGATCAACGGAAATACAGGCATATTAGCGTCCATCGCTGACTACATTATAAAAAGAAACCACTAAGAGATTGTTGCAAAATTGGAAGTATGATATGATATTATTTGCTTTGGAGTGGTGCAGTATTCTAGTCAGCCCCCCATTCCTGAAGGCGGGCCTAAAAATCCGCCAAAGGGCACATCGATGAAGTTCCTTGCATTGGCTTGAGGCGCCCAGCCTTGGGTCATCGCTGGGAGTTAAGGTTGAAGGGCGATCCACAATGGCATGTGGGCGAGGACCCTTCTTCCGCGGAGGCCCCCATATTTGCGGTTTGTGTTCAAAAGACCTTACTGCGAAATGGGGTTTGAACCTGCTTAGCTTTTTTTCTTGTTCACAGGAAAAGAAGGCGAGCAGCGTAGCCTGCCTTGAGTGGAGCTTGAGGGGATTATGGTGTGAAAAGCCTGTATCGGTTGGCCGCTGATTATGAGCTTTATACCATATGAAATCTTCTCTGCAAAAGAGGCTAGGGAATGTGCGCGAGGCTGTTGAGGAAAACTCCTAGACTGTTCTGCCCTGACACCTTTTAGGGATTATAGTGCGGACTAAGTGGTAATCTAGTCTAACGTTTGGTGACAGCGTTAAGAAGAGAGTAAAGGGAAACCGCGAATATGGCGACATTTCGTACTCTTCTGGGAAAACCTACTGGACCTAAGCCGCAGTCTTTACTTAATAAGGTGACCACTCCCTATTACATAAAGTGACCAAAAAGTGAGGAGTTATGCATGAAGCATTCCTTTTCTAAAACACTCAAATGGAGTACAAGCATTGCCGTTATCACTCTTGTGTTAGCGGCTATTTTTACAGTTATATCCTCTTTCATGTTAAATGGAGTTTCGTGGGCGTTAGGGATGGGAATCGTCTTTCTAATCGTATTAACCGGGGTTCTTTTTGATATAGTAGGGGTAGCATCCACAGCTGCGAAAGAAGTTCCGTTTCACGCGATGGCTTCTGAGAAGGTTCCTGGAGCAAGACATGCTATAATCATTACAAGAAACGCAGATCGTGTAGCGAATTTTTGTAACGATGTTATCGGTGATATCTCTGGAATCGTTAGCGGAACAGCATCTGCTGCAGTTGTAGTAGAACTTACACTCTCTATGGGGAATAGGTCTGGATCAAACTCTGAGTATTTGATCTCGATCGTCTTCACGAGTGTAGTGGCTGCACTTACGGTAGGAGGTAAAGCGTTAGGAAAGTCATATGCGATCAACCACTCAACCTTTATTATTTTTCAGGTTGGGCGTTTATTATATTTTTTAGAGGAAAAATTAAGAATTAAACTGCTATCGCCTGCTAAAAGAGAGAAGAAAAGGCGTTAATGGAAAGAGAGGCATATTCCATGAACCTGGAAGAAATTCAAGATCCTCAGTTTTTAAAAACGTACGAAACTGAACAATTAAATAAATTAGCGGCTGAAATCCGTTCTTTTCTAATTGAAAAACTTTCAGTTAGAGGAGGACACCTTGGTCCTAACCTTGGAGTAGTAGAACTTACACTTGCTATGCACAAAGTCTTTGACAGTCCTAAAGACAAGTTTATTTGGGATGTAGGTCATCAAGCTTATGTGCACAAGATCCTTACGGGAAGAGCATCTCAGTTTGATACACTTCGTCAGTATAAGGGTCTCTGTGGTTTTCCTAAAAGGATTGAAAGCGAACATGATGTGTGGGAAACAGGACACAGTTCTACATCACTTTCTGCCGCTATGGGAATGGCGATCGCTAGAGATCTTAAGAAAACAGATGATAAAGTTCTTGCGGTCATTGGTGATGGTGCTCTAACAGGCGGAATGGCTTTAGAAGCGCTGAACCATATCGGTCATGAAAAGAAAGACTTAATCGTAGTACTAAACGACAACGAGATGTCTATCGCGCCAAATGTAGGGGCTCTTCACAACGTTTTAGGACGCATGAGAACAGCTAGAAAATACAATAAAGCAAAAGATGAGCTAGAATCATTGATCCGTAAGATACCTGCGTTTGGCGGGAAACTGGCTGCCACAGCCGAACGTGTAAAGGATAGCTTGAAGTATCTGTTAGTATCAGGCATGTTTTTTGAGGAATTAGGCTACACCTATTTAGGACCAGTAGATGGTCATGATGTAGATGACCTGATCGAGAATCTAACATATGCCAAAAAGACTGAAGGTCCGGTAATCGTCCATGTTCTTACGAAAAAAGGAAAAGGGTATGAGCCGGCTGAAAGTGATAAAAAGGATAGCTGGCATGGTGTAGGCCCTTATAAGATTGAATCAGGTGAGCAGATCAAACCGCAGCAGATTGGACCATCTTACAGCGGTGTGGTCAGTAAAACACTTGAGACGCTCTCGCATAAAGATGATCGAATCGCAGTGATAACGCCTGCGATGACCATTGGCTCAAAGCTCACTGATTACGGAAAAGCGTTTCCTGATCGTTTGTTTGACGTTGGTATTGCGGAACAGCATGCAACAACGATGGCAGCAGGGCTTGCGACGCAGAATATGAAGCCGGTCCTATCGATCTATTCTACGTTCTTGCAGCGAGGTTACGACCAAGTTGTTCATGATGTAGCGAGACAGAATTTGAATGTTGTTTTCACAATAGACAGATCTGGTCTAGTTGGTGCTGATGGAGAAACGCACCAAGGTGTATTTGATATTGCTTTCTTGCGTCATATTCCAAATATGGTATTAATGATGGGGAAAGATGAGAATGAGCTTCAGCATATGGTTTACTCTGCTCTTAAATATGAAGATGGTCCGATTGCGATCAGATTCCCTAGAGGTAACGGTTCAGGAGTACCGATGGATGAAGAGTTTGAGAATATCCCGATTGGTTCATGGGAAGTGCTGAAAGATGGAGACGATGTTGCGATTCTTACGTTTGGAACGACGATTCCAATGGCACTTGAAGCTTGGGAGATCCTGGCGAAATCAGGTGTGTCAGCGCGTGTGATCAACGCTCGTTTTATCAAACCGCTTGACTCAAAAATGCTAAAAGAACTTTATGCGGAAAATATGCCTATTCTGACGCTGGAAGAAGCTGTCCTTCAAGGTGGATTCGGAAGTGCGGTATTAGAGCATGCATCTGATAATCAGGCAAGTGTTATCATCGATCGCATGGGTATACCAGATTGCTTTATCGAGCATGGCAGCGTAACGAAACTGTTAGAGGAGATCGGAATTACAACACCTGATCTTGTTGAGCGTGTGAAAGCACTTGTTAAAAGAAAGGCAGAAAAGGGTCTTCTTACATGAAAAAAGAACGGGTAGATGTACTGCTTGTCAATCGAGGACTTTGTGAAACACGAGAGAAAGCCAAACGATCTGTTATGGCAGGTCTTGTGTATTCAGGAACGAACCGGATGGATAAGCCAGGAGAAAAGATAGAACAAGATGCGCCTCTTCAAGTTAAAGGAGATGTCATTCCTTATGTAGGAAGAGGCGGACTTAAGCTTGAAAAAGCACTTCAGATCTTTGATTTTGATGTTAAAGAAAAGATTGGGATGGATATTGGAGCTTCAACAGGCGGTTTTACTGATTGTGCACTTCAAAATGGCGCATCTTATATTTATGCGATCGATGTTGGCTACAACCAACTCGCTTGGAAATTAAGAAATGATTCTAGAGTAGCTGTGATGGAAAGAACAAACTTTAGGTATGTAACCCCTGATCAGCTGCAACTAGGCATTCCTCACTTTGCAACGATAGACGTTTCATTCATTTCTCTACGAATCATACTTCCTGTGCTGACTCAGCTTATGCCAACTGGAGATGTGATCGCTTTGATCAAGCCACAGTTTGAAGCAGGGCGTGAAGAAGTCGGGAAAAAAGGAATCGTCAGAGATTCGAAAGTTCATAAACGTGTGATAGAAGAGATTACTGACTTTGCCCGCAAAACAGGGATTAATCCAGTTGCATTGTCCTTTTCACCTATTACTGGTGGGGATGGCAACATTGAGTTTTTAATGCATGGAAAAGTGAACAATGAGGACTTTCGAACAATAACTTCAGAAGATATTGAAGAAGTTGTTAAGTCTGCTCATGAAACATTAAAGAAAGAGCGGGAATAAATTTCTCGCTCTTTTTTTATTCTATTAATGAAAAATTTACATCCTATGCACAATAGTATAAGATAAAGGCAGAATGTGACAGTGTAAATTGAGGTGGAATCACGAGTGAATAAAGGACAACGACATATTAAAATACGTGAAATGATCAGCAACCATGATATTGAGACACAAGACGATTTAGTGGAACTGCTCAAGAAAGCAAACTTTAATGTAACGCAAGCAACTGTTTCGCGTGATATTAAAGAACTGCATCTTGTGAAAGTGCCGATGAACGACGGTCGCTATAAATACAGTCTTCCGGCTGACCAAAGGTTCAACCCACTGCAAAAATTAAAAAGAACGCTGACTGACAGCTTTATCAGTATTGATTACGCAGATCATCTAATCATTATGAAGACACTTCCGGGTAATGCAAATGCAATTGGTGCGTTAATTGATAAGCTAGATTGGGAAGATTTAATGGGAACGATCTGTGGCGATGATACAATCTTAATTATTTGTCGTTCTAAAGAAGTTAGTTCAGATGTTTCGCAGCGCTTTTTAGATATGCTGTAATTTTTAAAATAAGGTGTGATGTAATTGCTGGCAGAATTAAGTATTCGTAATTTTGCTATTATTGATTCTTTGAGTGTTTCTTTTAAAAAAGGATTAACCGTATTAACAGGTGAAACAGGTGCAGGAAAATCCATCATCATTGATGCGATCGGACTTTTGATCGGCGGCCGCGGTTCTACAGAGTTTGTGCGTTATGGTACTCAAAAAGCTGAGATAGAAGGCCTGTTCCATATTCATCCAGGTCATCGTGTGTATGATAAATGTGAGGAATTTGGGATTACGATTTCGGATGAAGATGAGATGGTTGTGCTTAAAAGGGATATAACGGAGAGCGGAAAAAGCATTTGCAGAGTAAACGGAAAGCTTGTTACACTGTCTGTTCTTAAAGAGATCGGACAGGCATTAGTAGATATTCATGGACAGCATGAAACGCAATATTTAATGCAGCCTGATAAACATCTTTTTTTACTCGATAGTTTTGGTGACAAGGATTTTAAAAAAGAATTAACTGCCTATGAAGCAACATTTAAGGACTATAAAGAAATCAATAAACAGCTTTCTGAGCTTTCTCGGAATGAACAAGAGATCGCACAAAGAATAGATCTCCTCGAATATCAATATCAAGAAATTGCAGGTAGCAATCTCATTCCTGATGAGGATGTTAAGCTAGAAGAAGAAAAACGTATGCTTTCGAACTTTGAAAGAATTCATGGCTCTCTTCAGGATGCATACCATAATCTTTATGGTGAAGGTAAGGCACTGGAGTTAGTCTCAAGTGCGCTAGCTGATTTCTCGCAAGTCGCAGCACTTGATGAATCATTAAAAGCTGACGAAGAGCAATTTGGCAACAGCTTCTATGTCCTTGAGGAGCTTACATATAAGATTCGGGATATGTTTGATTCATTAGAATACAATCCGGAAAGGCTCAACAGCATTGAGTCGCGTCTCGATGAATTGAGTAAGCTTAAACGAAAATATGGTTCTTCTGTAAAAGAAATGATCCATTATAGTGAAAAGATTAAAAAAGAGTTAGAACTTATTCAAAATAAAGATAATCATATCGAAGAACTCAAAAAGAAGCAGGATAAGCTTATTGCTAAACTTGAGATCTCAGGGAAGAAGCTCACTAAAAAGAGAGCAGAGACAGCAAAAGTCTTAAAAAATAGCATTCAGCAACAGCTAAAAGAACTTTATATGGAAAAAACCAAGTTCGAAGTCGTGATGAAGCGAATTGAGGATAATCAATTTTTGAGAACAGGACTGGATGCTGTAGAATTTTATATCTCTCCGAATCCTGGCGAGCCGCTTAAACCGTTATCTAAAGTGGCGTCTGGCGGAGAACTTTCTAGGATCATACTAGCACTCAAAACCATTTTTTCAGAAAATCAAGGAATTACCGCTATTATATTTGATGAAGTGGATACTGGAGTTTCTGGGCGAGTGGCTCAAGCGATAGCGGAAAAGATTTACAGGGTTTCTGTTGGTTCGCAAGTGCTTTGTATCTCTCACCTTCCACAAGTTGCTGCAATGTCTGATACGCATCTCCACATCTCTAAAGATACATTGCAAGGTAGAACCGTCACAAAGGTTCTTACCTTAAAAACGGATGAAAAAGTAAATGAAATAGGCAGAATGATCTCAGGTGTTGAGATTACAGACCTTACAAGGCAGCATGCTCAGGAATTGTTAGAGCTTGCAGCGTCCATCAAAAAGACATCATAAACTTTATTCATGAAAAAGCTATCCATTTAAGGAATAGCTTTTTCTTTTTTCTTGGTTATAAACTCAAGGTCCGTAGGCTAAATTAAAGGTACAGCCATGGTGAGGGTGTGAGCTTGGAGCGAGGAGAGTGTATGATGTATAAGGATTTACTTCGGCGAATGATCGGCGTTATTCTCCTTGGAAGTTTAGTGGGAATCGGTTTTTTGTCTCCTGTGCGTGAGTATGTAGCACTGCCAGAATCGATTACCTTTTTTGAAGGACAGCATGTCATGCAAGCCCTTCCTGTTGGAACAAACATGAAGCAGGAAGAAACAAGTGTTTATACGACTGCAATGAAAAGAGAACATAAAGTTTCGATACAAGCCAAAACAAACGGTGATAGCATGGCAACTCTCGAAGCAGCAAGTTTTCCTATAAAAAAGATGAATGTAAAAGTTTTGTCTGATCTTAAGGTTGTGCCTGGTGGACAATCAATAGGAGTTAAGTTAAATACTCTCGGGGTATTGATTGTTGGGCATCATCTCGTAAATACAACAGCAGGAAAACAATCTCCAGGTGAAATAGCCGATATTCAAGTAGGAGATATTATTACCAAAATCAACGGAAAAAATATTAAAAAAATGGGAGATGTAAGCCCATTTGTTAAACAATCAGGGGAAACGCGAAATCCTTTAGATGTAACCATCATTCGAGATGGTAAGACGTTTCATAAGACACTTACTCCTCTGCAGGACAAGAATGACCAGTCCTATCGTATAGGACTATACATTCGAGATTCAGCAGCCGGTGTGGGTACACTGACGTTTTTTGATCCTGCGTCATTTAAGTATGGTGCACTCGGTCACGTGATTTCAGATATGGATACGAAAAAACCTATAAAAGTAAACAACGGAGAAATCCTTGGTTCTACCGTTACTTCCATTGAAAAAGGTTCGAATGGTCACCCAGGAGAAAAGCTAGCGCGTTTTTCCAATGACCAAAGAGTTTTAGGGGATATATCTAAAAACAGCCCATTTGGGATTTTTGGAAAATTAAATGATAAATTATCGAATGGGGACTGGAATAAACCGTTGCCAATCGCCCTTTCACATCAAGTAAAAGAAGGTCCAGCGAAGATACTTACTGTTGTTAACGGTTCAAAGGTACGAGAATTTGACGTTGATGTAGTAAGTTCTGTTCCGCAAAAATTTCCTGCTACAAAAGGAATGGTCATTAAGATTACAGATCCTGAACTTTTGAAGATTACAGGTGGAATCGTTCAAGGAATGAGTGGCAGTCCAATCATTCAGAATGGAAGGATTATTGGAGCAGTCACCCATGTGTTTGTAAATGATCCAACATCAGGTTACGGTGTTCATATCGAGTGGATGCTTGATGAAGCCGGAGTCAATATCTATAAAGAAACAAAACAGGCAAGTTAACTCGAAACCGGTAGAATTTTTTACCGGTTTTTTTATTTTTATTTGGATTGTAAGTTCATCCAGTATTCTTTCAAAACGAGTTGAAGCAGAATGCTACTAACTAAGACTGAGCCGAGTGGGCAGGTGTGACATTAAAGGCTCCTCGCGCCAGCAGGAGGGTACCGCCCGCCTCGGTGAACCTGTAGCCTTAGCCTGAACTTGAAATCCTCGCCTACTACTTTCATTAGGTTTAAGCATAGTTACTTTTAGATAATTTAGACAATCCTATGAAAATTTTGTATAATGAGGGATATAAAGAAAATTCGACAAATATGCTTGTGGAAAATACAATAACTGTCGAAATTCAAAGTAAATTGAAGATAACAGCTATATCTGCTACAAAAACAAAATAATTTTAAAAAATTTAAAACAAAATAAAGGGATTTAAGATTTATTGTTGAAATATTACATTGGGAAAAACAAGAAATTGTTGGATGGGGAGGAAATAATGGTGCAAAAAATTAAAGTTTGTCTAGCTGATGATAACCGTGAACTGATTAGTCTTTTGAGGGAGTATCTTTCAAGTCAAGATGATATGGAGGTAATCGGGGTAGCTTACAACGGTCAAGAATGTTTGTCCGTTTTAGAGAATAAAGATCCTGATGTTTTAGTTCTAGATATTATCATGCCTCATCTAGATGGATTAGCAGTGCTTGAGAAGATCAGAGCTAGCGATGATCTGCCTCAGCCGAATGTTATCATGTTAACGGCGTTTGGTCAGGAAGATGTTACGAAAAAAGCCGTAGACTTAGGTGCTTCATACTTTATCTTAAAACCATTCGATATGGACAATCTAGCGAGTCAGATCCGTCAGATCTGTGGTGCAGAAAAGACAACTGTACAGCGTGCGTCCGGAAATAATCGAAACAACTTCCAATCAACAATCAACAATAAACCACGCAATTTGGATGCGAGTATCACTAGTATCATTCATGAAATCGGAGTTCCTGCTCATATTAAGGGATACATGTATTTAAGAGAAGCGATCTCAATGGTATACAATGACATTGAATTATTAGGATCGATCACAAAGGTTCTATATCCAGATATCGCAAAAAAATTCAATACAACATCAAGCCGTGTTGAACGTGCTATACGCCATGCGATCGAAGTAGCATGGAGCCGTGGAAACATCGATAGCATTTCATCCTTGTTCGGCTATACAGTATCCATGTCAAAAGCGAAGCCAACGAATTCAGAGTTCATCGCGATGGTCGCGGATAAGCTTCGAATCGAACATAAGGTAATGGCATAAGTACTTATTTATAAAAATAACCATCTCTCAAGGTTGAGAGATGGTTATTTTTTTCTGTATTTTAACTGAACTTTATTTCTTTTACGGTCTCTGTAAAAGATGAATCCACCTACAAAAGTTAAGCCCGCTAAGAAGCTTAACAAACCAGCGATAAATTGTAGCCATAAGAATGGAAACGGAAACTGCAAAACTCCAAATAAAGTGTCTCTCATCCATTTGATGCCCATCACGGCCATGATTCCAGGAATTAATACGATTACCAAAGCTGCATATCTGCTCATGAAGAATTCACTCCTTTACTTGTCTTATTGTACATAAAGTTAAAATTATTGTCGATGCAAAATAAGTTTGCAAACCCTTTCATAGTGAGCTATGATAAACTTGTGAAAAATATTGCATGTTATAATAAAAAGGTGGGCTAATTGTTGCAAAGGATCGTATTGCTGGCAGCGCAAGAAGAATTTGATTTGGTTCAACAGATCAATCGATCTGAAATTTTTGAACTTGCAGCTATTTTGCAAGGACCTCTTCAATCGTTGCCGACCAGATTGGATAACATCCCGGTATTTACATATACTTCGGCACCGAATGAGGAGATTGACGTAATTGTTTATTCGGATTCTCTTAAAGAAAGCGCAGATTGGTTATATGAGAATAAGTATCCTACGTCAGGAAAATTGACTACTTCTCAATTTCGATTTCTGTTATCAAGTCCTAACGAAACAAAAAATATAAAAGACATCGGGCACTTGCAGCAGCTTAAAACGATATTAGACAATACACACGATGGCATGATCGTTATTGATCAAGATTTAACGATTACTATATTTAACAAAAGTGCTGAAAAAATGACAGGTTTATCGAAAGAGCAAGCTGTAGGAAAATCAATACTAGAAGTAATGCCGAACAGCCAGCTTCCGCGAGTTATGGACTCAGGCATAGAAGAAGTGAATCAAGAACAAATTTTAGCTAATGGTACGAAAATCTATACAACACGAACACCTATCTTAAATCATGAAGGTCGAAAGCTTGGTGCTTTTGCCGTCTTTAAAGATATTACAGAAATCGTTGACTTGGCAGAAGAAGTAACGAATTTAAAAAGCATACAAACGATGTTAAGGGCTATCATCCAATCTTCGGAAGAAGCTATATCTGTTGTCGACGAAGAAGGAAAAGGCATTATGATCAATCCTGCTTATACGAAGCTTACAGGTTACACCGCAGAACAAGTGATCGGGAAACCTGCAACAACTGATATTTCTGAAGGTGAAAGTATTCATATGCAAGTTCTTAAGACACGCAAGCCTGTGAGAGGTGCTCGTTTAAGAGTTGGACCGAACCGAAAAGATGTGATTGTTAACGTTGCACCTGTGATCGTCGATGGTCTATTAAAAGGCAGTGTAGGGGTAATACATGATGTTTCAGAAATTAAAGGACTTACAGAAGAACTGAACAGGGCGAGACAAATCATTCGAACACTTGAAGCGAAATATTCGTTTGAAGATATCATTGGTACGTCAGAAGAGATGAGTTTTGCGATCGATCAGGCTAAGCTTGCAGCTTCTACACCAGCGACCGTTCTTCTTCGTGGGGAATCTGGAACAGGAAAAGAGCTTTTTGCTCATGCGATACATAATGCAAGCAGCAGAAAGTTTAATAAGTTTATACGTGTCAACTGTGCAGCGCTTTCAGAATCTTTGTTAGAAAGCGAACTGTTTGGTTATGAAGAAGGTGCTTTTTCGGGTGCATTAAGAGGCGGAAAAAGAGGACTCTTCGAAGAATCAAATGGTGGAAGTATCTTTTTAGATGAAGTGGGAGAGTTGTCGCAGAACACACAAGCTAAACTTTTGCGCGTACTGCAAGAAAATGAAATCAGACGTGTAGGTGGGACAAAAGCGATTCCGATCAATGTGCGTGTCATCGCCGCAACCAATGTTAACCTTGAAAAAATGATCGCTGATGGCACGTTCAGGCAGGATTTGTATTACAGATTGAACAGGATGCCGATCTATATTCCGCCATTAAGAGCAAGAAACAATGATATATTGCTTTTAGCTTATCACCTTCTTCAGAAGTTAAATCAAGACTATGGAAGAAACATTGATTTTATCAGCAAGGATGCTGAAGACTTTTTACTAGCGTATCATTGGCCGGGAAATGTTAGAGAGCTTGAAAACGTATTAGGCAGAGCGATCATCCATATGAGCCATACGGATTCACAGATCAACCGTAGTCATATTTCTTTATTATCTTTAGAACCATCGAATAAAGAGGACGTCCATCTGCAAATTATGACCGATACGACTGATGATGAGAAGACTTTAGCTGAACAAATCGATGCGTTTGAAAAACAGATTTTAACAGAAGCTATAGAGAGGTTTCGTGGCAACAAGACGAAGACAGCTAAATCACTGGGTATCTCACTTAGGAATTTTTATTATAAATTAGAAAAATATAATCTCGATGAAAAACTACGCAAATAACTTCACGCAAAATATTGCAATGTATTTGCAGTTTATTGCATAGTTAGTACATGATAACTATATTTTAACTTCATTTAAAAGTTGGCATGAAAATTGCATAGTTAATAAAGCGGTCAACAAGGGGGGATAGCATGCGTTTACAAAACTTGGTGAGCCAAGCCAAAAATCAACAAGAGAAACCAGTCATCGCAGTGGCAGAAGCTGGGGATCAGGAGGTTTTGGAAAGCATACTGAAATCATATAAAGAAGGGCTCGCCCATTTTATTCTGTTTGGAAACGGTAACAAAATTTCTGATTGGTTAGAAAGAAATGCGGATGTTCCGTTGGATGGAATAAAAGTTGTAGCTACAGATACATCTTCGGCTGCTTTAAAGGCGGTAAAAGCTGTTCATGATGGAGACGCTGATATTTTGATGAAAGGGCTTATCTCAACTTCTGCTCTTTTAAAAGCAGTCTTAAATAAAGAATTTGGTCTCCGTACAGGCAAAGTGTTATCACATGTTGCTGCATTTGAAGTAGAAGGATTTGAAAAATTGATCTTTATTACAGATGCTGCCATGAACATAGAGCCTGACCTTAATCAAAAAGTACAGATTCTACAAAATGCTATCGACTTTGCGGCTCGCACTGGCGTGAAGGTTCCTAAAGCGGCTGTGCTTGCAGCAGTAGAGAACGTTAATCCTGCTATGCAGGCCACATTGGACGCAGCGAGTCTTACTGTTATGAATCTTAGGGATCAAATTACAGGCGGTATCGTTGAAGGTCCTTTGGCTTTAGATAATGCAATTTCGAAGGAAGCTGCAGCTCACAAAGGTATTACAGGAAGTGTGGCAGGTGATGCAGACATCCTTCTTGTTCCAACTATTGAAACAGGAAATGTTTTGTATAAATCGCTGATCTATTTTGCTCGTGCGAAAGTTGGAGCTGTGATCTGTGGTGCTAAAGCACCGATCGTTTTAACATCTAGAGCTGATTCAGCCGAAAGTAAATATTATTCAATCGCTTTAGCTGTAAACTCAGTCATCACTGATAATTAAATCTTAGGAGGAAAACACAATGGAAATCTTTAAATATATGGAAACTTACGATTATGAGCAAATGGTGATCTGCCAAGATAAACAATCTGGACTAAAAGCAATTATCTGTATTCACGATACGACACTAGGTCCTGCACTAGGCGGAACAAGAATGTGGACATACGAGACAGAAGATGCAGCGATTGAAGATGCACTTAGACTTGCTAAAGGCATGACTTATAAGAACGCAGCTGCAGGATTGAATCTTGGCGGTGGAAAAACAGTAATCATCGGTGATCCAAAGAAAGACAAAAATGAAGAAATGTTCCGTGCGTTCGGTCGTTATATTCAAGGACTTAATGGACGATATATTACAGCAGAAGATGTAGGTACAACGGTTGAAGACATGGACCTAATCTACCAAGAAACACAATACGTTACGGGTGTATCACCTGCTTTCGGTTCAAGCGGTAATCCATCACCAGTAACAGCTTACGGTGTATACCGTGGTATGAAAGCGGCAGCAATGGAAGCGTTTGGTACAGATTCTCTAGAAGGAAAAGTTATCGCTGTTCAAGGTGTTGGACATGTTGCTTATACACTATGTAAACACCTTCACGAAGAAGGCGCATCATTGATCGTTACAGATATCAATAAAGAAGCTGTGCAACGTGCAGTTGAAGATTTTGGCGCAAAAGCTGTTGAGATCGATGAGATCTACAGCGTAGATTGCGATATCTTTGCTCCATGTGCACTAGGAGCAATTATTAACGATGATACGATTCCACAGATTAAAGCAAAAGTTATTGCAGGAGCTGCAAACAACCAACTTAAAGAAACGCGTCACGGTGATGCTATCCATGAGATGGGAATCGTTTATGCGCCAGATTATGTAATCAACGCTGGTGGAGTTATTAACGTAGCAGATGAGCTTAACGGCTATAACCGCGACCGTGCTATGAAAAAAGTAGAAACGATCTATGACAACATCGCGAGTGTTATCGAGATCTCTAAACGTGATAACATTCCAACATATCTCGCAGCAGATCGACTTGCAGAAGAGCGTATCGAACGCATGAGAATGTCTAGAAGTCAGTTCTTATTAAATGAAAGACATATCTTGTCTAACCGATCTCGTTAAGAGTTCGTATCAATGGAGGTTTGAAACGTGCATCAAAAAGAATTTCGCATACTAGTGATCAATCCGGGGTCAACCTCTACTAAGATTGGAATTTTCGATAACGAACGGCCAGTATTTGAAAAAACGATCCGTCATGATACAGAAACTATCCATTCGTTTGATTCTGTTATTGATCAGTACACTTTTAGAAAAGAAACGATCTTAGAAGCTTTAGACTACGAAGGCATCAATATTTCAAAACTGAGTTGTGTAGTCGGCAGAGGCGGTTTGTTAAGACCGATCGAAGGTGGCACGTACAGCGTTAATGAACCGATGCTCAAGGATCTGAAAAATGGTTACGCTGGTGAACATGCGTCGAATTTAGGTGGAATCTTAGCATTTGAAATAGCAGAAGGTCTGAATATCCCATCTTTTATCGTAGATCCAGTTGTCGTGGATGAGATGGATGAGATCGCAAGAATTTCGGGTGTTCCTGAGATGGAAAGAAAGAGTATTTTTCACGCGTTGAATCAAAAGGCTGTTGCGCGTCGTGTAGCAAAACAGTTAAATAAATCTTATGAAGCTCTTCGTCTTATTGTCGTTCACATGGGCGGAGGAATCACGGTAGGTGTTCACAAGGATGGCAGAGTGATCGATGTAAACAACGGACTGCATGGAGAGGGACCGTTCTCTCCTGAACGTGCAGGCACTGTTCCGATAGGCGATTTGGTATCACTCTGCTTCTCTGGTGAATATTACGCAGAAGAAGTGATGAAGAAGCTTGTTGGACAAGGTGGTCTTGTTGCCTATCTTGGAACAAACGATGCCAGGACCGTTGAAGAAAGAATCGAGAACGGTGACAAAAAAGCCGAGCTTATCTATGACGCGATGGCTTATCAAGTCGCAAAAGAGATCGGATCAGCAAGTACCGTTCTTTATGGACAAGTTGATGCGATCATACTAACAGGCGGTCTCGCTTTCGGAAAAGAATTTGTTAAGAAGATAACAGACCGAGTTGAATGGATTTCTGATTGTATCATTCAGCCGGGAGAGAATGAGCTTCAAGCGTTAGCAGAAGGTGGCCTTCGTGTATTAAGAGAAGAAGAAACAGCAAAGGTTTATCCTGGAGGAAAAACGATTGCTAAAGTGTCACTGGATTAACTAACAGCAAAAGGAGATATGAGCGATGTCAAAAGACTTTGATTTGGTCATATTGGGCGGAGGGACTGGTGGCTATGTAGCTGCCATCCGAGCTGCTCAATTAGGAAAAACCGTTGCAGTTGTTGAAAAAGGAAAGCTTGGAGGTACTTGCTTACATAGAGGATGTATACCGAGTAAAGCTTTATTAAGAAGTGCTGAAGTATACAAAACAGCCAAAAAAGCTGCAGACTTTGGTGTTGATATTGAAGGAATCGGCTTGAACTTTTCCAAGATGCAAGAACGTAAGCAATCCATCGTAAATCAACTACACATGGGTGTACAAAGTTTGATGAAAAAAGGAAAGATCGAAGTCTATGAAGGAATCGGACGTATCCTAGGGCCATCCATCTTCTCTCCGATGCCAGGTACAATATCAGTTGAGTTTAATGATGGTACAGAAAATGAGATTCTAATTCCGCAGAACGTAATTGTTGCAACAGGGTCTAGACCACGTTCATTACCAGGATTAGAGATTGACGGTGATTTTGTTATGTCTAGTGATGAAGCACTTGAGATGGAGAACTTGCCATCATCAATCATCATCGTCGGCGGTGGAGTAATCGGGATTGAATGGGCGTCTATGCTCAATGATCTTGGAGTGGAAGTAACAGTACTAGAATATGCTGACAGAATCGTACCGACAGAAGACGAAGAGATTTCGAAAGAGGCTGCGCGAGTTCTCAAGAAAAAAGGGATCAAGCTCGTAACAAGTGCAAAAGTCCTTCCTGATACATTAGAAAAAGGCGAAAGCGTAATGATTTCAGCTGAACATAAAGGCGAGACAAAACAATTTAGTGCCGAGAAGATGCTCGTTTCTGTTGGACGCATGGCGAACACAGAAGGTATCGGTTTAGAAAATACCATCATAAAAGTTGAAAACGGATACATTCAGACGAATGAATACTTCCAAACCGCAGAGAGCCACATTTATGCGATTGGAGATGTAATCGGAGGACTTCAACTCGCGCATGTTGCATCACACGAGGGGATCACGGCAGTAGAACACTTGTCTAACCTGCAACCTGAGCCGATCAACTATGATAATATTTCAAAATGTATCTATTCAAGTCCAGAGATGGCAAGTGTCGGTCTTACTGAGAAACAAGCTAAAGATCAAGGCTTCAACGTAAAAGTGGGCAAGTTTCCTTTTAAAGCGATTGGAAAAGCTCTTGTATATGGTGAAAGTGATGGGTTTGTTAAGATCGTTGCAAATAAAGACAACGATGACCTTTTAGGCGTTCATATGATCGGACCTCACGTAACGGATATGATCTCTGAAGCCGGCTTAGCGAAAGTTTTAGACGCTACACCGTGGGAGATGGCTCATACCATCCATCCACATCCATCTCTATCAGAAGTATTTGGTGAAGCAGCGTTAGCTGTTGAAGGAAAAGCGATCCATTTCTAAGGAGGTAAAACAAATGGCAGAATTACGTCATGAACAATTAGGCTTAACCAATGAAGATGTAATCCATATGTATAGAACGATGTTATTAGCAAGAAAAATTGATGAGCGTATGTGGCTATTAAACCGCGCTGGAAAAATTCCTTTCGTTATTTCGTGTCAGGGTCAAGAAGCAGCCCAAGTTGGTGCAGCGATGGCTTTAGATAATGAGAAAGATTTTGTGTTGCCGTACTACCGTGACATGGGTGTTGTTTTACAGTTTGGTATGACAGCGAAAGATCTTATGCTTTCTGGTTTTGCAAAAGCAGAAGACCCTAACAGCGGCGGTCGACAGATGCCAGGGCATTTTGGTTCTAAAAAGCTTCGTATCGTAACAGGTTCTTCGCCTGTAACAACTCAAGTTCCTCATGCTGTTGGAATCGCACTTGGTGGAAGAATGGAAGGCAAAGACCTAGTAACGTTCACAACGTTTGGTGAAGGATCTTCAAACCAGGGAGATTTCCATGAAGGAGCAAACTTTGCTTCTGTTCATAAACTTCCTGTTATCTTTATGTGTGAAAACAACAAATACGCGATTTCGGTTCCAATCTCAAAACAGCTCGCGTGTGTGAACGTTTCTGACCGTGCGATCGGTTACGGAATGCCAGGAGTAACAGTGGATGGGAATGACCCATTAGCTGTTTATGAAGCTGTTAAAGAAGCTGCTGATCGCGGTCGACGCGGTGAAGGCCCTACTTTAGTTGAGACAGTAGCGTATCGCTTAACGCCTCACTCATCAGATGATGATGATCGTGCGTACAGAACGCGTGAAGAGGTTGAAGAAGCGAAAGCAAAAGATCCGATTCATACATTTGCTGCTTACTTAAAAGAGAATGGTATCTTAACAGAAGAATTAGAAAAACAGATCACTGATGAGATTCAAAAAGAAGTGGATGAAGCTACAGATTATGCAGAGAACGCAAAATATGCTGATCCTGAAAGCGCACTTCTTCATGTATACGCAGAGTAAAGGGGGAAAACGAGATGCCGGTAATTTCATATATTGATGCTGTAACACAAGCCATTCGCGAAGAGATGCAACGCGATAAGCGAGTATTTGTAGTAGGTGAAGATGTTGGTGTACGCGGAGGAGTTTTCCGTGCAACGACTGGGTTGATTGAAGAGTTTGGTGAAGAGAGAGTGATCGATGCTCCTCTCGCAGAATCGGCTATTGCAGGAGTAGGGATCGGTGCTGCGATGTATGGCATGCGCCCGATCGCAGAGATGCAGTTCGCTGACTTTATCATGCCTGCTGTTAACCAGATTGTTTCTGAAGCGGCTAAGATCCGTTATCGTTCAAACAATGATTGGACGTGTCCGATCACGATTCGTGCTCCATATGGCGGTGGTGTCCATGGTGCACTTTATCACTCACAATCGGTTGAAGCACTATTCGCTAACGTACCAGGCTTAAAGATTGTTATGCCTTCTACGCCTTATGATGTAAAAGGTCTTTTGAAGTCTGCTATCCGTGATGAAGACCCTGTTCTTTTCTTTGAACATAAACGTGCTTACAGACTGATTAAAGGTGAAGTACCAACTGAAGAATATACATTGCCTATTGGAAAAGCTGATGTGAAGCGTGAAGGTGAAGATATTACCGTTATTACATACGGACTTTGTGTACACTTTGCTCTTCAAGCGGCTGAGAAGTTAGAAAAAGACGGAATTTCAGCTCATATTCTCGATCTTCGTACCGTTTATCCATTGGATAAAGAAGCGATCATCGAGGCAGCTTCCAAAACAGGTAAAGTACTTCTAGTAACAGAAGACAATAAAGAAGGAAGCATCATGAGTGAAGTTTCTGCGATCATTGCTGAAAATTGCTTGTTCGAACTAGATGCACCTGTTCAACGTTTAGCTGGACCAGATGTACCAGCGATGCCATATGCACCAACGATGGAAAAGCACTTTATGGTGAATCCTGACAAAGTAGAAAAAGCCATGAGAGATCTTGCGGCATTTTAACAATAGGAGGGGACTTTAATGGCTACAGAAAAAATTACAATGCCCCAATTAGGGGAAAGTGTAACAGAAGGTACGATCAGTAAATGGCTTGTTCAGCCGGGTGATACGGTAAAAAAATACGATCCACTAGCAGAAGTTATGACAGATAAAGTAAACGCAGAAGTTCCATCATCTTTTTCTGGAACGATAAAAGAGCTAGTTGCTGGCGAAGGAGACACTCTTTCTGTTGGCGAGTTGATCTGTTATATCGAAACAGAAGGAAAAGGCGAGGAAAGTGCACCTGCAACTTCATCTTCTAAAGAAGAGAAGACTGCAGAAACGGTTTCAACACCTACAGCTTCTTCGAGTACGAGTGCTAGTAAGCCTGCGGCAAACGTTGATCGAGCAGCGAGAGGACGTTTCTCACCTGCAGTGGTACGTATGGCATCTGAACATGGCATTGATTTAGACCAAGTAGAGGGATCAGGACAAAGCGGAAGGATCACTCGAAAAGATCTTCAGAGAATCATTGATTCCGGTGAGATTCCTACAAAAGGTAACAAGCCAGCTGCAGAAGATATTTCTGAAGCACCTGCTTCTGTCAGCACACAAAATACGGCTCAACAGCAACAATCAGCGCCAGCATTAAAGCCTGTCTCTATTGACACAATGCCTGGTGATATTGAGATTCCGGTATCTGGTATCCGTAAAGCGATCGCTCAAAACATGGTCCGCTCAAAGCACGAAGCACCTCACGCTTGGACGATGGTAGAAGTGGATGTAACCAACTTAGTAGAATATCGTAATTCTGTAAAAGGTGATTTTAAAACAAAAGAAGGATACAATCTTACGTTCTTGCCTTTCTTTATTAAGGCTGTTGTAGAATCACTAAAAGAATTCCCACAGATCAACTCCATGTGGGCAGGAGATAAGATCATTCAGAAAAAGGACATCAACATCTCCATTGCAGTTGCAACAGATGATGCATTGTATGTACCTGTCATCAAACATGCTGATGAAAAGTCTATCAAAGGAATCGCACGCGATGTTAAAGAACTAGCTGATAAAGTAAGAACGAATAAATTAGCTGGTGACGATATGAAAGGCGGAACGTTCACCGTAAATAACACAGGTTCTTTCGGGTCTGTGATGTCAACGCCGATCATCAACTATCCGCAAGCTGCTATCCTTTCAGTAGAATCGATCGTTAAGCGTCCAGTTGTTATGAACAATGGAATGATCGCTGTGCGTGATATGGTTAATCTTTGTCTTTCTCTTGATCATCGGGTCCTCGACGGTCTCGTTTGCGGACGCTTCTTAGCTTCGGTAAAAGCACGTTTAGAGGGTATGACAAAAGAAAACACATCCATTTATTAAAAAATGTATTTTTTAGGTTTATGAGGGTTTTATTGCGGGTAGAGATAACTATCAACACCTCCAAACCCCATAACCCCCTAAGAAAAGTGCCGTACATGTTACGGCATTTTTCTTTTTTATATGTCAGAAATTGAGTACAATAAGAAAGAAAGGAGCTGAATACGAATGAATTTTCAATTTAATCTTTTTAATGATGTAGTAGAGACGGCTCGTAAAGAAATGGTAGAGGCTGGCTATACGCAGCTATTTAAACCAGAAGATGTTGAAGAAGCTTTTAAAAAAGAAGGTACAACACTTGTTATGATTAATTCCGTTTGTGGCTGTGCTGGAGGAATCGCACGCCCTTCGGCTTCATATTCGGTAAAACAAGACGTTCGCCCAGACCATCTTGTTACGGTTTTTGCTGGACAAGATAAAGAAGCAACAGAGACAGCGCGTTCTTATTTTACAGGCTATCCGCCATCATCTCCCTCTTTTGCACTATTAAAAGATGGAGAGATCCAAATGATGGTAGAACGTCATGAGATTGAAGGTCACGAACCGATGGAAGTCGTAAACAAGCTGAGAAGTGCATTTGAAACATATTGTAAGTAGGGATTTAAGTGTGTATGAATGAGAGAAGCTGGCTCGAAATTGAGCCAGCTTTTTTTATTGTTCATAAAATGATAGAACATGGATTTATGAGCGATTCTAAGGATTTATGAGCGATTCTAAGGATTTGTGAGCGATTCTAGGGATTTGTGAGCGATTCTAGGGATTTGTGAGCGATTCCAGAGATTTATAATCGATTCCTAGTATTTATGATTGATCACTGAAATTGTTCTCAGACCCACAAGAACTCTCTTAATCCAACCCCAGCCTCTTTTTCACAGCCCACACATGAGACGAATGAAATAATAGCTCCTCAGCTTGATCAATATTCATCCACACTAACTCATGATCTTGATCTAATGGATCATTTGCATACTCTCCAAAGGAACCTGAATAAAAATACCCATCATTCAATAGATGTTCCCCTTGTCTCGTTCTAAAATATTGCTTTGCATGTCCCACAAATTGCGCCATTTGAAAAGTATAGCCTGTCTCCTCGATACATTCTCTTTTCAAACAGCCTATATGATCCTCTCCGGTTTCTATACCGCCACCTGGTAAGAATCCTTTGCCGTTCTGAACCATGACGGCTATATTCTTATTTTCATCCAGTACTATGGCATACACCGCCTCTCGTCTACGATAACTAACATCCTTCATCCTTTCGCCAAATTGCAAAATAACCAACCACCTTATCAGAATGCATATAAATACATTCAGAATTATTAAAATACTTAATTTTGCATATTTATGTGTTAATATTCACTTTAACGAATAAATATAAATGTTTTATACAGGGGGAACTACAAATGAAACGAAATCTTTTTAGCATTTATTTTATCATAGTACTCGCGTTGTTGGCGGGATGTGGTGCGGTTGAAGAAAAGAGTTCTACAAGTACGGGGAGCGATGCGTCAGAGAAGACGTTAGTGATGGCAACCTCTGCTGATTATCCTCCATATGAATACGTGGAAACAGCAAAAGGTGGAGAGATCGTAGGCTTTGATATCGATGTAGCGAATCATATCGCTAAAAAACTTGGTTATAAAGTTGAGATAAAGGACATGGACTTTAACGGGTTGATTCCTGCATTAGACAGCGGCAAAGCTGACTTTGTAATCGCCGGTATGACACCTAATGAAGAACGTAAAAAGACGGTAGATTTTTCAGATGAATATTATGCAGCTCAACAATTGATCGTTACAAAGGATAAAGCGATTAAAAGCGTAGAAGATCTTGAAGACAAAACGATTGGCGTTCAATTGGCTTCCATTCAAGAAAAAGAAGCAGATAAATTATTAAAGGACCATACATTCGAGGTTGTTCAGCGAAACAAAGTTACAGAATTGGTACAAGAGATGAAATCAAACCGTGTAGATGCTGCAATTATTGAAGATGCAGTAGCTTACGAATTTTTGAAGAAAAATAAAGACCTTTCCTCATTCGCATTGCCAAATACAGACGCTGCAGGATCGGCTATCGCTTTTCCTAAAGATAGTGAGCTAACAAAAGAGTTTAATGAAGAATTAAAGAAGATGAAAGAAGACGGTACATTGGACGAGCTTGTTGAAAAGTGGTTCGGTGTTAAAAAATAGAGAAAGAGAGTGGTAGGCATGAACTTGGATTTTGCCCAGCTCGTGCCTTCTATTCCGTATATTTTATACGGGATATGGGTTACGTTGCAGTTCGTGGCGGTATCGTTAGTACTTGGATTTATATGGGGAACCGTACTTTCCCTTTTCAAAATAGGTAAGATCACAGTCTTAAGATGGTTTGCAGATGCATATACTTCGGTCTTTAGAGGAACGCCATTAATTCTTCAGATGCTATTGATCTATTATGCTGTACCTCAGCTGACAGGAGTCGATATTGGCGCATTTTCAGCAGGGGTATTAACATTTGCTCTTAATTCTGCCGCATATATATCAGAAATTATTCGTGCAGGTATCAATGCCGTCGACAAAGGACAGAAAGAAGCTGCCATGGCTTTAGGTGTTCCATACCGCACGATGATGTTAAGAATCATATTGCCTCAAGCATTTAAGAACATATTGCCTGCCTTGATGAACGAATTTATTACGTTAACAAAAGAATCAGCGATCGTATCGGTTATCGGAGCGCTTGATATTATGAGACGAGCTCAAATCGTAGGGGCAAGCAACTATCGCTTTTTTGAACCCTTGTTATTAGCGGGTCTTGTCTATTATCTATTAGTAATGATGTTAACATTGGCTGGTCGAGTTATGGAGAGGAGGCTTGCTAAGAGTGATTGATGTTCAAGGTTTGAAAAAGAGTTTCGGAAAGAACGAAGTATTAAAAGGAATAACGACTTCAATAAAAAAGGGAGAAGTTATAGCTGTGATCGGGCCTTCAGGATCAGGTAAGTCTACGTTTCTTCGTTGTTTGAATCTTTTAGAAACACATGATGAAGGTACGATTAAGATAGAGGATAGAGACATTAACGAGATGGAACTTCATCTTCGTAAAAAGATAGGAATGGTGTTTCAGCATTTCAATCTTTTTCCTCATCTAACCGTTTTAGAGAATGTTACATTCGCACCGCAGCAAGTATTAAAGATTTCGAAAAGTGAAGCTGAGAGGGAGGCTTTAGATCTCCTTAAAACCGTTGGGTTGAGTGAAAAAGCGAACAGTTATCCTTCTAACCTTTCAGGCGGACAAAAACAGCGTGTGGCCATAGCGAGAGCACTTGCTATGAAACCTGAAGTTATGCTTTTTGATGAACCAACTTCAGCTCTAGATCCAGAGATGGTAAAAGAAGTGCTTCAAGTAATGAAGAACCTCGTCAAGCTTGGCATGACGATGGTTATCGTGACACATGAGATGGGCTTTGCAAAAGAAGTTGCCGATCGTGTTCTGTTCATGGATGATGGGAAATTAGTAGAAGATCAAGTGCCAGCTATTTTCTTTGATAATCCGAAAACAGAACGAGCTAAAGCTTTCTTAGAAAAAGTGCTATAATGCTTAAAAAAGGACTTCTTAGCTGAAGTCCTTTTTCGTTTTTTGAATTTCATTGAAGTATGGAATAATGGTACAAGATGCAGAACGAGATGAGAAAGAAGGCATTCATTTTATGAAATTTACAATTGGCTATCGAACATTAAAGACTGCAATCGGAGCAGGCCTTGCTATCGCCTTGGCAGAGTGGCTAGGATTAGATTTTTATACGTCAGCCGGAATATTGACGATTCTTTGTATAAAGATAACAAAAAAGAAGTCGATCATCTCTTCATGGGAAAGATTTGCCGCTTGTATACTCGGAATAGGATTTGCGAGTGCGATCTTCTCACTGATCGGCTATCATCCTTACGCACTAACCGTTCTTTTGATCCTATTCATTCCAACACTCGTATCCCTAAACCTGAAGGAAGGCATCATCACATCGTCAGTTATCATCCTTCATTTATACACTCTTCAAAAAATCACATGGGAAATCGTGCTCAACGAATTTAGTATCATCGTAATCGGTATAGGAATGGGATTAATCATGAATCTCTACATGCCTTCGGTGGAAAAAATACTGTTAAACATGCAGAAGGAACTCGAAAAAAGATACAAAGTCATTTTTCATGAATTTCATCTATATTTAGCACATGATAAACACGAGTGGGACGGAAAAGAGATTACAGAATGTGCAGATCTTATCTCTAACGCAAAAAGCATTGCCTTTCGTGACATTGAAAATCATTTTCTACGGTACGAAAACCAGTATTATCACTACTTTAAGATGAGAGAAAAACAGTTTGAGATCATTCAGCGAATGCTACCGATCCTTTCTTCCATCGATAAAACATATGTTCAGTGTGAAAAACTGGGCAGCTTCTTCGAACGCCTAAGCGCCGCAGTTCACCCAGGAAATACAGCGGTTTTATTTTTAGATGATCTAGAAAACATGAGACAAGAATTTCGAGAGATGCATCTGCCAAAAGACAGAGACGAATTCGAAACACGCTCAAAGCTCTATCAGTTACTTCAAGACATCGAGGATTACTTGATCATCAAAAGTAAATTTAAGAAGTAGAAATTATTTTTTATTTTTCATATTTTTTACAGATTGGCATGACTTTTAAAAAAGGTTGTTTCATTTTATTACTTGTCTTCATTGAATAAGTTGGTTGGAGTGTAAGGTGCGAGACTCCTGCGGGACAAGCGGTCAGGTGAGACCCTTAATGGCGCAAAGCGGCAAGGTGCTCACCGCCTGCCCCGCGGAAAGCGAGCGCCTGGAACGGAGATCGACTACCCTCATCTGGCTAAAAGAAAAAAAACAAAAAAGCAGCTCATGACTTCCCCTGCATTTACAAATACTAAGTAAAAAATGACAGGGTGATAAAGATGGGAAAACTCAAGTTAGCTTTTATCTTGTTATTTTCACCAATATGGCCGATCGGAGACGCACATGCCTTAGGAGACCCTTATTTAATCATTAACAAAACATCCAACAGACTTGCATACGTTGAAGATGGGACCATTAAAGAAATCTACAAAGTAGCAACAGGAAAGTCGAAAGAACTAACACCAGAAGGCGAGTTTACAATCACCGTAAAAGCTGTGGATCCTTATTATCGAAAAAAAGATATTCCAGGTGGTGACAAAACGAATCCGCTCGGCACACGTTGGATCGGTTTTGACGCAAACGGAACGGACGGTCGTACCTTTGGAATTCATGGAAATAATAATCCATCGGCCATCGGAAGATATGTTACGGCAGGATGTATTCGTATGTATGAAAAAGATGTTCAGAAGCTTTACAGCAAACTAAAGATAGGCACAAAGATAAAAGTGATCCACTCACAAAAAAGCTTTGATGAGATTATAAAACAATAATAATGTAAAACCCCCAGTTCAAGAGAACTGGGGGTTAACGTTTTTATAAGAAAAAAGCGACTCCTGTTAAAAGACTGCTTAGAACGAGACAAATAATCATTACATAGACAATCGTTTTTATTAATTTTTGATTCAAAGCCTTTACCCTCCTATAAACATTTCCATCTTAATTGTATCTTGTTTGGAGGGCAGAAACAAGAAATCCTAAAATACCAATTTGCAAATTTAGTCGAAAATTTGCGCTATCAAGCAGGAAAAAGCGCTTACAAAACGAAAGATGTTATGTTGAGACTATTTTTCTTTGTTAAACAGGAGGCTTCTAATGGACAAACAACAGCGTATAAAAGAGTGGCAAGAAAAGACCGAACAATCAATGAATAGATTTCCCGAACGAAAAGAGAGGTTTCATACTTCATCTGATATAGAGGTTGAAAGGCTGTATGGTACAGAGGAAGAGCATTATCCGATGGAATCACTAGGGCTTCCAGGAGAGTATCCATACACGCGTGGTTCTCAATCTACGATGTATCGTGCAAGGTTCTGGACGATGAGACAATACGCAGGGTTTGGTTCTGCTGAAGAAACGAATAAACGTTTTCGCTATCTACTTGATCAAGGGCAAACCGGGCTTTCTGTAGCATTCGACCTTCCTACACAGATCGGGTATGACTCTGATCACTCAATGTCCCGAGGGGAAGTAGGAAAAGTGGGGGTAGCGATAGACTCCATCGAAGACATGGAAGCACTTTTAAAAGACATTCCGCTCGATAAGGTAAGTACTTCGATGACGATCAACGCACCGGCCTCTGTCCTGCTCGCTATGTATATCGCTGTTGCTGAGAAGCAGGGAGTAGGTCCAGAAAAGCTCTCAGGAACGATACAGAATGATATTTTAAAAGAATACATCGCTCGTGGTACATATATTTTCCCTCCAAAGCCTTCAATGCGATTGATTACAGATATCTTCGGCTATTGTCAGGAATTTGTGCCAAAGTGGAATACGATCAGCATCTCTGGTTATCACATTCGAGAAGCTGGGGCGAATGCCGCACAAGAACTTGCTTTTACGATTGCAAATGGGCTCGCATATGTGGATGCTGCGATAGAATCCGGGTTGAAGATTGATGATTTTGCTCCGCGGTTAGCTTTTTTCTTCAACGCTCATAACCAGTTCTTTGAGGAAGTTGCGAAGTTCAGAGCAGCTCGTAGAATGTGGGCTAAGCTAATGAGAGAACATTATGGCGCTAAGAATCCGAAGTCATGGCAGCTTCGTTTTCATACCCAAACAGGTGGCTCGACCCTAACTGCGCAGCAACCGGATAACAATATCGTACGTGTTACAACGCAAGCACTATCAGCCGTCCTAGGAGGAACGCAGAGCCTTCATACGAACTCAAGAGATGAAGCACTTGCTCTTCCTACAGAAGACTCGGCTCGAATCGCCCTTCGTACTCAGCAGATCTTAGCTCATGAGACAGGTGTGGCAGATACGGTTGATCCACTTGCGGGTTCTTATTACGTCGAACATTTAACAGATGAGCTGGAACGAAAAGCAAACGAATATATTGAAAAGATCAATCAGATGGGTGGCGCGGTTGCAGCGGTTGAACAAGGATACATGCAGCGAGAGATCCACCATACGTCCTATGAAACACAAAAAAAGATCGAGAATGGCCAAGAAATCATCGTCGGCATGAATAAATTTAGTATTGAAAATGAACCTCAGCCAGAACTATTAAGAGTTGATCCAACTTTAGGAGAGAAACAGAAAGAAAAGCTGCAAACACTGAAAGCAAAGAGAGATCAAAACCGAGTGAGCGCTCAGTTGGATTCGTTACGTGCTGCAGCTAAAAGTGATGATAACTTAATGCCGATCATCGTTGAGTGCGTGAAATCATATTGTACGATCGGAGAAATATGCGGTGTGCTTCGAGAAGAATTTGGAGAGTACACAGGCGTCTAAAAATAGAGAGGAGTGGAGAAACGATGAAGAAAACAATTCGTGTTTTAATTGCAAAACCAGGACTCGACGGACATGACCGAGGAGCTCTTGTTGTTTCTCAAGCACTAAGAGATTATGGAATGGAAGTCATTTATACGGGGTTAAGACAAACACCAGAACAAATAGCTGCTGCCGCTGTCCAAGAAGACGTGGATGCGATCGGTTTATCTTGTTTGTCAGGCGCACATAACGAACTTTTTCCAGAAGTGATGAGACTTCTTCATGAAAAAGGAGCAGATGATATTATCGTTGTCGGTGGTGGGGTAATTCCATGGGAAGACATTCCCTTCTTAGAGTCCAAAGGCATACAAAAAGTTTTCACGCCAGGAACTCCGACGATCGAAACAGCCAAATTTATCGAACAAGCGGTATATGAACGTGATGGGATTACAGAAGAGGTGTTTTCAGGAGTAGCGCCAGAACGGATTGATCATATTGGAATCGCTGTAAAATCTTTAGATGAAGCGCTCCCGTTTTATGTGAATGTTCTAGGATTAACACTTGAAGCGATCGAGGAAGTTCCTTCACAAAAAGTGAAAGTAGCTTTTATAAAGATCGGAGAGACGAGGTTAGAACTGCTTGAAGCCTTAACTTTAGACAGCCCTATCGCTCAGTTTATTGAAAAGCGGGGGCAAGGTGTACATCACGTTGCTCTTGGCGTTACAAACATACAAGACCGCATTGATGAGATGAAATCAAACGGGATTAAGATGATTCATGACGCTGCTGTTCCTGGCGCAGGTGGGGCGTCAGTTGCCTTCATGCATCCTTCTTCTACACATAAGGTTTTGTTTGAGCTTTGTGAGAAGACGAAAAGTAAGGAGGAAGCAAAATAATGGACATCTATGACAAGATTAATGAGCTTTATGAAAAGAAAACAGAGATTGAATTAGGCGGCGGTGATGACCGTATCGATAAGCAGCATGAACGCGGAAAGTTAACGGCACGGGAACGCATCGATCTTTTACTAGATGAAGGTACGTTTGTTGAATTGAATCCTTTCATGGAGCACCGCTCACATGACTTTGGTCTATCCGGGATGAAGGCACCAGGAGAAGGTGTAGTGACGGGATACGGAAAGATTCATGGCCGTCCTATTTATCTGTTCGCTCAAGATTTTACGGTATTTGGCGGCGCTCTTGGAGAGATGCACGCGAAAAAGATTGCTGCAGTTATGGATCTTGCGGCAAAGAACGGAACTCCTTTTATCGGGTTGAACGATTCAGGAGGTGCGCGTATACAAGAAGGTGTCATGTCGCTTGATGGCTATGGCCATATCTTTTATCGAAACAGCATCTATTCAGGCGTGATTCCACAAATATCCGTTATTATGGGACCTTGTGCAGGAGGAGCGGTGTATTCCCCAGCGATCACTGATTTTGTGTTTATGGTGGAAAAGACCAGTCAGATGTTTATCACAGGACCAAAAGTGATCGAGACTGTTACCGGTGAAAAGATTTCCTCTGAAGATTTAGGCGGCGCTGAAGTTCATGGGTCGAAGAGTGGGAACGCACATTTTACAGCACCATCTGAATCAGAAGTGTTAGAAGATGTTAGACGTTTAATCTCTTACCTTCCGCAGAATAATAAAGAGAGAACGCCAGTCTTACCTTGGGGGGATGAAGAGGACGATCGCCCTGAACTAACAGAGATCATCCCATTTGATTCAACCAGGCCCTATGATGTAAGAACGGTTATCCAAGAAGTGGTGGATAAGGACTCATTCATGGAAGTTCATGCTCAATTTGCAAGAAATATAGTTGTAGGTTTTGCCAGGATTAAGGGTGAAGTGATAGGATTAGTATGTAATCAGCCAAAAGTCATGGCTGGAGGACTAGACATTGATTCTTCAGATAAAGCATCGCGTTTTATCCGTTTATGTGACTCTTTCAATATTCCAATCATCACGTTTGAGGATGTAACAGGATTCTTTCCAGGGGTAAAACAAGAGCATGGCGGCATTATCCGTCATGGAGCAAAGATTCTTTATGCGTACTCAGAAGCAACTGTTCCAAAGATAACAATCATTCTTCGAAAAGCATATGGCGGTGCATATGTAGCTTTAAACAGTAAATCTATCGGAGCAGATCTAGTATTTGCATGGCCGAATGCTGAGATCGCTGTTATGGGGCCACAAGGAGCTGCGAATATCATCTTCGCAAAAGAGATCGAACGAAGCGAAGATCCTGAAGCGACGAGGGCCGCGAAGATCGAAGAGTATCGTACGAAGTTCGCTAACCCTTATATCGCTGCAGCAAACGGGATGGTAGATGATGTTATTGATCCGAGAGATACGAGAATCAAGTGTATTCAGGCGCTTGACATGCTGCGCAACAAGAGTGAAGACAGACCTTACAAAAAGCATGGAAACATACCACTATAAAAAGCGAGGGATACATAAATGGTAAATGCAGACCGTTTGTTAAACGAATTTTTAGAGCTTGTTCAAATTGACTCTGAGACTAGACACGAGAAAGAGATATCAATCGTTCTTAAAAAGAAATTTGAAGAGCTTGGTGTTGAAGTCTATGAAGATGATGCTGAATCAACGACAGAGCACGCAGCAGGAAATTTAATCTGTACGTTAAAAGGAAATAAAGAAGGCGTTGACACGATCTATTTCACTTCTCATATGGATACAGTTACTCCTGGTAACGGGATCAAACCTTCAATAAAAGATGGATATGTAGTAACAGATGGAACTACGATTCTTGGAGCGGATGACAAAGCAGGTCTTGCTGCGATGTTTGAAGCGATTAAAGTGCTAAAAGAAGAGAATATCTCTCACGGTGATATTCAATTTATCATTACGGTAGGAGAGGAATCTGGCTTGGTTGGTGCAAAGGCAATGGATGCGTCAAAAATCACAGCTAAATACGGTTTTGCCCTAGACAGTGATGGTCCAGTTGGAGATATTATTGTAGCTGCTCCTACACAGGCTAAAGTTCGAGCGAAGATCTATGGAAAATCGGCACATGCAGGTGTTGCTCCTGAAAAAGGCGTTTCAGCTATCACGATTGCAGCTAAAGCGATCGCTCGCATGCCACTTGGCAGAATTGATGAAGAAACGACAGCAAACATCGGCCATTTTCATGGTGGAGGTACAGGAGAGCAAACGAATATCGTTTGTGACACTGTTTTCGTACTAGCTGAAGCTCGTTCATTAATCAACGAGAAAATGGAAGTTCAAACAGCAAAAATGAAAGAAGCGTATGAATCAGCTGCTGCAGAATTAGGCGGACGTGCAGAAGTTGAAATCGAAGTAATGTATCCTGGATTCAAATTTGGTGAAGGTGATCATGTTGTAGAAGTTGCTAAAAAAGCAGCTGAGAAGATCGGACGCCCTCATAGACTTCTTCACAGTGGTGGTGGAAGTGATGCGAACATTATCGCGGGTCACGGTATTCCAACCGTAAATCTAGCTGTAGGGTATGAAGAGATCCACACAACGAATGAAAGAATGCCGATTGAGGAATTGACGAAGACGGCAGAAATGGTACTTGCAGTCATCGGAATAACAGCAGGCGAATAAGAAAAATGACGAAACTTGGCGGATTTTCGCCAAGTTTTTATTGTTTAATAGGCCTTGTTGCCTGTTTTTGTTGCTCTTTAGAACAAAATGTCGCAAAAAGTTGACAGTCACTTTATGATTTATGTAAGATATTTTTATCATGTAAATGAAAATATTGGTAATTTAAAAGAATCTTATTTCGGGGGAGGAAATGGGATGAGTCAACTATCTGACATGCATATGATGGTAAATTATATGCGTGGCGTGTATAAAGTTTTAGAAGAAGATTGGCAGAAAGCTGCAAAAGCCATTGGGTTAACTCAAGCGGAACAACATATTTTATGGATCGTTTCACTAGAACAAGACATTACGATCTCTAAGATCGCTTATTACGGATTGTGGGATGTATCTACAGTGATGCAAGTGATCAAACGACTAAAAGATAAAGGCTATGTGAGACTAGAGAAAAAGAATGATGACCGCCGAATATCTTATGTTTATTTAACAGATGAAGGATTGGTAAAACATAAAGAGTCCACGAGCTTTAACTGCCAAATCTATGGCTTTCTTCAAAAATGGATGGAAGATGAAAGTAAAAAGGACTTCTATCGAGATCTGGTTCAATTACATAAAGATTTAAACAAACATTTTCATGGTGAAGAATTTGTTGAATGGGTAGAGGATACTGGAAAACGGCTTCACAAGACAAGGTAGATACCTTGTCTTTTTCTTTTGCATAGACCGTCGTTCCTTTTGTTTTTAAACGCTGTTCTAACATATACTAATAGATAAGTTTTGATAAAGGGAGTGTTCATGTGTATCAGTCTCCTGGGTCTAAAAGAAGAATCATATTTCATGTGGACATGAACAGCTTCTATGCTTCAGTCGAAATGGCTGAAAACCCTGATCTTCGAGGAAAGCCCGTTGCGGTAGCCGGTAATGTAGAAGAACGAAAAGGAATCATCGTAACTTGTAGTTATGAAGCGAGGGAAAAAGGCGTAAGAACAACGATGCCTCTTTGGCAAGCTAGAAAACTTTGTCCAAATCTTGTGGTTGTTCCACCAAACTTTGAAACATACAAAATGTATTCATCACGCATGTTTCAGCTTCTGCAGGAATATACAGAAAAGGTAGAGCCTGTTTCCATCGATGAAGGCTACATGGATGTAACAGACTGCCAAGAACCACTTGAATTGGCAAAGGAGATTCAATCCAGACTGTTGAATGAGCTGAACTTGCCATCATCTATCGGCATCGGTCCGAATAAATTTTTAGCTAAAACAGCTTCAGATATGAAGAAACCGCTCGGAATCACTGTACTTAGAAAGAGAGATCTCAGTGAAAAGTTATGGCCGCTGAAAGTAGGAGAAATGCACGGAATCGGTAAGAAGACCGAAGAAAAGTTAAATAAATACGGCATCATGACAATAAAAGATCTCGCAGATGCCGTAGATTATGAACTAAAGCATCGTTTTGGCATCAATGGTATAAAGATGAAAGAACGAGCAAACGGTATCGATACGCGTCCAGTTGATCCTAGTGCGGCAAGTGATTATCGGTCGATCGGCAGTTCTACGACATTGAGTGAAGACCTTATCTCTGTTAAGGAAACAGAGCCTGTTTTTAAAAAGCTCGCGGAAAAAGTATCGTCTCGGCTTAAAACAAAAGGGTATGTAGCGCTAACGCTTGCGATCACCATTCGCTACAGCGATCGGAAAACGATCACGAGAAGCAAGATGCTCGCAAACGGAACACAGCATGCAATAGATATCCAAAAAACAGCGGTCGAACTCTTTCGCAGACATTGGAATCAGGAACCTGTTCGTTTATTGGGCATAACTGCTACAGAAGTAGTGGAGAAAGAACAAGCGACTTATCAGCTTGATCTGTTCTCTGTCGAAAAGAACGAAAAAGATGCTCTGCTTCACGATGTATTATCATCGATCGAAAGAAAGCATGGAGAAGGCATCATAAAAAAGGGAAAAAAGTAACAGGAGCTGATCATTTCATGAGATTTAAAAATAGCGTGATGAGAACAGTGATGTTAACTGCTCTTTGCCTTGGGCTTTTTATTCTGTTTGCATCTATCTACGAACAATCAAGAGTAGAAGTTCTTGATGTTTGGGCGATGAAAAATGTGTCTGTTATCCATCAACCTGCTTTAAATGATAGCTTTACGTTTTTGACGAACATCGCTTCTAGACCTTATCAATTCGCCATCTTTTTCTTTTTTGCTGTAATCTGGTTGATCGGTGAAAGAAAATGGATAGAACCGTTCGTGTTAGGCGTTTGTCTCATCGGAATTCGGTTTGAAAATCAATGGTTCAAAGAATGGTTTGAGAGGGATAGACCAATGTACGACCGAGTTATTGAGATCACGGGTTATAGCTTTCCTAGCGGACATGCAATGATCTCCATCGCTTTTTTTGGTCTGCTTTCTTATCTTCTCGTACAAAACTATTCGTTTTTGTACAGATATCGTAAATTTATATATGGCGTTACGATTCTTTTTATTGGATCAGTCGGTTTTAGCAGAGTGTATTTAGGAGTTCATTATCCTACAGATGTTCTAGGTGGTTTCGCGGCTGGAGGAACCTGGCTCTTAATTTGTGTTTTACTGTATAAGGGGCTGAACTACTTTTTCAAAAGGAATGTGTCATATGAATAGAAAAAGCTGGCTCTTTAAAGAGCCAGCTTTCTATCATCGTTCTTACCAACCACGTTCATATTGTTTTGGACTTTCGATCTCTGTTCCAAGATCTTGTGCAGCTGATCGCGGCCAATACGGATCTTTCAAAAACTCTCGGCCGATAAAAATAAGGTCAGCTCGCTTGTTTTGTAAGATTTCTTCCGCCTGTCTGCCTGTTGTGATCAAGCCAACAGCTGCTGTTGCGATTTCAGCTTCGTTTTTAATCTTGTCTGCAAAAGAAACTTGATAACCAGGGAAAGTCGGAATCTTCGCTGGTACAACAGCTCCTGAACTACAGTCGATAAGATCGACCCCGTCTTCTTTCATCCACTTCGAATAGGTTACAAAATCTTCTGGTGTATTTCCTTCTGGGTGATAATCATTCGCTGAAATACGAACAAACAGTGGGCCTTGCCATTCTAATCTGACAGCAGCAATGATCTCTTGTAAGAATCGGTAGCGATTTTCTTGGCTGCCTCCATAAGAATCATTTCTTCTGTTAGACAGAGGGGAGAGGAACTCATTGATCAAATATCCATGCGCTCCATGAATCTCAATTACATCAAATCCTGCAGTTTTCGCTCTTTTTGCTGCGCTTCGAAATTGATTAACTGTCTCTTCGATCTGCTGAAGTGACATTTCTTCTGGTGTCTTCATTTTTTCAGAAAACGCGATAGCAGAGGGGGCGATGATCGGTCCGTCTATCATAGCCTTGCGTCCTGCATGGGCGATTTGAATCGCCGCTTTTGAGCCGTTTTCCTGAATAGACGAAACAAGTTGAGACAGACCTTCTACATGGCTGTCATCCCAGATTCCTAAGTCTTCAGCACTTATTCTTCCTTGAGGGCTTACCGCTGCTGCTTCGGTCATGATCAGCCCGGTCTGACCCGTTGCTCTAGACGTGTAATGAGTCACATGCCAAGGGGTCACAATCCCATCTTGTTCATAACAAGAGTACATGCACATAGGTGACATGACGATCCGATTCTTTAACGTTACGTCACGGATGGTCAATGGTTGAAACAATAAAGGTTGAATATGAAACATCTCCTTTTTCTTTGAGAACAAGCTTTTTTAGCATCATAACTTTTCTTTCTCATTGTAAAACGTTTGATCACTATTTTTGAAGAAATCTGCTCTTGGAATGTGGTGGAAGGCTGTTCAACAGTTCTCTTGCCAAGATCGGATAGTCAGTTATGATCGCTTCTGCACCCCACTCAAAAAAATACTTCATCCATTTCTGACTGTTAACCGTATAGGGACGAACAGGAATATTATTTCTTTTAAAGCCTTTCATGATGTAAGGGTGAAGAGATTTATAGTTCGGATGCGCACTTTGTGAACAAACGGCTTTCACATACCCCCACGGCTCAAACAATCCAGAAGAGTATAGAGGAGCCGTCTGTACATAATTGTTCAATCTTCTGATTTTGACTAAACTATAATGATTGAATGACGAGATCACAGTTCGATCCATCATCCCATAGTGATGCAACAATTGAAGTACCTTTTCCTCGAGACCGTTGTATTCTACGATATTGTTTTTTAATTCGATATTAAGCAACATGGGGAGTGGTGTTATCCATTCTAAAAATTGTTGAAGAGAAGGAATGGATTCTTTATTGAATTTTTTTGAAAACCAGCTGCCCGCATCTAATTGTGATAATTCATCATAAGTGTTATCAACAACATAACCTTTTCCATTAGTCGTTCGATCTATCTTCTCATCATGGATGATGACGGGTATACCATCTTTAGAAAGCTGTACATCGAGCTCGATCCCATCAGCGCCATCTTTAAATGCTTTTTTGAATGCAGCCATCGTATTTTCAGGACAATCCTTGCTAGATCCTCTGTGAGCAAATATATAGGTCAAGAATGTAAGCTCCCTTCATAAAAAAAGATATAGACAGTATAAGGTAAATGAAATCGGAGATAAAATGAAAGGCTCCATAGGCCAACATACGACAGAATGAAAGAAACCCTTCCTGTTTGAAGAGGAAGGGTGAGTTATTTTCTGCGTCTAGAACGCTTCTTTTTTTCTTCTCTGTTGTGTTCTTCCACAGTGGCTCCTTTTTCTGTCAGCCAGTGGATAAAAACAAGCTCTTTGTCAGTAAGAGATCGTTTCGTAAACTTTTCAAACTGAACGCGCAATTCAAGGTATCTTTGGGAAATTTCAACTTCGGTCACACAAATCCCTCCCTAAATCTAGCTCTAGCTTCTACTTAGATGATAAAGAGTAAGTAAAGGGCTTGTCAATTTTTTCTAATCGTCAATTTCTGCAGAGAAAACTAGAGAATTGGTGCAAAATAACGAAAAGGAGTTGGTATGATGAAGATTTCTCTTAAGTTATTCTGCTGGATCATGGCCAGTTTTCTAGTGTGTAGTTCACTTCCGTTTACGGTCTCTGCAGAAAGTCCAAGGGTACAAGAACCTGCTTATGCAAAATGGGGCAGACTCGCTGTTTTCGAAACAGGGAAACGCTACCCCGATTATGATATCGTAGATTATTTATATGTTGGACGAACGACTGCTCAAAATGAAGATATTGTCGAAAGATTTAAGCTGTGGATCAGGAAAGGTGCTTCAGAAAAAGGAGTCATCATAACGATTACGTTAACGCCGAACGGTGTATTTAAGGGTATTTCCTTTCAAGAGACAGCCCGTTAACAAATCAGTTCATTCTTCCTAATTCCTCTGATCGTTGCACTGCTTTTTTGATGCAAGCTAAAAATGCGTCTTGGACTCCGTGTTGGTCCAGTTTACCGATTCCTGCCTCAGTCGTGCCGCCAGGACTGGTTACTTTTCTTCTAAGCTCGATTGGCGAATCTGTTGTTTGTTTAAGCATAAGAGATGCACCTAAAAGCGTTTGAGAGATTAAAGTCTTTGCTTCTTCTTCAGAAAGATTTAATTCTTCAGCCGCTTTTTGCATGGCTTCAGCGATATAGTAAACATACGCTGGACCACTTCCAGAGAGGCCTGTAACGATATGAAGTTTTTCTTCAGGGACAAGAGTAACCGTTCCGATCGTCTCAAACAGCTCGAGAGATTTTTCAATATGAAATGGCTCTGCATAGATCCCAGAGGAGAGTGCAGTGGCAGAATATCCGATCGATGCGGAGGTGTTTGGCATCGCTCTCATTACAGGGTTGTTAAGATGAAGCCAATTTGTTAGCGTTTCAGTGGATATGCCAGCCATAACAGAAATGATCAGCTGATGACTCTTAACAAACGGCTTGATGGTGTTAACCGCATTGTGCGCATCCTTTGGTTTTACCGCAAGAATAATAATCTCTGCACCAGTGATCGCTTCTTCTATCGTTGAAGCGGGTACTACACCGTACTTAAGTTGTAGCTCGTTTACACGTTGTGTATTGCTTCGGTTTTTTATCGTGATCAAATCAGCTTGCCATTTCTCTTTTTTGATCAATCCTTCCATAATGGCCTCAGCCATCGATCCGGCACCAATAAACGTTATTTTTTCTGTTCCCACGGGTGATCCCTCCCAGAATTTTGAGTATAAAAAAACTCCCAGTCCTAAATATAAAGGACGGATGGGAGTGATCCGTGGTACCACCTTTGTTGGCATGATTGCTTGCCCGCTCAAGATGTCTTTATCGCAGAACTGCGCCAGATTTCTCCAGACTGCTCCAGGGCAGGTTCAGTAATTCCTTTACGGTGAAATCTTGCAGCCTATGGATTCCACTCTCTAAACGGAGGAGATTACGTACTAATCCCTTTCAACGCATTTATTTATTGGCCATAATTGGCATTTCTTTTATATTTTAAAAAACATTATGCTATGATTTCTATATGTATGTCAACTAGTTATTTTATTTGGAGGAAAAGATGACTCAAAAAACAGCAATTATCCCGATTACGCTTCCTACACCATTTGATGTAGGTCCTGTAAACTGTGTCCTCCTAAAAAGTGATGCGGTTACGCTTGTTGATTCCGGAGCAAAAACCGAAGAAAGCAGACAACAGCTTCTCTCTATCCTTAAGGATCATGGGCTCACTTTTAAAGATTTAGATTATTATATCTGCACGCACTACCACCCTGATCATGCGGGTCTATCAAAAGAGATCCAAGAGAGTGGTGTTCCGACCCTCATGCTTAGAGAAGCCGTTCCTTATGTTAGTGGCGACCGTGAATTTATTGAACAGGGAGAAACGTTTTATACCGATCTCTATCATTCTTTTGGAGTGCCAGATACTCTTGGAAGAATAGAACTTTTAAAGCTGCGAAAGTATCGTACGTTCTCAAGCGCGTTTGTTCCAGACACCCTGCCTTTACCTGGTGATGAAGTGCCTGGTCACGAGGGATTCATCTTTTTAAAGACGCCCGGACATGCCCCAGACCATCTTTCTCTCTATCATGAAGAAGACGGTATCTTAATCGGCGGGGATGTGCTGTTGCCTCATATTTCGTCTAATGCCCTATTAGAACCCCCGGCTTTGAACGAAACGGAGCGGCCAAGAACCTTGCTTCAATACCGAGAGACATTGCAATACCTATACACGCTGAACTTAAAAACAGTATACCCTGGACACGGCGAGCCTTTTACGAATGCAGCACAGTTGATCACAAAACGCTTACACGATCATACCGAGCGTGCAAAAGCGCTTGAACATCTGTTGAGCGATGAGCCGTTAACCGTTTTTGAACTGTGTCGACGTCTATTTCCAAAATTATATGAAAAGCAACTCGGATTAGTAGTATCTGAAGTTGTAGGACACCTCGATCTGCTTCAATCAGAAGGAAGAGTGCGAGTAGAGGAAGAGAACAAGATATCACATTATCGCAGAACAGGAGTTAGAAGATGAGTACATTACAAAATAAAGTGGTCTTGATAACAGGAGCATCAGGAGGACTCGGCGCTCACCTTGCTATGGATGTGGCTAAAAAAGGAGCAACGCCCATCCTTACTGCAAGAAGAGAAGATCAGCTAAAAGTGGTACAGGAAGCGATCTTAAAAGCTACGAATGTAACAGCGCCTTATTATATTTTAGATGTTTCGAACACAGACAGCGTTGAGGAAGTTTTTTCAACGATCCTTAGTGAACATCAAAACATACATATTTTAGTGAATAACGCGGGTTACGGCATTTTTGAAGAGTTTGTGGATTCGCCATGGAAAAATATCGAAGGAATGTTTTCAACGAACGTTCTTGGGCTGATGGCTTGTACGAGAGCTGTTCTGCCTCATATGCTTCAAAGAGGAAGTGGTCATATCGTGAATATTGCTTCTCAGGCCGGTAAGATCTCAACGCCAAAATCCAGCGTGTACGCAGCAACGAAACATGCTGTGTTAGGATTCTCAAACGGGTTGCGTTTGGAAGTCGCACACAAAGGGGTAGACGTGACCACCATCAACCCAGGACCAATCGCGACCAACTTCTTTACACTTGCTGATCAGTCTGGCAATTACGTTAAAAACGTTCAAAAACTGATGCTCCAGCCTTCGCATGTCTCAGACAAAATTGTTAAAGCGATGGAGCGTCCCGTTCGTGAGATCAACCTGCCATGGTGGATGAACGTTGGAAGTACGATGTATCAAGTCATGCCAAAATTGATTGAAACACTAGGTGGAAAATCGTTTCGACAAAAGTAAGTTACAATAATTTTATTATGTAAACAAAATGGAGAGTTATAAGACTTTTGGAGCTGATGATGGAACTCGTGGATTGGAGCTCGAAACTCGTGGATTGGGGCTCAAAACTCGTGGATTAGGGCTCAAAACTCGTGGATTGGAGCTCAAAGCTTGTGGATTGAAGTCCAAAACTCGTGGATTGGAGCTCGAAACTCGTGGATTACAGCCCGAAACTCGTGGATTGCCACTTAAAACCTCATCGATTACAGTCCAAACCTCTCACACCAGCATCAAAAATAAGCAGGTTTCCTCTTCAAAAGACGGAACCTGCTTATTTATTTGTAAAATAGGCATACACAACGTCCTGAATGATGCTGTAAATTGCCTCATTTTGACCTTCCTCATTTATCTGGCGCAATACTTCTTCTTCGAGATTTCTCCATTCTTCATCTGTTAATGTACAATTTTCTTCTTCCCATAAATAATCCTTCAACGATCGTTTGATCATTTTTCTTATCAATCTGCGGTTCATTTCTTCACCTGACTTTCCTTATAAATCCTAGACTTTTGGCTCGAAAACGTCAATCTGCAAAATTTGCTGAAAAAATTACCATTGTTATAAGAACATATATTCGGTTAAAATGGGTATACATATAAAGAACAGATGTTCGCTAATTGATGAAAGGGGTATGTCGAATGAACTATGATGAAATGCCTAAGCGCACCATCTTATGTATGGATATGAAAAGTTTTTATGCAAGCTGTGCTGCTGTTCGCTTAGGGTTAAATCCGCTGACATGTCATTTGGCAGTAGTAGGGGATACGGAGAGACAGGGAAGTGTTGTGCTTGCAGCATCACCGAGACTAAAGGCTGATTTTGGTATTCGCACAGGCAACCGGCTGTTTGAGATTCCAAAGAATAAAAACATTATCGTTGTAAATGCGCAGATGGCTTATTTCCTAGAAAGATCGATGGAGATCACGAAGATGCTGCACCGATATGTTCCACCAGAGTCAATCCACACATATAGCGTGGATGAAAGTTTTCTTCAAGCTGACGGAACAGAAAGGTTGTGGGGAAGCGCACAAGAACTTGCTGAGAGAATTCGACGTGATATCTGGCGAGAATTTGGATTGCCGTGTGCGATCGGAATTGGCCCGAACATGCTCATGTCAAAGCTTTGTCTCGATCTTGAAGCGAAGAAAAAAGGAGTGGCGCAGTGGGGGTATGAAGATGTAGAACAGAAGCTATGGCCTCTATCCCCATTAAGCCAGATGTGGGGAATCGGATCAAGAGTAGAGCGGACTTTAAACAGGATGGGGATTGTAACAGTCGGTGACCTCGCGCATTATCCGCTCGAACTTTTAGAGAAAAAATTCGGGATCATGGGGAATCAACTCTATCATCATGCATGGGGCATCGATCTGTCTGAAATCGGTGCGCCCATCATGCAAGGCCAGGTCAGCTACGGAAAAAGCCAGATTTTACTTCGGGATTATACGGATATAACGGAGATCAAACATGTCATTTTGGAAATGTGTGAAGAAGTGGCAAGACGTGCGAGAAGAGCAAGAAAAGCAGGGCGGACGATCAGCTTTGGATTAGGATACAGCAAAGATGAGGGTGGCGGCGGCTTTCATCGTTCTAAATCGATAGACCAGCCATCTAACATTACGATGGAGCTTTATGAAGTGTGTCTAGAGCTTCTGCAAACCTTTTATCGGGGAGAGACGGTGCGTAAGATTTCAATCGCTCTTTCTAACGTCTGTGAAGATACAGAAACACAGCTTACTTTGTTTTCTCTAGACCATCCAAAAAAAAGAAAGATCGGCTATGTTATGGATGATATTCGGCAAAAATACGGCTCCAACTCTCTTCTGCGGGCTGTTTCTTACACAAAAGGAGGAACAGCATTATACAGAAGCCGACTTTTAGGTGGACATAAGGCATAAGGGGGCGGAAGAACGGTGATTCGTGACAGAGGAACGATTAAGTGGACAGCGATGATGCTGCCGGAGCATGTGAAAATGTTAAGAGAGCATCAGGACGGTCTGGACTATGGAAGAAAGCCAGAATTAGATGAACAAAAGTACGAAGAATTCAATGAGACAATCTGTGTTGCGATGGAAGAGAACCAAGGGCTAAAGTTTACGTATTTTGAAAAAGGCAGGGCGCTCGTGCTTTTAGGCCATGTGCATTATATAGACGAATATAAAAAAGAGTTAAGGGTGCTCGATGACGAGAAAAGGATGCATATCTTAAAATTGACTGACATTATGGACGTTGAATACGCATAGACACATAAGAAATATAGACGCAAAAAAAACAGCAAAAACTAACGCTGAAGATAGTTTTTGCTGTTTATTATCCAAAGATTTGCGTTAAGTAAATCATGATCAAGAGCCCGGCAATAAATGATAATGTAGCGGATCGAGCGTGACCATCACCATGGCTTTCAGGAATGAGTTCTTTGTAGACGATAAAAAGCATGGCACCGGCTGCAAAGGAAAGGCCATAAGGGACAAGATTCTCTACATAAGAAGTGAGCACATACCCAAGCAAAGCCGTAACGATTTCAACAGCACCCGTTAATGTGGCAATAAGGAAAGCCTTAAATCGATTCATATTTTGATGAATGAGAAAAAGGGCTACTAACAGACCCTCTGGTGCGTTTTGAAGTCCGATCGCAAATGCGATCAAACCGCCAAGGCCGGTATTCTCACTAGCATAACTGACCCCAACAGAAAGACCTTCAGGCAGGTTGTGCAACGTGATTGCAGCAATAACAAGAAACGCTTTAGCATCGATGCCCTTAAAAATCTTCGAATGGTCAAGATCAACGTGCGGGACGAACCTTTCTAAAAGTAAGAGTGTTAAAGTACCGAGTGTAATACCGATCGTAAGTACCGTTAAGTTTGATAGTTCAAGAGCTTGAGGAATCAAGCTGAAGGTTGAAGCAGCGACCATGATACCTGCGGTAAGAGCAAGCAGTATGTCGCGGAACCGGTGTGTTACCTGAGACCAGAAAAGAACAGGTAGTGCACCAAAACCGGTTGCTAATGCAGATAAAACACTTCCAAATAAAGCAGCTTCCATTCTGTTACCCACCTTAGTCAAATATCCAATTTTATAAAAATAGTCATATGGCTCTTTTAGTATACCGCCAAATCCTTTTTAATAGAAGTAAGCGCCATTTTCATTGTTAAAAAGCGCTTCTAACGGACAAATAAGAAGGTGACAATTTGAAAGTCATAATCATTGACCCGGGCCATGGAGGTAATGATCCAGGAGCGGTAAACAAAGAGCATTTTGAGAAAGTATATAATCTGGCAATCGCCAAAAAGATACAAGCTAATCTTCAAAACAACTATGAAGTGACGGTCATCATGACTCGAACGGGTGATACAACTGTATCATTAGAAGAAAGAACGAATGTAGCAAACAGCAAGAATGCAGAGCTGTTTGTGTCCATCCACCAAAACATTGGTGGAGGAGAAGGCTTCGAAAGCTATGTGCATCTGCGTGCAGGTGTTGAAACGAAAAGGATACAAGGTGTTTTGCATGAATCAGTCGCGGCTGTAATGAGTAAGTACGGTGTGCGAGACAGAGGGCAAAAACAGGCTGATTTTCACGTGCTTCGTGAAACGAAAAAGTCTGCTGTCTTATTAGAAGTACTTTTCATGGATAATGAGAAAAATTTAGCTCTTTTACAAAGAGAAGATTTTCAAAATGACGTGTCTATAGCAGTTGCAAAAGGAATCGCACAAGGTCTTTCTCTTCCAAAAAAACAGATACAGATCACACAAACACAAATCTTCAATGTGATCGCAGGTGCGTTCGAACAAAAAGAGAATGCTGTTGCTCGGGTTTCACTCCTGGCTAAACAAAACATAACTGCCTTTATTGATGAAATAAAAAGCGGAAGCAAAACCTATTACAGAGTTCAAGCTGGAGCTTTTCAGAAAAGAGAATATGCAGAAAATTTCGCTAAAAAGATTCGTTCAGAGGGTGTAGCAGATGCTTATGTGATAGAGAAAAATACAAATGAGCCGCCCCTAGTCGAGGAACCACCAAAACCAAATCCAGAGCCTCCGAAGGGCCTAACGATACAAGGCTCATCGATGTTATCTGCAGAAGAGATGGATCGGTTTGTAAAGAAAGTCAATCCGAACGCGCCATCTGTAGCTGCTCTTTATGTTCAGATCGGACAAGTGTACGGAATCAGAGGGGATGTAGCATTCGCTCAGGCTATTCAAGAAACAGGGTACTTCCGGTTTGAAGGTAACGTCAAGGCTTCTCAGAATAACTATGCAGGAATCGGTGCAACAGGTAAGAACGAACCGGCTGTGTTTAAGACGCCTCAAGAAGGCGTTCTAGCACACATCCAGCACTTGTTTGCTTATACGTCTACAAAGCCTCTACCTTCACAATATCCTCTTGTTGATCCTAGGTTTCAATATGTCCAAAGAGGCAGTGCTGTGACTTGGGCGCAGCTGAACGGCAAATGGGCCATACCGGGCACAACGTACAGTACTAAGATATTGGAAATTTACAAAAAGATGCTAAATGAAGCGAAAATACCACTTCAAACAAGAATTAACTCTCTAAATGCAACGTTGAACGAATTATAAAAAGCCATTTTCTTCACGAGTTTTCTTAAACAGGAAAAATAAGGCTTCGCATGGGGTTGAATTTCATGCAAAGCCTTTATTTTATTACATAATCATCCTAATCATGTGTACGCGAAAAAGCATGCATCCTATTGAGGTGCGAAGATCACGTCACCACAAAATAAGTGTTTTAGTTGTCTCTAACTCACTCAGTTGGCCATTTACAGTTTATAAGTCAGGAAGAAATAGCCAAAGAGGAGTTCGGTGTAATAAGATAATAATAAGAGCAATTAGATTAAGATTTACAGCTTGCAAAAAGTCCGGATGAAAGTATCTTTTCTTTTAGCTCAGTATTAGGTGGATCGCAAATAATTTCAACAAAATCCTCTGGATAGATAGACAACGCGATGATACCGAGAAAGCTTTTTCCGTCAGCTGTTCGGTCTCCTTTTTGCAAATAGATAGATTCTGTAAAACTGCCTGTTAGTTCAACAAGTTTAGCAGCACGCTCTGCATAAATAGGCCGAGTAGCTTTTACAATCATAATAGATGACCTCCTTTGCCAATCACACTATGTATGGATATGTGCATAAGAAGGAAAAATGCTTACTAAATGAAACTTTCACATGGAGGAAACATGAAACCTACAAAAAAGTGGCTATATCTTACGTTATTGGTTGCTGGCTTAATCATTTTATTTCTCTGGCTGCAAAAGAATTATAAGGGATTTAGTCCTGAAGAATTTAGAAATTGGATCGTACAGTGGGGATGGATCGCACCTTTTATCTTTGTTGTCCTTTATACAGTGAGGCCTTTTGTGTTATTTCCATCTTCCATATTTGCCATAACAAGCGGTTTGTCGTTTGGTTTTTATTGGGGATGTCTGTATACATATCTCGGATCGCTAGGAGGAGGACTCCTAACGTATTTCGCGATCAACCGCCTTGGCCGTTTTAAGAAAAATAAACAATGGAAAAACGAAAACTACGAAAAAGTACGCAACAAGATTGAAAGAGAAGGCATTCGATTTGTTCTATTGTTAAGGTTGCTTCCGGTATTGAATTTCGATCTCGTTAGTTATTTAACTTCTTTAACAAAGGTAAAGTTTAGAGACTATGCGATCGCTACAGCAATAGGAATCATTCCTGGAACAATTGCTTACACGTACTTAGGTACCTCCATGACGTCTGGAAGCAAAAAAGTTGTTTGGATCGGCACTACTCTTTTATTTGTCCTTGTCGGTCTACCCATGATATTTAAGAAGAAGATGAAGGCAAAGGTAGGGTTGTAGAAATTAAGAAGGTTGCTCTGGAGGTAAGATCAGACTCATCGCTGACTCAGCATCAGCGCCTTCAACGATATAAAGAAAAGAATCTCCTTCTTTTAACGTTAAAAAGAATGCTACGAGCTGTGATAATCCTGTAGCATGAATGGTAATACCATCTTTACTTAAAAATAGCTGGCTGTTAAGTCTCTTAGCAGAATGCATAATCTCAATGGCTTTACTCACTGTATATTTAGCGGTAACGATTACTTTTTGAGAGCAGATTTGTTTCATAATCTGAAGCCTCCTGTACGAGATGATTGCTGATATATTTCCCATAAGTAGAGTGGCCGAAACAAGGTCTATAGTCCCGATGTGCAAAATGATGGAAAAGTATGTAGTGCTTTAGAATAAAGAAGGGTAATTCTTTAAACTATAATAGGCCGACTAATGTGAGGTATAGAGGTCACGGAGATAATAAAGGGAAGCGGACTACAAATGGGAGGGAGTTTGATTGCGAATTTCATTTAAACTTTTTGTCATGATTGTTTTTCTTTTAAATCTGTCCCAAACTTGTGTTTTTGCTTCACCACAGATAGTTGCTGAGAAAAAGGCAGGGGACTTTCACTACAGCATAAAAGCAGATGGTGAAACATTGACTTGGAGTATAGGTGACGGCAAAAAACAGAGTGAGCTTAAAGAGAATAAAAATAATCAAAGAGAGCTAGATCAATTTAGGGAAGCCGTTAATGAGATGAGCGTACAAAAATTCTCCTTAATTATCTATATTTTATATCTGCTCTTTATTGGAATGATAGGGTATATCTTGTATAAAAAGGTTGCGAAAAAAAAGAGGGAACTCATGGGGATCGTTGCACTGTTCGGTATATATGCTGTATACAAGTGCTATATGGCTTACGAATTTTTTGTACAAGCTCAGTGGGATGCCAAATATTATTTTGCAGCTCTTACATAAAGCAAAAAAGAGTACAGCCGGAAGTAAAACCCGGGCTGTACTCTTTTTGTTTAGGAATTTAATTTAGCTTTTTCACGCTTCGCCTGTCTTCTAAAGAATAACTCATAAAGAACAGGTACGATGATCAATGTTAATAGTGTAGAAGTCGTTAGACCACCAATTACAACGATCGCTAATCCTTTAGAGATCAGTGTTCCTGACGACGTTGTTAATGCAAGTGGAATTAATGCTGCAATTGTCGCAAATGCTGTCATTAATATCGGACGTAAACGAGTTTTACCAGCTTCTAATAGCGCCTCGCGAACTGGCATACCTTTAATCTCACGGTTTTGTCCGATGCGGTCTACCAATACGATCGCATTCGTCGTAACGATACCGATCAGCATGAGTATTCCGATCATCGCACTCACAGATAATGGTTCGTCGATCAAGTATAATCCTCCGATTGCTCCAACAGGAACGAATATGAGGGAAGAAAGGATGATGAACGGAATGCGTGCTCGACCAAATGTGATCAACATCGTTAAGTAAACGAGACCGATCGCAACTAGCATCGCAAGGCCAAGATCTTTGAACGTATCCATCGTTTCTTCGCTTCCTCCGCCACCTTCTGTAGATACAGATGAAGGAAGGTCTACATTATCTTCAACGCCTTTAATAACGTCTTGTGTTACTTTTTGAACGTTGTCTCCTTTTACTTGTGCAGAGACTTGTGCATAAATCTTACCATCAAGCTTTTGGATTCCAGTTACTGTGTCTTTCTCAGTTACTTCGGCAACGTCTGAGATTTTAACCGGACCGGATGAACCAAATACAGTTAGATCCTTAATCTCATCAAGAGATTTAACTGCTTCGTCATATTCGACTTTCACATTCTTTTGATCGCCGTCTAATGTAAGTTCTCCTACCTCAACAGGTTTTGTTACATCTGAGACTGCTCCTAGAATAGCGAAGCCTGATACGCCTTTTTCAGCTGCTTTTTCGGTATCAATGTCAACAGCCCATTGTTTTTGTGTATCTTTAAAGTTGTTTGATACATATTTGATCGAATCAATCGTCTTCATGTACTCTTCAACTTCACTTGCTGCTTTCTGCAGATCTTCTAAGTTGTTTGAATATAGATCAATATTGACTTCGTTATTAGCTGGAGGCCCGCCGCTTGAAACTTCCTGCAAGCTGATTACGGTTCCTTCTGCTTTTTCGTCTGTAATTTCTTTAATATCTTTTTCTAGCTCTTTTAATTCTGTATCAATGTTTGCTTCTTTTTTGAGGTTAACAAAATAGTTGGCAACATTTTGACGCTTAAGACCGGTTTGGAAATCACGAGAACCGATACCAGCTGTTACATCTTCAATCGTACCGCGCTTAGAGAGGTACTCTTCAACTTCTAAAGACACTTCGTTCGTCTTTGTTACATTTGTACTTGCAGGTAATTCAACGTTAATCGTTAATGTTTTTTGTTCTTCATTCGGCAGGAACACCATTCCAAGCTTTGTTGCAAGGAAGAAAGATCCGCCTAAAAGAATGAATGAAGTGAAAAGAACTAGAATTTTATGGTTCAATGAGGCTTTGATCAGTTTTTCATAACCACGTTGCAATGGACCATCGTTCTTTTCTGGTTTAACGGTTTTAAATGCATATTTTGCTAATATAGGTACGATTGTAACAGCAACGATCAGTGATGCTAATAATGCAAATACAACGGTTAAAGCAAACGGTAAGAAGAACTCACCTGTAATACCACCGACAAGACCAAGCGGCAAGAATACTACAACGGTTGTAATCGTAGAAGATACGATTGCTTTTAAGATTTCGCGTGTAGAGTCAATGATCAGCTCATCACGGTCGTAATCACCATCCGTTTTACGGATTCTTCTAAAGATATTCTCGATAACCACGATACTATCATCTACAACGCGTCCGACGGCAACTGCCATTCCGCCGAGTGTCATAATATTTAATGTGATATCAAGGCGGTCTAGGAAGATAGCTGACACGAGCAGTGAAAGCGGGATCGAGATGATCGCAATGATTGTTGCTCTAAAGTTTCGAAGGAATATAAGTACTGCTAATGAAGCGAATAATGCTCCAAACAATCCTTCTTTAACAAGTGTGTTTACAGAATCTTTAATACCTTCCGCCTGGCCGAAACCAACAGCATAATCTAACTTATCATCATATTTATTTTTGTTCAGGACTTCTAGCACTTTGTCAGCGACCTCGACCGTATTTGCATCTTGTTTCTTTGTTACGGCCATAGAAAGTGAAGCTTTTTGGTTATATCTTGTAATCTCACTAACATCATCTGTTTCCTTAACTTCAGCAAGATCACCAAGCTTTAAGCTTGCTGGTGCTTGAGGTGCTTGTGCTCCACCAGGTGCGCTTTGTCCGCCTGGAGCACCGCCTCCAGCTCCTGGTTGACCTGCTTCACCAGGTGCTCCTCCGCCAGCTCCACCTGGAGACTGAGCAGGTGCGCCTTGACTTGAGGAAATTGTAATCTTCTTAAGCTCAGCAACCGTATCGACCACTTCTTCAACACGAACTGGGACTGTAATCGAGTCATCGGTTACGGTACCAGCAGGGAATGAAAGGTCACGGCTGTTAATCGCCTCTTTAACGGCGTTTAAGGTGATGCCGGCTTCTTTTGCTTTTTCTTTATCAAGTGTGATCGAGACGAATGTTTCTTTAACACCGCCTACAGATACGTTGTTGACACCTTGAATCTTTTTAAGTTCTGGAACCAATTCGTCATTAACGAATGCTTGAATGTTTTCTCCTTCTTTTTCAGGGAATAGAGAAATATTGTAGATAGGAATGGTTCCAAATGAGAAACGACTTACCTCTGGTTCTACATCTTCAGGGAGATCCGTTTCTGAAATGATGGATTTGACTTGATCTTCTACTTCATCCATATTTGCGGTGAAAGGGAAATCCATACTAATGATAGATATACTTTCGTTTGAAGAACTCTTAACGGTTTTTACATCCTCTACTTGCTTCAGTTGAGTTTCTAGTTTGTCTGTTACTTGCTCGTTCACATCTTCAGGAGATGCTCCTGGATAAACGGTTTGAACGGTCAGTTGTGGAAACTCAACATTTGGGAGTAGGTCCACTTTTAAATTCGTGAACGAGAAGACTCCACCAACAATGAGTAAAAATGAAAAGATGAATATTGCTACTGGATTTTTTAAACTAAATCGTGTTAACCAGTTCATTGTTTCCTCTCCTACGTATGTTTTTATTTTGCATATGTGTATTTTCACATATGTTTATCTATAATATAATAGCTGTATAAGATTTATATCAAGTATTAAGGATAAAAAAATTGTGAAAAATGTGTTACAATGCAAAACAGTACAGAAAGAAAGAAGGGTATCACATGGCGTTAAGGTATGCGCTGTTAGGTTTATTGGCGAAAAATGAAGCAACAGGTTACGAGTTAACACAGCAATTTAAAGAAACAGTTATTCATTTTTGGACAGCCCATCACACGCAGATCTATAGAGAACTTTTAAAGATGGAAGAAGAAGGACTCACACAATCTAAGACCGTACAGCAAAGTGATTATCCAGATAAGAAGATATATGCGATTACGGATAAAGGTTTTGAACAGTTGCTAGAATGGATGCTGAATAAACCTGTAAATGCACCAAAGCTTAAAGACGATCTGTTGTTAAGGGTATCTATGTTTCATTTTATCCCTACAGACAAAGCGATAAACTTTTTAGAGACGAGTAAGAATCATCATAAAATGGGTTTAGAGATGACAAAGCAATGGTTAGACGATCATTTTCCGAACGGTACGTACAAAGAGAATGAGTTGGGTGAATATCTAACTATTGAATTTGCCATACGATACATGGAGAGCTGGTTGTCCTGGTGTAATTGGGCAATTAAAGAATTAAAAAAGAAGGGTGAGTTAGAAAAATAAATGGAAATCGTATTTACTGACACAGCATTAGAGCGTTTGGAAAAAAAGATGCAAGGTAATGCAGGTTATTTAAAACTCAAACATGATACAGAAGGTTGCGGCTGCGTTGTGAGTGGTGTAGCTGCCCTAGTCCTAGTTGATCAAACAGAAGAAAACGATACAAAAATTGAGACGAATGGTCCAGATCTTTTCATGGAGTACAATACAGCAGTTTTTTTCGCTGAAAAGATGACGATCGATGCTCCAACAGGCAACCACTTTTCATTAAAAAGCCCTGGAGAGATGCTGAATCCTTCAATGAAATTTTACGATAGAACGAAACAAAACACGGGCATGTAAAAAGCCCGTGTTTTGTTTTGTTAATGCTGAGGAACGTTCTTTAACAGTTGAAACTGCTTGCTTGAAACAGATTTTGAAAGATGAGGAGATATGTAAGCTGCTGCTTCAAGCAGTTTATCAAGGTTAATACCTGTTGATATTCCCATTTGAGAAAGCATGTAAACAACGTCTTCAGATGCTACGTTGCCTGAAGCTCCGGGTGCAAATGGACATCCGCCAAGGCCTCCTGCTGAAGTATCGAAGCGGTCGATGCCAGCTTGAAGACTCGCAAAAATGTTTGAGAGAGCCATTCCTCTCGTATCGTGAAAATGAGCGGTTAAAAGTGTTGTACCCTTCAGATGATGTTTTAAAAGGGTAAACAGTTCAAAGCATTCTGATGGATTAGCCATACCGATTGTGTCTGCCACACTCAGTTCATCAACACCCATCTCCTCAAAGTCCAGGCAAATTTTTAAAACATCCTGTTCATCGATCTTTCCTTCGAACGGGCAATAAAAACTGGTAGAGATACAAGCCCTAACAAAAAATCCTCTGCGCTTTAAATCTTGAATCAGAGGTCTTAATTCATTCATGCTCTCTTCTGTAGATTTGTTAATATTCTTCTTGTTGAACGTGTCACTGACACCGACAAACACCGCAATATGCTTCACTCCAGATTCAACAGCTAAGTCGATTCCTTTTTGGTTTGGAGCGAGGACAAAGTTTCGTTGATCGTCTAGGCAGCTATCGATAATTACAGATGCATCTTGCATTTGAGGAACCCATTTCGGTGAAACGAACGAGGTGAGCTCCATTTCTTGAAAACCTGCATTTTTTAGTAGTGAAATGAATTCTATCTTATTTTTTGCAGGTATTAAATTTTTCTCGTTCTGAAGGCCATCTCGCGGCCCGACTTCTATAAGCGTAACTCGTTCAGGTAAGTCCACTAATGTAAACCCCTTTCTTGAAAACGTTTTCCTAATGTTATTTTAACTAAAAAAAATCGTCTGTTGCAACACATTTAACTTGTTATGGTATGATAAAAAGGAATTTTCAGAAATTTAAAAAGAGATCTACAAGGAGGAGACTAGTCATGGTTTCAAGGGAGAGAGATGCTGTAGTTGTAAGCGCTGTCAGAACACCGATCGGAAGCTTTATGGGAAGTTTCAAAACGATTGCCGCAACAGATTTAGGAGCTATCGCGATTAAAGATGCATTAAAAAAAGCGGGTATCCCACATGATTCAGTAGATGAAGTCATCATGGGAAATGTTCTGCAAGCAGGCCTCGGACAGAACCCAGCCCGACAAGCAGCCATTAAAGCTGGATTGCCGAATGAAGTATCGAGTATGACCATTAATAAAGTATGCGGTTCAGGTCTTAAGGCTATTCATCTAGCGTGTCAGGCAATCTGGCTGGATGAAGCAGATATTATCGTTTGCGGCGGGATGGAAAACATGAGCCAAGCTCCTTATCTTTTGAACGGAGCAAGGGATGGACTTCGAATGGGTAACGCTCCTATGGTAGATTCCATGATTCAAGACGGATTATGGTGTGCATTTGGTGATTATCATATGGGAATTACAGCGGAAAATCTATGTGAGACCCACTCATTGTCTCGTGAAGAGCTAGATGAGTTCGCAGCGGAAAGCCAAAGAAAATGTGCACAAGCTCAAGAACAAGGGAAATTTAATGACGAGATCACACCGGTTGAAATTCCTCAACGTAAAGGTGATCCGCTTATAGTTGATACAGATGAATATCCGAAGCCGAGTTCGACGGCTGAAAAGTTAGGAAAACTTCGCCCGGCATTCAAGAAAGATGGCATGGTTACGGCGGGTAATGCGTCAGGCATCAATGATGGTGCAGCAGCACTTGTTGTGATGAGCAGAAAGAAAGCCGAAGAACTAGGACTAAAACCGATTGCCGTCGTAAAAGCCAACGCGAGCGCGGGTGTTGCACCAGAAGTGATGGGTATCGGACCAGTGGAAGCCGTTAAGAAACTGTTAAAGAAGACTGAGTTAAGCATGAATGACTTTGACCTTGTTGAGGCAAATGAAGCATTTGCGAGTCAATCGTTAGCTGTTGGCAAGGATCTTGAATTTGATAAAGAAAAATTGAATGTGAACGGTGGAGCGATCGCACTCGGGCATCCAATCGGAGCAAGTGGAGCAAGGATTGTCGTGACATTGCTTCATGAGATGAAACGCAGAAATGCAAAACGTGGTCTTGCAACGCTCTGTATAGGTGGTGGCCAAGGGGTAGCATCGGTTTTTGAGAACGAAGAAAAATAAATGAATGATTAAAGACAATGATCGTATGAAAAGGAGAGAGAAAAATGAAACCAATATTGAACTCAGCAATTGAAGCTGTAGCAGATATAAAAGATGGATCTACCCTTTTAGTAGGGGGGTTCGGACTTGTTGGAATTCCTGAAAACTTAATCTTAGCACTAGTAGAAAAAGGAACGAAAGATCTTACCGTCATTTCGAACAATTGTGGAGTGGACGATTGGGGTCTTGGCCTTTTACTAAAAAACAAACAGATCAAAAAGATGGTAGGTTCTTACGTAGGTGAAAACAAAGAGTTTGAGAGACAAGTATTATCAGGTGAGATAGAAGTAGACTTGATTCCACAAGGTACACTTGCTGAAAGAATTAGGGCAGGCGGTGCAGGAATTCCAGCGTTCTACACACCTGCTGGAGTAGGAACACCGATTGCTGAAGGAAAAGAAACACGTACGTTTAACGATAAGGAATATCTGCTAGAAGAGGGAATTGTAGCTGACTTCAGCTTGATTCGCGCAGCAAAAGGAGATAAAGCAGGGAACCTGATCTATAACAAAACAGCTCGTAACTTTAATCCGATGATTGCGGCGGCAGGAAAAGTGACGATTGCTGAAGTAGAAGAGATTGTTGAGATCGGTGATCTGCACCCAGATTACATACATACACCAGGAGTATATGTTCAAAAGTTGATTGTCGGAACACAAGAAAAACGCATTGAACGACTAACTGTAAAACAAGGGTAAGAGGAGGGAGACCATTATGAATATTAGAGAAAGAATTGCTAAAAGAGCTGAAAAAGAGATCGAATCAGGATTTTATGTAAATTTAGGGATCGGAATGCCAACGATGGTTGCCAATTTTATTTCCGATAACAAAGAAGTCGTTCTACAGTCAGAGAACGGACTTTTAGGGATCGGCCCTTATCCGCTTGAAAGTGAAGTTGATCCTGATCTGATCAATGCAGGGAAAGAGACCGTAACGGCAATTAAAGGAGCTTCTTATTTTGACAGTTCTGAGTCGTTTGCCATGATACGTGGCGGTCACATTGATATCGCGATACTAGGTGGAATGGAAGTTTCAGAGAATGGTGATCTAGCTAACTGGATGATTCCAGGTAAGATGATAAAAGGAATGGGTGGGGCGATGGATCTTGTGCATGGAGCAAAGAAGATCATCGTCATCATGGAACATGTGAACAAAGCGGGTGACAGTAAGATCTTAAAACAATGTCAGCTTCCCCTAACAGGAAAAGGTGTCGTAGAACGAATCATCACCGATCGTGCTGTTATGGACGTTTCTGATAAAGGTCTTGTGTTAAGAGAAGTAGCAGAAGGATATTCTGTTGAGGATGTAGTAAATTCCACAGAGGCAAAACTATCTGTTGCAGAGGATGTTAAGCTAAACGCTTATTAATAAATTCTTCACTATATGCCATGCACGATAAAGTTTATGATCCATACAAAGTTCTTAATCTTTTAAATAATGAGGTGCAATCACATGGCTATCTATATTATAGATGGGGCTAGAACGCCGTTCGGATCATATGGAAAATCCTTGACCGGTGTGAGTCCAACAGACTTAGGTGAGATATCTGCTCTAGAGGCGATGAAACGTGCCAACATTTCTCCAGCAGATATAACGGATGTAGTTTATGGTAATGTTATTCATTCGAGCAAGAATGCCGCATATGTAGCGCGACATACTGCTTTAAGAGCAGGAGTGCCAGCAGACGTTCCTGCCATGCTTGTCAACCGCTTATGTGGATCTGGATTGCAAGCTGTCGTTTCAGCGATGCAGAATCTACGTGATCTGGAAGAAGGAATCGCGCTTTCTGGAGGCATTGAAAATATGTCACAGTCGCCACACGTTTCTTTTTACCACCGGTTTCATAATCAAAAGTTTGGCCCAATCACGTTTGATGATATGCTACTTCAGACGTTGAGTGATGAATACATTGGGTGTGGCATGGGTATTACAGCTGAAAATTTAGCTGATCAATATTCCATTACACGAGGAGAGCAAGATGAGTATGCAAGTCTCAGTCATAGAAAAGCGGCTGAAGCAAGAGAGAGTGGAAGATTTACAAAAGAAATCGTTTCAGTACCACTAAAAAACGGAGCTCTTTTTACAGAGGATGAAGGGATCAAACCTGAAACATCTGTTTCTTTGCTTGGCGAATTGAGGCCATCTTTTCAAAAAGACGGAACAGTTACAGCAGGGAATTCTTCTTCTATTAACGATGGCGCCGTGTCGCTTATTCTTGCTCACGAAAAATCGGTCAAAGAGAAAGGTTTAAAACCGCTCGTAGAGATCGTTTCATGGGCAGTAACAGGCGTCGATCCATCGGTGATGGGAATTGGTCCTGTACCTGCGATTCAGAAACTGCTGCAAAAAACAGGTCTTTCCATCGATGACATTGGTTTGTTTGAAATCAACGAAGCGTTTAGTTCTCAATACTTAGCTGTAGAAAAAGAATTACAATTAGACCGCGAAAAAACGAACGTGAATGGAGGAGCGATTGCACTCGGTCACCCTGTAGGTGCAAGTGGTGCAAGGCTGTTGCTTACATTGAGTTATGAAATGAAACATCGTCAAGAAAAGTATGGAATAGCGAGCCTATGCATTGGCGGTGGGCAAGGAATCGCGATGTTACTAAAACTAGTATAAAAAAAGTCCCGTGAAGCGATATCGCTGCAACGGGACTTTTTCTATTGGATTATGCTCGGTGCGTTTCGTAGATTTCAGCTGGAAAAATAGAGCGCAATGACTCTGACTCAGCTTCACTTAATGGTGGAGATTCAAAGGTTTTGATATTTTCTAAAAGTTGTTCAACAGAGCTTGCACCAGCAGACGCCGTTGCCACTGGCTTTTGTTGCAACACATATTGCAACGCTGCATGTGTGATGTTTTTATCACCTAAGACATCTTTAGATTTCTCGATCATTTTTTGTATGTCAGCGCCAGTATGATGAAGAAACTTGCCATCAGCACTCTTTTGAAATGCTTTTTCACTCAACCACCCTTTTGCAACAGGCCCTCTTGCGATAACACTTATATCCTTTGACGCGAGAAAAGGAAACAGTTCTTCAGGACGTCTATCCAACAAACTGTATTGCATCATGATGCTTTGAATATTCGAGTGCTCTGCAAAATAGTTGATCGTGTTCGGCCGTATAGATGAAATACCGTAATAACGAATATATCCTTCAGACACGAGTTCATCAAAAGCCTCGATCGTTTCATCCAGGGGATCATCGATCGTCCCTCCGTGCAGCTGGTAAAGATCAATATAATCAGTTTGCAGACGTTTTAGGCTTTCTTTTAAGGCGGATTTTATGTAAGCTTTAGAAGGATTCCACTTCCAACCGTCTCCAGGTTGACTCCAATCATTTCCGCCTTTTGTAGCAAGAATGATGTCTTGTCGAACATCTTTTAGTGTTTTGCCAATAAACTCTTCATTCCACCCAAACCCGTATAAATCGGCTGTGTCAAAATAGTTAATACCATGATCGAGCGCAGTCTTCACGATTTTCTCGTTCTCGTTCCCTAACTCGGGAGCAAGTGACATACATCCTAAGCTCAGTTCACTCACATACAGATCAGAAGAACCTAGTCTTCTTTTTTTCATCCTTTTCACCTCAACTTCATTCAATTTGTTTCTGTTCTAAACCTATCATAATGACATGAAAAAAGAAAAAACTCCGCACAAAAAAAGATGCGAATAAAAATTCACATCGTCAGCCGTCAAGGTGCGTTTATTTTTTCGGAGAAGTGGCGTTGATCCAGTCTTGAACAAGTTCATGCTGCTTACTATAATTTTGTAGCATATATTTGATCTGCCAAGCCTTGCCCACAAGCGTGATCCCTTTAGGTTGAAGATAGATCTTCATCTGCTATGCCTCCCTTATCGTCCTATTAAATGCAGTATTCCAAAGTATGATAGACTTTATGTAGAAAAGAAGATAAATAGACCATTGGAGTGTGGAATATGGAAAACTTATACGAAAAAACGGTAAGCAAAGAACAGGTATACAGCGGTAAAATCATTGATCTATATATAGAAGAAGTAGAACTACCTAATAAGAAGATAGGGAAACGAGAGATTGTTAAACACCCTGGAGCAGTAGCGGTACTAGCCGTAACAGATGAAGGTAAAATGTTAATGGTAGAGCAGTTCCGAAAACCACTCGAAAAGACGATCATTGAAATTCCAGCAGGTAAGCTTGAAAAAGGAGAAGATCCATTAGAATGCGCCAAGCGTGAGTTGTTAGAAGAAACGGGCTTTGCTTGCGAATCTATGGAGTCCATCGGCTCTTTCTACACCTCTCCAGGATTTGCAGATGAACTGATTCATCTCTACTATACGAACACTCTTACAAAACAAGGTGACCAGATGACAGATGAAGATGAATTCTTAAACGTACTTGAAATAAGCGTAGATGAAGCGAAAGAATTGATGAAACAAGAAAAAATTCATGATGCAAAAACAGCTTACAGTGTCATGTATATGGAGTTGAACCGTGCAGTCAAAAAATAAACTTCTGCCGTTCTTTGCAGATATGCATATTCACATCGGAGCATCTCAAACAGGAAAAGCGATCAAGATTACAGGTTCAAGATCCCTGACACTTCGCAATATTTTACGCGTAGCCAAACATGTAAAAGGTATGGATGTCATAGGAATCATCGATTGTCATTCGCCTGAAGTACTTCAGGAATTAAAAGAACTTGAACAAAATGGTTACTCGCAAGAGCTCGAAGAAGGCGGCTTATTGATTGATGGATTAACACTAATACCAGGGGCCGAGATTGAGATAAACGATGAACATTGTAAAGGGCCGATCCACGTTCTTGTATATATGCCGAGTCTTGCTACGATGGAGAGTTTAAGTGCATGGCTAACTCCTCGAATGAAGAACATCCATCTAAGTTCTCAACGGATGTACGGCAGTGCTCTTGAACTTCAGGAGTTTGTGAAGAACGCTGGTGGGTTATTTATTCCAGCCCATATTTTTACTCCGTTCAAAAGTTTATACGGAAAAGGAGTAGATTCTTCTCTAACGGAAGTGTTAGATCCAGCTTTGATAGATGGTGTTGAACTAGGTTTAAGTTCAAATACCGAGATGGCATCTCGGCTTGAAGAGCTTTCTCCATTCACCTTCTTAACCAATTCTGATGCCCATTCATTAGAGAAAATCGCGCGTGAATATCAAATGCTCTCCTTAAAGAAACCATCGTTTAAAGAATTTAAAATGGCTCTTCAAGGAAAAAATGGTAGAGAGATCATTGCAAATTATGGTCTCAATCCTTATCTCGGTAAATACTATAATTCGGTTTGTGAAACATGTTTTGAAGTATACCCACCAAACAGTGTGAATTGCGTTAAATGTGGAAGTAAGAAGTTCATAAAGGGAGTCAACGACCGGATCAATGAACTTCAAGGTACAAGAACAAGTAAAGTAAACAGACCCCCGTATATTCATCAGATACCGCTCGAGTTCATACCAGGATTAGGTCCAAAATCTTTAGTGAAACTGCGTGAAGCGATTGGAACAGACATGGATATCATACATTCTTCTACCCAAAGTCAGCTGGAGGAAATTGTTAAACCAGCTATAGCAGAACAGATCCTATCTGCTAGAAATGGAGAACTCTCTGTCCAAATAGGTGGAGGCGGAACTTACGGAAAAGTAATTCTCAATCATCCTAGTAAAAGTAAAAAATAAGACATACCTTCTCCCCTGATTCATAGAATAGGATTAAGAGATTCGGTGGAGGAGGCTTACATATGGAGAGTGCGCGCTATTACATGCAGCGGCATCTTGAAGAAAATAAAACGTTATATGCGTTTGTTGGTGTTCTCTTTTTAATGGGTGTCATTTTTGGGGCAATCATCGTTAATTCGTTGAGTCTGAATCAAAAACAAGATCTATACACGTATTTATCACGTTTTTTTGTTCAAGCTGCTGAAGGTGGCTTTACGAGCAAAACAGACATGTTCTTTCAAAGCTTTGGCCATTATTTAAAATATATGGGTCTCATGTGGATTCTAGGTTTATCTGTAATCGGGCTGCCTGTTATTTTAGTTATGCTGTTCTTAAAAGGGGTCGTGATCGGTTTTACAGTAGGATTCTTAGTGAATCAAATGGGATGGTACGGTTTTTTATTATCATTTGTATCTGTTCTCCCACAAAACGTACTATTAATACCTGCTTTTATTATCGTAACAGTCGCTGCAGTTGCTTTTTCTTTTAAAATGATCCGTCAACTGGCTTTTAAAAGGCACCACATGCCCTTTTTGCCTCAGCTGTTAAGATATACATTATTAGTCGCGGGTGTAGGTGTCATGGTATTACTTGCTTCAACGATGGAAGCCTTTTTTACTCCAGCCCTTATGGAACAAGTAATCAAATGGTCAATATAACTAGAAAGAATAATTATTTGTTTATAATAAGTTTAAATCGTTAATTAAAATGACTTTAAATTGACAACTTTTTTCTCCTTGCTTATAATTATCTTGTGCATACATAAGGAGGAAAAGGGTATGGAAAGCAGAATCGACCGTATCAAAAAACAGCTGCATTCACAAAGTTATAAGCTGACTCCACAGCGTGAGGCGACCGTGAGAGTCCTCCTCGAAAACGAAGAAGATCATTTAAGTGCGGAAGATGTTTATCTGCTCGTAAAAGAAAAGGCGCCAGAGATTGGTTTGGCGACCGTTTACCGTACTCTGGAACTCTTAACCGAACTTAAGGTAGTCGATAAGATTAACTTTGGGGATGGGGTATCCCGTTACGATCTTAGAACAGAAGGTGCTGATCATTTTCATCATCATCTCGTTTGTATCGAATGTGGAGCGGTGGACGAAATACAAGAAGACCTTCTTGGCGATGTGGAAAAAGTAGTTGAAGAAGGCTGGAATTTTAAAATTAAAGATCACAGACTGACATTTCATGGAATCTGTCACAGGTGTCATCCTAAGGATAATAATGAAGGTGAAGGAAGCGAAGAGTAGCGCTTCCTTTTTGTATTTTGCTCTATAACATTGAAATCGGGAACTATTATCTAAGAGGAATTAACACTCATTTAGAAGATATTAGGCAAAGAATATTTACAAAGTCCCAAGAATCGGGTAACGTATGATGTGTAGATTCAACTTTTATGTATAATCGGGGAACATGTGGGCATAACCTGTACTATATGAGGACAGGGGTGGACATGATGATTTCCTGGATGAAAATGGTTTGGAATACAACGAAGGTGTTCTTTGCTTTTTCAATTTGCACGCTCGTGTTTTATTTCGGTTTGCTTTGGATCAATCAAGAATATGAAAACTATCATAGATATGACGAACCAAAAGGTAAAGCTGTTAAAGTCTTTAACTTGAGTTCTGATAAGGACTCAAACGCTGTAAAAAGACTTTTTTATTTTTATCAGACCGGTGAGTAAGGAGGGGTAGAGTGAACGATCATGTTCAGGATTTTCTTCAATACATTATTGTAGAACGAGCCCTCTCAAAGAACACAATCGACTCCTATAAGAGAGATTTAACTCAATATGTACGGTATCTCGAAAAAGTCGAATCTCTTGAAACTATTCATGAGATTGACCGTAATCATATAATGGGATATCTTTTATTTTTAAAAGAGAATGGTAAGGCTTCCACGACGCTAGCGCGCAACATTGCGTCTATTCGGTCTTTTCACCAGTTTCTTTTAAGAGAGAAGGTCTCTAATCAAGATCCTTCTGTACATATTGAAACACCTAAAACAGAGCGGAAGCTTCCGAAAGTTCTATCTACAGATGAGGTTGAAGCACTGTTAGACACACCTGCTGCGAACGATCCATTCTCACAAAGAGATAAGGGCATGCTCGAGCTTTTGTATGCAACTGGCATTCGAGTTTCAGAACTTGTGCAGCTTAATATAGGAGATGTCCATTTAGATATGGGATTCATCCGCTGTATCGGCAAAGGGAACAAAGAAAGAATCATCCCTTTAGGAAAGATGGCCCAAACAGCAATCGAACGATATCTGCAAAATGGACATTCAATCATGTTAAAAGGCAAGAAGACAGATGCACTCTTTTTGAATCATCACGGAAATCGTTTGTCTCGCCAGGGATTTTGGAAGATATTAAAGCAACTAGCAAGAAAAGCTCATATCGAAAAGGAACTTACACCGCATACACTTCGTCATTCGTTCGCAACTCATCTATTAGAAAACGGAGCGGATCTGCGTGCAGTGCAAGAGATGTTAGGACATGCTGATATTTCCACAACACAAATTTATACCCATGTAACGAAAACAAGATTAAAAGATGTATACTCCGCCTTCCATCCGAGGGCGTGAGCTTTCTTTTTTTGATAAGATGTCAGACTTCTGACATCATCAAGAATTTGTTTGTTGTTTCTGCTATAAGGAAATAGTAAATAAAGTGAATGTACGAATTTCAGGAGGACAAAATGAAACAATCACGTTTTAAGAGAACATTTTTAGTCGTAATGGATTCTGTAGGAATTGGTGAAGCGCCAGATGCAGAAAAATTCGGAGATAAAGGAGCTCACACGCTAGGGCACATCGCACGTGAGATGAACGGCCTCAACGTTCCGAACATGGAAAAGCTAGGTCTTGGAAACATTGATTCGACGATGGAAGGAATTCAGAAAGCAACGAATCCAATCGGACATTATGCGAAACTTCCTGAACTTTCAAATGGTAAAGATACGATGACGGGACATTGGGAGATCATGGGTCTTCACATACAAGAACCTTTTCAAACGTTTCCGGATGGCTTTCCTGATGAGTTGATCGACATGCTTACCGAAAAATGGGGTAGAGGAATTCTAGGGAACAAAGCTGCGTCAGGTACTGAAATTATTACTGAGCTCGGAGAAGAGCATGTGAAAACAGGAAAGTTGATCGTTTATACGTCTGCTGACTCTGTGTTGCAGATTGCAGCTCATGAGGATGTCGTTCCGCTAGAAGAATTATATGAAATCTGCGAAACGGCGAGAGAAATGACGCGTGAAGGCAAGTATATGTTAGGAAGAATCATTGCTCGTCCGTTTAAAGGTGAATCAGGAGCGTTTGAAAGAACGTCTAACCGTCACGACTATGCCCTAAAACCTTTCGGAAGAACGGTTATGAACGAGTTAGAAGACGCTGGATACGACAGCATCGCACTAGGTAAGATCTCTGATATCTTTGACGGTGAAGGTGTGACGAAAGCCATTCGTACGAAATCGAACATGGATGGGATGGACAAGCTTGTGAAGTCGATGGATGAAGACTTTACAGGTCTAAACTTTTTAAACTTGGTTGATTTTGATGCATTGTTCGGACATAGAAGAGATCCAAAAGGATATGGTCAGGCATTAGAAGAATTTGATGCTCGATTGCCAGAGGTACTTGAAAAGCTAAAAGAAGACGATCTGCTTGTCATCACAGCTGACCATGGAAACGATCCTGTTCATCATGGTACAGATCACACGCGTGAATATGTGCCATTGATGGTGTATTACAAAGGAATTAAAGAAGGTAAAGAACTTAACGTAGGGAACACGTTCGCTGATATTGGTGCGACCATCGCTGAGATTTATGATGTGAAAAAACCAAGTATCGGTCAAAGCTTTTTAAATCAACTTTAAGGTTAAGTTAAGGGGGAAATGAACATGTCAAAACAATTACAGACATCTGCAGATTTTATTCAATCAAAACTTACTTCTACTCCAAAAATAGGTTTGATCTTAGGCTCTGGTCTAGGAATCCTTGCGGAAGAAATTCAAAACCCAGTTATAATACCATACTCAGATATTCCTGAATTTCCTGTATCGACTGTAGAAGGTCACGCTGGACAGCTTGTTATTGGTGAGCTTGCTGGAAAACAAGTAGTAGCGATGCAAGGGCGTTTTCATTATTACGAAGGATACTCGATGGAAAAAGTAACGTTTCCAGTTCGTGTGATGAAATTAATCGGTGTTGAAACAATCGTTGTAACGAACGCTGCAGGCGGTGTTAACAAGGATTTCGAAGCTGGAGACCTTATGCTGATCACAGATCATATCAATAACTTTGGTAACAATCCGTTAATCGGTGCTAATGATGATTCGTTTGGCGTTCGTTTTCCAGATATGAGTGAAGCTTACACGTTGTCTCTACAGGACGTTGCACGTGGTGTAGCAAAAGACTTAAACATCTCATTAAAAGAAGGTGTTTACGCAGGTAACACCGGTCCTTCATACGAAACGCCAGCAGAAGTAAGAATGCTTCGTGTTTGGGGAGCAGATGCTGTAGGAATGTCTACGGTTCCAGAAGTGATCATCGCACGTCATGCTGGAATGAAAGTACTTGGAATTTCGTGTATTTCGAATATGGCAGCAGGTATCTTAGATCAGCCGTTAACACATGATGAGGTTATGGAAACTACGGAGATGGTAAAATCCAATTTCCTTTCTTTAGTTAAAGGAATCGTTAAGGAAATCTAACAGACAGTCTCTGCGTGAAGTCCGAAGTATTTAATTTAACTTTTAAAAATATGTTCATATGAAGTGATAAGAAAGTGGTGTTATTAACATGAGAATGGTTGATTTAATTCAAAAAAAGCGTGATGGAAAAGAACTAACAAAAGCGGAGATCGATTTTATTATTCAAAATTATACAAATGGTGATATTCCGGACTATCAAATGTCTGCATTTGCAATGGCTGTATACTTTAAAGATATGACAACTGAAGAGCGCGCGCATTTAACGATGGCGATGGTAGAGTCAGGTGATCAGATTGACCTTTCTGCGATCGAAGGGATTAAAGTAGACAAGCACTCAACGGGTGGTGTTGGTGATACAACAACTCTTGTGCTAGCTCCTTTAGTTGCTGCGCTTGATGTACCTGTAGCGAAAATGTCGGGAAGAGGACTTGGCCATACAGGTGGAACGATCGACAAATTGGAAGCTGTACCTGGTTTCCACGTTGAGATCGACAACCAAGAATTCATTGACCTTGTAAATAAGAATAAACTTGCTGTTATCGGCCAAAGCGGAAACCTAACGCCTGCTGATAAGAAGCTTTATGGTCTTCGTGACGTAACGGCAACGGTTAACTCTATTCCATTGATCGCGAGTTCGATCATGAGTAAAAAAATCGCTGCTGGTGCTGATGCAATCGTGCTTGACGTAAAAACAGGTGCAGGAGCATTCATGAAAACACCAGAAGAAGCGGAAGAATTAGCTAACGCAATGGTGAAAATCGGTAATGCGGTAGGTCGTAACACGATGGCTGTTATCTCTGATATGAGCCAACCTCTAGGTCTTGCGATCGGAAATGCTTTAGAGATCAAAGAAGCAATCGATACGCTTAATGGTCAAGGACCAAAAGACCTGGAAGAACTTTGCTTAACTTTAGGTTCTCACATGGTGTATCTTGCGAAAAAAGCAGATTCACTCGAGCAAGCACGTGAGATGCTAAAAGAAGTAATCGCTTCTGGAAAAGCACTTGAAACATTAAAAGTGTTCCTAAAAGCTCAAGGTGGAGACGAATCAGTGGTTGATCATCCAGAAAGAATGCCACAAGCTGCACATACATTTGAGTTAGCTGCAGATGAAGAAGGCTATGTTTCTGAAATTGTTGCAGATGAGATTGGTACGGCGGCAATGATCTTAGGTGCAGGTCGCGCTACGAAAGAATCTGTGATCGATCTAGCTGTCGGATTAATGCTTAACAAAAAAGTCGGTGACCAAGTTTCAAAAGGTGATTCACTTGTAACCATCTACAGCAATACTGAGAATGTAGAAGAAGTGAAGAAGAAAATCCGTGAGGCTTATACGATTTCGAAAGATGCTGTAGAAGCTCCACCACTTGTTTATAAAGAGATTAAGAAATAATGAATACCAAAAATGACCCAAGAGTTAGTACTCTAGGGTCATTTTTTTGTTTTCTCGAACATCGAAATGGTTGGAAGATCCGGTATAAAGTGAAAAAATATGGAAAAAATAAAACTATATGAATGGAGGGAACTGTATGAAAGGCGTTATTTCAGGTCTACTATGTATTTGTTTGTTGGCTTCTTTTTCAATCCCAAAAGCGGAGGCAGCAGAAAAAGCAAAAGAAAAAATAAAGCTTGCAGAACAGAGCCACTCGGCCATTTTAATGGAGCAAGATAGTGGGAGTGTGCTATTCGAAAAGAATAGCCATGAGAAGCTGCCGCCAGCGAGCATGACCAAAATCATGACGATGATATTAATCATGGAAGCCATCGATAAAGGCAAGATCAGCTGGAATGATAAGATTCGTGTAAGTGAATATGCGGCAAGCATGGGAGGATCTCAAATCTTCCTTGAACCAGGTGAAGAGATGCGAGTAGAAGACATGGTGAAAGGAATAGCAATCGGAAGTGCGAACGATGCTTCAGTGGCTATGGCGGAACATATCGCTGGATCTGTTGAGTCCTTTGTAGATCGTATGAACGATAAAGCGAAACAACTCGGTTTAAACGATACGTTCTTTAAAAATCCTACAGGGCTTCCTGCTGCAGGTCATTATACGTCTGCTCATGATATGGCCCTTATGGGAAAAGAACTTCTTAAGCATGAGGAAGTTACAAAGTTCACAGGACTTTATGAAGATTATTTAAGAGAAGAAACAGAAAAGAAATTTTGGCTTGTTAATACGAACAGACTTGTTAAGTTCTATCCAGGGGTAGATGGGTTGAAAACGGGCTTCACGAACGAAGCAAAGTATTGTTTAACAGCTACTGCAAACAAGAACGGGATGAGAGTCATCGCTGTTGTTATGGGAGCACCTTCTCCTAAAGACAGAAATGCTCAAGTTACTTCGATGCTTGACTACGCTTTTACACAGTTTTCAACGAAAAAGCTTTATGCAAGACATGAGATTGTAAAAGAAGTTAAAGTACAAAAAGCGGAAAAGTCTAAACTTCCTGTTGTTACTTCAGAACACATTTCACTGTTATTGAAGAAAGGTGAGACAGCGAAAAAAGTGAAAACTGAAGTAAATGTAGATAAAGATTTGAAATTACCTGTAAAAAAGGGACAGCAGATCGGTTCTTTAAAAATATATAACGGGAACAAGCTGATAACAGAAAGTCCTGTGTTAGCTTCAGAGACGGTAAAAAAAGCATCTTGGTGGAAACTTTTCAAACGAACAGCAGGACAAATGTCAAAATCCTCATGACTTTAATGATTTCTTGACAGTTATAGGCGAATTCCCACTAGTTTTGTCATGAGTGAAGGAATTCGTCTTTTTTTATAGAAAATTCACGTTATCCAAAAAAGAAGGAGAGGATAGCGTGGGATTAGCTGTCAATTTGGAACTTAAACACACCGTATTATGCATCCGCTTAGACGGAGAACTTGATCACCATACTGCGGACATGCTTCGGTCACAAGTGGAAGATTATTTGAGGAAGCATACGGTAAACCATATTGTCTTAAATTTAGAAGGTTTGAGTTTCATGGATAGTTCAGGTTTAGGCGTTATACTAGGGCGTTATAAGCAGATCAAAAGCCAGAATGGTGAGATGGTGGTATGCGCCATATCTCCAGCAGTAAAACGACTTTTTGAGATGTCAGGACTGTTTAAGATTATCAAGCTTGAAGAAGATGAAGAGCTTGCCCTTCAGGCTTTGGGGGTGGCTTAAAAATGAGAAATGAGATGAAGATTCAGTTTTCAGCGTTAAGTCAGAATGAATCCTTCGCACGTGTGACGGTTGCTGCGTTTATCGCTCAGATCGACCCAACAGTTGATGAACTGACAGAGATCAAGACCGTTGTATCTGAAGCGGTGACGAACGCGATCATTCACGGATACGAAAACAAAGCAACTGGAATGGTATATATTGAAGCGGCTATCGAGGAGGATACGATCCACCTTACGATCCGTGACGAAGGTTTGGGAATTCGTGATCTTGATCAAGCAAGGCAGCCGCTATATACGTCCAAGCCAGAACTAGAACGCTCAGGAATGGGTTTTACGATCATGGAGAATTTTATGGATAGTGTAGAAGTCATCTCAGAACCGTCTTACGGCACTACGATTCATTTGACAAAATACTTGACCAAAAATAAAGCAATGTGTAATTAAGGGAGTATGTCTATGGATGTCGAGGTGAAAGGCAGCAAAAGTGAACCGTTTCTTAAGGATGAAGAGATTAAGCGATTGATCAAACAGAGTCAGGAAGGAGATCAGTCAGCCCGTGATACGATCGTTGAAAAGAACATGCGGCTTGTCTGGTCTGTGGTTCAGCGCTTTTTAAACAGAGGTTATGAAGCAGATGACCTTTTTCAAATCGGCTCTATCGGGCTATTAAAATCTGTTGATAAATTTGATCTTTCTTATGATGTTAGGTTCTCTACCTATGCAGTGCCTATGATCATCGGTGAGATACAGCGGTTCATCAGGGATGATGGAACGGTTAAAGTCAGCAGATCATTAAAAGAGACCGGTAACAAAGTGCGTAAAGCAAAAGACGAGCTATCTAAATCACTTGGGAGAACACCTAACATTTCAGAAGTAGCAGAATTTCTAGAGATCGCAGTAGAAGATGTAATCATGGCTCAGGATGCTGTACGAGCGCCACAGTCGATTCATGAAACTGTTTATGAAAACGACGGTGATCCCATTACGTTACTAGACCAAATCTCTGATCACTCGGATAATAAGTGGTTTGATAAGATCGCGTTAAAAGATATTATGGATAAACTTGATGAGAGAGAGCGGCTGATTGTTTATTTAAGATATTTTAAAGATCAAACACAATCTGAAGTGGCCGATCGGCTGGCCATTTCTCAAGTACAGGTATCCAGGCTTGAAAAGAAAATATTATTATTTATGAAAAACCAGATGGAGACTTAAACGTCCTATCTGGTTTTTTTGCTTGTTGTTAAAAGTCCTTGTAAGATAGTTGATCTCCGCTCCAGGTTGCACGCTTTCCATGGGGCGAACGGTGTTCGAAGAAGTATATGTGCTCCTGCGTCTACAAGAAAATCCTATCGAAGCGAGCTTCCTCGTCGCATGCCTTACGAGAAGAATTTGCAGAGTGGCTGGCACGCTACGCGCCGTTAGGAGTCTCACCTGCCCACTCGTCCCATAGGAGTCGGCAACCTTCCGCTACAATCAACTTGCATAAGAAGTATAAAAAAATCTATAAGTTAATCGCTTAGAAAAAGCCTTATATTCAGGCGTTACATGAAGAGTCTTCGTTCAATTTATTACACAGAAGCTAACACATGCTAAAAAGTTCCTACAGTCTGGCAAGTGGCTCAACGGTCGCCCCGAGGAAAGGGAGCGCCTGAAACGGAGATCAACCACTTTCAAATACATCAAAGAATATATTAAATGGTGGTAGTTTTTGGATGCTGTTACATGAGAAGCATGATAAGAATTCCATAATCGCATACTAAACACAAATGCGCTTAGAAAGAGGTGAAGTGAAAATTGGATAAAACCGTATACCTGCGTATGCGTCAACGTGTACAGGTGATTCAGCATCAGAAAGTCACGATCGGAGAAGTTGCACAGATTGTAGCATCTGATGAATTAGAAGAAGCCATCAAGGGATATATTATCCACGAAGTAACCCCTGAAGATAAGCATTTGATTGTGATCGATGTCATGCGTGTGATCGCTACGATTCAAAAGAAAAACCCTGGATTAGATGTTCAAACTATCGGACCTGCACAATCGATTCTGGAGATTCAGATGCAACAAAAAAAGCTGGCACCAGTGTATTTTGTCTTGGTGTGGCTTCTACTTTTTACAGGCTCGGCACTCGCGATCATGAATTTTCATGAAGATGTAAGCATGCAACTTGTTCACCAAAAAATCTATTTCATGATAACGGGGCATTATAAAGAGCAGCCTCTATTACTTCAGATTCCATATTCGTTCGGTCTTGGTCTAGGCATGATTCTTTTCTTTAACCATCTTTTCCGAAAAAGACTTAATGAAGAACCAAGCCCTTTGGAAGTTGAGATGTTTAATTATCAACAAGACCTCGATCAGTATGTGATCGTTCATGAAAACAAAGAAACAGAGAAAAAGATCAATGGGAATTAAAGTATTGCTCATTGCTTTTATCGGTTTTGGCGGTGGAATCACAGTAGGCTCTGGTCTTGTGGCTTTAATCACTGTTCTTGGAATCGTACCAAGGCTGATGCAGCTCTCTAAAACGTATCGATATATTAGAGGTTATGAGTTAAGCATTATTTTAGGTGCTGTGATCGGCGGTTGGATGAATCTAAAGAACGCTTCAATTGGGTTTTCTGCTTTCTTTCTTATACCGATCGGTTTATTTATGGGGATCTTTGTTGGAATGTTAGCCGCAGCGTTAACAGAAGTATTGAACGTACTCCCGATTCTTGCGAAAAGAGTTGGATTTGGAGAGAAAATCATCATTATATTAATGGCAATTGTACTTGGGAAAATCTCGGGATCTTTGTTTCATTGGATGTACTACATTAATCATTAAGGATGTGATTGTACGATGGCAACAAAAGAAGAACAGCAGGCATATGCCGAAAAAATTAAATCGATACAGCCGAAACCTCCGTATGTTTTAAATTGTTTAAAAGCATTTTTAATAGGTGGGATCATCTGCACGATCGGTCAAGCGATTCAAATGTTCTATATGACTTACTTTAACTTCACGCAAGAAACAGCGGGAAATCCGACGGTTGCTACGCTCATTCTAATCGCAGCACTATTAACTGGACTCGGTGTATACGATAAGATCGGTCAGTTCGCTGGAGCAGGTTCTGTCGTTCCGGTAACAGGATTCGCTAACGCCGTTACGAGTGCGGCATTAGAACATAAAAGTGAAGGTCTAGTACTCGGAGTGGCTACAAATCTCTTCAAATTAGCTGGAGCTGTTATCGTATTTGGAGCTGTATCTGCCTATATTTTCGGTATGATCCGCTACATCTTTCAGCACTTGACATAAGGAGTGAAGGCATGAATTTATTAGGAAGACAAACATGGAAATTTGCAAATAACATTTACTTAAATGCGGCCGGCACAGCAGTAGGTCCGATGGAAAGCGAAGGACCTTTAGGCAGCTATTTTGATAAAACGTATAACAACCTTCACTGCGGACAAAAGAATTGGGAACTTGCTGAACGTCAGTTGATGGAAGATGCGATCAATGCTTGTTTGCACAAAGTAAAGATGAAGCCAGAAGATATCAACTTTTTGTTGGCAGGTGACTTGTTAAACCAAATCGTTTCGTCAAACTACACGGCTAGAGGAAACGGTATACCGTTCCTTGGTGTGTTTGGTGCATGTTCAACTTCGATGGAGTCTTTAGCATTAGGTGCAGCTTTAGTAGATGGCGGGTATGCGAATCGAATTGTAGCTGCAGTAAGCTCACACAATGCTACTGCTGAAAGACAGTTTAGATATCCTACTGAGTACGGCGGGCAAAAGCCAGATACAGCTACGTTTACCGTAACAGGTGCAGGTGCTGCACTTGTAAGTAAAGAGGTCTCAGATATAAAGATCACATCGGCTACTGTTGGAAAAGTAGTGGACTTAGGAATCAAAGATCCTTTTGATATGGGATCAGCGATGGCTCCTGCAGCTGCAGACACGATCGCGGCACATTTTAAAGAGATGGATGTTCAGCCTGATGAGTACGATTTAATCGCTACAGGGGATCTTTCTGGAGTCGGTGCACCGATCGTTAAGATGTTATTAAAAGAGCAAGGTTATGATGTGTCAGACAATCATCGAGATTGCGGATTGATGATCTATCGAAGCGGACAACAGGTTTTTGCAGGAGGAAGTGGCTGTGCGTGTTCTGCAGTCGTTACGTACGGATATATCTTAGACGAGATTCGAAAAGGCAATCTAAAGAAAGTCTTGATGGTCGCAACGGGTGCATTATTAAACCCGGTAATGGTTCAGCAAAAAGAAAGTATTCCAACGGTTGCTCACGGCGTGGTTTTAGAGCGAGCGGAAGGAGGACAATAAGATGGAGTTTTTTTGGGCGTTTTTAGTAGGTGGAGCAATTTGTGTTGTCGGCCAGCTGATGATGGATGTAATGAAGCTGACACCGGCTCATGTAACGACTTCCTTCGTAGTAATTGGGGCACTTCTTGATGCTTTCGGTATCTATGATAACTTGATCAAATTTGCAGGAGCTGGAGCTACTGTTCCCATTACCAGTTTTGGTCACTCCCTTTTGCACGGAGCGATGGCATCAGCAGAGGAACATGGCTTTATCGGAATCGCCATGGGAATCTTTGAGTTAACATCTGCAGGAATCTCATCTGCTGTTTTGTTTGGATTTTTAGTAGCAGTCATCTTTGAACCTAAGGGGTGATCATATGGTGAAAAAACGGGTCATTTTCATAACGGATGGAGATCTGTATGCACTACGAGTCGTAGAGCATGCGGCTAAACAAGTTGGAGGACGCTGTATATCACAATCATGGGGAAATCCAACACGAAAAAGCGGTATAGAGCTTGTAGAGATGATCCGAAAAACACCACATGACCCTGTACTTGTAATGTTTGATGACTGTGGTTTTAAAGGAGAAGGTCCAGGAGAACAAGCGATGAGATATATTCATCAGCAGAAAGATATTGATGTGATTGGTGCTGTGGCCGTAGCTTCCAAAACGCATTTTACAGAATGGACAAAAGTTCACTGTTCTATGGATCGATATGGAGAACTAACAGAGTTCGGTATTGATAAGAGTGGAATTCCAGATCTTGAAACAGGCAGGATTAACGGTGACACCGTCTATATCCTCGATGAATTAAACCTTCCTTTCATAGTAGGTGTCGGGGATATCGGAAAAATGGCTGGTTTTGATTCTGTTGAAAAGGGAGCTCCAATTACAGTAAAAGCGATTCAACTTATTTTAGAAAGGAGCGAATCAATTGGCAACCGAAAAAAATAAAACACCGATTAGTAAGAACATTGAAGATACGGAAAGGTTTTTAAAAGAGCGTTTGGGTATTGGTGTGAGTTTTGATGTTGGTGTCAGAAAGATCTTTGTCTTAAAAAAGGAACTTCAGCTGTATTATTGTACGGGACTTTGCGACAGTGAGTTCATCATCATGATCTACCGCGAACTAATGGATATGGATCATGGTCATCGCGCACCGAGTAAAGTAAAAGATCTTGTACATAATCATCTCGCACATCAGCAAGTAGAGATTACGAAATCGTTAGATGAAGCTGTAGACCGCATGCTTTCAGGTCTGATCGTTATATTCATTGACGGAGAAGAAGAAGCATTTGTTGTGGATGTAAGAAGTTATCCAGGAAGATCACCAGAAGAGCCGGACATTGAGAAAGTGGTAAGGGGAGCCCGTGATGGATACACGGAAAATATTATCATCAATACTGCTCTTACAAGAAGACGTATACGAGATGAACGATTACGACACGAAATTCTTCAAGTGGGTGAACGCTCTAAAACGGATGTATGTCTCGCTTATATTCAAGATGTGGCAGATCCCGGCCTCGTTGACCTTATTAGAAAAGAGCTTAACTCTATTGAGATCGACGGGATTCCAATGGCAGATAAGACGATCGAAGAGTTTATTGTAAAACAAGGTTGGAACCCGTTTCCCTTAGTCCGGTATACAGAAAGACCAGATGTTGCTGCACAGCACTTGATGGAAGGTCATGTATTAATCATCACAGATACATCGCCAAGTGTTATCATCACACCTACTACACTCTTTCATCACGTACAGCATGCAGAAGAGTTTAGGCAGACTCCATTTATAGGTGCTTTTTTAAGATGGACCCGCTTTACAGGTATGATGGCTTCAGTATTCTTAGTACCGATGTGGCTTTTGTTTTCGATGGAAGAGCAATTATTACCGCCTTTCATTGATTTTATCGGTCCGAATAAACACACGAACATCCCACTGTTTCTTCAGATAATCTTTGCGGAGATCGGGATTGATATCTTAAGGCTCGCGGCCATCCATACACCGAGTGCACTATCGACCGCCATGGGTCTGATCGCAGCCGTATTGATCGGGCAGATCGCAATAGATGTAGGATTATTCGTACCTGAAGTTATTCTATATGTTGCGATAGCGGCGATCGGATCCTTCTCCACACCAAGTTATGAGCTGAGTATCGCAAACAAAGTCCTGCGGCTTTTCTTGATTGCGATGGTTATGTTGTTTAAAGTGCCAGGATTTATTATCGGATTCACATTGTTGGTTCTCTATATGGCAACGATCAAAAATTTGAACACACCTTATTTGTGGCCGCTCTTACCGTTTAATCCAAAAGCGTTTCTACAGATTGTCGTTCGAATAGCTGTTCCGCTATCAAAAGTTCGACCTAGCATTGTACATCCGCAGAACACCAAAAAACAGCCAACTAATTAATCTGTCCCTTGCTGATTGTTGAAAATTGTGTTAAATTCATAACTAATTAAATATGCCTCATATGAGGTAGAGGCGCAAAACGAATGAGTAGCATATGGAGTTCATGGATGACGATGAAATATGTTGAAAGGTCAATTTGCCGAAGTGTAAAAAGAGTTCCATCTCTTTTTATGCTGGGCCGTTGCTGAACAAGCAACGGACTGTCACTACAACTGTAGTGGAGAGCTATTCCGACATGAGGGTACGGTTTTTGACAGCCTGCCTTAGTTGCGGCTGTCTTTTGTATTTGTCGGGATTGAATTCTCTATCAACAACGAGAGGGGATTACTTGTGAATTTACACGGAACATCAAAAATTGGAGATAATCAACATCTATGGATCGGTGGTTTAGATACGGTAGATCTAGCGAAAAAATACGGAACACCGCTATATTTGTATGATTTGTCCTTGATAAAAAATAGAGCAAGAGGCTTTAAAAAAGCATTCGAGGAAAATGGGGTAGGATATCAAGTAGCATATGCCTCAAAAGCCTTTTCTTCCATCGCCATGTTTCAGCTTATCGAACAGGAAGGATTAAGTCTGGATGTAGTTTCAGGTGGAGAACTTTATACGGCACTTCAAGCTGAATTTCCACCTGAAAGAATACATTTTCATGGAAACAACAAAAGCTTAGCAGAATTAGAATTTGCACTTACCGCTGGAGTCGGTTGTATTGTAGTAGATAACTTTCATGAGATCTCCTTATTAAAAATGCTGAGCAGCAAGCTTAGCAAAAAAGTAGACATCTTACTGCGTTTAACTCCAGGAATTGAAGCCCATACCCATGATTACATCATTACAGGTCAGGAAGATTCTAAGTTTGGATTTGATTTAGGGAATGGTCAAGGAGACAGAGCACTTCAAGAAGTACTTGCATTTGAAGGCTTTCGCGTTTTAGGGATTCATTGTCATATTGGATCTCAAATCTTTGAAACAGAAGGATTCACTCTGGCGATTGAAAAGTTGTTCGGCCATTTTAAAAAGTGGGAAGAAAACTTTAACTATTTTCCAAGTGTCGTAAATCTTGGAGGCGGGTTCGGTATTCAATATACGTCAGAGGATACACCGCTTTCTCCTGAACAATACGTTACGGCCATGATTGAAGAAGTGAAGAAACAGATGATTCACTTTGAAGGGAAAGATCTGCCTGAACTTTGGATTGAACCAGGACGTTCACTCGTAGGTGATGCGGGTACGACGATCTATTCAATCGGCTCTCAAAAAGAGATCGAAGGAGTTAGGCATTATGTGTCCATTGATGGTGGGATGACAGATAACATTCGTCCTGCACTCTATCAAGCTAAATATGAAGCATTCGTAGCGAATAAGATGAACGAAGAACCAACACAAACCGTTTCAATCGCAGGAAAATGCTGTGAGAGTGGCGACATGTTAATCTGGGATATTGAACTTCCTGAAGTTTGTGATAACGACTTATTAGCCGTTTCCTGTACGGGAGCTTACGGTTATAGTATGGCGAGCAATTATAATCGCATTCAGCGGCCAGCTGTTGTGTTTGTAGAGAACGGTGAAGAACAGCTTGTAGTGAAGCGGGAAACATATGAAGACCTCATCAAGAATGATGTTCCATTAAAAACGAATGTTTTTGTGTAAATTAGTTTACGGAGCAGACATTTAACCGTACAATGGTAGTTGAATGAAGTAGAAGGAGGCCTGTTTTTTATGAAAAAAGGTTCAATTGAATTTGAAAACGGCGAAAAAATTGTATTTGATCTGTACCAAGAAGAAGCACCTGGAACAGTAGAAAACTTTGAAAAACTTGCAAACGAAGGCTTTTACAACGGTGTAACGTTCCACCGTGTTATCCCTGGATTTGTAGCTCAAGGTGGAGATCCAACAGGAACTGGAGCTGGCGGCCCTGGTTATTCTATTCCTTGTGAAACAGAAGGGAACCCACATAAGCACGTAGCGGGGTCTCTTTCAATGGCGCATGCTGGCCGCGATACAGGCGGAAGCCAATTCTTCCTCGTACACGAGCCACAGCCGCACTTGAACGGTGTTCATACTGTTTTTGGACAAGTTACAGAAGGTTTGGAAACAGTACTTCGTATTAAACAAGGCGATGTAATGAAAGAAGTTAAAGTTTGGGAAGAATAAGTTCCAAATAAGAAAAGCTCCGGATTACTCCGAAGCTTTTTTTTATGTTTTAGGCAATTATACATTTCTGTTTTTCATGAGTTTTTGTCTATTTCGTTCATCAATAACCGTAGAACGGTCTCTTAAAGAGTGCTTATGAACGATGTTTTCATCCACTCCAGTTGTTAAAGACCACTCTTCTTCAGTCACACTAGCTTTTAATAAACATACGTTCAATAGATCAGTTGACAGTGGAAGAGCTATCGACTCAAAAGGTTGCTGTTGCTCGATTTTTTGTATGCTTTTATCGAGTAGTTCAAAAAAAGGTTCAACTTCTATTCCGAGTTCTTTCAGTGCTGCTTCTTCTTTTTGCAGCTTCACTCTACAACTCAAGATCATTCGTTTAGCTCCGTTATTGTTGCCACGCCGATGGTGATAAAGAGCCACTGCAAGCTGAATCAGTCCCGGCCACAGATCGCCTTTCATGCCCTCGTCCTTCCAATGCTCCTCAAGCACTTCGTGACACTCAAAGTAATCTTGATCTCTATGAAAATGCACCAAGTATTCAATCCATGGTTTTGGATAAGTCACTAGTCGTTCACGCCCCTTAATAAGCTCGACTTTAAGTTTACCATATGCATAGCATGAATAAAAACAAGCCGCGTACCACGCAAAATATGATATAATTTTATAATACAAAATCGCTGAAAAACTGGGGAAATGTTATGCAATATAGTGTGAAGCTTGATGGATTTGAAGGTCCGCTCGACTTACTGCTTCATTTGATACAAACCTACGAAGTGGATATTTATGATATCCCGGTAGCCATCATAACTGAGCAATACCTTCAATATATACATACGATGAAAGAACTAAAACTGGACGTAGCAAGTGAATTTTTAGTTATGGCAGCTACTCTTCTTGCCATTAAAAGCAAGATGCTGCTACCAAAGCATGAAGAAGAGCTTTTTGAGAATCAGATGGAACTCGAGATGGAAGAAGACCCAAGAGATGAATTAGTAAGAAGACTCGTTGAATATAGAAAGTACAAGTATGCTGCTGATGAACTTAAAGAAAGAGAATCAGCAAGAAGCTTAATATACACACGGCAGCCTGCCGACCTCTCACAGTTTGAGAAAGAAGAATCGGCAAAACAGGTGACCAACGTAACGCTGTATGATATGTTGCAGGCGATGCAAAAAGTCTTTCAAGAAAAGGTAACGCGAGCACCGAGACAAACGACCATCGAACGGCAAGAGATTCCGATCGAAAAAAGAATGGAACAAATAAAATCCTCGCTTCTTTCTGTAGGCGGACGAAAAAAGTTCACAGACCTTTTTGATAAGAGCACTAGGGAACATGTTGTTGTTACATTTCTTGCAATATTAGAACTTATGAAAGTTAAATCAATAAATTGCGAACAACAAGATCATTTTAGTGAAATTTATATAACGATGTTAGAGGAGTAATACGATTTGGAACGAAATGAATATAAAGCGATTGTAGAGGGTTTGCTTTTTGTCAGTGGTGATGAAGGAATCGACAGAAAACAAATCGCTCAAGTGTTGGAGATCGACAGCAAAGAACTTGATCCCATCATCGAAGAGTTGAAACAAAGTTATGCTTCACCAGAAAGAGGGATGTCTATTGTTGAATATGCGGGATCCCTTCAATTTGTAACAAAACCGGAACATGCTGCCTTTTATGAGCGTCTTGTTGAAACGCCTGGTCATGCGACACTCTCTCAAGCTGCTCTTGAAACACTAGCGATCATTGCCTATAAACAGCCAATTACTAGGTCAGAGATCGAAGAAGTAAGAGGTGTAAAAACGGAAAAACCGTTACAGACACTATCTGCTAAAGGATTAGTGAAAGAAGTTGGAAGAGCAGAAGGAACGGGACGGGCTATATTGTATGGTACAACAAAAGCATTCCTAGAACATTTTGGTTTGCAAAGTGTAAAAGAGCTGCCTCCTCTTCCTGAGAACATTCAGGAAGAGAATGTAGAACAAGAAGCAGACCTGTTCTTTTCAAAATTTCAGGAATCACTATCTATTGACGAATAACAAGGGGGAGTCATGCATTGTTGATTCAGCATATTGATGGTATGGAGTTAGAAAAAGAAAAGCCGAATACATCTGAGGATTTTTTTAACCGTTCAGAAGTGACCTATGAATGTAACGGAAAAATACAAACTTTTCATCTTCTTTATGTACGTTATTTTGAAGAGAAACTTCAAGAGGAATTAACACATCATGACTTTTGGAAAGATTACTTGAGATTCTATAAGATAACAGAGATTGCAGCACTCACCGCATTGCTTAAGGACCCGGCATACCAAAAGCGCAAACGGAGCTATATCAACAACTATGAAGAATTTAAAAAACTCTTCATCCAACCAAACGAAGAGTTGCTAAGTTCACATCTCAATACTTTAAAACAAATAACAAAGTAAACAGCCTAAAATTCAATCTAGGCTGTTTTTTTGTTTTTATTTTTTTCTTCCTATGCAAGTGTGAGCTTAATGTTTGCCATATGAGGGGCGCAAAGTGGCATGGATAGTAAGCAACCTGGAGTAGATATCAATTACTTCCATCAACTGAGAAGTTTACTTAAAAACAGAGTAATCTTTTTAAGTTACCGTTTTAAAAGGCAATTTAAGGGTAAATTACTAAAAAAGGATATGCAGCCGAAGGAGAGAGATCAATTGCCAAGAATAGCAGCAGTGGAAACAATAAATCCCCCTCATAAACTTTCTCAAGATCAAACAATGGATTTTGCACGAAATCTATTTCAAGACGCGTTTTCAGATATCGAACGTTTGCTCAAAGTATTTCAGAATGGTGAGATCGAGTCACGCTATTTCGCGATGCCTATAGATTGGTTTAAGGAAAAAAGAAGTTTTCAAGAGAAAAATGATTTATACATAGACTTTGCATCAAATTTAGGAGCAGAATGTATCGAAAAGGTCTTGTCTGATCAAAGCCTCAACGTGTCCTATGAAGATATTGATGCCATCTTCTACATTTCGAGTTCTGGGCTATCCACTCCAAGTATTGAAGCTAGAATCATGAACATTCTCCCATTTTCATCACATACAAAGAGGATTCCCATCTGGGGATTAGGATGTGCTGGTGGTGCATCAGGTTTTTCTAGAGCTTACGATTATTGTAAAGCATATCCAAAATCAAACGTCCTCGTTCTAAGTGTAGAACTTTGTTCACTAACATTTCAGCACGAAGATCTTTCCAAGAGCAATTTAGTAGGAACATCCTTGTTTGCCGATGGAGTTGCTTGTGCGCTAATATGCGGTGATGAGTCCGGTACTGGCAAAACATCAGAAATATCACCTTACATAAAAGATACGATGTCCACATTGAAGCCTCATTCTGAAGATGTGATGGGGTGGGAAGTAAAGGACACAGGTTTGTATGTTGTCTTTTCAAGGGATATTCCAAACGTTATCCGAACGTGGCTCAAACCGAACGTTGATGAGTTCTTAAACCGAAATCAGCTTGTCGGAGAACAGATTAAACATTTCATCGCTCATCCTGGAGGAAAGAAAGTCTTACAAGCATACGTGGATGCGCTCGGGATTCCGTTATCGAAAACAGATATCTCAAGAGATGTATTGAGGGAAAATGGAAATATGTCATCTGCCACTGTTTTCTATGTCTTGAAAAATTTTATGCAAACTGCAAAAGAAGAAGGAGATCTAGGTGTGATGGCCGCATTAGGGCCAGGTTTTTCTTCTGAACTTCTTTTAGTGGAATGGAGGAAATAGATGAACTGGTTTCTTCTATTTTGGGGTTTTCTTATCATACAGAGATTAGCAGAAGTAAGGATCGCTAAATCTAACGAAAAGAAGCTTTTGAGTAAAGGCGCAGTAGAAGCAGGGAGTGATCACTATAAGTGGATGGTGTCTATGCACGTTGCGTTCTTTGTTGTTTTCTTTTTAGAAGTATACGTGTTTAATGCACAGCCGCCTAGCTGGTGGATTGTTCCATTTCTTCTGTTTGTAATGGCACAAGTGATTCGTGTATGGGCGATATCGTCTTTAGGAGAGTTTTGGAATACGAAGATTATTCTATTACCTGGTGCGAATGTAGTAGCTAAAGGTCCATATCGTTTTATGAGACATCCCAATTATACGATTGTCTCTTTGGAACTCTTAGTCATGCCACTAATTTTTGGTGCTTATTTTACGGCTATCCTTTTCACTGTATTAAATATCTTCATGTTAAGGGTGCGGATACCTGCTGAAGAAAAAGCTCTCATGGAACTGACAGACTACGAAAAAAGCCATGGTCAAAAACAGCGTTTTTTTCCTTCCCAATAATTAGCGGAAGTAAATCCCATTCATAACCTGTCCTTGTTTGCATAAACTTTTACAAAACACGTAAAGGGCGGGATTATGAATGAAACGAACACTAAAACGAAAACCTCTGCTCCTCGTTATGATCTGTATGCTAATCCTTGCTGCATTCCCGCAAGAAGCAAAAGCTGAACCCGGTGTGTCAGCAAATGCTGCTGTGTTGATGGAGCAATCATCTGGAAGAGTATTGTATGGTCGTAATGAACATCGGCCGATGAGAATAGCAAGTATCACGAAGATCATGACCGCTATCCTTGCAATAGAATCAGGAAAGATGAATGATACGGTTACCATTACGGAAGCTGCATCGCGAACAGAAGGATCATCTCTATACTTGAAGCCAGGAGAGAAGATCCCACTAAAAGATTTAGTCTATGGATTGATGCTTCGGTCTGGAAATGATTCTGCAGTTGCAATCGCTGAGCATGTAGGAGGAAGTTTAGATGGCTTTTCCTATTTGATGAATCAAAAAGCAGAAGAGATCGGAATGAAACATACACGTTTTAGGAATCCACATGGACTCGACACACATGAAGATCATTATTCCACCGCTTATGATATGGCCATATTAACGAAGTATGCCATGAACAATGATACGTTTAAAGATGTGTCATCAACGAAGGTTTACAGATCAGAACAAACCGGTGAAAAATGGGATAGAGTGTGGCGGAATAAGAATAAGATGTTAAAGCTTTATGAGTATTCTACTGGCGGCAAAACCGGATATACAAAACGTGCAAAACGAACCTTAGTATCAACTGCAGAAAAAGACGGAATGGAACTGATCGCTGTTACACTAAACGATCCTAACGACTGGGACGATCATCGGAATTTGTTTGAGTGGGGATTTCATTCTTTTAAGATGACAGAGCTGATTAAAGAAGGGGAAATTTCCGGCATCAAAGATAAAGGGTATAAAGGAAAAGTAGAAGCTGCTCGAACGTTCATGTACCCTTTGCAAAAAGAAGAGATGAGACAGATCTCTTCTTCCATCCAGTTATATGAGCTCCCAAAATCGGGCAAGTGGGAAAAAGAAAAAGTTCCTAAACCTGTTGGTAGGTATTTCGTAGATTTAAAGGAAACGAGAATTGCTGATCTTCCTCTTTATTATGATGGCAAAGCATTGATCAAACCTGATCAGGGAGGTCTCTGGTCGTCATTTAAAAGCATATTCAACAAGTTATTCTTTATAGCTAAGGAAGACACTCGCCTATGGTGAATTACATCTGGGTAGGAATGATGGTGATCGGCTTCATTGTGGCAGGAATCAACGGCACGATGGATAAAGTAAACGAAGCAATTTTTACGAGTGCGAAAGAAGCAGTCACTTTAAGCTTTGGTATGATTAGTATTTTAGTATTCTGGTTAGGTATTATGAAGATTGCAGAAAAAGGCGGCTTATTGGAAGTATTAGCTGTGTTGTTTCGCCCGATCGTTAAACGGCTTTTTCCAGATATTCCAAAAGATCACCCGGCTCAAGGGTACATTCTATCGAATATGGCAGCTAACCTGCTTGGACTCGGAAATGCTGCAACACCAATGGGAATTAAAGCGATGGAACAGCTAAAAATATTAAATGGCGGAAAAAATGAAGCCAGCCGGTCGATGATAACGCTTCTTGCGATAAATACATCAAGCATAACGCTCATCCCCACTACGATCATCGCGATCAGGATGAGCTATAACTCGGCTTCGCCGACTGATATTGTTGCACCGACATTGATCGCGACTGCGATTTCAACGGTGGGTGCTATATTAATAGATCGATATTATTATTACCGCTCTTTACCTAAGGGAGGGAAATAGATGTCGATCGTTCAATCCTTTTCCATATGGTTTATCCCATTTTTGATCGGTTTTATCCTTTTATATGGCACTTATAAAAAAGTGCCAACTTATGAGACTTTTGTAGAAGGTGGAAAAGAAGGTTTCTCGATTGCGATTAACATTATCCCTTTTTTAGTCGGCATGCTTGTTGCCATTTCGGTATTTCGCGCATCTGGAGCTTTGGATTATGTCATGATGGCGATGCGTCCGCTATTTTCATTGTTTCATATTCCAGCAGAGGTGGTTCCGCTAGGGCTTATGAGGACGATTTCAGGAACTGGCGCTCTTGGGATGACATCAGATTTAATTGCAACACATGGTCCTGATTCGTTTATCGGAAGACTTGCTTCTACGATACAAGGAAGTACCGATACAACGTTTTATGTACTGACTGTTTATTTTGGAGCAGTTGGTATAAAAAAGATGAAATACGCGTTAAAAGTAGGATTATTAGCCGATCTGATCGGATTTTTAGCATCTATAGCTGTAATCTCTCTATTGTTTTATTCATAATTCGACAAAAAAGAGCCGTTATGGCTCTTTTTTACGTTTACTGAGGTTGAGAATTACGAATAATGAAGGTATGATGAGACATGAGGTGAAATCATGGAACGATTGCAAAAAGTAATTGCCCAAAGCGGCGTAACTTCCAGAAGAAAAGCGGAAGAGTTAATTCGTGAAGGCAAAGTGAAAGTGAACGGAAATGTAGTGACCGAACTCGGCACAAAAGTAGGTACAAAAGATAAGATTGAAGTGAATGAGATTCAAATTCAACGGGAACAACCCGTTTATTTTTTGATGTATAAACCTTCTGGTGTGATTACGGCGGTTTCTGATGATAAGGGAAGAAAAGTAGTAGCTGATTATTTTAGAGATATTATCGAACAGCGTGTATTCCCTGTTGGAAGATTGGATTATGATACGACAGGCGCGATCATCATGACAAACGATGGTGAGTTTGCGAACGTACTTATGCATCCACGCTATCAGCTTGATAAAGTGTACATTGCGAAAGTAAAAGGAATTCCTTCAAGAGAGAGAATCAAGCAACTCGAACGAGGAATTCGCTTAGAGGACGGAATGACTGCTCCTGCGAAAGTGAAAGTAACATCGATCGATAAGAAAAAGGGAACTGCTATCATCGAGCTTACGATTCATGAAGGAAAGAACCGTCAAGTCAAGCGTATGTTAGAAGCGATCGGATCACCTGTCATGAAATTAAAGCGTGAAAGATACGGCTATTTAGATCTTAAAGGCCTGAATCCTGGTGAGTTCAGAGAACTTACTCCACATGAAATCAAACAGCTAAGAAATCTGGCTGTCACACAAACGTCAAAAAAAAGCCGTAGATAGGCTTTTTTTTCAAGTTATAGTAAAATGGAAGCGGCTTAAAGGAGCGGATGGATTTTGAAAAAAAATAGGTTGTGGTTTCGCTCTGCTCTGCTTGCCATTTTAGTTGTTGCGGTCGGTTACACGATCTACAACAGTATGAATGAAGAGTCAGGTACATACATAAGTAAAGGCGATACGGCTCCAAATTTTGTACTAACCGATTTGAATGGCAAACAAGTAGAGTTAGAAGATTACCGTGGTAAAGGTGTTTTCTTGAATTTCTGGGGAACGTGGTGTAAACCGTGTGAACGAGAGATGCCTTATATGCAACGGCAGTATGAAAAATACAAAGATCAAGGTGTAGAAATATTGGCAGTAAACGTCAGTGAAACGAACGTATCCGTTAAAAATTTTGTTGATCGATATCGTATGAGCTTTCCTGTTCCGATGGACAAGCAAAGAGAAGTAACAAAAGCATTCGGTATAGGACCGATTCCGACTACCATTTTGATTGATAAGAACGGAAAAGTAGTTGAACGGACGAGTGAATCATTATCAGAGAAAAAAATTATTTCCTTTATGGAAAAAATAAAGCCGTAACGGGGTGAAATGATGCAAACGATAACATGTGAATGCGGCCACTCTAACCCATACGGAACAAGTCTTTGTCAAGCCTGCGGTAAACCGTTGAAGCAAGATGTTGAAGTACTATCAAGCATGAGGTATGAAGGAAGTGCTAGACGATCTCAAACCTATAAACAAACGTTTGTGGATAAGATTTGGAACTTCTTTTCGTCTGTTAAAGTCGGAGTTTGGCTCATTGTTATTATTTTAGTAGCAGCGGCAATCGGAACCATTTTTCCGCAGGAAACGTTCATACCTCCTAATGTTGATCCTGCCACACATTATGAAAGCGAATACGGAACGTTTGGACTTATCTATTATTTGTTAGGGTTTCATAACCTTTATGGATCATGGTGGTTCATTCTTCTTCTAGGAATGCTAGGTCTATCCATCATTATTGCCAGTCTTGATCGTGGTATACCGCTCTATAAAGCATTAAAGACACAAAGAGTCACGCGACATGATCAATTCATGAAGAATCAGCGTTTGTTCTCAAAAAGCAATGATGTCGAACTTGATGAGATCAAGTACACGTTAGAATCTTTGCGTTATAAAGTTCGAGAAGAGGATGGTAACCTTTTTGCGGAAAAGGGACGGTTTTCGAGATGGGGTGCTTATGTAAACCATGTTGGACTGATTATCTTTTTAACTGGTGCGATGCTTCGATTCTTTCCAGGTATGTATGTTGACGATATATTATGGGTTCGAGAAGGGGAGAAAGCTTCTATCCCTGGCACTTCAACCGAAGATGGGCAATATTATCTGGAGAACAATGATTTCATTCTTGAGATGTATGATAAGGAAGAAAAGAAGTTTAATAGTGCGCTAAGCTCTGTTGATGGAGAAGTCGCAAAAAACTATCAAAGTAACGTAACTCTCTATAAAACAAAAGAAAACCATACGATCGGAGCCGAGCCAGAGCTTGTAAAAGTTAAGAATGGTGAAATCCGAGTGAATGAACCGTTTAAGTTCAACTCGTTTGCTCTTTATCAAACGGATTTTAAGCTTAACGAGTTTTACAAGATGAGTTTCGAACTTGAAGAAAAAGCAACGGGTAACAAGTTTGGTAAGTTAACAGTAGATCTTCACGACCCTAAAAAAGAGTATGACCTTGGGAAAGGTTATAAAGTTAAGATTGAAGAATACTTTCCGAACTTCGTCTTAAACGACCAGAACCAGCCATCAACCGTTAATAATTTGCCTGATAATCCAGCGTTTGTTTTCTCCATGTATTCTCCAAAAACACCTGACGGAGAAAAAGCGTTTGTTGGGATTCAGAAAAACATAGATTCTGGTGAGAACCAGTTTAAAATGTCATTCGCTGGTATAGAAACGAAAGATTTAACGGCGCTTACAGTCCGAAAAGACCATACACTTTGGATTATCGCGCTTGGTGGAATCATCTTTATGATAGGTGTTACACAAGGTTTATATTGGAACTATAGAAGAATTTGGATCAAACAAAATGCAGGTGAGGTATGGGCTGCCGCTCATACGAATAAGAACTGGTATGGCTTGAAAAAAGATGTGGAATTTCTGTCTGATAAGACCAATCTCACACCTTTAGAAGAAAAAGAAACAGCTTCAAAGTAATGCTGTTCAAGCGGGAGGGTTAATGATGGCTGAAATCAGCAGTACACTTTTATATAGTGCATTTATTATTTACTTGTTCTCTACTCTATTCTTTGCAATGTCTATTTCAGATAAAAAAGGAAAAGATGCTGTTCATACAAAAAAGTGGGGAAAAATAGGGTTCATAAGTTCATGTGTAGGTTTTGCAGCTCAACTAGGCTATTTTATTACAAGGTGGATGGCAAGTGGACATGCCCCTGTAAGTAACTTGTTTGAGTTCACTACCTTTTTTGGCATGATGATGGTACTTGCATTCATTATTCTATACATCATCTATCGAACGAACGGTCTAGGCGTTTTCGCGATGCCTATTGCTGTTCTTGTTATCGCGTATGCCAGTATGTTTCCAAGAGATATCTCTCCGCTTATTCCTGCCCTTCAAAGTGACTGGCTGAAGATCCATGTTACAACAGCGGCACTCGGAGAGGGAATCCTTGCGATCTCTTTCGTATCAGGACTCATTTATTTAATCCGTACAGTTGATCAGACCGTCTCGTCTAAAAAGACTTTATGGTTAGAGATTATTCTTTACAGTTTGATTGCGGTTGTTGGATTCATCTTTGTTTCGATCGGTTTTAAAGGTGCTGGATATGAAACGACATTTGAAATGATGGATGATAACAATCAGGCAGTTAAAGTCGTCTATGATATGCCTGCCATTGCAGGTCCAAGTAACGGAGAGCAACTGGACGATTCGTTTGGACCACTATTCTCAACGCCATCTTGGATGAACGGTGTTGATGCTTCTGTTAAGTTGAATACGTTCATTTGGTCTCTCTTAGCAGGAGGAATCCTTTATGGCTTACTTCGTCTGATTTTAAGAAAAAGAATAGCAGCAGCTCTTCAGACAAAAGTTAAGATGAAACCAGATCTTCTGGATGAGATCAGCTACCGAGCAGTTGCGATCGGCTTTCCTATCTTTACACTTGGAGCACTAATCTTTGCTATGATATGGGCTCAGCAAGCTTGGTCGAGATTCTGGGGATGGGATCCAAAAGAAGTTTGGGCTCTTATCACGTTCTTGTTCTATGCCGCTTTTCTTCATTTACGACTATCAAGGGGCTGGCACGGAGAAAAGTCTGCATGGCTTTGTGTGTTAGGGTTCTGGATCATTACATTTAACTTGATCGCGGTAAACCTTGTTCTTGTAGGATTGCATTCATACGCATAATGATTTTAAAGTCTCTCTTTCTTTAGAGAGACTTTTTTAAAAGCGCTCTTGTCTAAACGGTTGTATTTTTAAAATCCTTGTCTTCTTAGACAGTTGATTGGAGTGGAAGGTGCGAGACTCCTGCGGGATAGGCGGGCAGGTGAGACACTTAAGAGTGAAACGAACGAATGTGGCTCACCGCCTGCCCCGCGGAAAGCGAGCACCTGAAACGGAAATCAACTACTTTTAAGAAACAACTTTGATACATACTTAAAAGAAAATAGATAGACAGCATGTCCGGTTTGTTTAGTGTACTTGGTTTCATGTATGATAGAGACAGGAAAAAATCTTGTTTAACTGATTTTATGTGGAGGATTGAATATGGATACAGAAGCTAAAATTCTAGTTGTTGATGATGAAGAAAGAATTCGAAAACTATTAACGATGTATCTAGAGCGAGAGAACTACGAAGTTCATGAAGCCGAAAACGGTGAGGATGCGCTACAGATGGCAGTATCCATCAATTTTGATCTCATATTGCTCGACCTTATGCTTCCTGGTATGGATGGCATTGAGGTTTGTGAAAAGTTAAGAGAAAAGAAAGCGACTCCTGTAATCATGTTGACAGCTAAAGGAGAAGAGCTTAATCGCATAGAAGGATTCGAAGCAGGTACGGACGATTACATCGCGAAGCCGTTCAGTCCAAGAGAAGTCATTCTACGAGTAAAAGCGTTGTTGAGAAGGTCGTCACCGACGAAGTTTCTTCAAACCGAAACGGTTGCAAAGAACGTTGTTGTGTTTAAGCACCTTACGATCGATCACGATGCTCACCGTGTAACAGCTGGCGGAAAAGAAGTCAACTTAACACCGAAAGAATATGAGTTGTTGTACTACTTAGCGAAGACTCCAGATAAAGTCTATGCGCGCGAACAATTGCTAAAAGATGTTTGGAACTATGAATTCTTTGGTGATCTTAGAACAGTTGACACACATGTGAAAAGACTTAGAGAAAAGCTTAACAAAGTCTCACCGGATGCAGCATCCATGATCGCGACCGTTTGGGGAGTAGGATATAAATTTGAGGTTGGGAATGAATGATCTGGAGAAGTGTAGTTGGTAAACTTTGGATAACGATACTTTTATTAGTCTCGGTCGTTTTAACCCTGCTCACCATTCTTCTTACGCAGTTTTTTGAATCGTTTTACGATGATCAAGCCAAAGAACAATTAACGAAGATGGCTGATCGAGTGATGTTGATTATGGAAAGCGATGAGAACAAGGAAGAAGCAATACGCATCACAAGTGAAATGGCTGAAGCATATTCCATGTCTATCATGATCATAGACGAAAATCAGGAATCCTTTATGTCTAAGAATTCTTACGATGATGCACCTTATATCCCAGTTTCTGTTTTCAAAGAGAATGATCAGTTATCTACTGTCGCAGAGAGTGAAAAAAAGATCTACGTAAACGGAGATTTTCCCGTTCTGAATAAAAATGATGAGACGATGCAAACGATGATCATCTACGGTGAACCTTATGGATCGGGAGAAAATGCAGGAGCCGTTTACGTCTATCAATCCATCGAGAATGTGGAAAAAACAACGAACCATACAAAGTATCTCATCTTTTTAGCAGCGGGGATCGCGATCATCTTAACTACGATCTTTGCGTTTTTCTTATCTACTCGAATTACGGCACCACTAAGAAGGATGAGAGAAGCAGCGACGTCTGTAGCAAAAGGTGAGTTTGATATGAAAGTGCCGATTTTAACGCATGATGAGATCGGCGAACTTGGCATGACGTTTAACCGTATGGGCAGACAGTTAAAAAACAATATCACAGCATTGAATCAAGAAAAAGAACAGTTAACAAGTGTTTTAAGTTCGATGGCTGATGGTGTGATCACCTTTGATAGAAAAATGAACATACTGGTTACAAATCCTCCTGCTGATCGATTCCTACAGGCATTTTATTACGAATCAGGCATGAAGACAGAGGTCAACGGAAACGTTCCTGAGACGGTCAAACAGCTCTTTGGGCAAGTTGTTGCACTTGAGAGTGAACAGATGACAGAGATCGCGATACAAGGCCGCTCGTGGGTCGTCGTTATGACACCACTATATGACCAATCTATGATTCGTGGAGCAGTAGCTGTACTTCGTGATATGACAGAAGAACGACGAATGGACAAGCTTAGAGAAGACTTTGTTGCGAACGTTTCACATGAATTAAAGACGCCGATCGCTATGCTGCAAGGATATAGTGAAGCGATCGTAGATGATATTGCAGAATCTGAAGAAGAGAAGAAAGAACTAGCAGGAATCATCTTAGACGAATCGAAACGGATGGGAAGACTTGTTAACGAACTCCTCGATCTTGCAAGATTAGAAGCAGGTCACATGAAGCTTCATTACAGCTCTCTTCCGATCATTCCTTTCGCAGAAAGAATCGTTCGGAAATTTCAAGGGCCTGCTAAAGACAGAGAGATTCAATTAAATCTAGAATTTAAGAAAAATCTCAAAAGTTTGCAAGAGGAGATGGACATCGACCCAGACCGGATTGAGCAAGTCTTAACCAATTTGATCGACAATGCGATTCGTCATACTTCTCAAGGCGGGTTTGTAAATCTTATTGTAGATGTGAGCGATCAGAACGTGAAGTTTTTCGTTAAAGATAATGGAACGGGTATAAAAGAAGAAGATCTGCCATTTGTTTTCGAACGCTTTTATAAAGGGGACAAAGCAAGAACAAGAGGGAAATCAGGTGGAACGGGTCTTGGGCTTGCCATAGCAAGAAACATCGTAGAAGCACATGGTGGTCAGATCAGCGTTCACAGCAAGAATAATGAAGGCACGACATTTTCTTTCGTTATTCCGCGAACGTTGAAATAAATTAGCAATACGTCCCGATTAATCTTGTTTCATAAGGAACAATAGCAGTTTTAAAAAAGGATTTCACAAATTTCTCCAATATGTTTATAATAGGAATTGTGATTTCATAAAATTTCATACGTGTTAAACAGGTGCAGTCCTTTGTTGGACGAGCTTAATAGGGAAAACGGTTAGATGCCGTTGCGGTCCCGCCACTGTAATTGTGAGAATCCTATAATATCGCCACTGTGAAAACGGGAAGGTGTTAGGAGACGATGATCAAGAGCCAGGAGACCTGCCTGTTTGTTACATGACATGACCTACGAGGATAGGGGGGTGTTTAACAGTACCGGGGCAGGTTGCTGTTTTCTGCCTGTATACTATTAATCTCCTTCGTAGCCGAAGGGGATTTTTTTAGTTGCGTGAAGTAAATTTAGTATCAAACAAAGTGTTTTTATAACAGAAAGAGGTTAATCATGAAGAAATTACTTTTAGTATTAGCAACAATGATGATGATGTTGGTGGGCTGTGGAACGACTGAAACGAAAGAAAAAGCTGATCAGCCGAAACAAGAAGAAACGAAGAAAGAACAAGTAACGGTTCAGATTACAAAAGATAACGGCAAAGAAAAAGTTAAGGAAAAGAAAATCGATATCGCAAAAGATGTGACGATCATGGACGTGATGCAAGATAACTTTAAGATTGAGACACAATACGATGGTGCTTTTATAAGCAGTATTGAAGGAGTGGCTGGAAGCGAACAGGACAAAACATCTTGGTTCTTTTCTGTAAACGGTGAAGAAGCGATGAAGGGTGCTAAGGATATTACGTTAAAACCTGGCGATGTCGTAGAATTTGATCTTCACAAATATGAATAAGCTGACAGTCAAACGAATTACGATCATTGCCTTACTTGCTGCTATATTAACAGTAGGCAGAATCACCTTCTCAATGATACCCAATGTTCAGCCGAATACGACGATACTCATTCTTGCTTCATTCGTACTCGGTCCTGTGCAAGGGTTGTTACTTGCTATATTAAGCACGATAACAACAAATCTTTTTCTAGGGCATGGTCTGTGGACGTTCGGTCAGATGTTTGCCTGGGGATTGATAGCCGTTATGAGCGCATATTTAGGCAAATACAGACATAACATACCTTGGCTGTTGCTCCCGATCTATGCAGGATTCTGTGGCTTTTTGTTTGGTTTCATCATGTCTGTTCTCTTTGGTGGAATCATCATGCAGAAATTCTGGCCGTATTACTTGGCGAGCCTCCCATTTGATCTAAATCATGCGATTGGTAACGTGGTGTTCTTCATCGTACTTTACAAACCACTTCTCTATGTGATGGAAAATTATATTAATAAAGATGGAAGTCAAAAAGCTGCCTTTGAATAGGGAGCTTTTTTAGCTCTCTTAAAGTTTAATGTTGAAAAAAAAACAGAACTTCGTATCATTTGGAAGTTCTGTTTCGTGATATTCTGTATAGAAGCTAACAATTACCCAAAGTTATGATGAAAACACCAAACAATAAGAAGTATACTCACTATTCCCCAAGCTGTGGCACTTACGATCCACCAAATGATGGATTTAGCTTTTGCTGAAGTTTCCTCGTTTTCCATTTTTCCTGTAATAAACGCGAGCTTACTTTCCATATCTTTTTTCATAGAAGTAAGAACAACAAATCCAATTGTTATAAAACCAATCGTGATCCAGAGTAGTATGTCCATATGCTCTACATCCCTTTTGTAGTTATTTTCTTTATCAAACTTCTTTATTCGAGTTCATTATCCTGCCTCATTAGATAAGAATGATGTTTATAGAGCAGATTTAGTAAGTTCCCAAAGCGAAAACTCAACAATGAACTTTAGTTGAGCCTTTTCTTTAAAAACCGGTTCAAAAAGTTGAAAAGCTGAATAGGATGATAAAGTTGATTTACTTTTACCTAGGAGGACAAAATGCGAGACTATCTGAACCGTTTTTTTGCTGTGATTTTTTTGATGATGTGCTTAAGCGTCTTATTTATAGGAGGGAAGTTGGGAGCATAAACACTTGAACGAACAAGGATTTCATGGTACATATGGTAAAACGTTTTAAAAAGGAGATTAATATGCTAACAGATTACCATTCTCATCTCGAAAAAGGGACATTGACGATCGATTATCTAAAACAATTTGTAGACACCGCAAAAGAGAAGGGAATACAAGAGTTTGGGATTTCTGAACACGCTTATCACTTTTATGAAACAAAAAACATCGTATCAAAACCATGGATGGAAGAAAGACGTTTTTACAAGATGGACGATTATGTAAATCTGTTTAAGCGTGCAGATCATTTAGGAATGGACGTCCGCATGTCGATTGAAATGGATTATACGCCGGGACGGCATGCTGAGATGGAAGCATTTATAAAATCCTATCCATTCGATTACGTGGTCGGATCTGTGCATTGGGTCGATGATTTTGGGATAGACCTTGCAGAATACCGAAAAGAATGGGACCGTCGTGATCTTTATGAAACGTATCGTTCGTATTATGATCAAATTGTAACACTTGCAGAATCAAACCTATTTGACATTGTTGGACATATCGATCTAGTCAAGATCTTTAAATATGTTCCGACTGATCAAGAATTTCTTTTAGAACAGTATGAGCGCATTACAGATGCGTTAAAAGACTCAAAAACATGTGTAGAGATCTCATCTGCAGGTCTAAGAAAACCTGTAGGACGAATCTATCCAGAACCTGAACTTCTGTCTCTTTGCTATAAAAAGGGGATACCGATCGTACTCTCTTCAGATGCTCATGAACCGCACCAAGTTGGAGAGAATTATGAGTCGACTATAAAGCTTGCAAAAGAGATCGGTTACAAAAAGCTGATGACTTTTCAAAGTGGGGAGAGAAAAGAAGTAGATTTAGGATAATAAACACATAAAGAAAGCTCTGCAATCTGATATGCTCCCCTAAAGGTAGACAGATTAAAAATAAAAATCTGTTTACTGTAAGGGGAGTATATCATCATGAATTGCAGAGCTTTTTGCTTTTCTATAGATCTAAAGGTTTGCACACAAGAAGATCCTCAATGCTTCTGAGCTCTTTCTGAGTAGATTCTGGAAGTTGCGTGTCAAATGTAAGTACCATCATGGCTTCACCGCCAGCTGATTTTCGTCCAACGTGCATCGTTGCGATATTTATGTTGCGTTCTCCTAAAAAAGCTCCTACTTTTCCGATAATACCTGGTGTGTCACGATGTTCGATGTAAAGAAGAGATCCTTGTGGTACAAAATCAACCGTATACCCGTTCAATTTAATGATTCGGCCACCAAAGCCTTTAACAAGTGTCGCAGAAAGAGTGAACGTTGTGTTCAGACCTGTAACCTTTACATGAATGATATTTGGATAACCATGATCATCTGTCCCATGTTTTTCACCGATTACGATTCCTTGTTCCTTTGCAGCCACCATACTGTTTACATCGTTTACCGGCCGGTCTAATCTTGTTTTTAAGAAGCCACACAAAAAGCTGCGAGTAAGTGATGTTGTATCGGTTTCCGATAATGATCCGCCATAACCGATCGAAATCTCTGAAACAGGTTCTTTAAAGAACTGAGTCGTAAACGAACCAAGAAGATTTGAGAAGTCATAATAAGCAATCAGTTTCTCATACGTATCTTTTGATAGTGAAGGGAAGTTCACCGCGTGTTTTAAAGGTTGATGTAAAAAATGAGATCGGATCTCATCGCTCGCCATGTAAGCTACATTCTTTTGTGCTTGTACGGTGGATGCAGCGATATGAGGTGTAACGATCACTTTAGGATGATCGACTAAAGAGCGGCTAACGGGAGGTTCTTGTTCGAAAACGTCAAGAGCGCAGCCAGATAGATGTTCGTTATCTAAGTAGTGTAGAAGAGCATCCTCATCGATGATGCCTCCACGAGCACAGTTTAAGATAAACGCACCTTTTTTAGCATATTTTAAGTTATCAAGATTTAATAGTTTATGGGTATCTTTTGTAAGCGGGGTATGAACGGTGATAACGTCACTCTGCTGGATTAACGTATCGAGATCAACAGAAGTAACGGATAGTTCTTTTTGTTTTTCTTTCGGAAAATAAGGGTCAAAAACAAGTACGTTCATGGAGAAACTTTTCGCGCGCTTTGCAAGTTCAGAGCCGATTCTACCCATGCCGACGATACCGAGCGTTTTTTGATAGAGTTCTTGGCCCGTATACTTTTTGCGGTTCCATTCACCTTGTTTTACAGATTGATTGGCTTGTGGAATGTTGCGGACTAATGCCATCATCATGGCCCAAGTGTGTTCCGCTGTTGAAATGGTGTTTCCTTCAGGTGCATTTACGACGAGCACACCTCTTTTTGTCGCTGCGTTCAGATCGATATTATCTACTCCAACTCCAGCTCGTGCAATGATTTGAAGTGCGGGCAACTGATTCAATACATCTTCAGTAATCTTTGTAGCACTTCTTACCATGATTCCTTGAATGTTTTCTGGTTGAGTAACTTCATCAAGTTTTCCGAAGATCAGCTCAACACCTTCAAGTTTTACTAACGGTTCAACACCTTCACTCGTTATTCCATCACAGACTAATACGGTTGCTGTCACAGTTCCACCCCTTGTCTATCTTTATGAATAGCATCAATATTTTGATAATTTATCACATTCTGACGATAGGTACAACTATGATTTTTAAGATAGCGGTTTCAAAAATGAAGAAAACTAATTGACAATGAGAATCATCCTTAATAAAATAAATAAAAACCCTCTAATGAAAGAGGGTTCCTGGTAAGATTACAACTATTCGAATTTTAATGCATCACCATCGAATGACTCTTCAGATACTTTGATGGAATCTGTAGGACAGCCTTCGAACGCATCTTGCATATCTTCTAACAATACATCTGGAATTTCAACGATTCCTTGGTTATCGTCTAGAGTTACAAACGCAATTCCTTCATCGTCATAATCGTAAATGTCTGGTGCTGCAGCTCCGCATGCTCCACATGCGATACAAGTTTCTTTGTCAACAATCGTATACTTTGGCATAATGAATACCTCCTAAGGAATTGAAAAAATACCGACTTACATATTTAGCCATTTTAAATTAAGGGTCTACTAATCATATTGTAATAAGTATCCCTCTACATTTCAATAGAAAATTAGGACCTCGTCATATCTTTTATTCCCAATCTTCCTCTTAATATAACACTTTTACTCTTAAATTTCCTTAAATCTGATAAGATAGATTATATGATAAAGTGTGGTGATTTATTATAGATATTTGTCATGTCGTTTTATTAGATATCTTTCGAAAAGTAAATGGTAGTAGAAAAAGCTCAGGCGTCTATTATATGGTGACAGGTAAGAAAACGGCGCAATCTTTGTCCGACAGTCAATGGTTTGGTATAGAACGTTATTATGCCGCTTTCAAGGGGATGGCCCATGACACTTTTACTGAATCAATCGAAAGCCTGATAAATGAAGAATATATGAAGGAATCTGAAGATCATGTTTACACCCTTACTGAAAAGGGTGAACAACTTCTTGTGCGTGAGAATGATAGATTATCATTCTTAAATCATTTAAATGGATTAAAATATGCATCGATAGAGTCTACATGCTGGCAAGCTATCACGTTATATGTACAAGCTCTCTCCAATGCTCTATATGGTCATTTTAATTATTCACCAGTTGTAAGGGACTTCTCGGTGATACAAAAAGTTAAATCTGTGTTTCCTAGATCAGAGTCAGAGAGAAAAATTCAAGCGGAAAAACTTTATCGTGAATTATCTCGAGTGTTGTTAGAACATGATACTCAAATTGCTGATCTATTTGTTAAGAAACTGTCTGGCTACAATAGGATCGGAAGTACCTTCGAGCAATTATCTCGGATAAAGGGCATGAGTCAAGAAGAGACTGTACTCCGTTTCAGGGCGATTTTGCACGCTTTCATACACAAGATAGCTAGTGAAAAGATGAATTTTCCGATGTTGCACTCTCTAATAGGCTCATTTACTGAAGCTCCGGCATTAACTAGATCAGCATCTTTAACTTTTAAAATGCTAAATAACAATAAACCTCTAGAGGACATCATGATCGTTAGAAATCTGAAATTGAGTACTCTAGAAGATCATCTTGTAGAGATCGCAAGAGAAGTGCAAGATTTTCCGATTACCCCTTACATTAGTGATACAGAGTTTTTGAAAGTGAAAGAATATTACAGTAAGACGAATGAAACAAAGCTTCGGCCGTTTAAAGATGCCTTTCCTCATCTTTCGTATTTTCAAATCAGGCTAGTACTCGCAAAAGAGGGTGGAAAACATGCAACTGGAAGCAACGCTTAAAGAGTTATACGGATTTTCATCGTTTAGATCTGGACAAAAAGAGATCATAACTGACTTGCTTTCAGGTCATGATGTGTTAGGTATGCTGCCGACTGGAACAGGAAAAACATTAATCTATCAGATGGCCGCACATCTTTTAAAAGGAAGAGCACTCATCATTTCTCCTTTGGTGTCATTGATGGAAGACCAAGTAGATCAGTTTAAACAAGCTGGTTTTAAGAGGACGATCGCTCTCAACAGCTTTTTAGATCAAAGTGAGAAACAATCCATATTAAAAAGAATACAAGATTATCAGTTTGTTTTTGTGAGTCCTGAAATCCTTCAAAACTCTTACATCCGTTCTATCCTGTTGTCAGTTAGTTGGTCGTTATTCGTAGTAGATGAAGCCCATTGTATCTCACAATGGGGTCATGAGTTTCGTCCATTTTATTTAGAGTTAGCTGATATGAAGAAAGCGATGGGGGATCCTATTTGCCTCGCATTAACAGCAACGGCAACACATAAAGTACAGAACGATATCCTTCATCACCTAGACATGAAGAACGCAGAGATACATATTCATAGTGTGAACCGTCCGAACATATCTATCTTTGTTGAATGCTTTGATGATCATGATCAAAAAGTGGGGCGAGCGGTAAATCTAGTTCAGCAGCTTAAAGGACCAGGTATTATTTATACGAATACAAGGAATGCTGCAGAACTGCTAGTAAAAAGATTTCAAGATCATGAAATAGAAGGGGTCGCTTTTTATCATGGAGGCATGAATGCTGATGAAAGACTTCTTGTTCAAAAACAGTTTTTAGAGTCCCAGCTGAACATCATTGTTTGTACGAATGCTTTTGGAATGGGAATTAATAAATCGGACATCAGATTTGTAATTCATTTTCACACACCGTCTACGATCGAAGGCTATATTCAGGAAATCGGCAGAGCTGGCAGAGACACGGAACCATCTGTTGCCGTCCTATTGTATCATCCAGCTGATCTTGAGATACCATACCATTTTATTGATCAAGAACTGCCTGATTCTGTACAAGTTGATTATTTGTTTTCCGACCACATTCAGTTAAGAGGGACTACGTATGCAGAAAAACTGAAACTTGTGGGACTCTCTGAAACGGGTCAAAGATTCATGGAATATCACTTGAAAAAAGCAGGCGTTCTACATAAAGAAAATCTTGATGTCCACGAAAAAAATGCGTTGATTTCAAAAATAAAATTCACGATTGAGAGCAGAAAAGCTGATAAAATAGAATCATTAAAGGCGATTGAAAAGTGGGCAACGAATAATGAATGTAAACGAAGCGGACTGCTGAAATATTTCGGAGAACCCGTACCTGAACCAAATTCAATGTGCTGTGGTCATTGTGAAACAGATCTTTCGCATTTTTATGGAAAACAAGCGTCATTTAACACTTCTTATGAATTATGGGAAGATGAACTAAAACGACTTTTAAGACAGGAAGTGTACAACTAAAGGATGAGGAAATCTGTAAAAAACAATTGGATCGATCAGATTACACCGAAAGAACTTTTGTTGAACGTCTATTTTTCACAAAGTTTATTTATGATAGCTGCGTTAGCTCTTGCATTCTTCTTTAATGTTTCATTTCCTTGGGTGCTAAATGACCTTGATCTCTCAGTAAACGAATGGCTGCTTGCACTTAGTACAGGATTGTTTCTTCCTTTTTTATCGATTCAGTTAAAGAAGAGGTTGCCCGAGCAATCATTAGATGATGGTGGAATCAACGATAAAATATTTGGCTCTCTCTCTTACATTCACATCTTTTTCCTCACAGGAATCATTGCTTTTGCTGAAGAATGGTTGTTTCGGGGAGTCCTACAATCGTTATTAGGGCTGTTTTTAACCAGTATGATTTTCGCTGTACTGCATGTTCGGTATATAAAAAAACCTGTTCTTTTTAGTATCGTATGTGGATTAAGCTTTTGGCTAGGTATGATCTATGAGATGACAGATAACATCTGGGTGCCTTTTTTAGCTCATTTCTTAATCGATTTTATTTCAGGGTGCTGGATAGCTAATCAAAACAAGAGCAACAACAATATCACAGACAGCGAAAATGGGAGTGTGGATCGGGATGAAGAATGACCAAGCAGAGAGTTTAAGAAACAAAACAGCAGACAATACGATCGCTTCTGTTCAACATGCTCATTCTTTGCCTTCTAGAAGTGAAGTACACGGGAAAAAGAGAGACGATGAAAAAAAACAAAAAAACGCTAACAAAGAAAAGAGAAAAACAACTTTTTTAGTCACTCGATTACTCTTAGCAGCTTTTATACTTTTGATCGGAATTACGCTTACTTATAAATTGTGGTCAAAAGACCTTTATATTCCTGTTCAAAGTGAAGATCGAGAAGGTGTTGAGCAAGTAGAGATCGAAGAATAAAGACCGTCTGGCTTCGAATATCCAGACGGTCTTTTTTTGTCACGAATAACCTTTCTAGGGCTCTTCTTAAAAAAGAATGTTGGTGTCGTTGTTCCAACCAAACATTTTCAGGGGCTAAACAAAGGTAAAAGCTATTTTTAAAAAGCATGAATCTGCTTGTATTGGCATAGTTATGTGTACAGGAGGTTATGCTGATGAATGCTCTAAATCACTGGAAGATAAAGCCCTTTGTTAATGAACTAACGAGTATTGTGCTAGCGCAGCTTGTTGATAGAAAAGCTGAGAAAGACAAGTGGAAAAAAGCCATCAACCAATGGGGATTATCGATGATTTTTGTTGTACTAGCAACCTTCGTTTACCTTTACTACTATAAGCTTCCAACAGCCTCAAGGTTTTCAAATCCATTAACGTTGTTATTCTCAGATGAAATGGTATGGATCTGTACAGGTTTTATTATTTTTGCGAGCTTCTACATGATCTGGATGAAAAAGAAGTACAAAAAAGCTGACGACGATTTTGAAGCGATCAGAAAAGATTTTATAGATCGTAATGAAGAATGGTGGAGTGATGAGGAACAATGGAACCAGAGGCATGTTGTTTTCGAATTTATGAAACAAGAATACAATATAAATATTCTTCACAAATAAAGAGATTTACTGGCAGGGACAGCCAAAAAATAAACAAGATTCTCGATCGTGGCGCTGACCTTGAATAACGACTGTCAATTCACAAAAATGATCGATTCTTCCGAATGCAAGTGTTTCGTGTTTTTCCGTACAATAAACTTCGATTGGAAGTCCGAGTCGCATGCTATAAGACAGCTCTGGGTCTGTCACGAGAGATTTATTTTTCAATTTAGTTAATGTCATGATGTTTTTTCCTCTCCTCTTATTTTGGTTAATCATGTAAATTAATCATACGTGAAATTTACAATTTTTTCAACAAATCTTTTTAAATATTCAAAAAATTAACGTCGAATCCTTTCTGCATAGGACGGTTATAGAAAATATGATATGATCATTTAAATCCAGATCAGGAGGGCACAATGATCTTTTTTTATTTATTCATCATAGCTGGTATAGGGCTATTACTTTATATGTATATTGAAGCACATCGAAATCGTGTCATTCATGATTCAATCAAAATTGATAAACTGCCAAAGTCATTTGAAAATTTTAAGATCTTTTTTATATCAGATGTTCATAAACGGGTTATCTCAGAAAAGATCATACAAGAATCAGAAAAAGCAGATCTTGTTGTAATCGGTGGGGACCTCGTTGAAAAAGGAGTTTCAATGAAGAAGGTAGAAGATAATATCAAGCGCCTTTCAGCAATCGGCCCTGTTTACTTTGTATGGGGAAACAATGATTACGATGTGGATACGAAGCAATTGGCTTCAACGATTGAGAATGAAGGTGCAACGATTTTAGACAATACTAGCTTCAGTATAAAAAGAAATGATGATGTCATCGATTTGGTAGGAGTAAATGATACATCGTTAGGTTTTGCCTCTCTTGAGGATGCGCTTAAAGAATGCGAATCTTCATGCAGAATTTTAATCAGCCATAATCCTGATATTTCAAAACGTATTAGCAGTGCCGATAACATCCAGCTTGTCTTAACGGGACACACTCATGGAGGACAAATTCGTATTGGGCCGCTTGGCATAGCGAAAAGAGGCGGATGGTATCATGAATTGACACATATCCTATTAGTGAGTAACGGCTATGGAGCTACACATTTACCTTTACGTTTATGTGCACCAAGTCAAACACATTTGATAACCCTAACACGGTAAAAAGTTTACATTACAACGTTTTATTCGATATACTCTTCTTAACCTATTTATTGGAGGAAGAACGGATGCCTAGTGAAGGGAAATATAACATTAAAGCGGTTTCGAAGATGCTCGGCATTCAAGCAGGAACATTAAGAGCTTGGGAAAGACGCTATTCAATCGTAAAGCCAAACCGAAATGAAGCTGGCCATCGCCTTTACACCGACGAGCAAGTATACATACTGAAATGGCTTGTGAATAAAGTGAATCAAGGTTTTACGATCAGTCAAGCGGTTGACGTTGCCCAAAATGGGGAACTTTATAAAGAAGCAGCTCCTTTTTCTATTGAAAATACGGATCGTGCAGCTGAAATGGGTAATTTGATTTTAGAAGCTCTTTTATCCTTTCAGGAGAAGAAAGCTAACGATCTTTTGAGCCAAGCCTTCAGCATGTATAATTTGGAAAAAGTCATTATTGATATTTTGGGTACATTATTAGTACACGTAGGACACCTTTGGGAAGAACAGAAAATTACGGTTGCACACGAACATTTTACTTCATCCTTTTTACGCAGTAAGATTGGACAACTTATTCAATGGCTTCCATCTGATCCATATTTACCAAAGGTTATTGCTGCGTGCGGATTAGATGAAGAGCATGAACTAGGGCTTCTGATGTTTACACTGTTTTTAAGAAGAAAAGGGTTCGAAGTTATATACTTAGGACATGGAATACCAAAAAGAGACTTTGAGGTTGTGATGAAAGAAGTAGAACCTAAGATGGTATTTTTCTCATGTACGATCGCTGAAAACTCTAAGAAAACCTTGGAGTGGGCAGAAAGCTTGGGACAAGAATTTCCGAATACTTCAATTGGTGTTGGAGGCGCAGCGATCAATCATATCTCTTCAGAAATGCAGGAGAAATACGAATCATTCCTAATTGGTAATACGAAGTTAGAATGGGACGACTGGATTGCTCAGAAGCTGAAAAATTAACATAGGTTTTATAATTTGTTGGATGTTTATCACCAACTTTTTGCAAACTCATATATTGATATTAAGACATAATAGCGCCGATCGTAAGGGGGACCAGAGATGCGGGTAGAACGGTTAACCTATAACAAAATAAAAATCTTCCTAACTTTTGATGATTTGAATGAACGTGGTATTTCCAAGGAAGAAATATGGCAGGATATCCCAAAAGTTCATCAGCTTTTCCGTGACATGATGACTGAGGCTGATGATGAGGTAGGATTCAAAGCTGATGGTCCTATTGCGGTTGAAGTTTTTTCACTTCCAGCTCAAGGCATGGTCGTAATAGTTACAAAAGGAATAAACGAGTATGAACTTGAAGAAGAATATGATGAAGATTATATAGAGATGCAAGTCACGTTAGATGAGAACGATGAGATTTTCTACGAGTTTTCGTCTTTCGAAGACGTTATATTACTTGCAAAACGCCTTCATTCTTTAGAGATTAAAGGTGGTACTCTGTATTCGTTTAATAATCACTTCTACTTAAAGTTTGAAGAAGATGAGGTCCATCCAGTAGACCTGGATCTGTTCATTGCTCTTCTTGCTGAGTTCGGAAGCTCCTCGACGATTACGAGCTATAGAGTTATTGAGTATGGAAAAGAATTAATGAAGTCCGATGCAATAAGCGAACTGTACCGTTATTTTAAGTAATTGCAAAAGAGAGGGGCGCAAATTTTTGCGTCCTTATTTATTTTTGTGAAAAAGCTTATTTAAAATACTGTTGACTACTCGGTATTTATTCCTCTCCAATACAAGTTGATTGGAGCGCAAGGTTGTCGCCCCATGGAAAGCGAACAACCTGGAGCGGAAATTAACCACTATCAACAGCTGTAATTTAAACAAAAACAGTCATAAAAACTCAAACAGCATATAGATTGAACATAAACGAAAATGTCATGTATATATCATTGTGAATTTAGAGACAAAACGTGTTATGATTATTAATATTTTTCACATCCACTGAACCGATATGACGGCAGGGAATATAATATATACATAAACTTTTGGGCTAGGAGTGACCATTAAGATGAAAATAGCAGTATTATATGGCGGTGTTTCTGCTGAGAGAGAAGTATCCTTATCAACAGGAAAGCAGATCATCTCTGCGCTTGAAAGCAAAGGTCATGAAGTAATTGGAATTGACTTTCACCCTTCGCGACTTAAAGATTTATTAGAACTTGAAGCTGATGTTGTATTTTTAGGACTTCATGGAAAGTATGGAGAAGATGGAAGGTTGCAAGGTCTTTTAGATATGATGGGAATTCCTTACGTAGGATCAGGTGCTTTAGCATCAGGAATCGCTATGGATAAGGCGAAATCCAAACACTTCTTTAAAGATGCTGACATCAATATCGCTAAAGAGAAAGTTCTTTATAGAAAATCGTATGATGAGAAGCAACTGGAACTGTCTTTTGATTTTCCTGCTGTAGTAAAACCGAATAGAGAAGGATCAACTATCGGATTAACGATCGCTCAAAATCATGATGAACTTTTAAAAGGAATCGCTGAAGCATTTCTACATGATGATACGATTCTCGTTGAACAATTTGTAAGCGGCAAAGAGGTTACCGTAGCCGTTATGGGGGAACATAACAACTACAAAGCACTTCCTGTTGTCGAGATCGAGCCAAAGAATGCTTATTATGATTATGAATCTAAGTATGCAGAAGGTGGAAGTATCCACTATGTTCCTGCAAGACTTGATGAGAGCACAACGGCAAAATTGCAAAAACAAGCCGTACTTGCTCACGAAGTTTTAGGCTGCGAAGTGTATTCGCGTGTTGATTTTATTGTTCCGCATGACGGTTCAGAACCTGTTATCTTGGAAGTAAACACATTACCAGGTATGACGCCGACAAGTCTGTTTCCAGATGCGGCTAAAGAGATCGGAATGGACTATCCTTCAATGATTGAAAAATTAATCGAGCTATCTTTAAAAAAGTAACATCAGATTGTGTGAGAATAGAAACGAATGTGGTCTCCACCTCTTAAACGGGGTGGGGAGTACATAATAAAGGCAGTGGACATGCCGTGTAGGTATATTGGCAGAAAATTAGCTATTTTCTCAACAGTCCGTGACTTAAGAAAGCGTTTACTTTTTAGGTGAAAATCACTAATTTTCTCTTCTCTTTGCTTATGCAAAGGTGTATACTGACGATGAAGCTTGACTAAACTCTAGAGGTGACGAATATGGGAGGTAAACAAATGACAGCCCAAAATAACACAGACCAAAAATCCGACAACCAACACGAAAATGACAATGTACTCCAATCCACGCAATCCGTAATCGCGGATGCGCTCGATAAATTAGGATACTCTTCCGAAGTTTATGAGTTATTAAAAGAACCGATTCGTATGTTGACAGTTCGAATCCCGGTTAAGATGGATGACGGAAGTACTAAGATTTTTACAGGATATCGTGCCCAGCATAATGATGCTGTTGGTCCAACTAAGGGCGGCGTTCGTTTTCATCCGAATGTATCAGAAACAGAAGTAAAAGCGCTATCAATCTGGATGAGCTTAAAAGCAGGAATTGTAGATCTGCCATACGGTGGAGGAAAAGGCGGAATCATTTGTGATCCGCGTACAATGTCATTCAGAGAACTTGAAAGATTAAGCCGTGGCTATGTAAGAGCGATCAGTCAGTTAGTAGGACCGACTAAAGATATTCCAGCTCCAGACGTATTTACAAACTCACAGATCATGGCTTGGATGATGGACGAATACAGCAGAATTAGAGAGTTTGATTCTCCTGGATTTATCACAGGGAAACCACTTGTTCTTGGTGGATCTCATGGCCGTGAAACAGCAACTGCTAAAGGTGTTACGATCTGTATCCGTGAAGCAGCAGCAAAAAAAGGTATCCAGCTTGAAGGTGCTCGTGTAGTCGTTCAAGGATTCGGTAACGCTGGAAGCTTCCTTGCTAAATTCATGCATGATGCTGGTGCAAAAGTAATCGCGATCTCGGATGCGTATGGTGGTCTGTTTGATCCAGAAGGGTTAGATATCGATTATCTGCTTGAGCGTCGTGATAGCTTTGGAACAGTAACAAAGCTTTTCAAAGATACGATAACAAATCAAGAGCTTTTAGAGCTTGACTGTGATATTTTAGTACCTGCAGCAATTGAGAATCAAATTACTGAAAAGAATGCACACCAGATCAAAGCTTCGATCGTTGTTGAAGCAGCGAACGGGCCAACTACACTTGAAGCGACTAGAATCTTATCTGAAAGAGGAATTCTATTAGTTCCAGACGTATTAGCAAGTGCTGGTGGAGTAACCGTATCTTACTTTGAGTGGGTACAAAACAACCAAGGTTATTACTGGACAGAAGAAGAAGTTGAAGAAAAGCTTGAACGAGTAATGGTAAAATCGTTTGAGACGGTTTATACTACAGCAATGAACAGAAAAGTAAACATGAGACTAGCCGCTTATATGGTTGGTGTTCGTAAGATGGCTGAAGCATCACGCTTCAGAGGCTGGATTTAAATTTTTGCAAACTCATACTAAATCTCCTATCATATGATGATAGGAGATTTTTTTTGGCATGCTAAGAAAATGAATAACAGTGTCTTTTGGAGTGATGAAAAAAGTGAATATAGACGTATGTATTATTGGTGGAGGACCCTGCGGATTGGCAGCAGCTCTTGCACTACAGAAAAAAGGGATCTCGTATTGTGTAATTGAAAAGGGAAACGTAGTTAACACCATCTATCAATATCCAACACATCAGACATTTTTTAGTTCAAGTGAAAAACTCGAGATTGGTAACTTTCCTTTCGTTCATGAACAAAGAAAACCGAGGAGGATTCACGCTCTAACGTATTATCGTGAAGTGGTCAAGAGAAATCATCTTCAAGTTCGAACGTTTGAAAAAGCAAAATCGGTCACCAAACAATCTGATGGAACGTTTAAGATCCAAACAATCAATCGTAAAGATGAAACGATTAGTTACGATGCCAAATATGTCATCATCGCAACTGGATATTATGATAACCCGAATCGATTGAACATCGAGGGAGAAGACTTGCCTCATGTTCATCATTATTTTAAAGAAGGCCATCCTTACTATGATCTAGATGTTGCTGTGATCGGCGGGAAAAATTCTGCCATCGATGCCGCACTAGAACTCCAAAAATCAGGAGCGCGTCCTCACGTCTTCTACAGAGGAAGTACTTATTCACCTAGCATCAAACCATGGGTACTCCCAGAATTTGAAGCATGTGTAAAGTCAGGCAGTATTAAGATGACTTTTGATGCCTGTGTAAACAAAATAACAGAAGACGGCTTGTATGTGACGAAAGGGGACAACGAGTCTCAAACGTATTATCCGTTTCAAGGTGTGTTTGCCATGATTGGCTATCACCCCGACCACTCGTTTCTATCAAAGATGGGTGTTGGGATCGATGAAGAAACCGGCCGTCCATCATTTTCTCAAGAAACGATGGAAACAAATGTCGAAGGACTTTTTATCGCAGGCGTTATTGCTGCAGGTAACAATGCGAATGAGATTTTTATCGAAAATGGAAGATTTCACGGTGAAGTGATCGCTGAAACGATAGAGAAAAGAAAAAAGAACCGATAACGTTTGAGTTGTCGGTTCTTTTGTATGTTCGCATGGAATAACTTGGGATTTATTTTAATGATTAAAACCTTACTCTTTTATTAATAATTTAAGTTATTGCAGAAATAGTCTTTGCAACTGATCTTGCTCACTCGTGTTTTCAAGGGCAATCATTAGTTTTAATCTTGCTTTTTGTCCGTTTAAACCGTTTGAGAAGATCGCACCAATTTCTTTTAAGTGTTTTCCTCCACCCTCATAAGAATAAATGTCTTGTGCTATTCCATTGAAACATCTTGATACAAGTACGACAGGTATTCCATTAGATATAAGTTCTTTTATTGCAGGAACTGTTGCTGGAGGTAAGTTGCCTTGACCTAATGCTTCGATTACAACGCCATCTGCTGAGTTTGTTGCAGCTTTGATCAAATTGCCGTCCATACCTGCATATGCTTTAAGTAAGACGACGTTCTTTGAAAAATTCTTCACATGAAAGAAGTCTGAACGAATCGGTGTGTGATGGAAAAGAACACCTCGTTTTGTTACGATACCGATCGGTCCATATTGAGGACTTTGAAATGTGGCGATGTTGCTAGTGTGCGTCTTTGTAACATTTTTTGCAGCGTGTATCTCGTCGTTAAACACAACAAGTGTTCCTTTGCCTAATGATTGATCTTCACAGGCAACTCGTACAGATGAGATCAGATTGTATGGACCATCTGAACCGTGTTCGTTACTTGAACGCATAGCACCCGTAACGATCACTGGGAGTGTAGTTTGCAGTACAAGATCTAATACATAAGCTGTTTCTTCGAGCGTATCTGTACCGTGAGTGATGACGATTCCATCAAACTGATCAGAATTCGTGTGTGTGGTAATAAATTGCGCTAACTCCAGCATATGTGTAGGAGTGATATGAGGAGATGGCAAGTTCACATAATCTTTGACCGTAATTTCTGCTAAGTCAGACAGTTCTCTGAGAGTCGCCTCTAATGGGTGTGTTTCTTTCGTATTAACACCGCCTGTGGATTTGTTTTCTTCCATAGCGATGGTGCCGCCAGTATGAATTAATAAAATCTTTTTCAAGATTACCGCCCTCCTTATTCTTCGTGTTCGCTATTCCACTTCTTAAAATATCATGTTACGATATAAAAAAACAGTAGAAAAGAGGCAGGACATGCTAGCTGTAATTTCTGCAGCGGTGGCTCCGGCTATTGCTCTATTATCCTTTTTTTATCTAAAAGATAAATATGAGACCGAACCGTTATCATTGGTCGTCAAAGTATATATATTTGGCGTTCTTCTCGTCTTTCCGATCATGGTTATTCAGTTTGGAATTACGGAAGAGATGAACGTTCCTTCCTTTGTTGAAGCATTTTTTGTTAGTGGTACACTAGAAGAATTCTTCAAATGGTTCTTAGTGTTCTATGGCGCATATCTGCATGAAGAGTTCAACGAACCATATGATGGAATCGTATACGCTACAGCATTATCATTAGGGTTCGCTTCATTAGAAAACATCTTTTACCTATATACGTTCGGAATCGAAGAAGCATTAGTCCGAGCGCTTCTGCCTGTAAGTGGTCATGCCTTATTCGGAGTGATCATGGGCTTTTATTTAGGAAAAGGGAAATTCTCGTCAGGAAGAAAGAAGAAGATCTATCTCACTCTTTCACTTCTGTTGCCCATTGTGTTGCACGGTACGTTCAACTTCCTTTTATTATCCAGCACAAAATATATTTTCTTTTATATGTTTCCATTTATGATCTTCCTATGGTGGTTCGCTCTTCGTAAAGTAAGAATCGCTAATACTGCTTTAACTCCATATAGAAATCCAGATGCGAAGACCGGTGTATAATCGGTCTTCTTTTATTTCACTATCAGAAAGTATAACTTGTTAGCACGATGTCATTCGACGTGGCAACAAGTTAAGGTAGATAGTATAAGTGCAACTATGGTAGACCTGAAGAGCTTGGCGACAGCCAAGTTTTCTTTATTGTGAACCATGAGTCTTTGAAAAGCTGAATAAAAAATAACAGATTACAAATGATATCTCTATAACACGAAAATTGGAGATTAAATCACAGGAGGCTTACTTTCTCATGAAAAGAAATTCAGCTTACATAAAGGGAGCATTTATTGCGATTGCCCTTTGTTTTGGCCTATTAGCTGGATTTGGTCAGAACAATGCACACGCATTTTCAAACCAAGTCGTACAAGTAGGGGCAACGGGTGAAGATGTAGTAGAACTTCAGTCACGGCTTCAATATTTAGGTTTTTATACGGGGAACATCGATGGAGTATTTGGATGGAGAACGTATTGGGCATTACGAAACTTCCAATATGAGTTCGGCCTGCCGATTGATGGCTTAGCAGGTGGTACGACAAAGAACAAGTTAGCTAAAGCTTCTAAATACGATAAAGCTTGGGTAAATAAGCAGATTGATAAAGGTAAGAAGTTCTCATATTACGGTGGTGAGAAGAAAAGTGCGAAGAGTGGAGAAGCAAAAGGCGGTACTTCTGCAAAAAGCGGGACGCCAAAAGCTGGAACTGCTAAAGGCACAAAAGGAACGGGTCAAGCTAAAGCTAAGCCTGCTCAAGTTAAACCGGCAAAGAATACACCAGATGGTTATTCACAGAACGATGTGAACTTAATGGCGAATGCTGTTTATGGAGAATCTCGTGGTGAGCCATACATCGGTCAAGTCGCAGTAGCAGCGGTTATTATCAATCGAGTGAACAGTGCTTCATTTCCTAACACAGTATCTGGTGTGATATTCGAACCGGGCGCATTCACAGCTGTAGCGGATGGTCAAATTTATCTTACGCCAAATAAACAAGCAAAAAAAGCAGTAATGGACGCTTTGAACGGTTGGGACCCAACAGGTGAAGCGGAATATTATTTTAACCCTGATACAGCTACATCAGGCTGGATATGGACTCGTCCTCAAATCAAAAAAATCGGAAAGCACATTTTCTGTAACTAATAAAGGGGTGAACTGATATGATACGCACAATCCTAATTGTACTGTTGTTCGTTGCTGTAGCAGGAACAGGCTATTGGGGCTACAGTGAACATCAAGAAAAAAATGCTGTACTTTTGCAAGCCGAGAACAATTATCAACGTGCTTTTCATGATCTGAACTTCCATATGGATTCACTTCATGACAAGATTGGCGAAACAATCGCGATGAATACACGAAATCAGCTATCTCCAGCTTTAGCACAAGTGTGGAGGTTAACATCAGAAGCTCATAATGATGTAGGTCAACTACCGTTAACTCTACTACCATTTAACAAGACGGAAGAGTTTTTAACAAAGATGGGCGAGTTCAGTTATCGAGCAGCAGTTCGTGATCTAGATAAGAATCCGCTAAGTGATAAAGAATATAATACGCTAAAAGAGTTGTACGCAAATTCAACCGAAATACAAAACGAGTTAAGAAAAACAGAATCGTTAGCTCAAAAGAACAACTTGCGTTGGATGGATGTAGAGATGGCTCTCGCTACAAACAAACAGCCAGAGGATAACACGATTATTGACGGATTTAAGACGGTTGACAAATCGGTCGAAGGTTATTCAGATGTAGACTTTGGAACTGAAGTTTCAAACATGGAGAAAATGAAAGATCGCGACCTTAGTCAGTTAAAAGGTAAAAAGATTACAAAAGAAGAAGCTAAAAAGATTGCAGTCGACTTTTTCCAATTGAAGAAAAACGTGAAGATTACTATCGAAAGCACTGGAAAAGATGCAAAGTATGATGCTTACTCGTTAACGCTATACAACCCAGATACAAAAGGTACAACATACATGGATCTTACGAAAAAGGGTGGTTATCCACTGTATGTACTTTACGACCGTAATGTAGGGAAACCAAAAATCTCACTGAATGAAGCGATGCTTCAAGCAGAAGACTTCCTGAAAAAACATATGGAGAGTCAGATGGAGATGGTAACGAGTGATCAATACGATAACATCGGAGTGTTCACATATGCTCGACTCGATAACGGAGTAAGGATCTATCCTGAAACAGTATCTGTAAAGGTAGCGTTAGATAATGGAGACATCATGGGGTACGAAGGCACAGACTTCCTTCTTGCACACGTTGACAAGAGAACCCCGACGTTTAAGATTTCAGAACAAGAAGCAAGAACAAATCTTAACCCTAAGTTCCAAGTTAAAGAAACAAGCAAAGCATTGATTCGAAACGATATTAACGAAGAAGTGTATTGCTACGAATTCCTAGGAATTCTAGGCGATGATACATTCCGCGTCTTCATTAACGCAGAGAACGGAAACGAAGAAGAAGTAAGAAAGCTTAAAGAAGCAGAGCCATCTTACAACGATATCTAAAAGAGAATTATGGGTATCGTGAACAAAGGTTTGTGTTAATTGCTTCGTTGACAAGTTGATTGGAACGGAAGGTGCGAGACTCCTGGGGGATCAGCGGGACAGGTGAGACTCCTAAGGGTGCGGAGCGCCGAGGAGGCTCACCGCACGCCCCCCCCCCCCCGGAAAGCGAGCAGCCTGGAGTGGAAATCAACTACTTACAACTATTACAGATTGATCGAATGTTTAAAAAGCAAAATTTCGCAACTTGAAATTTTGCTTTTTCTTTTATTTTGAAACTGTCATAATAAGGTAGAAAGATTAGAAAGCAATGTATGGGGGAAGTTTGATGATTACAGTGGGTGAACCGTTATATTTAGAGCCGTTGTTTTCCGACAAAAAAGATAAATATCGCTGCAAAGTGTTCGATGTCAAAGAGGATCATCTATATATTGATTATCCGAGTAACGAAAAAACAAACCGTACCGAATATTTCTTTGATGGAACACAGTTTAAAGCATCTTTTGTGGATAAAGAGAGGAACGTCTATACGTTTCGAACAGAGCTATTAGGTAGAAAGATCGAAAATATTCCAGTATTGATGATCACTTCTCCGAAAGAAGAAGAGATACATAAGATTCAACGAAGAGAATTTGTAAGGGTAGAAACGATGATAGACACGTCGGTTGTCAACCAAAATGATGCTTATCCACCTTTTAACTCTGTGATTCTCGATCTGAGTGCAGGAGGGATGCTTCTTTCTCTTCCGGTTGTTCATTCGGTTAAGAGTGAAGACCAGTTGAACTGTCTTGTGGTTTTTCCTATGCAATCTGGAGAAAAACTGTATCTAGATCTAGACTGCACAGTTTTAAGAGTATTTGATGGAGCGGGCGGACGACAGAAAGCTTCCCTTCAATTCGGGGAAATTACGCAAAGAGACCGACAGCATATTATTCGATTCTGTTTTGAACAGCAGCTTCTTATGAAGAAAAAAGAGAGCGTTAGTCTATAGAAGTGCATAGATCTTTTCTTTTGGGGAAAAATACTCCCGAAAAGAAGGTGGCGAATTCATGAAACGATTTGAACGGATATTGATCCAACTTGCCGTTGTTCATTTTATTTTACTGGTGGCCGCGCAGTTTTTACTTGAGATCCCATCCTTTAAGTTGTATACAAACAAGAGTATCTATTACGAAGGAGTCATCAAGAACGACCAACAACCGACTTTGGAAACCATAGACCGTTAAACACCAAGTATGGTAATATACATATAGATTAAGTCTGATGTATTCAGATTTATACACAGAAAAAAGCAGGGGAAACTCACCTGCTTTTTATTGCTATGTATGCATTGTCATAGGTATGGGGTAGGAGGAAACATGAAAAAATTATTATCGATCGCCATTGATGGACCGGCTGGAGCAGGAAAAAGTACGGTAGCCAAGCAAGTAGCTGAACGTCTTTCTTTCATTTACATTGACACGGGTGCCATGTATAGGGCATTAACGTATAAAGCTCTTTTAAAAGGAGCAGACCTTAATGATGGACGAGAACTAGAAATCGTATTGAACGATACAGATATTAAATTAGTGATCACAGAGCAAGGACAAGCGGTTCTTCTTGATGGAAAAGATGTTTCTGAAGAGATCAGAACAAGTGAAGTGACCAATAATGTATCGTTTGTTGCTAGACAGCAAGAAGTGCGTACTGAAATGGTAAAAAGACAACAGCTCTTAGCTGAATCTGGCGGAGTTGTCATGGATGGCCGTGATATTGGCACTCACGTTATGCCGAATGCTGAGCTGAAGATCTTCTTGATCGCTTCTGTAGAAGAAAGAGCTAAGAGACGTTATGAAGAAAATATGTCAAAAGGGTTTGAAGCTGATTTTGAACTCTTAAAAAGTGAAATTGCACTAAGAGATAAACGTGACAGCGAGAGAGAAGTTGCTCCATTAAGAAAAGCAGAAGATGCTATCGAACTGGACACAACAAGTATGACGATCGAAGAGGTAGTTTCAAGCATTCTTCATTATGCAAAAGAAAGGGCTTTGTAAAATGATGCTTTATTCTTTCGGAAAATGGCTATGTGGGACATATTTCAAAGGAACATATAAGCCAGAGATCGTTGGAGCAGAAAACATGCCGAAAACAGGTGGCGTGCTTTTATGTACCAACCATATCCACAACTACGATCCGCCGCTTGTAGGGGTAGCTTCGCCACGAGACGTGCATTTTATGGCTAAAGCAGAGCTCTTTTCTGTACCGGTTTTAAAACATATCCTTCCAAAAATCAACGCTTTTCCTGTAAAACGCGGGATGAGTGACAAAACGGCATTAAAAACAGGAATGAATCTTTTAAAAGAAGGAAAAGTGGTAGGGTTGTTTCCAGAAGGAACCCGCTCAAAGACGGGAGAAATCGGAGAAGGTCTTGCAGGGGCAGGTTTCTTTGCTCTTAAATCACAGGCACACATCGTTCCTTGTGCAATCGTTGGAGAATATCAAAAAGGCAAAAAACTAAAAGTCGTATTCGGCAAACCGATCGACTTTACACATTTTCGGGAGCAAAAAGCTTCCGCAAAAGAAGCTACAGAGCTTATAATGAAAAATATAGCTCAGTTAAAAAAAGAGCATGAATAAATAAATTACTTACTTATCTTTAAAGATGAACTTTGAGTTGTTTTGTAAACTTCTTTGAATATTGATTGAAGTGTAAGGTGCGAGACTCCTAGGGGATCAGTGGGGCAGGTGAGACTCCTAAAAGCGCATAGCGCTAGGAGGCTCACCGCACACCCCCAGGAAAGCGAGCGACCTGAAACGGAAATCATACTTTCAACAGTGCTACTTTTGCAAAAACAACTCCATGATCGATGTTAATGTTCTTTCATACCGAAAGTTCAATAAATTACTTTTCTAATTTTTGAGGAGGGCACGAACATGACAGACGAAATGAGCACAAGTTTAACAAATGCTACCATGGCTGAAAAAGGTGAAATCATTAAAGGTACTGTACTAAAAGTGGAAGACAAGCACGCGTTAGTGGATATCAGCGCTAAGCAAGACGCGTTTTTACCGATTAATGAAGTTTCAAGTCTTTTCATTGAAAAGGTAAGTGACGTGTTGAATGAAGGAGATAGAATCACTGTCAAAGTACTTTCTCACACGGAAGACAAACTTCTTGTGTCAAAGAAAGCAGTGGACACTGAGAAATCTTGGAGCGAACTTGAAGAAAAGTTTAACTCTAAGGAAACGTTTGAAGTCGTCGTTCATGATGTAGTAAAAGGTGGACTAGTAGTAGATCTTGGCGTTCGAGCGTTCATCCCAGCTTCTATGGTCGAGTCTCACTTTGTAGAGGACTTTTCGGATTATAAAGGAAAATCGCTTTCTGTGAAAATCGTAGAACTTGATGCTGAGAAAGGCCGAGTTATCTTATCTCACCGTGCCGTAACGGAAGAAACAGCGGTAGCGAAGAAACAAGAAATCTTAGACCGTTTAGCACCTGGAGAAATCATTGAAGGTAAAGTGCAGCGTTTAACAGACTTCGGTGCATTCGTAGATATCGGTGGTGTTGATGGGTTAGTCCATGTTTCACAGCTTTCACACAGCCGTGTTGATAATCCTTCAGAAGTTCTTAGCGAAGGTGAGACGGTGAAAGTAAAAGTTCTATCTGTTGATCGTGATAATGACAGAATTTCATTGTCCATCAAAGAAACTCAGCCTGGACCGTGGGAAGAAGCAAGTTCTTCCATTCAAGCAGGAAGTGTTATTGAAGGTACTGTAAAACGCATCGTTACGTTTGGTGCGTTTGTAGAAGTAGCACCTGGCATTGAAGGGCTGGTTCACATTTCAGAACTAGCGAACCGTCATATCGGAAATCCGAGTGAGGTTGTTAAAGAAGGACAGCAAGTTTCTGTAAAAGTTCTTGAAGTGAACAGTCAAGATAAGCGAATGAGCCTTAGCATGAAAGCTGTTCAAGATGAAAAGGAAAAAGCGAACCTGAAAGAAAACCTTCCTAAAGAAGAAAAAGGTTTTTCATTAGCGGATATGATCGGTGATCAGCTAAAAGGTTACAAATAAGACAAATGAAGTTACAGCTCTCGATGATTCTCATCGAGAGCTTTTTTTCTTGCGATTAGAAGGGTACATATTCTGGCAATAATGCTATCGAGGTGAATGAGATGAACGATGGCATACTTTTTTATTGGTTCATGTGGATGGGCTGGATAGTTTCAACCTTTCTCATGAAGAAGGGACAATTAAGGAATCAATGTGTTTTTATGACGTTGTTAGGAATTATTTTGTCTGGTGTCAACATTCATCTTTCAATTGGAAGCATGAATGCTGCATTTGTGTTCTTCTTATTGATGGCATTTGTTCATGTGATCAAAAATAGTCATCAGATCTTTTTTTTCGTTACTAGCAGTTTTATAGTGGCTACAGCCTTTGTTTCGATCGAACTTTTTGCTTTATACGATCCAGCTAAACTCTTTGTAAACAAAGAATTAATGATTCTTATATTCCTGACACTTCTAGTGATTACGTTAGCAAGATCGAAGAAAGATCACTTCAGTCTGATCGCCATCGGTCTTTTTATTGGTGATGCTGCTTATCAGTTCATCATTCTTAGACTCGTTGGCAAAGTTGAAATCGGATCTCTATATGTGATGGATTTGTTTGCCTCAACTTCTATGATGCTCTTATTTATGGTAGTATTGGTAGATATGTTCAAAAAAATAAGACGAACAGCTTTTAAAAGGGTTACTTCAGCTAAGCAGATTTAGAAGAGAATCAGTTGTCTAAACCACAAGTAATTTGCTAAAATAAGTGGACTTGTCTAATTACAAGAAAATGAACGAGCATATAAAAAGAAAATTTGATGATTGACTTGATCAGGAAAAAAGGGAAGTGTCTAGATGACGAAACCAGTTTTAGCTATAGTAGGAAGACCGAACGTAGGGAAATCTACTATTTTTAACAGAATTGCCGGAGATCGTATTTCGATCGTAGAAGATATGCCAGGTGTAACGCGTGACCGTATTTATAGCTCTGCTGAGTGGTTGAACACAGAATTCAACTTGATTGACACAGGCGGTATTGAGATTAGTGATGCACCATTTATGAGTCAGATGAAAGAGCAAGCAGAACTCGCTATTGAAGAAGCGGATGTTATTCTATTTCTCGTAGATGGAATGAATGGAATTACAGCTGCTGATGAAGAAGTAGCTAAGATGCTGTTTCGTTCCAAAAAGCCTGTCGTATTAGGTGTGAATAAGATCGATAACCCCGAACGTAAAGAATTGTTGTATGAGTTCTATAGCTTAGGAATGGGTGAACCAATCGGTGTGTCAGGTACACATGGTATCGGTCTTGGCGATCTTTTAGATCAAGTAGTAAGCCATTTCCCTGAAACAGTAGCTGAGGAAAAAGAAGATGATACGATTTACTTCTCTTTAATCGGACGACCGAACGTAGGGAAATCTTCTCTTGTGAATGCGATCTTAGGTAAAGAACGAGTTATTGTTAGTAACATTGCAGGAACAACAAGAGATGCGATCGATTCTAGTTTTGAGCGTGAAGATCAGAAGTATGTGATCATCGATACGGCTGGTATGAGAAAGCGCGGAAAAGTATATGAGACGACTGAAAAATATAGTGTAATGCGTGCGATGAAAGCGATCGAACGTTCCGACGTTGTCCTTATGGTCATCGACGCTGAAGAAGGAATCATTGAACAAGATAAAAAGGTAGCTGGTTTTGCACACGAAGCCGGTAAAGCGGTAGTGATTGTCGTAAACAAGTGGGATGCTGTTGAAAAAGATGATAAGACGATGCAAAAGTTCGAACAGAAGATTCGTGATCATTTCTTATATCTATCATACGCACCGATCGTTTTCGTATCTGCATTAACGAAGCAGCGTCTTCATCAGCTGTATCCTGTCATCAATCAGGTGGCTGAGAATCACGCGCTTCGCGTCCAAACGAACATCTTAAATGAAGTGATCATGGATGCTGTTGCGATGAACCCTGCACCGATGGATAACGGAAAAAGACTGAAGATCAACTATGCGACACAAGTGGCGTCAAAACCACCAACGTTTGTTATCTTTGTTAATGATCCAGAACTTTTCCACTTCTCCTATAAACGTTTTCTCGAGAACCGTATTCGTGAAACATTTGGTTTTGTTGGAACGCCGATCAAAATCTTTGCTAGAAAGAAAAACGATTAATTTTTCATGATGACGTTTGTACTCTTCGTTGTTTCTTACTTGATCGGAAGTATCAGTTTCAGTTATTTGCTGACTAAAGTATTGAGAAATGAAGACATAAGAAATCATGGTAGCGGTAACGCAGGTGCTACGAATACGTTAAGAGTGTTGGGCAAAAAACCCGCGATTGCAGTACTGCTTTTAGACTGTCTAAAAGGTATCTTGGTTGTATTAGTTGCTTTGTGGTTTACTAATTCTTCCTTGATCGCAGTTTTATGTGGATTAGTAGCCGTAATCGGTCACAACTATCCCGTCTTTTATGGATTTAAAGGCGGGAAAGGCGTGGCTACAGCGATCGGTGTTTTTGCTGCAATTGCTTTCTTGCCTTCCCTCATAGCTGGTGTTATCGCTATCATAACCATTTGGATATCCAGATTTGTTTCATTAGGTTCTATTGTTTTTTTAATTCTTACTCCTTTCTTTATGTTGTACCAATTTAATCTGTCTCTTGAAGCAGTATTGGCTAGCTTTGTACTTTCAATTGTTTCAATCTGGAAGCATCGTGGAAATATAGCAAGGATTTGGAGCGGGAATGAAAGTAAAATTTAATAGTGGAGTGTGACATGTATGGGTAATGTTGCTGTTTTAGGTGCTGGAAGCTGGGGTACTGCTCTAGCCATCGTTTTGGCTGACAACGGACATAACGTTTCTCTTTGGGGACGTAGAGAGGATCAAGTCAGTGAGATCAACAACAAACATAAGAATGAAAAATATTTGCCTGGAGTTGAACTGCCTGAAAACATACAAGCAACAACTCAGTTGAACGAATGTGTGAAAGATGCAGATACGATCGTACTCGTCACCCCAACAAAAGCGATGAGAGAAGTACTCGGTCAATTAAAGAACGAACTGATTTCACCGGTAACAATCGTTCATGCTTCTAAAGGCATCGAACCTGGTACATATAAACGTATTTCTGAAATCATTGAAGAAGAGCTTCCTGAGACTGTTTTGGATTCTGTAGTCGTACTTTCAGGTCCAAGTCATGCCGAAGAGGTTTCTTTAAGGCAGCCGACGACTGTTACGGTATCTTCTGTAAACATGGAATCTGCTGAAAAAGTACAAGATCTGTTCATTAATCAAAATTTCCGTGTCTACACAAACCCTGATGTGGTCGGTGTTGAGCTTGGTGGTGCATTAAAGAACATCATCGCTCTAGGTGCTGGACTTTCTGATGGATTAGGCTATGGAGATAACGCGAAGGCGGCTTTAATCACGAGGGGTCTAGCTGAGATCGCTCGACTGGGTACACATATGGGTGCAAATCCTCTTACATTCTCTGGTCTTACTGGCATTGGAGATTTGATCGTAACTTGTACGAGTGTTCATAGCCGTAACTGGCGCGCTGGCAACATGCTTGGAAAAGGTATGAAGCTTGAAGACGTTCTTGAAAATATGGGCATGGTCGTTGAAGGCGTTAGAACCACTCAAGCCGCATACGAATTGAGTAAGCGGGAAGAAGTGGAGATGCCGATCACACAAGTGCTGTACGATGTATTGTTTAACGGTAAGGGTGCAAAGCAAGCTGTTGACGATCTGATGCAGCGTTCTCGCACACATGAAGTGGAAGATGTATCTTCTTTAAAGAGCTAAAAACACTCCGTCAAATAGGCGATTGTCTAAAAAAATTTAGGCAATCGCCTTTTTTTCTTTCACGCTTCCCTTCTCCTTGCATACGATAAGGGTGAAAAGGAAGTGGGAGGAGGACTTCAGGTGGAACGTGAACAACACTTTTTTGATAAGATCGAGAAGAAAACAAGTGTGAAAAAGGATGATATTTTTAAACTTGCTCAATCCGTAAGCGGGTCAAATCTTCGTGACGAGCGCACGATTCGTATGCTGATTTCCCAAGTATCTTCTATGGCTGGTGTAGCAGTCTCAAAACAAAAAGAAGATCAGATCGTTCAAGCTGTTCTTAACAATAACATCCCTCTTGACTTGGCAACATTATCTAAAATGTTTGAAGGTAAGTAGATCGAATTTAAAAAATGTATAAAGTGGATAAAGCACCTAAATCATGGGAGTGTTCCTTCAGTACAGGAAGTATTTAGTCGAACACCCGGTCATGCCCGGGTGTTTTTTTGTATTATTTTGTTTTGTTGTAAGGAAGGTAGTTGATCACCATTCCAGGTTGCTCGCTTCTCATCTACCCACCAGTCCCGCAGGAGGCAGCACGCCACACTCCCATCAACTTGTCAGATATCCACTACTTTCAAGACTAACGACAACTACTAGGATAGCTATCTAAATCAGGCGTAATCTTGTGAATCAAGTTTTCTATTGTTAATAACAGAGTCTAGACTCTTACAAAATTCCAACTTCCGAAAAAGTAAAGGAAATAACAAGAATTATGCTATAATGTACGCTGTGGACAAGGAGGATACATATGAGTGAAGGTTTGTTAAAAATGTGGGTGGCGCTATCAGCCATCGGTTTAATGTTTGTAGCTGTTTTCTCTATCATGTTTAGTCGAGCGAAATTAAAAGGGATATTTCAGACGGTCGTTTCGTTATTCGCTTGGATCTGCATGATCGTTGCAGGTATTCTAATCATCATCGTTGTGTTCAGCGGACCTGTACAAGGGTAGAGGAGGAAGTCTAGATGTCTAAAAAATGGTGGATTCCTTTATGTTTAATGTTATTTACACTTTCAGGATGCTTATATCCGGAAGAAAGAAAAACACAAAATCGAGTACCTTATCAAGATCAGATTACAGCGGTTCAGCAAGCTGTTGAGAGTTTTCAAAAAGATACAGGTGTTCTGCCGATCAAGACAAAAGAGGCAGATACAGATATCTATCAAAAATACTTGATCGACTTTAATAAACTAGTTCCAAAATATATGCAAGAACCTCCAGGTAATGCTTTTGAAAAGGGTGGAACCTTTCAGTACGTGTTGATCGATGTAGAGACTAAGCCGACGGTCAAGCTTGCAGACCTTGTTTTAACAGATAAGGTTCAAGATATTCAAGTCGCTTTAAATATCTATATGGCTGAACATGACTATCCGCCATTCAAAAAGATAGAAGCACAAGGCAGGCATACTCTTGATTATAAGAAGTTAGGTTTTAAAGAAGATCCGTATGTCACGAGTCCTTTTACGGGCAAGAAACTGCCATTGATGGTCAATGGTGATGCAAAGATTTTTATAGATTATAGAAAAGATTTGAATTCAGCGATATCAAGCTACCAGAACGAATTAGATAAACACGAAGACATACGCCATCTATTAGCGGTTCATTCGTTTTTTGTGCCTGTCTATTCCGTTCCCTATACAGTTGAAAATAATAAACCTATTTTTTTAATAAAATAGGCATGAACTCTCCCTTTTTCTAATACATTCATAGAAAAGGCGGAGAGATTTTTTTTGGAAATCCTTTTAACGAAACAAGCTTTATAGTTTCATCGGTAGGCACTCAAGTGCGCCCTCCCGTTTTAATGGAACTATACAACCGAGAAAAGCGAGGATCCAATAAAAATTTCCGTTCCTTTGTCATAATCAATAGGACAAAATCATACGATGTATTGTCCAAGACTAGCATCCGGAACTTTATTTGGATCGGGAGGGAAACGAATGGAGAAAATCGATATTTTCAAAGATATCGCCGAACGGACAGGCGGAGATATCTACTTGGGTGTAGTAGGAGCAGTAAGAACAGGGAAGTCCACATTTATTAAGAAATTTATGGAGCTTGTGGTGCTGCCGAACATTGATAATGAAGCAGAACGCCAACGTGCTCAAGATGAACTACCGCAGAGTGCAGCTGGACGCACCATTATGACCACTGAGCCCAAATTTGTTCCAAACAATGCGGTGAAGATCAATGTAGGTGATGGGCTTGATGTTAACATACGTCTTGTTGATTCAGTAGGTTATGCGGTGCCAAGTGCAAAAGGGTACGAAGATGAAAACGGCCCAAGAATGATTCATACGCCTTGGTACGATGAGCCGATTCCGTTTCATGAAGCGGCAGAAATCGGTACTCGGAAAGTCATTCAAGAGCACTCCACTCTCGGAGTAGTTGTTACGACAGATGGTACGATCGGTGAGATTCCAAGATATGATTATGTGGAATCAGAAGAACGAGTGGTTGAAGAGCTGAAAGAAGTCGGAAAGCCGTTTATCATGCTGATCAACTCCACACAGCCACACCATCCAGATACGCAAAGACTTCGCAACGAGCTTTGTGAAAAATATGATATTCCTGTACTCGCGATGAGTGTTGAAGCGATGACGGAGCATGATATTAACAATGTGTTAAGAGAAGCGTTATACGAGTTTCCGGTGCTTGAGGTCAATGTTAACCTTCCTAGCTGGGTAATGGTCCTACGTGAGAACCATTGGCTACGTGAAAGCTATGAAGAAGCAGTAAGAGAAACAGTTCAAGACATCAAACGTCTGCGTGATGTAGATAAAGTTGTTGGGTTCTTCGCGGATTATGATTTTATCGATGACGCGAGACTTGCGGGAATCGAAATGGGGCAAGGGATCGCTGAGATCGACTTGTTCGCACCTGATTACCTATACGATCAGATCTTAAAAGAAGTGGTTGGAGTCGAGATTCGAGGAAAAGACCACCTGCTTCAGCTGATGCAAGAATTTGCATACGCTAAGACGGAATACGATCAAGTGGCAGATGCTCTCCGAATGGTTAAGCAAACAGGGTATGGAATAGCGGCGCCAGCAATTACTGATATGAGCCTCGATGAGCCAGAGATCATCCGTCAAGGATCTAGATTCGGTGTAAGACTTAAAGCGATCGCACCATCTATTCATATGATTAAAGTAGATGTAGAATCAGAGTTCGCTCCGATTATTGGTACGGAAAAACAAAGTGAAGAGATGCTGAGATACTTGATGCAAGACTTTGAAGAAGATCCGCTATCAATCTGGAATTCTGATATCTTTGGAAGATCGCTAAACTCTATCGTAAGAGAAGGGATTCAAGGCAAGATCTCACTCATGCCAGAGAATGCAAGATATAAATTAAAAGAGACATTGGAACGTATTATAAATGAAGGTTCAGGCGGTTTGATTGCCATTATTTTATAACTTAGGGACTCCTATAACCAGGAGTCTTTTTTTTTGTGATCATAACTTTTTCCTGCTTCTCTATATGGGGGTATTGAAATGGATAAGCCTAACTCGGAGTATTTTTTTTGTTATGTTACTAGCACAAATGACCTGTGTTAAGGGAGTGACTTTATTACCTTGGTAGTGCCGATTTTTTGTAAAAAAAGGTCAAAAAATAAGGAATTTTAAGGGTTGAATAGCGAAAAACGCCTAAAAAAGATTGAATTTCTGTATGTAATCGTATAATATAAGGCTTGTTACAGATATAATTAGTAAAATCTTGTATTTTACATAAATAAATGAATCATGATTTAAAAGTTGAATGTTGGTGAATATATCCTTGAGAGGAGGTGAATGGAATGAACAAGACTGATCTAATCAATGCAGTATCTGAGCAAGCTGAGCTTTCTAAGAAAGATGCATCTAAAGCAGTTGACGCTGTTTTCGAAGCAATCACTGGTACTCTACAAGGCGGTGATAAGGTTCAACTTATCGGATTTGGTAACTTTGAAGTTCGTGAGCGTGCAGCTCGTAAAGGCCGCAACCCACAAACTGGTCAAGAGATCGAGATCTCTGCTAGCAAAGTTCCTGCTTTCAAACCAGGGAAAGCCCTTAAGGACGCTGTTAAATAATTGATACATAGGGCAACTTAAAAAGACCGTGAATCTTTCACGGTCTTTTTTATATGGAATGTAAGAAGGGAAAGATATATCGGCAAGAATGAGATTATATCGGCAAGATTTTGTTTTTATCGGCAAGAATTTGAATATATCGGCAACAATCCAATTTTATCAGCAATTCACTCAATGAATCACCCTTCATCCAATTCAAACCTTACTATTCGATCAGATCCGCTCCTCACATGGCGTAAGGGTTTTCTCCTTTTGCTATTCTTTCTTCGTTATGCTAAAATTTTTCTATTGTGTTAATGGAATTGGAGGACAACCGGCGTGGCAGAAGTTCAAAAAGAAAAAATTGAGTTAGCTGTAAAAATGATTTTAGAAGCTATAGGTGAAGACCCTGAGAGAGAGGGTTTAATAGATACACCAAAACGTGTTGCGAAAATGTATGAAGAAGTATTCCAAGGATTAAATCAAGATCCAAAAGAGCACTTTGCTACTATTTTTGGCGAAGATCATGAAGAGTTAGTGCTTGTAAAAGACATTCCTTTCTACTCCATGTGTGAGCATCACCTTGTTCCTTTCTTCGGGAAAGCGCATATCGGTTACATACCTAAAGGAGGAAAAGTAACAGGCTTAAGCAAGCTGGCTAGAGCTGTTGAAGCTGTTACAAAACGACCTCAACTACAAGAAAGAATTACGTCAACGATTGCGAACAGCTTGCTCGAGACTTTAGAACCTCATGGTGTGATCGTTGTTATTGAAGCAGAGCATATGTGCATGACGATGCGTGGTGTTAAAAAACCGGGCTCTATGACGGTTACTTCAGCGGTACGCGGTGTTTTTGAAAAAGATCCTGCTGCTCGTGCAGAAGTACTAAGTTTAATCAGAAACTAAGGAGGTAACTTCATGAAATCAGAATTTGATTTTTTCGTGATCAAAGCGAAAGAGAACGGCGTAAACGTGATCGGCTTAACTCGTGGTACAGAAACAAGATTTCACCATTCTGAAAAGCTTGATAAAGGTGAAGTGATGATCGCTCAGTTTACCGAGCATACTTCAGCTGTGAAAGTTAGAGGAAAAGCAGTGATCTACACAAAACACGGAGAAGTAGATACAGAATCGTAAGGATTACTTTCGGCGGTATACGTGCCAAAAAGCTGGGCTAGAGATAAGCCTAGTTTTCTTTATGTCTTTTAAAGAGGTTGAATCCTAATAATTTTGGCGACTATGTTATAATAAGAAAGCACAATTTTGCTGTGTCATTGGAGGGATTTGATGAACACCATGGAACAAATTCAACGTTTAAAACAGCATACACTTTTATTGATGCAGCACGGTTATGTGGATAGATTTCTTCAACCTCCAGTCTTTAATGAATCCAAAGTATTCATCACGTACTGTCTGTTGCGTGAACTTGAATTGGATGAAGCTGTAGAAGCAGAGTATTTTAGTTCGATTACTCTCATGCAAGCTGCTTTGGACCGTCATGATGACATTTTAGAAGAGAACATCACCGAGAATAAAAAGAAACGTCAGCTAGTCGTTTTATCTGGCGACTATTTTAGCAGTCTATATTACTTGCTTTTATCTCACTGTGAAAATTTAGATCTGATTCAAAAACTGTCGAGTGCTGTTCAAGAAATTAACGAACAGAAGGCAGATCTGCATATTCAGAGTAGGGACAAGTTTTCAATTACGAGTGTGGAATATTTAAAAGCTGTACAAAAGATCGACAGTCTTCTTTTTACAAAAGCAGCAGAATCGTTCGGCCTTCATAAATATATACCTTTTATTGAAAGATACCTTCTGGTGTCACGCTATCAGAATATGGACACGAGAAGAAGACTAAGTGAAGAACAATTGAACTTCCTTAAAACATGCGAGACGGAAATTAAGAATAAAGCAGTTGAAATGCCTCTGTTGTTTCATAGAGAAGGTTACAGCATGGAAGATGCTAGTAAAAATGACTTAATGTTAGGAGAGGGTTAATCCGATGTTGAGCAAAGAAGAACGGGTTCACTCTGTATTTGAAAAGATTTCTGATCAGTATGATTACATGAACGATTTGATCTCTTTTAAACAGCATAGTAAATGGCGTAAAGATACGATGAAAAGAATGAAAGTACAGCCTGGAAACCATTGTTTAGACGTTTGTTGCGGAACAGGTGAATGGACATTCGCACTTGCCGAAGAAGTTGGGACTACGGGGAAAGTAGTGGGGCTAGATTTTAGTCAGAACATGCTTAATGTCGGGATTGAAAAGTTGAAGAAGCGCCGATCTCCTGGAGTTAGTTTCATCCATGGCAATGCGATGGAGCTTCCGTTTGAAGATAACAGCTTTGATTTTGTTACAATCGGGTTTGGCCTAAGAAACGTTCCCGATTATCTTCAGACGCTTAAAGAGATGGCACGCGTTGTAAAACCAGACGGGAGAGTAGTCTGTCTCGAGACTTCGCATCCGACGGTTCCTGTGTTCAAACAGCTTTTTAAGTTTTACTTTACGTATATCATGCCTGTATTTGGCAAGTTGTTCGCTAAAAGCTATCAGGAATACGCATGGCTTCAAGAATCTACAGAAGCATTTTTAACAAAAGAAGAACTGAAAGAACTTTTTAAACAAGCGGGTTTGTCGAATGTTGAGGTCAAATCGTATGCTTTAGGCGCTGCTGCCATGCATACAGGGAAAAAACAGCAATAGAAGAGAGCGTTGCAGTGTGTGGAATAAAATTAAAATTATATTAGAAATGATAAAATTTGAACATACCATCTTTGCTCTACCCTTTGCATTTCTTGGAGCAATAATGGGAAACCTCGTTGAAGAGGGATCAGTTCCGTCACTGATGGAATGGATTTGGATCACTCTTGCTATGGTTGGTGCACGTAGTTCTGCTATGGCACTGAACCGTGCGATAGATTCAGAGATTGATGGAGCGAATCCTAGAACGAAAACAAGAGCGATACCAGCAAAGCTTTTAAAAAGAGGCGAAGTATACCTTTTTATTCTCGTCTCACTAGCTTTGTTGTTCGTTAGTGCGTACCAATTAAACGCGCTATCCGTTAAGCTTTTGCCGCTTGCTGTCTTTTTTCTTGTTATCTACTCCTACACAAAGCGTTTTACGTATTTGTGTCATATCGTCTTAGGGGTTACGATCGCGATCGCACCACTCGGAGGTTGGGTCGGTGCAACCGGAACACTTAGTCCGGAAGCCTTTTTACTATTTGTAGGGGTATTGTTTTGGACAGCAGGTTTTGATGTGATCTATGCCACACAAGATGCTGAATATGATAAGTCACACGGTCTGTATTCCATTCCATCTGCGTTTGGTATCGCTAATGGTCTGATGACTGCTAGATGGCTGCACGTTGCTAGTTTCATAGCTTTTGTTTCACTTGGCGTTGTATCAGGAATGGGCTGGATCTACTACTTAGGTGTGTTCATCTCAGGTGCGATCATGGTCTATGAGCACTCACTCGTTAAGCCTCATGATCTGTCTAAACTGGATGTGGCTTTCTTTACGATGAACGGTGTATTGAGTGTGGTCATGTTTATCTTTTCAGTAGGAGATTTGTTGATATGAAAACTTTTACAATTGGAATTACAGGAGCGAGTGGAGCTGTTTACGGCGTAAGACTCGCTCAAGAGATATTAAAAAGCGGACACAAACTACATCTTGTTGTAACTGAAGCAGGCTGGCAGGTGTTTAGAGAAGAGTTATTATGGGATACAGAGGACCGTGAACGCTGTATAGAAGAAAACTTTGCTTCATACGGTAAAGAACGTTTTCATTATCACACCCTTCGCGACTTTAACGCGCCGATCGCAAGCGGTTCGTATCAGAACGACGGAATGGTCATCATTCCATGTTCGATGGGAACTCTTTCAGGAATCGCTCATGGTGCATCAGGAAACCTATTAGAACGTACGGCAGATGTTATGCTAAAAGAGAGCAGAAAACTGATATTAGTGCCTAGAGAGACACCACTTCATAAAATTCATCTTGAAAACATGCTGAAAGTAACAGAAGCAGGAGGAAAGATTGTTCCTGCGATGCCTGGTTTTTACCACTTGCCGAAGTCTATGGATGACCTTGTGAACTTCTTGGTAGGTAAAGTACTAGATAACTTAGGCGTACATCACGAATTGTTTACACGCTGGGGAGACTGATAGATTATGAACATCGGGGAAATCAGCTACACGAACATCATACCCCTTTATTTTTATTTAGATAGAGAAAGACTGATGGATCAAGGTGCGACTATAACGCAGGCAGTTCCATCTAGAGTAAACGCTTTAATGGAGAAACAGCTGGTCGATATCGGAGGCATCTCTTCGTTTTCATACGGAAAGAACGCTATGAATTACAGCTTAGTTCCAGACCTTTCTGTTTCTTCGTTCGGAAAAGTAAATTCTATCTTTCTTTTTTCAAAGTATAAGATCGAAGAGTTGAACGGTAAAAGGATCGCCTTAACCTCTAGCTCAGAAACATCGGTCGCTCTATTAAAAATCATCTTAGACCGTTTTTATGGTGTTGAGGTTACATACCAGATAGAAACACCGAATTTTGAAGAGATGCTGAACGCTTATGATGCGTGTCTTTTGATTGGAGACGATGCGATTAGCGCATACCGTAAGCGAGGATCTTATCATGTATACGACCTTGGGGAGATCTGGTACCAGCAGACAGGTTTGCCTATGATCTTTGCTGTGATGGCGTATCGAAATGAAATGGAAACCGAACAAGGTGCACTATTGTCGTATGTGGGAAGAAGTATGATAGAGAGCAAAGAAAGATGTCAGAAAGAAAATTTTGTTCCTGTCATCGAGCGAGTGATAGCAGAACACGGAGGCACTTTTCAGTTCTGGAATTCTTATTTTAGTGGATTAAATTATCAATTTAGTGGCGAACATGAAAAGGGACTCAACCTTTATTTTCAGCTAGCTGTAGAGTGCGGATTGTTAAAAACAATGCCCTCTATCATTAAATATTCGTATAAGTAACGGGCGATAGGGTGAAACAAAAGTGAAGTTAAAGGACTTATACTCATTTCTAAAAAAAGACTTGCAGCAGATTGAAGATCAGCTCGTAGAATCCGTTCGTTCCGATCAGACACAGATTCATACGGCAGGAGCTGAACTTTTAAAAGCAGGGGGAAAGAGAATCCGCCCTGTATTTGTTCTGCTTTCCGCTCAGTTCGGCACGTATAACATTCAGCAAGTGAAAAAGCCGGCTGCAGCTCTTGAACTGATTCATATGGCTTCACTCGTACATGATGATGTAGTGGATGATGCAGATATGAGACGTGGAAGAAAAACAGTAAAAGCAAAATACGATAATAAGATTGCCATGTATACGGGCGATTTTATTTTCGCATCCGCCTTAAAACTAATGACTGAGATCGAAATACCACGTGCGCATCAAATCTTGGCCCAAGGAATGAAAGAGATGTGTCTCGGTGAGATCGAGCAGATTAATGAACAGTATGATACGGATCAAAACATTAGAAAGTACTTCAAACGGATCAAACGGAAAACCGCACTTCTAATTGCGCTGAGCTGTCAGCTTGGAGCAATTACTTCTAAAGCGGATGTCTCTCTTCAAAAGAAGCTGTATGATTTTGGTTTCTCTGTCGGCATGGCTTTTCAGATTACGGATGATATTTTAGACTTTACCGCTTCTGAAAAGCAGCTCGGAAAACCAGCGGGCAGTGATCTGAAGCAAGGAAACTTAACATTGCCTGTGCTGTACACGATCTATCAGTATCCAGACATGAAAGAAAAGCTGGATGCTTATTATGAAACAAAAGAGCCTGCTCAACTAGCTGAACTGTTAAAAGATATTAAAGAGTTAGGCGGGATTGATTACGCGACGAAGATATCTGATAAATATTTAAAGCGCGCTAAATTGGCTGCCGAGTCTTTGCCAGAAACGGATGCCAGAGATAGTTTGTTAAAAGTAGCAGATTATATCGCTGGTCGAAAATTTTGAGTGATTGCTAATTTTTAAAATTTTTGGTACGATTTCTCTGGGGAACTTGTCCCACATATACATAGATGATAGGAGAGGGAATGCATGGAAAAAACGTTTTTAATGGTAAAACCTGATGGTGTTCAACGTGCGTTAATCGGAGAAATCGTATCCCGTTTTGAAAAGAAAGGTTTTCAACTTGTTGGTGCTAAACTAATGAACATTTCTGAAGATCTTGCAAAAGAACATTATGGTGAGCACAAAGAGCGTCCGTTCTTCGGCGAACTAGTTGAGTTTATTACATCTGGTCCAGTATTTGCTATGGTTTGGGAAGGTAAGGACGTTATTCTTACAGCTCGTAACATGATGGGCAAAACAAACCCATCTGAAGCGGCTCCTGGTTCAATCCGCGGAGACTATGCTGTACAAGTAAGCAACAATATCATCCACGGTTCTGACTCTGCTGAAAGCGCTGTCCGTGAGATCGGTCTTTTCTTCAAAGAAGAAGAACTTGTTTCTTATGATAAAGCAGTTGCAGTTTGGATTTAATTTTACATGGAAATGAAAGCGTTTTAACCGGCCGCCGCGCCGGTTTTTTATTTTGAGAACCTTTAACAATATGAGTTTGCCAAAATTCATTATTAAATTTACCTCTCTTCGTAATAATTTGACCGATTTACAACGTAATTTCACCAATTCACCTATTATAATGACAAGTCGACTATAATTTACGAAAATCGACAACTTCCTACGGATAAAATAATAATATAAATGCACCAGCCATCTGTAATGTTCATTCATCTAGTATGCAAAAATCCGTATCAGCTTCCGATATATATGTGTAGAGATTAAATATGCATGGCAGCTGAATTGGAGAGAGATATATGGACACGGACTACGAAAGCTTTAAACAGAGCATTAATGACCAAACAGGAATAGATCTTTCCTTGTACAAAGAAGCGCAAATGAAACGCAGACTCCTTGCACTGAGAGACAAGCGATCATTTACAACATTTGCAGACTATTTTCGTGCACTCACAAAAAATTCAGATTTGCTTCTTGAGTTTTTAGACCGCATGACAATTAACGTTTCTGAGTTTTACCGAAATCCTGCTCGATGGGATGTGCTCGAGAAAAAAATCATTCCACTGTTAGTTGAAGACAGGTCATCTTTAAAAGTATGGAGTGCCGCATGTTCCACAGGAGAAGAGCCATACAGCCTATCGATGTTGTTATCAGATTACAAAAAAGGACTTTCAAGGTTTTCAATACTTGCAACAGATCTAGATCAACAAGTGTTAGACCAAGCAAAAAAAGGGTTTTATTTTGAAAAAGCGATCAAAGATGTTCCGAGCGACAAAATTGCCCGACATACAAAAAAAGAGGAACTTGGTATCAGCGTTTCAGATTCTATCAAAAAACAAGTAACATTTAAGAAGCAGAATCTGCTTTCAGATCGTTTTGAATCTGATTTTGATCTCATCGTTTGCCGAAATGTGATGATTTATTTTACGGAAGAAGCAAAAACGGTTTTGTATCAAAAATTCAGCAAAGCGCTTCGAAAAGGTGGTGTTCTATTTGTGGGAAGTACCGAGCAGATCTTCAATCCTGGATTATACGACTTGGAATCGGTAGAACCGTTCTTTTATAGAAAACTTAAGTAAAAAAAAATTGTAACGCTGTAAATCTGTTGACAGATTTCCTACAATAGTTTAATGTAACTGATAAGTTTAGAGCACATGTAATTGTGTCATTTAGTTTAGAGTTTAGAGCATAGTTGAGACAAGTTGAGAGAGTTTGAGTGGAGCAGAGCCGAGAATGGATATGTATATATGCCATGCGGGTTATTTCTGCATGGCTTTTTTGTTTGCTTCTTAAGAAGCATGTACATGTTCCCTTATAGATCGACCTCTTATATCCTCCTCATTCTCCGTATTTAACGGAGGTGCAGATATGATCATATCCTTTCCTATTCCGCCTTGAACGTTTTTGATTGTAGACAAAACAACCAAAACGATTAAGGGGTGTTCATATGATTTCAAATATCATTCAAAAAATAATGAAACACGAAACATTAACAGAAAATGAAGCTTTTTATTTTATGGAGAAATTAGCGAGTGGTGATGTTACAGATGCTCAAGCAAGTTCTGTTCTAAGTATCATGAGCTTTCGCGGTGAGACGGTAGATGAGATCGTTGGTTTTGTTAAAGCGATCAGAAAGCTCTCAAGAAAGGCTGAATCCTCACAACACCATGAACTGATGGACACTTGTGGTACCGGTGGTGATGGAGCATCGACTTTTAACATATCCACCGCTGTCAGTATCATACTCGCTTCCTTAGGGGTAAGAGTAGCGAAGCACGGCAACAAAGCAGTCACTTCAAAAAGTGGAAGCTCTGATGTGCTAGAAGCTCTAGGCATTCAAGCGTCAAGTAACCACTTTGAAGCCAATTCGCAACTGAATAAACACGACATAGCATTCTTGCACGCACCATATTTTCATCCGGCACTAAAAAAGGTTGCTTCGTTGAGGGGGCAACTCCCTTTTCGAACGATCTTCAATTGTATCGGGCCACTGTTAAATCCGATGGCACCGACGTATCAGCTGATCGGAGCAAGCAATGAAGAAGTTGCTGAAAAGCTCGCTGAAGTGATTAATAAGCTCGGGATCAAAAGAGCATTGATTGTTACAGGTAAAGAAGGCTTGGATGAATGCTCGATCACAGGTGATACACGGATGTTTTTAGTTGAGAACAACACAGTTGTAACGTATACCTACACACCTGAGGAAGCAGGATTAAGCCGAGGAAATCTAAGTGAGTTAACGGTAAAGAACAAACAAGAAAGTGCTGAGCTCATTCGTTCCATCCTACAAGGTGCAGGAAATGAATCAGCTCGTAATATCGTCATCCTAAATGCAGCTGCAGCTCTGTTTGCGTCAAAACGAGTCTCAAGTATTCGAGACGGAGTGGAGATCATCAAACAGTGTCTACGATCAAAATCCGCATATTATCATCTTGAAGAAATGACGAAAGAAGAGGCGAGTGCACATGTTAACTAAAATATTGGAACAAAAAGAAAAAGAAATAGCCGTTCTCCCTTCATTCAAGAAAGGTGAACTGGATTTTACCGATAAAGATCATCGACCTTTTGCTTATACACTTGCAAACTCTTTTAAAAGACCAGCGTTGATCGCTGAAGTGAAAAAAGCTTCACCATCAAAAGGAATCATTAAAGAAGATTTCAATCCTGTAGAGATCGCTGTTGAATATGAAAAAGCTGGCGCATCTTGTTTATCCGTCTTAACGGACACCGAGTTCTTTCAAGGAGATCTTCAATATTTAAAAGATATTCGCAATCATGTCTCGCTGCCTCTTTTAAGAAAGGATTTCATCATAGATGAAAAGCAGATCATTGAGAGCGTTGAGAATGGAGCGGATGCGATTCTGCTCATTGCAGCTTGCTTACCAAGTGAACGGTTAGAGAAGCTTCATGCACTAGCAACAGAATGCGGGCTAGAGTGCTTGGTCGAAGTTCATTCACATCAGGAAATCCAGCAAGTTTACGACGTTTGCAACCCTTCGATGATCGGAATAAACAACCGTGATCTTAAGACGTTCACAACAGATATCCAGCATACATTTTCTCTTCTTTCGTCTATAAATGAAGAAACTCTTGTTATCAGTGAAAGTGGCATCAAAACAGCTTCAGATGTTAAAAGCCTATTCGATCACCGAGTGAACGGAATGTTGATCGGAGAAACATTGATGAGAGCGGACTCGATAGAAACTAAGATCAGAGAGCTTTATCATGACTGTTCAAATTAAATATTGTGGCTGTCAGTCTGAAGAGGACTATAAGCTGCTCATTGGAACAAAAGCAGATCTGATCGGGTTCATATTCGCTGAAAGTAAAAGAAAAGTCGATCCTACGAAAGTGAACAGCTGGATTGAGAAGTATGGAAAATCTAAAAAGCTCGTGGGCGTTTTTCAAAACGCAACTGTACAACGAATCAAAGAAGTAATCAGCACGGTTCCGATAGACATCATCCAATGTCACGGTACTGAAACGGTTGAACAGCTCAAGGAAATAAGAGTTCATTGCAACAAAGAAATCTATAAAGCACTACCTTTTAGTGAACACGTTTTAAATGAAATAGAGTTATATGGAAAAGCGGCAGATAGTCTTATCGTAGACTCAGTAGCTAAAGGGCAGTTCGGAGGTACAGGTATTCCTTTTTCTTGGGAAGAAGTTCCTAACATGATGAGAACAGCAGAGAGGATAGGAGTTACGTGTTTCATAGCTGGCGGAATCAGACCAGATAATGTTTCAGAACTAATAAGACTTCATCCGCACGGAATCGATTTGAGTGGTGGTATCGAAGAAAACGGAAGAAAAAGCTTAAAAAGAATAGAAACTCTTGAAAGGATGATAATGAGATGACTACAGCTACAGTACCTGATCATAGAGGAAGATACGGTGTGTTCGGTGGGAAATACGTCCCAGAAACGATCATGTTTGCACTTGAAGAGTTAGAGACGGCTTTCGATGAAGCCATACAGGATAAAGAATTTAATGAGCTTTTTCAAAAAGAACTAGCGATCTATTCAGGCCGTCCGACTCCCTTAACAAGAGCAGATCGTCTCAGTGAGTACAATGGCGGAGCATCGATCTATTTAAAGAGAGAAGACCTGAACCATACAGGAGCCCATAAGATCAATAACGCGATCGGCCAGGCGCTCTTAGCAGTAAGGATGGGAAAGAAAAAGATCATCGCTGAGACCGGAGCGGGTCAGCATGGTGTAGCAGCAGCGACCGTTGCAGCTAAGTACGGATTATCTTGTAAAGTTTATATGGGAAAAGAAGATATTAGAAGACAAGCACTAAATGTATTTCGCATGAAGCTGTTAGGTGCAGAAGTGATCGAGGTCACGAGCGGCAGCCAAACGTTAAAAGATGCTACCAATGAAGCGATCCGAGAATGGGTTGCTGCGGTAGAAGATACATTTTATCTCATCGGTTCTGCTGTAGGACCGTATCCTTATCCGAAGATGGTCAAACAATTTCAGCAAGTGATCGGTCATGAAACAGAGAGTCAATTTAAAGAGATTCATCACGAGAAGCTTCCAGATGCTGTTGTAGCTTGTGTAGGAGGCGGCAGTAATGCGATCGGCATGTTCGCACCCTTTATCGAGAAAGAGGTTCCACTATACGGTATAGAGGCAGCAGGGATGGGTGTAGAGACGGCACAACATGCAGCCACATTATCTAAAGGCTCAAATGGAGTGATTCACGGTTCATTGACGAAGCTTCTTCAAACGAGCGAAGGACAGATCACAGAACCATACTCGATCTCAGCGGGACTCGATTATCCAGGGATAGGACCTGAACACGCCTACCTTCATGAGACAAAAAGAGTAACGTATGAAGCAGTAACAGATGAAGAAGCATTACAGGCCTTAAAGCTTTTATGTGAGAACGAAGGAATCCTATGTGCGTTAGAGAGTGCTCACGCTGTAGCTTATAGTCTGAAGCTCGCAAAAAAAATGCGAAAAGATCAGCATGTAGTCGTCTGTTTATCAGGAAGAGGCGACAAAGATGTTCATACTCTGATGGAATTTGAAGAAGGGGGCGAATAAAGATGAACAAGAGATGGGAAGTCTTTCAACATTCTTCAGATTATCGTTTCACTCCGTACATCATGGCTGGAGATCCATGTGAAGAAGCAACGATCGAACTGTCTTTAGCCCTAGAAGAGTGTGGAGCTCATGCGCTCGAGCTAGGTGTTCCGTACTCAGATCCATTGGCGGATGGACCTGTTATTCAGAGGGCAGGTATGCGAGGTTTGGCACAAAACATGAATCTTGAAAAAACCGTAAAGCTCGTTGCTAAGCTTCGTGAAAGAGGATTGAAGATTCCGGTAATTATCTTTACTTATTATAATCTTTTGTTACAATTAGGAGAAAATCGTTTCCTGAAGTTAGCAGAGAACAGCGGTGTGGACGGGGTTTTAGTGCCTGATCTGCCGTATGAAGAAAGCGGATATCTACAAGAAATGTGTTCAGAACATAACCTTGCTCTCATTTCGCTCGTTTCTCCTACAACCCGTGAAGAAAAGCTTGCAAAACTCAGCAGAGAGGCAGAAGGCTTTTTGTATTGTATCTCTTCATTAGGTGTGACAGGAGTTAGAAGTGAGTTTAGAGCGGGACTGGATGATTTCTTAAAAGCCGCGAAACGAAACAGCCGTGTTCCTGTCTTAGTAGGATTCGGACTATCTACGCGAGAACAGATCCAGCAGTTTGATGGCAGCAGTGATGGGTTCATCGTAGGTAGTGCGATCGTCAAAAAGATCGAGGAACTAGAGAGTGACCTGCTAACGAATAGGGAGGAAGCGATTAAAACGTTTAAATCGTATATTGAGTCTTTGCTGCCTGTCTATAGTCGTTAAAAAGGAGTGGGAAAATGCAGCCGAAACAGCAGTTGTTATCTTTAAAACCTTACAAACCAGGTAAACCAGTAGAAGAAGTGAAGCGTGAACTAGGACTAGAGAAAATCGTAAAACTCGCTTCAAACGAGAACCCTTATGGATGTTCGGATCTTGCGAAAGAAAAGATAAGAGAGGAGCTCTCACAGCTTCATGTATATCCTGACGGTTATTCAGCTGAGCTTAGAGAAAAACTCTCAAACCAACTTCAAGTGAAACAAGACCAGATCATTTTTGGAAACGGGTCAGATGAGGTGGTACAAATTCTTTGCCGAGCCTATCTATCTCCTGAAACCAATACCGTGATGGCAGCTCCTACTTTTCCACAATACAGACATAATGCTGTTATTGAAGGAGCTGAAGTGAGAGAGGTTCAGTTGAACGAAGGAAATCATGATCTAGATGCGATGCTTGAAGCGATCGATCAAAATACGAGAATCGTCTGGCTTTGCAACCCGAACAACCCGACTGGAAACTATATTCCGGAGTCAGAGTTTGTAAGCTTTATGGAAAAAGTACCGTCTGACGTGATCGTAGTAAGTGACGAAGCTTATTACGAATATGTATCAGCTGCTGATTATCCAAACACGCTAGATTACTTGGAGAAGTACAGTAATCTAGTGATCTTAAGAACGTTCTCAAAAGCCCATGGACTAGCTGCGCTTCGAATTGGATATGGAGTCGCTGCATCTTCCATCATCCAGTATATCGAGCCAGCTAGAGAACCTTTCAACACATCTAGAATCGCTCAAGCTGCTGCGATCGGAGCATTGGAAGATGATACGTTCATTAGAGAATGTAAAGAGAAAAACAGGAAAAGTCTTGAACTGTTTTATGCATTTTGTGATGATAAAGGACTGTTGTACTATCCTTCTGAAGCAAACTTTATCCTGATCGACGTAAAATCTGATGCAGATAAAGCGTTTGATTATCTTTTGCGTAAAGGATATATTGTTCGATCAGGAAGTGCATTAGGGTTTCCTACTATGATACGAATCACAGTCGGTGAAGAAGTACAAAACAAAGAGATCATCGAACATTTAGGAACGTATATTGACTCTGTTGTAGAGAAAGTAAACAAATAAGTTCTATGAAAATAGCCCGATCATTTTTGCTAACATCGGGCTATTTTCATAATTTTCAAAAAAGTGTTGCATTTTAAATAAGCTCTATTTATAATGAATGTAATATGGTTTCTCTCCACTCCTATCCATATTATACTTTCCTGACAGCGCTTACATGTCAGGACTTTTTTTGTCCTCATTTTTTATTTCCATTATATTTTCTATCATAAAAATCTCGTTTCTATCATAACTTGTCCTATAGAGAAAAAAAGGAGGCGAGCTATGCGATATATTATTGAGCGCCCGCTGCAATCGCTCGGTACAGATACTGTTCTTTCCTATCTAGTAGACTCTCAAAAAATCTCCTACGTCTCACAGGGCCCTCTTAGAATGAATGTGATGAAGATGTCTATGCATGGTTTAAAGATGATTCCTGGGCATATCAGTCCTCTTATGTCATTAAATAGATTGCCTATTGAAAAGGTAAGGCAGAATCTGGGTGAACGAGTTAGAATGGGTACGACCACTCTTCTAACATCTGCTGAAGTCAGCTACTTACATGAAGCTGAAACAGAGTTGAAACGAACGAGGCACTTATTAATATCCAGTTCGATAGACTATTGTATGGGTCTTAGCATGTCTCCAGAAAAAATCACTCCACAAATGATAAGTTTTTGCCGAAAGCAGAGAATTCCGTTCATCGAGTTGATCTGTAAAGATTTTACTCAGTTAACACATGTGATCTGGGAGAGGATCAGTGAAGCAAATTTTAGTTATGGAACAGTGATCTTCCCAACCTTTCCATCAGACATGGATCAGAAGTTGAAAAAAACGTGGCAAAGAAAATGGAACGAGCTATCTATTAAACATCAAATTCCAACACTTTTTCATGATTTGAGTGAAGCAGAACCGATCTCGTTGCCTAGTTTAAAGATGCTTGGTCTATACCCTGTAAAAGGCGGTCTGTTCGCTGGCAGTGATGCAGACTATTGTATTTACCGTACGGATGGTTTGAATGAAACGTTACAGGCTGTAATCGTAAGAGGCACAATCGTCTTTTCAGAGAATGTTCCAGAGAAGCACCAGGGATATGGAAAAGAAATTATTGTAGTAAAGCCACGTCGTTTTGGAGAATCTCTTATATCTCGTGTATAATAGTCACAAGAATACAAGGGATAAGGGAGTTTTATTAGTGAACGAAATCCAAGATGCAATAAGGCTTGTCGAACATGGTGACGTCGAAAAAGGGATGAGCTTATTAGATAAACTAAAACAAAAAGCAGGCGACCCAGAAAAATTTGAAATCGCAGAAGTTTACTTGAACTGGGGTCATACAACAGAAGCGATGAACCTTTTTAATGAGTTGCTAGAAAAATACCCTGGAGATGGAGAGCTGCTCGTATCCATTGCAGAATGCTGCTTGGATGAAGGCATGGATGAGAAAGCGATCGAGTATTTGGACCAAGTAACCGAAGAAGATGACGAATATTTAAGAGCACTCATCCTTCAAGCGGATCTTTATGAAAGTCTTGGACTGACAGAAGTAGCAGAACGTAAGTTGACAGAAGCGCATCAAAAGGACCAGAAACATCCTGTGCTCGCTTATGCTTTAGGTGATTTTTATTTAAGGCAAGGTAAATTTGATTCAAGTTTGCCACTATTAAAAGTAGCGATTGACGAAAAAGCTGAAATTGAAGATGTTACATTAAGATATGCCGAAGCACTAAGCAGAGCAGGTAAGTTTGAGGAATCACTTCCATTCTACAGAAAAGGTCTGGATCACCATAAAGACCTTTACAGTTTGTTTGGTCATGGAGTAACTGCTTTTAAAGCAGGTGAGTTTAAAGAAGCGATCGCAAGTCTTGAGGAACTAAAAGACATGGATCCTGATTATACAACCCTTTATAGTGTACTATCTGAAGCGTATGAAGAAGAAGGGGCACTAACAGAAGCATATGACGTTATCTCTGAAGGGTTAAAGAGAGATGAACATAACGAGAATATCTATCTGCAAGCTGCAAGGTTAGCTTATAAACTCCACAATCCCGAACAAGGAGAACAGTGGGTGAAACAAGCACTTGAACTCAATCCTACACGTATAGAACCGTTATTGCGGTTAGGAGATCAGTACATTTCTGAAGAACGATTTGATGATCTGCTCAGTCTCTACAAATCACTAGCTGAAACAAAAGAGGAGATACCGCTCATGTACTGGCATCTCGCTACAGCAAACAAAGAAACTGAAGATTATAGTGAAGCCGCAAAATGGTACGAAAAAGCATCTCTGTTATTTACTGAGGACCCGGTGTTCTTAGAAGAATATGCTTATTTCCTCATCGAGGAAGGCGACCAGAAGAAAGCGAAATCTATTCTGCAGAATCTGTTGAACAAAAGCCCTGAACGAGACGATATTGAAGACGTTTTAAATCGATTGGAAGATTTTTAAAACTTTCTGAAGTGAAGAAGGATTTTACGAGCAGTGAGAGAATATATTTATTATCAAGATGACGTGTTTTTGAATGATGGGGGGATTGCAATGAGCAGCACCGTTTCGGTCCTTGAAAAAAAGGATTTTATCAAATGGTTCCTTAATCATTATCAGTTAAAGAAGCGCGAATGTGTTTGGTTATTAAACTATTTAGTTAGTGATGACCAACTGATGGAGAAGGTACATTTTGTAGAGAAAGCTGAATATTGTCCAAAGGCCATAATCATGTCAACTCAATGCACAGACGGAGTTCCGTTCCGTTTTTACAAGCAAAATGTTCTAACGACTGATGCCGAAAAATCATTTCACGACATCCGCTTGAACCAAGAAGAAGAGATCTATCTTGAGCTTAATTTTAACGCATCACGTCTGACGCCCGAGTACGCTTCTGTATTAGAAGAGAACCCACACTTGCCACAGAACATGTCTATGGACAAAAAATATGGCATCTGGGCGGAAATGGTCTTAGAGAAGTCGATTGAAACCTACCGCAAGAATGATATTATGGCGAAGATCGATGCAGCACTAGACCAAAAGGATTATGATAGTTTTACAAAATGGACCAATGAACTAAAAAGTTTAGAAAAACAGCCATCCTAGTTGTGTGAAGGCGACTCTTAAGAAAAAGGGTCGTCTTTTTTGTGGGCTATGTGGCTTGTGTGCTAACGTTTGCGCGCAATATTTTTATACCTTGAACATGGAATATTGCACCCAATCCACGAAATCAGGCTTTGAATCCAGAAGTTTTAGCCTGCAATCCAAAAGTTTGATCACTTTATCTGCAAGTCGACATACTTAGACTTATTTCGGCATCTACAAATCTACCTATTTTCTTAGCCAACCACATTATGCTAGAGAAAAATATGGTACGATAAGAAGCAGTACATACCAAGTAAGGAGATTTTTTTATGAAATGGAAAACAAAAGACGCAGATGTATTCTTAAAATCTGGTGAGTATGTAGATTCGATACTGATTCCGTTAACACCAGTCAGCTTCTCTCACGACTTCAAATCGAGCGTGACGATGTCCGAGTATACAGAATTGCTAACGTCAGAGATCGAGCGTCAGCTGCATGGCAGGTTGTTTTTGTCACCTAATTTTACATACGTAAAAAATGATCAGGCTCTTGAACGATTAACTAGTTTCTTAGAGCACGTAAAAAATTCCGGCCATTTCAAACATATCTTTCTGATGACTAGCGATGTGTATTGGAAGGAATTCGAACAGCAGCTTTCAGGGCAATTGTTTTGGGTACCCGCTCTGCCGCTAGAAACAATGGACGAGAAGTATAAATTAGAAGTGATAAAAGAGCAGGTAAAACCGTTGTTTCAGCTTATTTTCAACGATTGGCAGAGGAGTATAAATTCGTAATATTTACCACATGTCATATTGACATTAAAAGACAACATAAGCTATCATGTTTATGTCCTAGTAATATGTGTGTAAAAGTCCGGATGGACCGTCATTTACAGCATAAGGGGGGGAAAACAATGTCAAAGGAAGATATTTCAAGACGTCAGTTCTTAAACTACACATTAACTGGCGTAGGTGGATTTATGGCTGCCGGCATGCTTATGCCAATGGTCCGTTTCGCCCTTGATCCGATTTTGAAAGAGGGAACAGATCAAGAATTGGTAGCGGTTACGAGCGTGGAAGAGATCGCGAACGAACCAAAGCGTTTCGATTTTAAAATCAAACAAAAAGATGGCTGGTACGAGTCTGATGTCACTCAATCTGCCTGGGTTTATAAAGCGAAGAATGGTGATTTTATCGCACTTTCTCCAATCTGTAAACATCTAGGTTGTACGGTAGACTGGAATACAGATCCATCGCACCCTAACCAGTTCTTCTGTCCTTGCCACTTAGGCCGTTATACGAAGGATGGAACGAATGTTAAGGGAACTGCACCTCTTGCACCACTTGATGTATATGACAGCCAGGTGAAAGATGGAAAGCTTTATTTAGGAAAGGCAAAACCAAGAAAGGGGGCGTAATGAATGCTACAAAAGATTTATGACTGGGTAGATGAGCGCCTGGATATTACGCCGCTTTGGAGAGATGTTGCAGACCATGAAGTACCTGAACACGTAAACCCCGCACATCATTTTTCTGCGTTTGTTTACTGTTTCGGTGGATTAACTTTCTTCATCACGGTTATCCAAATTCTTTCAGGTATGTTCTTAACGATGTACTATGTGCCTGATATCGTGAATGCTTGGGAATCCGTATATTACCTGCAAAATGAAGTGGCATTTGGAGTGATCGTACGCGGAATGCACCACTGGGGCGCGAGCCTTGTTATCGTAATGATGTTTCTACATACATTGCGCGTATTTTTCCAGGGAGCTTATAAGAAGCCAAGAGAATTAAACTGGGTTGTTGGAGTACTTATTTTCTTTGTTATGTTAGGTTTAGGTTTTACAGGTTATCTATTGCCTTGGGATATGAAAGCGCTATTTGCGACTAAGGTAGGAATTGAGATCGCTATGACGATTCCTGTTGTTGGTCCGATCGCAAAGACATTCCTTGCCGGTGGAGAGATTATCGGAGCACAGACGCTTACGCGATTCTTTGCGATTCACGTATTCTTCCTTCCTGCAGCATTATTAGGCTTGATGGGTGCCCATTTCTTAATGATCCGTAAACAAGGTATTTCCGGACCGTTGTAAGAACAAACATAAGATTTAAAGTTTCATAAGAGCAAAGGAGGGAAATATATGCATCGCGGTAAAGGAATGAAGTTTGTCGGTGACTCTCGTGTCCCTGCTGAGCGCAAGCCGAATATTCCAAAAGATTATTCGGAGTTTCCAGGAAAAACGGAAGCGTTCTGGCCAAACTTTCTTTTAAAAGAATGGATGGTAGGAGCTGTATTCTTGATCGGATACCTTATCCTAACAATCGTCCATGAATCTCCTTTGGAGAAAAAAGCAGATCCTACCGATGCTGGATATATTCCTCTACCAGACTGGTACTTCCTATTTTTATACCAGCTTCTGAAGTACAAGTATGCGGCAGGGGATTATGTTCTTATCGGTACTGTTATTATACCGGGTCTAGCATTTGGTGCGTTAATGCTTGCGCCATTCCTGGACAAAGGGTTGGAGCGACGTCCTTCTAAACGTCCGATCGCAACTGGATTAATGTTATTAGGTTTGATCTCTGTTACATATCTAACATGGGAATCTGTTGTGACACACGATTGGGAAAAAGCGAAGACTCAAGGTAAGATCGTTGATGTAAGTTTTGATGAAAACGACCCTGGCTACAAGATCTACCAAAAGCAGAGCTGCGTAGGCTGTCACGGTAACACGTTATCAGGTGGAGCATCAGGACCATCATTGATCGGAACAGGTTTGAAGCCTGAAGAAATCATGAAAATCGCAAAAGAAGGTAAGCCACCAGGCATGCCGCCGAATGCGTTTAAAGGTTCTGATGATGAGCTAAAACAATTAGCAGAATTTATCTCAAAACTAGAACAGAAGTAAATGTTTGAAGCCGGCTCGGTATGGGCCGGCTTTTTTCTGAATGAAAACGAAACACAGTAATGATAAAGGAGTATGTGGTTATGGCCTGGATTCGAGCGATCATCATGGATCGAATGTTCTTACTAGCACTTCTTTTAATCAACATACTAGGCACGATCTACGGTTACTATTGGTACCTCTATCAGCTTCAAGAAACACCGTGGTACTTTTTGCCGTTCGTACCCGATAGTCCAACAGCATCTCTGTTTTTTGTCTTTGTCATCATCGGGTTTTTGAGGGATAAGCAGCATGGAGTGATCGAGGCATTGGCCGTTGCGACGCTTTTTAAGTATGGCATATGGGCCGTAGGGATGAATCTTGGTGGTGCTTTTGTTGGGACGCCTTTGGATCTTATAAACTACATGCTTATCTTTTCACACCTCGGTATGGCGGTTCAAGGTCTGTTATACGCTCCATTTTATAAGATCAAGGGTTGGCATGTAACGCTTGCTGCACTCGTTCTATTTCATAACGAAATCATCGACTACGTGTTTGACATGATGCCGCGATATGACATTCTTGATCCGTATCAAGACATGATCGGATACTTGACCTTTTGGTTATCTGCGTTATCCATCTTCATTGTTTGGAAGATGAGAAAAGCGTAAGAACACGTTCTAATTCCTTATTAATAGGTCTATCCTTGTCCCAGCTCTCATACGTTTTAAGTATAAGGGTACAGGAGGGACAACGGATGAGAAGGTTTGGATGGGCATTGATGGTTCTTTGTATGGTTTTTGGACTTGCTATGCCAGTATTTGCATCAAATCATACAGAGACGAAGGAATGGTCTGAGATAAATGAGCTTACGAGTGAGATCTGGGAGCTTGGTAAGATAGAACGATATGAAGAAGCAGCTGGCGTGCTGCAGTTTACATCAGCTAATATCACTCATATAGAAGACGTCTTGTCCTTAAGACCTGAACAGAAGCGTCTCGTAGAATACACGTTCAGAGATGCTGTATCTTCTCTTCAGAATCCCGAGTGGTCGAAGGAAAAAAAGCTAAACAAGCTTACCGAAGTTCGTTTATTAGTGGATGCCCTTCAGACCGATTATGAACCGTTATGGAAAAAAACAGGGCTGATGATGCTCGAGCCTTTTATCACGATGGAAAAAGGAATCAGTGAAGATGATTCGGTGGCGTTTCATCAAGCAGCCAATCTTTTACTTGAACGTTACGAAACGGTCAGACCAGCTTTAATGGTTGACCTGAAAGACGAAGATTTAGAAAAGCTCGATGAACATGTTTCTTACGTTGATACGAACCGCAGTCAGATTCTTACAGATCCTGCTCATCAAAAACAGCTTGAGACAGCGGCTGCTGATTTTGAAGCACTGTTTTTCGCAAAAAAAGATAACTCAGAGCCATCGCTCTTTTGGCTAATATTTTCAATCGGTGGAATCATATCATCAACACTAGCTTACGTAGGATGGAGAAAATACAAAGGTGATCAGCAAGATGGATTGAGAGTGCCGGATAAACGTTAGTAGGTCATGAGTCATGCGTTTTCTTTGACAAACTGTGAGCTGAAAACGTAAAATGTGAGTATCAAAAGCTTTTTATATGGAGGAATGCCAACGATGGGTGGATTTTTAATCTACTTCGCAATTTTGCTTATCGTTCCAATCTGGGCTCAGATGCGAGTGAAAAGCACGTACAAAAAGTATTCGAAGGTGAGTAACAGCACAGGAAAGACTGGTGCAGAAGTAGCAAGAGAGATTTTAGACCAAAACGGACTCTACAGTGTTCAAGTAGAGCCAGTCAGAGGGATGTTATCTGATCATTACGACCCTCGCAGTAAAGTAGTTCGTTTATCTGAAGATAACTATTACGGAAGTTCGATTGCAGGCGCAGCCGTTGCAGCCCATGAAGTAGGGCATGCGATTCAAGATGCAGAAGGTTATGCGTTCTTACGCTTCAGACATGCTCTAGTTCCTGTAGCTAACATCGGATCTAACTTTTCGTTTCTATTGATTCTTGGTGGTATGCTTTTAAGCTCGATGAACATGTTCCTTTTAGGGATCATCTTCATGTCAGTAGCTGTATTGTTCCAGTTCGTTACACTGCCGGTTGAGTTTAATGCAAGCTCTCGTGCGATGGACCAGATCGTTTCAACAGGTCTGATTCGTAACAACGAAGAGCGAGGTGCTCGTAAAGTACTTAATGCTGCTGCCTTAACGTATGTAGCTGGTGCTCTTGTAGCATTACTCGAACTAGCACGTTTCATCTTCATGTTCTTAGGGATGAACCAAGACGATTAATATTAATCTAACAGTAAAGCTCCCGATACTTTATCGGGAGCTTTTTTCTATCTGCCTATTGGATTCTTATCAGCATCTAAAGTAAAACCTTCACCGATTACCTCATGAACGTCATTTACGGTAACAAATGCATGCGGATCGATACGCTCGATCACTTGCTTTATGCGGACGATCTCGTTCTTAGCGATGACGCAGTACAGCACTTCACGGATGTTCCCTGTAAAAGAACCTTTACCGTTTAAGATGGTTGCGCCACGGTCTAATTCTTTGATGATGTCTGCTGCGATCTCGGTATTTTTATCCGAGAAGATCATGACCGCTTTACCAGCATAAGCACCTTCTTGCATAAAGTCGATTACACGCGCCCCGATGAAAACAGCAAGTAGTGTGTACATCGCTTCTTTATAGTTTAAATAGACTAACGAGACAACGATAACAACGAAATCAAAGATGAACATCGTTTTACCCATGCTCCAGCCTAGAAACTTATGACCGAGTCTTGCGATGATATCCACTCCGCCTGTCGTTCCACCAAAGCGGAAGATGATTCCTAGCCCAACTCCGATAAATACCCCTGCAAACAAAGCAGCAAGTGTCATATCTTCTTTAAGGTTGATCGTAACAAATGAAAAACGTTGAAAGATAAACAAAAATACCGATACGGCAACAGTTCCAATTATCGTATAGATGAAGGCATTTCTTCCAAGCAGCTTCCAGCCGACAAAGAACAATGGAATGTTAAGTGCCAGGTTAGAATAAGAAGGATCGATCGAGAAAAGAAAATAGAGAATAAGCGTGATCCCTGTAAAACCACCTTCGGCCAAATTGTTCGTCATATTAAAGTGGACGATTCCGAACGAAAAGATGGCAGCACCAAGTAAGATAAATAAAATATTTTTTAGTTTGATTGGATAAGTCATATGAGGCCTACTTTCTACAAAGATACTAAGGTTGTTTTTAGTCATGCCTTCCTATTATAAGCGAAATTTCATGAAATTTGTCAAACAGAAAAAATACCGATAACATAAAGAAGACTAATATTGAATGAGGAGTGTCAACATCATGGCCAATCGTACATTAAAAGAGAGTCAGGACGTTGTAGATCAATACATATCACAGTTTAAAGAAGGCTATTTCAGTCCTTTAGCTATGCTTGCACGTTTAACAGAAGAATTAGGGGAACTAGCCCGTGAAGTGAACCATCATTATGGAGAGAAACCGAAGAAATCAACAGAGGATAAAAAGACGGTCGAAGAAGAACTTGGAGATATGTTCTTTGTGTTGATCTGTCTGGCAAATTCCCTCGATATAGATCTTGACGATGCGTTAAAAACAGTAATGAATAAGTTTGAAACACGAGACAAAGACAGATGGACTAAAAAAGAAGGAGAGACTACTCATGAATAATATTCGTATCATACTTGCTGGACCTCGAGGAAAGATGGGCCAAGAAGCGTTGAAGATGATTGAGGAAACTCCACATTTTGACCTAGTGGCTGCAGTAGATTCAAAAAATGACGGACTTCAAGTTAAGGATCTATCAGGTGCACCACATTCTATGGAAGCACCTGTTTACGATGATATGGAAAACTGCCTTGCTGCTGTAAAAGCAGATGTCGTTGTAGATCTCACGCGTCCGGATATCGGCAAAAAGCACCTTGAGTTGGCGCTTAACCACGGTCTTCGCACGGTAATTGGAACGACAGGCTTTTCCAATGAAGATCTCGAACGTCTAACAGCGTTGGCTGAAGAAAAACAAACAGGTGCCATCATCGCACCAAACTTTGCGATCGGTGCCATTTTAATGATGAAGTTCTCTCAGATGGCAGCGAAATACCTTCCGGATATAGAGATCATTGAAAAGCATCACGATCAAAAGTTGGATGCGCCGTCAGGAACAGCATTAAAAACAGCGCAACTAATAACAGAAGTGCGAGATGAAAAGAAACAAGGTCATCCTGATGAAAAAGAGGACCTTAAAGGAGCACGAGGCGCAGAACTAGAAGGAATCCGTATTCATAGTGTAAGATTACCTGGACTGGTCGCGCATCAAGAAGTCATCTTCGGTGGTGAGGGTCAAGTCTTAACGATCCGTCATGATTCTATGAACAGAGCGTCTTTCATGCCTGGTGTACGACTTGCGGTAGAAAGTGTTATGAACATTGAAGGTCTTGTATACGGCCTTGAAAATATTATGGAATAAGAGGGGATACTATGAAGATAGCTCTTATTGCGCACGATAAGAAAAAGAACGATATGATCAATTTTACCGTCGCATATGCACCGATCCTAAAAAAACATACCCTGTTTGCGACAGGAACGACAGGTTTTAAAATAAATGAAGCGACGGGGCTTGAAATCAAACGATTCCAATCTGGTCCTTTAGGCGGCGATCAGCAGATCGGAGCATTGATCGCAGAAAATGATCTTGATCTTGTACTATTTTTCAGAGATCCGTTGACTGCACAGCCTCATGAGCCTGATGTATCTGCACTGATGCGTTTATGTGATGTATATCAGATTCCGCTCGCAACAAACTTGGCTTCAGCAGAACTTTTTATTCGATCACTCGAACGAGGAGATCTGGATTGGAGAAAAATAATAGATGAAAGAGAGTCAGAGAAAAAATGACCGTTGAAAGCTGGCTTGCCTTTGGCGCTCATGCAGATGATGTAGAAATCGGCATGGGAGCTACGATTAAAGCAGAAACTGAGAGAGGTCGTGACGTGATCATCTGTGACTTAACAGAAGCAGAACTGTCATCGAACGGCACCGTCGACATCCGGAAAAAAGAGGCTGAAAGAGCAGCAGAACTTTTAGGAGTAAGAACAAGAAGTAACCTACAGTTACCTGACCGCGGCCTATATATGCAGGAAGAATATATTTTAAAACTGGTTTCAGTTATTCGAGAGCATAAACCTCAATATGTGTTTGCTCCCTATTGGATCGATCGTCATCCAGATCACGCAAACTGTGCACGTCTCGTAAAAGAAGCCGTCTTTTCTGCCGGAATAAAAAATATTCAAGATCCAAAACATCTTCCTGCACACAAAGTAAAAAATATATTTTATTACATGATCAACAGTGTGGAGAGACCACAACTCTTTGTTAACGTAACAGAGTCATACAATGCAAAGATCGAAGCATTGAAAGCTTATCCATCTCAGTTTGTAAAAACGATAGAAAGTATCGATACACCCCTAACGAACGGGTACATCGAACGTGTAGAATCCCGTGACAAGCTGTTTGGTCTTGAAGCTGGTGTGAGTTATGCAGAAGGGTTCATTACAGAACAAACTTATATAACTAACCATTTATAAGGAGAAAGTCTATGACGTTAAAAATCGGCATCACTTGTTATCCGACCGTAGGCGGATCAGGAGTGGTTGCAACAGAACTAGGAAAACTATTAGCAGAAAAAGGACATGAGATTCATTTTATTACATCAAGTGTTCCTTTTCGTTTAGGAAAATTTTATCCGAATATCTTCTTTCATGAAGTTGAAGTGAACCATTATTCCGTGTTCAAATATCCGCCTTATGATCTTGCTTTAGCTAGCAAGATGGCAGAAGTAGCGAAAAGAGAAAAGCTTGACCTTCTTCATGTTCATTACGCCGTGCCGCATGCCGTTTGTGCGGTGTTAGCAAAACAGATGCTAAATGATGAGATGAAGATCGTTACAACCCTACACGGAACTGATATTACGGTACTCGGATACGATCCTTCACTAAGTGAGATGATCAAGTTCGGTATTGAGAAATCAGATGTGGTTACATCTGTTTCTCATCAGCTGAAAGCAGATACGCTAGAGCTTTTAAATATCAACAAAGACATCATTCCTGTACATAACTTTGTAGATGAAAGAGTGTATTACAGAAGAAGCAATAATGCTGAATTGAGACAAACATACGGCATTGAAGAGAATGAAAAAGTCATCGTTCATATCTCTAACTTTAGAAAAGTAAAAAGATTAGAAGATGTGATCAAATCATTTGCTCTCATTCGAAAAGAACTATCTTCAAAACTGTTATTGATCGGAAATGGTCCAGAACTAACAACGGCATGCGAACTCGTACGTGAGCTGGATATTGAAGATGATGTGTTGTTCTTAGGAAAACAGGAGAATGTAGGTGAATTGTTCTCGATCTGTGATCTAAAGTTACTTTTATCTGAAAAAGAAAGCTTTGGACTCGTACTGCTAGAAGCGATGGCATGTGGTGTACCTGTTATTGGAACTAATATTGGTGGAATACCGGAAGTGATCGTCGATGGCGAGACAGGTTATATGGTGGAGCTAGGTGATCCAGAATCGGTAGCACAAAAAGCGCTCGCGCTGTTACAGGATGAAGAAAAGCTAATGACGTTCAGAGAAAATTCGGTAAGACATGTAAAAGAAAACTTCTTATCTGACAAAATCGTCTCGATTTATGAAGATATTTATTATTCCTTAGTAGGGGATCGTACGGTATGAACGAAATGTTCCAAAATGCCTTACCGGTATTAAAGCGGTTGGAAGAAAAAGGGTACCGTGCTTATTTTGTTGGAGGCTGTGTACGAGATCACTTGCTTGACCGTCCGATCAAAGATATCGATATCGCGAGCTCGGCAAGACCAGAAGACATACAACGAATCTTTCCAAAGACCATTCCGGTCGGTATCGAACATGGAACTGTTATCGTAAGACACGAATCTGTATCTTATGAAGTTACAACGTTTAGAAAAGAAGATGAATATAGGGATTATAGAAGGCCATCAAAAGTATGGTTTGTTGATGATCTAAAAGAAGACCTCTCAAGAAGAGATTTTACGTTCAATGCGATGGCTCTGGATACATCTTTTCAGTTGATCGATCACTTTGGCGGACGTGAAGATCTTAAGAGAGAGCAGATTCGGACTGTTGGAGATCCGAATCTGCGCTTTTCAGAAGATCCTCTTCGTATCATGAGAGCTTGCCGGTTCATGAGTGTGTATCACATGACGATTGAAGCAGAAACGAAGCGTGCTATCAAAGATCAAGCATACTTGCTTCGTCGTATTTCAACAGAACGAATTGCGATCGAGTTCATTAAACTGCTTCAAGGTGTACAAGCGGGAATTGCACTGAAGTTTATGAAAGAATCCTCTGTTTTAGATCACATGCCTACTAAGATGCAAGAAAAACAGAATGCTCAGTTTATGGACTTTGATTGGAACGAATTAGAATCTGACGAACAAAGATGGACAGCTATCCTGCTGTTATCTGATGTGAGTGATGTTAGAGGATTTTTGAAAGTCTGGAAACTTCCAAATCACATGATCAAAAAAGTAGGTGAGCTTATGTCCGCCTATCGTATTACTTCCTGGAGCAAGATGGATTTGTACCGTTTTGGCTTGGAGACTGCATTATCAAGCATCACGTTAAAAAGTGCGATCGAAAAGAAGGATTATGCTGAAGAAATCGCTCAACTTAAACAGCGATATAGCGAGATTCCGATCACATCTAGAAAAGATATTCCGCTAGATGGTAAGGAAATATCAGAGATCACACAACGAAAACCTGGAATTTGGTTGGGGAAGCTTTTAGAAGAGATGGAGAAAAAAATCGTTGAGGGAGAACTAGCCCTCTGCTCATCCGTACTAAAGGATTGGGTAAAAAGGTGGGAGCCATGATGAAAGAAGCACTGTTGCATATGCTTACAGAACAAGAAGGAAAGTTTGTTTCAGGTCAAGAGATCAGCAACAGACTGGATTGTTCGAGAACCGCGATCTGGAAACACATTTCAGAACTTCGTAAGAACGGCTATACGATCGAAGCCGTTCAGAAGAGAGGATACCGTTTAGTCACGTCTCCTGATGCTGTAACTGCTGAAGAAGTGTCATTATTTACGGGTGACGGCACATTCGGAAAGAAGATTACGTACAGAGAATCTGTAAAAAGTACACAAGAGATCGCACATGCTCTTGCTAGAGATGGCGCGGTCGAAGGAAGCATCGTACTCGCTGACGAACAGACCGGTGGGAGAGGACGGCTAGGGAGAGCGTGGCAATCTCCTAAGGGGACAGGAGTTTGGATGAGCTTGATCTTAAAGCCTAACATTCCACTTCAAAAAGCGCCTCAGCTTACATTGCTAATCGCGGTAGCTGTCTCAAAAGCGATCGAAAAAGTATCAGGCATTGAAGCAGCGATCAAATGGCCGAACGACATTTTAATCAGCGGTAAAAAGTCAGCTGGCATCTTAACAGAACTACAAGCAGAAGCAGATTCTATTCACTCGGTAATCGTTGGGATCGGGATCAATGTGAATCAAGAACGACAGCACTTTTCGGATGAGATCAGCGAGATCGCTACAAGTCTAGCGATTGAAAGCGGGCAATCATTCAAGCGGGCTGAAGTGGTTGGGGTGCTTCTTCAAGAGATCGAAGCCCAATACCATCAATATCTTGAAAACGGATTTGGCGTTATCAAGCTATTATGGGAATCCCGTGCGTTCAGTTTAGGTAAACGAATTACAGCAAGATCCATAACAGGGGCGATCACGGGTTATGCCAAAGGAATCACTGAAGAAGGTGTTTTGCTTTTAGAAGACGATCATGGTGTCGTACACTCCATCTATTCAGCAGATATCGAATTTCCTTCTACTTGAGGAAAGTCCGTGATAAAATAAAGTTGTAGGCGGTATCCATGTGGAACTGCACTAATCTTGTCTAGTTTTGACCACAAACCTTATATCTGCCTAGATCCAAATTTAGGACCGGGACAGAGGGAGCAAACAATAAAAGTCTAGGATTTTTTCCTATGCCTTCTTCCTCTATTGGAAAGAAGGTTTTTTGCACTTCTGGCCCTGTTAGTTAAAGGCAATTTCTGTAATGCACTGTTGTTTTTGAGAGATGTTGATTTCCGCTTCAGGTTGCTCGCTTTCCGCGGGGCGACCGGTGAGCCCCTTGCCGCTTCGCGCCATTAAGGGTCTCACCTGTCCGCTCGTCCCGCAGGAGTCGGCAACCTTCCGCTACAATCAACTTGCAATGAGGATTAAGTTTCAAATAGCAATAATCTTTAGAAAGAACTTAACAATAACAAAAAATTTAAAAACAACTGCTTATGGAAAGAGCCCAATTAAAAACAGGGAGGCTTTATGATGAAAACGACGAAAAGTTTTCTTAAGATGAAGAGAGATGGCGAAAAGATCACGATGGTAACGGCTTATGATTATCCGGCTGCGGTTATCTGTGAAAAAGCGGAGATGGATCTTTTGTTAGTCGGAGATTCTCTTGGCATGGTCGTGCTTGGCTATGATTCAACGATACCTGTTACGATGGAAGATATGATTCATCATACAAAAGCGGTAAAGCGCGGCGCGCCGAACACGTTTATCGTGACGGATATGCCGTTTATGACGTATCACGGTTCGATCGATGAAACGCTGAACAACGCGCGTAGAATTCTTCAAGAAAGCGGTGCTTCTGCAGTCAAAGTAGAAGGCGGAAAACAGATTGTTCAAACGGTTGAACGGTTGACTGACGCTGGAGTTCCTGTCATGGGACACCTTGGTCTAACACCCCAGATGGTTGGTGTGATGGGCGGTTATGGTGTTCAAGGAAAAGAAGAAAGAGATGCGGAGCGACTCATCGAAGAGAGTCTGTTGCTTGAAAAAGCTGGTGCGTTCGCGATCGTTTTGGAATGTGTTCCGCAGCAGTTGGCTGAGATCGTAACAAAAAAACTAAGAATTCCTGTTATCGGAATAGGTGCAGGAAAACATACAGACGGTCAAGTCCTTGTCTACCACGATATGATCGGCTACGGTTTTCACCATGTACCAAAGTTTGTGAAAACGTATGGAAACGTGAAGGATGTTATGGTAGAAGGACTTTTACAATATAAAGAAGACGTAAAAAAACAGCAATTTCCGGAAGAAAGCCACAGTTTTAATATGAAGGCTGAAACGCTTCATTCTCTGTACGGAGGAGTTCAATCGTGAAACAGATCAATTCTATTAAAGACATGCAAAAATGGATCTCTGAAGAAAAAAGAGCGGGAAAAGTGATAGGATTCGTACCAACGATGGGCTATCTTCATGACGGCCATCTATCACTGATCGAACGCGCGAAGAAAGAATCTGATGTGATTGTTGTCAGTATCTTTGTTAATCCGCTGCAATTTGGACCTAACGAAGATTTTGACAGATATCCTCGTGACCTTGATCGTGATCAGAAATTGGCATTAAAAGCTGGAGCAGATGTATTATTTTTTCCAGATACGAAAGAGATGTACCCTCACGAATCCGTCGTAACAGTTTCTGTAAACAAACGAGTGGATGCGCTTTGTGGGGAAAGTCGAGTAGGACACTTCGATGGTGTGGCAACAGTACTCACAAAGCTGTTTCATATCGTATCTCCAGATTTCGCTTATTTTGGATTGAAAGATGCGCAGCAAGTAGCTGTCATTGAAGGTCTTGTTGAAGACTTTAACTTCCCAATCAAAGTGATCGGGTGTGAGACAAAGCGTGAGGCTGACGGTCTTGCGATGAGTTCTAGAAACGTGTATCTCAATGACACGGAAAGAAAAGAAGCGGTTCATCTGAGTGAATCTCTTGTAAAAGCGAAAAAATGGCTTTTAGAGGGTGATAGTGGTGAGACCGAACAAAAGATGATAAAATACTTGGAGGAACATACGAGCGGTATTGTAGATTATTGCAAGATTCTTTCGTATCCTGAACTTCTTCCTCCTACACCAGAATCAAAAAAGTTGATCATTGCTGTAGCTGTAAAGTTCAGCAAAGCGCGTTTGATTGATAATGTCATCTTAGACAACATTTTAAGTAGACTAGAAAGCGAGGAAGAAACATGTTCCGTACGTTAATGAAAGGCAAGATCCACCGTGCTACGGTGACTGAATCTAATTTAAACTATGTTGGCAGCATCACGATCGATGAAGATATTTTGGATGCTGTTGACATGATTCCGAACGAAAAAGTTCAAATTGTAAATAATAATAATGGCGCACGTTTTGAAACGTATATTATTCCTGGAAAACGAGGTTCTGGTGTGATGTGCTTAAATGGCGCTGCAGCACGTCTCGTACAAGAAGGGGATGTTGTTATTGTTATTTCCTACGGAATGTATGATGAGACCGAAGCAAGACATCATGTACCGAAAGTTGCGATTATGGACAAGAACAATCGTGTACAAGAGATGCTCGGAGTTGAACCTGAGGCTACTATTTATTGATTCGATATAAAACAAGCCACAGGGGAATGAGGTGAAGGCTATGACACGGCGATTTGTCGTTATCGATTTTGAAACAACAGGAAATTCAGCAGCAAAAGGAGACCGAATTATCCAGATCGGTGCGGTCGCCGTTGAGGCAGGAAAGATAACGGACAGATTCTCTACGTTCATCCAGCCAGGCGTTCCCATCCCCCCATTTATTGAGCAATTGACGGGCATCAACGACGAAATGGTGAAAGATGCCCCGTTGTTTGAAGAAGTGGCACCAAAGCTCCTTCAGATGTTAGAAGGAGCTTATTTTGTTGCCCATAATGTGATGTTTGATTATTCGTTTCTGCAAGGTGAACTCGACCATGCAGGCTATTCGCGGCTATCCATGCCGTTGATTGATACAGTTGAGATGTCAAGACTGCTTCTTTTAGGAGCAGACGGCTACCAGCTAGGGATGCTTGCAGATTATTTAGGATTAGAACACCTTAACCCGCATCAAGCTGACAGTGATGCAGAAGTAACTGCAAGACTCTTGATTCATCTATTAGAAAAGCTAGAAAATCTCCCACTCGCAACACTCGAGAGGCTCACACCTTTTCTAAAGAAACTGCAGAGTTCTTTAGAAAGCATCGTAGGGGATATGATCGCGGAGAAGTCAGCTTTTTTAGCAGATGATGAGACGTTTGATTTTTACCGAAAACTCGCTCTAAAAAAGAGACCGGATTTTGTACAATCTTCAGATGATGATTTTACAGAGTTTAAAGACGAAGAGGTTCATGATCAGCTTCAGCAGCATATGCAGCATTACGAAGTGCGGAAAAGTCAGCAGAGAATGGTCGAACTCGTGGACGAAGCTCTTCACACGAATCAGCACCTTGTGATTGAAGCGGGAACGGGTGTAGGGAAATCACTCGGTTATCTCATACCCGGTATACGACATGCGAAGGAGAAAGACCGTCCGCTTGTCGTTTCTACACATACCGTACAGCTTCAGCAACAGCTGTTAGAACGCGATGTTCCGCTGCTAAAAAGGATCATGCCCTTTGATTTTACAGCGACTCTTCTTAAAGGAAGAAATCATTACCTATGTTTAAGAAAATTTGAACATACGCTAATGGATCATCACGATGATAATTACGATATGAACTTCACAAAAGCGCAACTCATCGTATGGCTTACAGAAACGGAGACAGGCGACGTAGAAGAACTGTCGATGGCATCAGGCGGAAAGCTGTTTTGGAACACGGTAAAAAGTGATGCCAACTCTTGCTTGAACCATAGATGTCCTTGGTTCTCCAGATGTTATTATCACAAGCAGCGGAGAGCCGCGCATGAATCAGATCTTGTGATTACGAATCATGCGTTGTTGTTTACCGACTTGAAGTCTGATAATCAACTGTTGCCCGCTTATAAAGAAGTGGTCTTGGATGAGGCTCACCATGTGGAAGAAGTCGTAAGCGATCATTTCGGAAAAGAAACAGATTATTTTTCATTCGTTAAGCTCTTAGATCGTCTATCGCAGACGGATGGAGATGGAATGATGAATACATTTAGGGAGATCTGTGATCTTCTTGAGGTTCCAAAATACGAACATCATCTTGCTAACTGGGATACATTATTTTCTGATGTAAAGAATGAACTTGATGAGATCTTCAAGCAAATCAAGACGATCTGTCTACGCAAAGCCAAATCGTCTCGCTCAACTGAGTTGACGAAATTAACGCTTCGTTATACGAAAGAAGATATCGAGGCTGCCGCTTGGGAACCAGTTCTAGAGATGGAAGCACGGGCACGTCAGTTTATGGGTGATCTTGTGAAGCCTGTAAAACGTGTTTTGAAGAGCTTTGATCAATACGAAGAACATCTAACGGTTCAGCAAAAAGGTTTCTTAGTCGACCTAGAAGGCATCTTAAACGATCTGCAGGACGAGATGACAGATCTTCATCACTTATTGACTTGCCCGTTATCTGAAGAAGTGTATTGGATGGAAGCAGAGTCAAAAGGTCCAAGACACGCGGTTACACTTTTTGCGAAGCCTGTTGAGATCGATCAGATTCTAGCAGATAAATTCTTTGGCAAAAAAAGCTCGGTTGTGCTCACTTCTGCGACGATGAGTGTAAAGAACAGTTTCCGTTACTTGAGTGAGAGGCTTGGACTATTAGACTTTGGTCCGATCAGCGCACAGCTGCCGTCTCCGTTTCAATATGAACAACAAGCGAAGCTGATGGTGCCAACAGACATTCCGCTCATTAATGAAGTGGATCAGAAAACGTTCGTTAAAAAAATCTCGTCTTCTCTGTACGAGATCGCAAAAGTAACGAAAGGGCGCATGCTCGTTCTGTTCACTTCTTACGAGATGTTGCGAGAGACACACGGAGCGTTCAAAAGCTTGATGGATGCCGAAGAGTTCGTATTGATCGCACAAGGCGTTGATTCTGGAAGCCGGGCGCGTCTTACAAAGAACTTTCAGCGTTTTGATAACAGCATCCTGTTTGGTACGAACAGTTTTTGGGAGGGAATCGATATCCCTGGTGACGATCTTTCTTGTCTCGTGATCATCCGTCTGCCGTTCACACCGCCAGATCAGCCTGTGATGGCCGCTAAAAGCGAGAAGTTGAAAGCAGAAGGCGGAAATCCGTTCTATGATCTTTCCCTTCCGCAAGCGATCATACGCTTTAAGCAAGGGTTCGGCCGATTGGTGAGAAGCAGCCGAGATAAAGGAGCCGTCTTCGTCTTCGACCGAAGAATGATTGAGACGAGATACGGAAAATCCTTCATTCAATCGCTGCCAAAACTACCGGTATCGATCAAACCGATCGATGAACTCGTGTCAGAACTGGATGATTGGATGGAATAATATGTAAGGAGAAGCGGATTTTTTGCTTCTTCTTTTTTCTTTACCCTTTTCCTAAGGACATTTACTATAAAATCCCTTCTTCTTAGTAGGTTGATTGGGAGTGAAAGGTGGGAGACTCCTGTGGGACAGGTGGGCAAGTGAGACACTTATACGTAAAACGTACGAATGTGGCTCACCGCCTGCCCCACGGAAAGCGACTAACCTGCAACGGAAATCGACCATACGAAAAAGAGCTCTATTTTTTAAGCTTTTCCTTTTCATTAAAGGATTCTAAAGTACCTTTTTCACCGATTTTCTGCTATAGTAAACAAGGAAAAGATCGATGTAAGAGGAGGAAGAACCGTGGAAAGCAAAATTGAAGTTCTTTCGACGCTAAAGGTGGACAAGTCGAGTGACTTGTATAAAGTAGTATCTGAACTGAACAAAACATTAAAGCATCAAGATTTAATGTTTGGGCTCGCGTTAGATGACGAAAATAAAAATAAGATGATTTTTACGATCTATCGCACATAGGAAGGCTTAAATATGGGAAAAAAGTGGATACTTGTTGTTATTGGCATTCTAATCTTAGCAAGCTGGCAAGCTTATTATCTGTTTAATGGCGTTCAAGCAAAGCCCGCTAAAAAAGAAGCAGAAGCGGTTGAGATCGCTAAGAAAGAAGAGGACCTCGTTTCTATTACGAATGTGGATCACTTTTATAAGAACGAGACGTATTATGTAGTAGAAGGCAAGAACAAAAAAGGCACAAACAAGATCGTTTGGGTCGATAAAGACAAAAAGATTACCTCTTTGAACGCGAAAGAAGGGCTTTCAGAGAAACAGATCCTGAATTATGTGAAACAGAACCACGATGCGAAGACAATCGTCGACAGCCGTTTAGGCATGGAAGATGGCATTCCATTGTGGGAAGTGGTCTATTATGACACGAATGACCGTTACACCTACTTTTATGGGTATTTTGAAAGTGGTGAGCGATACGAGATCTATCGTCTGAAAGAATCAGATCAATAGAAATCAGATGAATAAAAAAGTGGAGGGATTTAGTAGTATGAAGCTTGCAAAACGTGTGGAGGCATTAACTCCTTCAACAACTCTAGCAATCACAGCAAAAGCAAACCAATTAAAGGCAGAAGGGCACGATGTAATCGCACTAGGTGCAGGTGAACCTGACTTTAATACACCGATACATATTATAGAAGCGGCTTACGAGTCTATGAAAGAAGGTCACACTAAATATACGGCTTCTGGCGGACTTTTATCTCTGAAAAAAGCAATCGCGAACAAGCTGATGCAAGATCAAGGCTTAACGTATGAAACGTCTGAGATCATCGTTAGTACAGGAGCAAAACATTCGTTGTACTCTCTGTTCCAAGCAATCCTTGATGAAGGAGATGAAGTGATCATCCCGATTCCGTATTGGGTGAGCTATCCTGAGCAAGTGAAACTAGCAGACGGTACACCTGTTTACTTAGAAGGAAAAGAAGAGAATGGCTTCAAGATCACAGCAGAAGACTTAACAAATGTCATCACGAAACAAACGAAGGTGCTGATTCTAAACTCACCAAGCAATCCGACTGGATCTCTTTATTCGGCTGACGAACTGCGTGCGATCGGAGAAGTTTGTCTAGAGCATGATGTGTTGATCGTTTCTGATGAAATCTATGAAAAGTTAGTTTATGGCGGAGTGAAGCACACGTCGATCGCTGAGCTTTCACCTGAACTGAAGAAACAGACGATCATCATCAATGGTCTCTCTAAATCTCATGCGATGACAGGCTGGAGAATTGGATTTGCAGCAGGTGACGCTAAGATCATCAAAGCGATGACGAACTTAGACAGTCATAGTACATCAAATCCGACAACAACATCTCAGCACGGCGCACTTGCAGCTTATAACGGTACACAAGAACCGGTTGAAGAGATGCGTCAAGCGTTTGAAGAGCGTATGAACAAAGTGTACGACCGTCTGATCACGATTCCTGGCATCACATGTGTAAAACCGAGCGGTGCGTTCTATCTGTTCCCGAATGCAACGGAAGCGGTAAGTATGACAGGATTTAAATCTGTTGATGAGTGGGTAGAAGCTCTTTTAGAAGAAGAAAAAGTGGCGTTAGTTCCAGGTTCAGGATTTGGAGCGCCAGACAACGTGAGACTTTCTTATGCAACAAGTCTTGATACGATAATGGAAGCGTTGGATCGCATCGAACGTTTTATCAACTCAAAACGCAAGTAATGATTGATTTTTAGAAAGTTCTCCTTCATAATTTTTTTTGGTAGATATTTGATAACGTACAGTGGAGGTACATGTAGTGAAAACAACGATTAAAAAGCTTAGTGAACACGTAGGCGAGACCGTAAAGATCGGTGCTTGGCTCTCTAATAAGCGTTCTTCAGGTAAGATCGCTTTCTTACAGCTTCGCGATGGATCTGGATTCGTGCAAGGGGTTGTCGTAAAGAGTGAAGTTGGTGATGAGATTTTTGCAAAAGCAAAAGGACTTACGCAAGAATCCAGTCTTTACGTAACGGGTACAGTTAAAGAGGACGAGCGTTCAGCTCTAGGAGTAGAACTTGAAGTAACAGATGTTGAAGTGCTTCATCAAGCGGTAGACTATCCGATCACACCGAAAGAACACGGAACAGAATTCTTGATGGACCACCGTCACCTTTGGATCCGTTCTAAGCGTCAGCACGCGATCTTAAAGATCCGTAACGAGATCATTCATGCGGTGAACGAGTTCTTCTACAACAACGACTTTGCAAAAGTAGATCCTCCGATCCTTACAGGAAGCTCTGCAGAAGGAACGACTTCATTGTTCCATACGAAGTACTTTGAAGAAGATGCGTACCTTTCACAAAGTGGACAACTCTACATGGAAGCAGCAGCGATGGCACTTGGAAAAGTATACTCGTTCGGTCCTACGTTCCGTGCAGAAAAATCGAAGACTCGTCGTCACTTGATCGAGTTCTGGATGATCGAGCCTGAGATGGCATTTGTGGAACACGAAGAATCTCTTGAGATCCAAGAGCAGTTCATCTCACACATCGTTCAATCTGTGATCTCACGCTGTGAGAACGAGCTGAAGACACTTGGACGTGACATCTCTAAACTAGAGAACGTTAAAGCGCCTTTCCCTCGTGTTTCTTATGACGATGCGATCAAGATGCTAAAAGAAAAAGGGTTTGACGATATCGACTGGGGAGATGACTTCGGTGCGCCGCACGAAACAGCGATCGCGGAAAGTTTCGATAAACCAGTTTTCATCACAAACTATCCGAAAGACATCAAAGCGTTCTACATGAAGCCAGATCCTAACCGTGATGATGTTGTACTTTGTGCAGACTTAATCGCTCCAGAAGGATACGGAGAGATCATCGGTGGAAGTCAACGTATCGACGACCTTGCCCTTATGGAACAGCGTTATGAAGAGCACGGATTAACAGATGATGCTTACAAATGGTACCTAGAACTTAGAAAATACGGAAGCGTTCCTCATTCAGGATTCGGTCTTGGATTAGAGCGTACAGTAGCTTGGATCTCTGGAGCGGAGCACGTTCGTGAAACGATTCCATTCCCACGTCTATTGAACCGTCTATATCCTTAATAAATTTTAAAATCTCCCTGTTATGCGGGGAGATTTTTTTATTGTTTTAGGTAGTGTAGTAAGTGTGGGAAACGTGCAATTAAGTCGTTTTGAGGAAGAATTAAGTCGTTTTCCGACGCGATTAAGTCTAAAATGAAAAAATTAAGTCAAAATCGGAACCAATTAAGTCAAAAAAAGAAAATAAAGGCGGTTCTGCAAATTTCGACAAGCTCCTAGCCTTAGCTCATCACGTCCAAAACTATTTTTTTCTCAACATTCACCAGTACAGCGAAAATAAAAAAGCTAGTTTTATATGCTATAATGTAGCAAGAGGTGTTTTAGTTATGAACGGTAATTTATTTGAACGATGGATGGCTGAAGGATCGGTCAGCATCCCTAATATGTTAATCAAAACGTACAAAAAGATCGGCCTATCCGATAACGAATGCATGTTGTTTATACAGCTTCATGTTTTTATAGAATCAGGAAACTACTTTCCGACTCCTGTTGAGCTATCTGAACGGATGTCAGCTTCAAGTGATGAAGTGTCTGCTATGCTGCGGTCGTTGATCGGCAGAGGCGTGCTCGGTATGGATCAGTTCGAAGATAAAGAAAAAGGCGTCTATTTTGAGGCTTATACGCTTCAGCCGCTTTGGAACAGACTTCTTCAAAGTTTAAAAGAAGAAGAGCAGGTCCAAAAAGAGGTACATAAGGAGCATCAGGAACAGAACGTATTTGTTCGTTTTGAAAAAGAGTTCGGTCGTCCTTTATCTCCAATGGAGCTTGAAACGCTTAAAATTTGGATGGATGAGGATCAACAGTCTCCAGAATTAATTCTCTCTGCATTAAAAGAGTCCGTTTTATCTGGAAAGTTGAATTTCCGATATATTGATCGTATTTTATTCGAATGGAAGAAGAACGGCATTAACAGTCCTGAAGCTGCAAAAACGTACGGTGAAAAATTCAGAGTGAGACAGCTGCAAAGAACAGGTAAACAAGAACAACCGAGAAACGATACAGGTATCAAACGACCACAATACAACTGGCTGGAATCGTAATACTTGAAAAGGCCTTATTATTCTAAGGTCTTTCTTTTTTATAACAGGAGGTAACATACACGTGTTAAACAAAGCACAGATTCAATTTTGCTTAGAGCAGATCGAGGATATGTTTCCGGACGCTCATTGCGAACTTCATCACTCGAACCCATTCGAGCTTACGATCGCGGTGCTGCTGTCTGCTCAATGTACAGATGCGCTCGTTAATAAAGTCACACCGAAGCTTTTTGAAAAATATAAAACGCCGCAAGATTATTTGGACGTAACGATAGAAGAGCTGCAGGATGATATCCGATCGATCGGTCTATACCGAAACAAGGCGAAGAACATTCAAAAGTTGAGTGAACTCGTTTTGAACGAATACGGAGGAGAGATTCCGAAAGATCGAGATGAACTGACGAAGCTGCCCGGGGTAGGGCGAAAAACAGCAAACGTGGTAGTGTCTGTAGCATATGGTGTTCCTGCTATCGCCGTTGATACGCACGTTGAACGGGTTTCTAAGAGGCTAGGCATCTGTAAATGGAAAGACTCTGTTCTGCAGGTAGAAGAAACATTGATGAAGAAGATTCCAAAATCGCTTTGGGGGGCAACTCATCACCGTTTGATCTTTTTTGGAAGATATCACTGCAAAGCACAAAATCCAAACTGCCCAGAGTGTCCACTCCTCTCCATCTGCCGAGAAGGTAAGAAGCGGATGAACCAAAAAGAGAAAAAGAAGCTGTCACAAAAAAGATAGCTTAAAACCGTAACCGCCAGTGGAGTTACGGTTTTTCTTTGTATTTGAATCTGGTAGGTAGTGATGGACGGCACTCATAGGGGGTACTTTAGTGAGGTGAGGTTGTCATGATTTGTCGACCCGCTGATATATGGTGAAAACTAGCCGAATTATTGTCCCAACTCGCCGAATTATGTATGAAATTTCATGGATTATTGAAGAAATTTCCTGAATTTTTCTTACATATACCATTGCGGGTATGCTAAAGAAAGCTTCAGAAACAACATCAAATTCATTTCACAAGGTCTAAACAGCCGAACAAACCCTCAAATACTAACAAATCGTCTGAAAATCTGCACAAAAACCCCCTATGTACAAGCAATCACTTTCTTTCTACATACCATATAGAAAGGAGTGATGTTTTTGTGTCATATTCAATCACATATGACTATATTAAGTTAGGTAATGCAAGACCTGGTACGAAGCTTGACGGGCCATTCTTCGGAGTCGCTCACGATACGGGAAACCCAGGGACTTCCGCCCGAAACAACCGAAACTATTTTAACAACCAACAACCGAGTGCGAGCGCACATGTTTTTATAGATGATAAAGAGATCCTTGTGATCATACCGCTCGATGAAAAAGCGTATCATGTTCAATATGGAACACGATTGGACAACCTGCGTTTTGGTCGAGAATCGAATGATGCAGCGATCGGTGTGGAACTCTGCTGGGGAGGCGGGATCAATTTTCAAGAAGCGTATAAACGTTACGTCTGGTTCTGGGGTTACCTTTGCAAAAGATATAACTGGAGACCACAAGAAAAGATCGCAAGCCACAAACAATTAGATCCAGGGCGAAGAACAGATCCAGATAATGCTTTAAATCGTTATGGAATCACATATGACCAGTTCCTAAAAGATGTAGAGAATTCTATATCCAATCAAGCAATCCCAACACCAGCACCAAAACCTACTCCAAAACCAATACCAGGAGCTAACACTAGTATTTTAAGAAGTGGGGACACTGGTCAAAGAGTTAGAGATCTGCAGAACAAACTAAAACGAGCGGGTTACTCGCTTGTAGCAGATGGGATATATGGTCCAAATACAGAAAACGCCGTGAGAGCTTTCCAAAGAAAATACAAACTAGCAGTTGATGGAATCGCTGGACCGAACACGTTAAATAAGTTAGATGCTGTGTTAAAGCAGCCAGCAAAACCATCACAGCCGACAAAACCAAAGCCTGGAAGTTCTAACGGAAGCGCTGTTGTACCGTATCCGGGCTATGTCATCAAAAGAGGTTCAACTGACTCAAGCAATGTAAGCCGAATACAACGTGCATTAAATATTACGGCGGATGGCATCTTTGGCTCACAAACGGAATCTGCAGTAAAAGCTTATCAAAAAAGAAAAGGTTTAGCTGTAGATGGAATCGTCGGACAAGCCACTTGGAATACACTCTTTTAAAGAGGTACAATAACTTTAGATAAGAGATTATCTTTTGATAAGCTCTTTTTTTTGGATAAAAAGCGGAGGCGTTCTAAATGAATGAGAAAATAGAAAACATTTTTATAGAGTGGAAAGAGAAGTCAAAAGAAATTGCGTTACACTTTAAGAATCGTAACAAACAACAAGCAAAAGAACCAATGAAATACTTCTTACAACAGCTTTTGAAAACGATCTATATGGGAAATGGCGTGCAGCCTGATGATTTGATGAATTACAAAAACGATTTAAAGGAATTCAAGCACATACCTGTGAATGCGATCGAGCGGCTTACGTTCATTGAAGATCAGCTGGATCACTATCAATCGTACATACAACTCAGTGAGTTATTTTCTGAGTGGGAAAAGAAAAGTGTCATATTAAAAAAGCGCAGTACATAAGGACAAGACACTTGGACATATGATGATGACATGAGACGTTTTTTAGGAGGGGTATCATGCAGATTCATGTGGTGAAACGGGGCGATTCTCTTTGGAGACTTTCGCAGTACTATAAATTGCCGTGGCAGGAGCTAGCTACGGTTAACAGATTGTCAGAAAAAGACGTGCTAACAGTAGGACAGACACTTTTTATTCCAACACCGTTTACGTATACCGTTCAGCCTGGTGATTCATTAGAGGAGATCGGAAACAGGATCGGTGTATCTGTCGCACAGCTACAGCAGGCAAATCCCGGTGTGACAGATAGCAACCTCCGGCCAGGAACGCAACTGAACGTTCCACAGCGTACGAAGAAAACGATCGTCACGAACGCGTTTGCAGAACCTAATCCGAAAGCACAAGCCAATTTTGATGCGGCCGCAAGAGCGCTGACGTACATTACGCTTTTTAGCTATGAAGTGAACGAGAAAGGCATATTCAAACCACTGAATGATTCCGAGTTCTTAAAAGATGCTAAAAATAAAAACGTGCGCCCGATCATGGCGATCACGAACATAAAAGCCGGAGAGTTTAGTGAAGAAGTCGGAACAGCGATTCTAACGAAAAAAGAGATTACTGATAAAGTGATAAACGAATCCTTACGAATCATGAAGCAAAAAGGGTATGAAGGGATCTCGGTGGACTTTGAGTTCTTAGGAAAACAAAACAAAGAAGCATACAATCAGTTCCTAAGAACGCTCACAGAGAAGATGCATCAAGAAAATTTCATCGTCATGACCGCGGTAGCACCAAAGATCTCAGGCACACAAGAAGGAGAATGGTACGAATCGCATGATTACAAAGCACACGGTGAGATCGTCGATTATGTGATTTTGATGACGTACGAGTGGGGATATAGCGGGGGACCGCCGATGGCCGTCAGTCCGCTTCCATCTGTAAAAAAGGTGCTCGACTATGCAGTGAGTGTGATCGATCCAAAGAAAATCTTGATGGGCATCAATCTGTACGGCTATGACTGGACGTTACCGTATAAACAGGGTGGTGAGTTTGCGAAAGCACTAAATCCGGTTCAAGCGACACAGCTAGCTGGAAAGCGGCAGGCTGCGATTAAATACTCCAGAAAAGATGAAGCTCCATATTTCCGTTATTGGGATAAACAGAAAAAAGAGCATGTGGTATGGTTTGAAGATCTTCGAAGCATGAGAGCAAAGTTTGATGTGGTCGACCAATACGGCTTTGCAGGAGTAAGCTTTTGGAACCTTTCGTTTGGTTATCCTGTATTTTGGAACTATTTGATCGATCGATATAACATCAAATAGAAAAAAATCCGCCAGCTAAAATCAGCTGACGGATTTTTTTAATCTTTATTGATTGAGAGGAGGGATGAGCCCTCCACCGTTTTGTTGTCTGTTTCCCTCTTGTCCAGGAGGTGTAGGGGTTGTACCAGGTTCACCTTCTGTAGGTGGCTCTGTCCCAGGCTCTTGTCCTGGAGGTGTGCCCGGTTGTTCACCTTCACCGCCTCCTTGATCTGGAGGAGTACCAGGTTCACCTTCTGTTGGCGGCTCAGTTCCAGGCTCTTCTCCAGGAGGAGTACCAGGCTCTTCGCCTTCACCCTCACCAGGTGGTGGCTCTTCACCTTCAGGGCCTTCTATCGTAATCGAAGTTCCTGCAGGATCACTTTCTGTGTTGTTCTCACTGTCGATCGCTATGACTTGGAACGAATATTTACCAGGAGCAGGTGCTGGAACAACGAACTTCGTATCGTTGATCGTTGCACGTTCCTGCATCGGTCCATCGTTATAGCTTGCGAGAACTCTAAACGTTACCCCTTTTTTCTTACCATATTTCCATTTAACTTCGATCTCGTTTTTATCTTCTTTGTATTTCGCTTCTAATCCTTCGATCGAAGAAGGTTTTTCATAGCTATCACTGATCCCAGGAAGGTCAGATCCTTTAACGAAAAGCTCGATGATCTTCTCAGAATCAGGTGTGAATTCACTTGCGCGTTTACCTGTTCCTTTTTCCATCGCGACTTCCGTTACGGATTTCGGCTTCTTGAAGTCGGTGTTCTTATGATCTAACTCGCTCATGATATCACGGAAGATCTGCTTAGAATAATCGGCTTCATTGTCGTTTAGATAGAGACCGTTACCTTCTTTGTCTTTGTTCTCGGCATAACCGGTCCAAACAGCTGCTGTATAAGTAGGCGTATAGCCCGCCATCCAAGCATCTTTCGTTGCCCCATCAGGAAGACCGTACTTATCGCGATCCTCTTTAGAATAGTTTGTTGTACCTGTCTTACCCGCTAAGTTAAGTCCACTAACGTTCGCTTCACGACCAGTACCTCTATCCATAACATCTTTTAGCATATCTGTGATCATATAAGCTGTATAATCTTTCATTGCTGCTTTTGGTTCTGAATCAACTTCAACGACACGTCCATCAGGGAATTCAACTTTACGTACCGTAGTTGGTTTTGAGTAGATCCCTCCGTTACCAAACGATGTATAAGCACCAGCTAATGTAAGAGGGGAGATACCACCGTTGAATCCACCGATTGCGTAGGATGGATAAGTTGTATCTGGATCTAAATTAAAACCTAACTTATTTGCAAAATCTGTTGCTTCTTCAGCGCCAACCTCTTGGAATGCTTGAACAGCAGTCGTGTTCTTCGATTCAACGAGTGCTTGACGCATTGAGATGTCTCCAACGTTTCGGTCGTTAAAGTTGTTAATCGTAATGTCTTTTAGTTCTACTGGTTCATCTTTCAAGATATAACCTGTGTTCCATTGTTTGTTTTCAATCGCAGGACCATAATCAAGGATAGGTTTAATAGTAGAACCGGGCTGACGCGTAATTTTTGAAGAGAAATAATTACTTAATTGACCGCCACGTCCACTTCCAACAGCACGAATTGATCCTGTCTTCGTATCAACTAAAGCAACTCCAGACTGTAGGTATTCATGCTCTTCATTTAATTTCGCTTTTAACACATCTTCAGTTGTTTGCTGAGCTTTCGTATCTAAATTTGTATAAATTTTAAGCCCAGATGAATAGATATCTGCTTCTTCAAGACCTTCAATATCTTTGAGATCATCAATAACCTGTTTAATGTAAGCATCATAAGGTCGAGTTTCAGTCTTAACTTCGCCTTCTTTGATCATGTCTTTAACAGAAATGCTTTTAGCTTTTTCTGCTTCTTCTTTTGAGATGAACTTATGCTGAGCCATTAAGTTCAATACAACGTTACGTCGATGTTCTGCTTCTTTTGGATTTCTAGTAGGATCATAATAACTTGGTGCTTTTGGCAGACCAGCTAATAGAGCTGCTTCTTGCACTTCAAGTTGATCAACATCCTTGTTGAAATATACTTTTGCGGCTGTTGCAATTCCATAAGCATTGTTTCCAAAGTAGATTTTATTTAAATACATTTCAAGAATTTGATCTTTTGAATATTTCTGTTCCAATTGAACAGAAAGATAAGCTTCGCGAATCTTACGAGTAAGAGATTTCTCATTTGTTAAAACGGTGTTCTTAATAACCTGCTGAGAAATCGTACTCGCACCTTCTGCTCCAAAGCCTTCCCTAACGTTAGCGAAAGCGGCACCAGCGATACGACGTACATCTATACCGCTATGCTCACGGAAACGTACGTCTTCTGTTGCAATAAAAGCATTTTGTACAGGTTCTGGAATTTCATTAATCTTCACACGAATTCGTTTTTCTTCACCTGCAACAAGAGAAACTTCCTTGTCGTTCATATCCATAATCTTAGAGGATACTGGTGTTTCTAGTTTCTTAGGATCTAATTTAGGAGAGGTCGCGGCAATAACGCCGATCGTTAACAGTCCTAAAACGCCTAATATAAGAGCAAGGATCAACAGAGTCTTCTTCCAGTTACGTCCTCGTCTAGGTTTTTTAGTTTTTGTTTTAGTTGCCGGTTTGGAACCATCACTAGATTGTCTGCGTTCCATACGGCTTCGGTAATCTTTTGACATTGTTTTACCAACCTTTCAACTTCATAAAAAATGAACACGTTCAATTATTCGACGACATTTGACAATTTATGAACGACTAGAAATAGACAGAATCTACCACTTGCAAATAATGGAGCCGAGGTTGATACCCGATATTTATAGAATGTCCCTTTTCCTCGATTTCACCCTTCGGAATGGATTTTCTGCCTTCTCTCTGTTCGTTCCAAAACGTGATCAAGTGAGAACTGTCGAATAGATAGCTCTCATCTGTTGCAGAGAAACGAAGGATGACGAACGAGATCCCACCATGATCTAAGATGTGCTGCATATGAAGTAACTGATGTTCATGAAAGTTCTTTAGTGGGAAGCTCGTCTTATTCTTTGTTTCTTTTGCCTCAAAGTCAATGTATCTTCCTTTATACACCCCATTGTAATCTGTCGTGGAAGCGAGTTTAAAGTATGCTTCACGAATGACAGCGGCAGATCGTTTTGGATATTCTACATTTACGATCTGAACCGGAGTAGGTTTCTTATGGATGATCGCTTGATTGGTTAAAAGATAATATTCGTTGCTCTGATTGATATCATCTTCTAACGACATTCCTCTGTTGCTGTACGAAATATCCTTTTTGATAGAAGATGAAGATTGTTTTTTCACGATAGAAGTCACTTTCTTACCGTTTGGATAATGAAAGGTACCCATGATTCATCTCCTTTACAACGAAAGATGGCTATGCGCATGAAAAAAACGATACACATAGCCGTTGGATGTTTACTTTTTTAGTAGTCGAGAAAGTTCTTCTTCTACAAAGCCCATGACGACTTCTTTTGCGTCCTCCGTTTCAATAACGGTAACAGGAGTTGCAGAAGCGCCGAGGTCAATCACTTCTTTCATATAGGCATCATTTTTACGAATATCTCGTTCTTCAAAAGGAATCTCGTTTGCTTTTAGCCACTCTTTTTCTGCAAAGCATGGAGGGCACGTTTCTTGTGTATAAAGTATTACTGTCTTCGCCAAAGGTCTATGCCTCCTTTTTCCAAATACATCTTTCATAACCATTAGTTTACTCTTTTTTCTTATATGACACAAATATTTTATAACACGAAAGCGAACGATAGAAAATAGGACAAAAAGCATGGAGGAAGAGCGTGGTACAGCATAATGACGATATCATTCAACACATTTTGAAACGTACGAATTCACAAAATCGTGACAATATTTCACGTACCGTAAGCTATGCCACATTTTATAAACATAACCCTGAAGTAAGGTGGGCGATGCTCGCAAGTCTTGTTTCGAGAAATGCAGGTTACAGCATGTGTGACTTAAAAGGGGACTGGTTGCCTAGAATGTTGTCTAGGGATACTAGAAAGCATCTATTTCTAACATATGAACGGGCTAACTGGCTGATCTTTCAGGATGCGTATCCACAGCTATTGATCTATGAGTACTCAAAGAAACAGGGTCAGCCATATTTTCATCTGCTCAAATACTTTGGTGTTTCTACATTTATGGTTCATGAGTGGGAAAAATTCTGGAAAGAGAAAGATTTGAAGCGAATTTGTACGTCTTTAATCATTAATGAACAACACGTGATCGAAAAGCCAGTTATAGAGGATGGGTTCTATAAGAAGAGGATCTTTTCAAAGGTACCGTTTCTCTTTCAAGATTATATGCATTTTAGTACCGTGCTTTTTCCTGTTGAGAGTGGGGAAGTGATTGGAATATCCGTCCATGGATTTAAAAAGACGAAAAATAGGATTGAAACAGGAAAAAAACTATACACCATTTTGTTTGAATCAAAGTGGAGTGAAGAGATTCTTTCTTTTGCTGATAAAGTCACTCACACCGGATCTAGACATGATTTTGAAACCTACATCTATCCCGACAAAAAAAGAGAGACTCCTTTCTTAAGACTTGCGTTTCCGATCATCGAGCATAACCGGTCGGACACAGGAGATTGGTACCGAAAGAACATGAACACTGAAAAATTTTATGAACCCGTAAAACCATTGCATTCCATTTTGTTAACCGATTGGTACAAACAAAAACAAAGGCAGCTTAAAATAGGAATCCTCTTAAAAGAGTGGATCTTGCATGCATAAAAGAAGACGGCTTTTTTGAGCCGTCTTTACTGATTTATGTGCTAGGGATATCAGGGCCGTTCAGCTTTTTGTCACCATAGCCTGTGCTGTTCTTTTGCTCTCTTTTTTGAGTACCCGTTTCTTCTTGGTTCGTGTACTGATCCTGCTGTTTTTGCTGTTTGCTGTCTTGGTTCATGTTGGCACCTCCTTTTTAAATCACCTGAACTGCTCTTAGTTTTGGAGTTGTTGCGACTGAATATACAAACAATCAACAAATTGAGTGTCGAAATTGTAATGATTCCGTTGTATTCCACTTTCTTTGCCGAATGAAAACTAGTTTTGTCAGGTGTGAAGGGGATGAAGTGAGGATGCTAGAAAATAGTACTCACAAGAAAACGGGGAGGGATTCATGATGGAAATGGTGTTGATGAAAACCAAAACGGTCTCTGAAGAACTTGGGGTGAATCCAACAACAGTTCAGCGTTGGGTCAGACATTTTAACATACAATGTGACAAGAATGAGCATGGTCATTATCTATTTAAGCAAGACGACATCGAGCAGTTAAAAGAGATTAAAGCTCAACTCGATAACGGACTTTTGATGAGTGACATACAAGTTCAGTCGATGCATTCAACAGAGCAATCAATGGAACTACCAACCCAATTTGAAGATAAATTTAATCGTTTGAATAAAGCGATAGAGGCACTGGAAAAGAAAGTGGAAGAAAAAGCAGATGGTGTGGTGTCATATCAAATGCTGCAGCATGCAACAGAGCTTGAAGAATTGATCAAAAAGATGGAGAACATGGAAGCGCGTCTGCAAGATCTAGAAGTGGCACTTCTAAAGCAGGATTATCCTGAAGAGCGACTATATGTAAAAGAAAAAGCAAAGAAGAACTGGTTTGTCAGTTTGTTTACGCTATAGAATGTATATGAGGGAAGTTGATTTCCGTTACAGGATGCTCGCTTTCCGTGGGGCGACCGGTGAGCCACTTGCCGCTTTGCGCTTCTAAGTGTCTCACCTGACCACTCGTCCCACAGGAGTCTCGCACCTTTCACTCCTATCAACTTTCAAAGTAGCAAACAACATACAAAGCTAGCTCTCTGCTACAAAAAAGACCGAAAAACAAATCAAAAAGTGTAAGTCTCTTCATTCTTTGGTAGGATATAAAGAATGGGGGGACTTTTTTAATGGACCATTTATATACATTAACGACAAAACTAATCGCTGATATAGATGAAGCATTTCATATTTATAAGACAGAAACCAAAACGAGAGAAACGGAAGCGGACTTTTTTACAGAGGTGAAACCTTTTGCCGATCGCATCCATTTTCGCGTGAAAGACTGGGAGCCACTCGCGAGAGACTGGGTGATCGCTAACAAACCCAAGTATCTATACCCGATTCAGATCAAGACCGCTGCTGAAAATATCGGCTATTTAGGCGTTTATGTCTTTCAAAAGAAAATGAAAGACAAACGGATCACAGAGATGGTGAAATCTGTTCTCTATGTATTGAACCAGATGAAAAATCAAATGGCGGAAAACGAGAATCAATAATTTCACGTACCGTACTAAAATATTGTTTTTAAAAATTAGGGAGAGAACAAGATGTATCATCCATCTGTTTATGATAATCTAAAGGTTGTGCTCGAAGGAGCTGTGTACGACCTTGATTTTTCAAGAGAAATTGAGATCATTAATCGTAAAGATTTAATGGATCAAGCAATCATCGAAAGAAATTATTGTATTGATTTTGTAGTTTCTGCAATCGGGGAATCTATGAGAGGGACGATTTCCTTAACTTCAAATCTAGAAGACCTGGCTATGGAGAAGTTAAACGATAACCCAGAAGGAGCAGGCAGTAAGATATCCTGTGTGATTGAGACTCCCGTTTATGAAATTGAAACAGATTGCAAACAACTTCAATCCATACTGAAAAAATGGGGAAGCGGAGATTTAAAAGGTGACATTCAGCAAAAACTTACTTATATATATGGACAACCAAGACATGTATTTACCAACACGATTTCTATACAATTGCAGAAACCGGTTGCTGAAGAAGAACCTGAACGAATTTCATCCGTACTTGAACAATTAATTGCGTCAATGAAAGAAATGAATGAATATTTTAAGGGGTATAAAAAATGACACAATCGCTACAAAACTTTCCGGAATTTATCCAAAACGCTTGGAACAAAAGCGGATTTTCAGCATTTACAGATATTCAAGAACGAGCAATACCTGAGCAGTTAGAAAACAAAGATTTAATCATCGAATCTCCAACTGGGACAGGCAAGACTCTTGCTTATGCTTTGCCTGCACTATCAAAGTTAAACCCAGAAATTAAGAATGCTCAAGTGCTCTTTTTAGCGCCAACACGAGAACTTGCGATGCAAATATACGAGGTATGTCAGAAGTTCAGCGAAAACAGCGGACTAAGCGGGGCATCTCTCATTGGTGGAGCAAACATGCAGCGTCAGTTGGATAAATTGAAAAAGAAACCACAATTTATCGTAGGTACTCCTGGGCGAGTAAAAGAATTGATCCAAAATAAAAAACTTAAAGTGCATGAAGTAAAAACCATTGTGATCGATGAAGCGGATCACATTATTGAAGCTGGATTTAACGGAGACGTTGAACAAGTAATCGCAGCTACTTTAAAAGACCGTCAGCTTGTATTCGTATCCGCTACGATCAATAACAAAACAGAAGACTGGTCAAGAAAATTAGCAGTAGCACCAGTTATCGTTAAAGTAGAAAAAGACTTAGTAAAGAGCGAAGTCTCGCATACGTTTATGGTGTCTGATTACCGTGATAAAGTCGAAAACTTGCGCAAACTTATTCGTCATACTCCTGGAATTAAAGCGATGGTCTTCATCAATAGTTCGATGAAGATGGATGAGTTCGCAACAAAACTTGAGTACAAGAAGATCAAGCTAGGTGTATTGGCGGGTAATTCAACTAAACAAGATCGTCAAAAAGTAATCAACGACTTTAAGAATGGAAAGATTCCTGTTCTTCTAACAACAGATGTTGCGACACGTGGATTAGATATTCCTGACGTTACACACGTTGTTCATTTTGAAATGCCAGAAGACGTAAAGCAATACGTCCACCGATCTGGAAGAACAGGGCGTATGGGCAAAGAAGGTACAGTCGTTTCCTTAGTAACGAAAGCAGAACTAACTTCTGTGAAAAAATGGACTGCGAAGATGAACGTACCTCTTCAAAAGCAGCTGCTTGAAAAAGGACAAGTCATCGTAGAAGAAGGTGTTAATAAAGGATCATCAACTAAACGAACTGCTCCAAAAAACGAGAAAAACATGCAGAGAAAGTCTGAAGGATCTAAAAAAAGAAGATAGTTGCAATTAAAGGATTTTTCATAAACCGATAGAATTCTTTCTCTAAAGGGGAGAGATACATTTGGAAATCACTGAATTTCTATATCAAATTAAACCAATAAGAGCAGATTTAATGGAAAATCAAACACAAGAGGAACAAGAAAAGCTTCAATCTCATTTTCTGTACCTTCAAGATTTGTTAGAGAAGGGAAAATTGGTATTGGCTGGACCATGTCTAGATGCATCGTTTGGTGTTGTTATTCTTCAAAATACAAACGAAGAAGAAGCACAAGAATTCATGGAAAATGATCCAGCAGTCAAGGGGAAGATCATGACAGCAAACCTGTATCCTTTTCGTGTTTCACTAATGAAGAAATAATCATTTTAGCACTGTAACCATCGGTTGGTTACAGTGTTTTTTTATGCTTTTTTCACAAAGAATATTGTTTTTTATGTGATACGATATAATTTACATTTTATGGTATCTTATTGATAAGATTATTATTAATTGTGATTATTTTATTGCAAATAAAGAAAAGGGGGCAAGAACATTGGAGCCAAGTTTAGAAAAAATGCAAGTTCATAAACAAATCCTCACTTGGAAGCAAGTAGTGGGTATTTTATTTGTGATGATTGGTTGTATGGCTTTGGGAGTGGTTCTTTATAAGCAATCAAATATCAGGTTTTTCACTTGGTATAATGGTTCTGCAATCATAGAATTGTGTTTTATAATTGGTCTTATAACATACAGTCCAACCCGTGCTTATTTAATGAGCTCTTGGAGCATCAGAGCGTTAATTAAGTGGAACAATTACGCTTGGCTCATTGGAGGATTTGTGTTAATGATTTTCTTATGCAGTTGGTTATTTCAAATCCCACTTGAAAGTACGTGGGACATACTATCAAGTCCTATTTCTCAATACCCATTAGCCGAAAAATGGCAAATAGTCTTATTTCTTTTGGGAACTGGAGTAATAGCACCTGTTTTTGAAGAAGCCCTTTTTAGAGGAATTATCTATCGGAAATTGTACGAAACAAGGGGAATGGTTATAGGACTCTTTGTATCTTCTCTAACATTTACTTTCGCTCACTTGTCTATGTCCTTATCTTACACAATAGAAATTTTTGTGTTTGGCATCTTATTGGCTGTTATCTATCAATTTACTCGTTCTCTTTCTATTCCTATTTTATTGCACGGAGCTTGGAACATTTTTGCTGCTTTTTATTTTAATACCCTTTAAACAAATATACATAGAGGGTTTTCATTAGAATTTAGAGAAAACATGTAACAGTAATGAGAAATTTATGGAGGCGTTTGGAATGATTGCTTGGATTTTGCCAGTTGCAAATTTATTGCGCAAGAACAGCAATAGTTGGATGACTTTATCCATGATTAGTATTTGTGCTTGCGGGATATCACCATATTTTAAAATTTTTTATACATACTATAAGGTTACGATAGAAGACTGTAGCGCACTCATGGATACGATGTATACCACTGCGTTTGCTGCAATGTAGAAGGCTAGAAAAAAGGAAATCAATCAAGATTCCCTTTTTTTTTTGACTTTTCTTTTCATAGTACTCATATCTTAACTTACGTTGACGAATCTGCTCTACTTGCCAATCCACAACTTTAATGAGAGATATTAAGACAAGAATAGGGACTCCGAAATATAAAAATAAAGTTAAAAAGAGACCTAAGTACATTATTTCCATACCTTGAACATAACCCCCAATAATTTTTTAATAAAAACAACCTTATTTTACCATTAATATTTGTAAAATTAAGTATATTTAATATAATTATAATAACATCCTCTGATAATGACTTTTTTTTATATAAGAAAGGTGGAGTGTTATGTTTTGGTTCTTCTTGGGGCTTGCAGGTATCACACTATTATTCATATTGTTCGTTATAAATGGACGACGTGAATTTTATTTAGACCAAGAAAAACCTTCCAAAGATAATTCTTTAAAGCGATTTGTGAGGTATGGCAATATTGTTATACGTGCAAAAGATGACTAATCTTACATCATTTCAACAGTCTTATAATCTGAGAAGCAAATAGAGAAAGGAAGTCGACTCATGTTTTGGTTATACTTTTTAATCCCGTTGACTATTATCATTGTTTTAGCTGTTTTGGTTGATAAACATAATAAAAAGAAGGGTTTGAAATCTAGAGTTAAGCATAGCGATATTAAACATTTATGTATGCAAGAACCTCCAGAAAGCAGTCGATCAACAAAATAGATTTTAACGAATACCTATGAAAACACAGCAAACCGACCAGTTCCTTACGGGTCGGTTTGCTGTCCTTTTATCCCCTCCACCAAACATTCCGATAAGGCTGAACGTACGGAGTTTCAGGATGCTGTTGAACATATTGCATCTGCTGATAGGTTTGTTCATGGTTTGCATGGTAGGTATATTCACCGTTTCGCTGACAGTTCGTGTAAGGTCCTATATAAGTAGAAGGTTGAACAGGGGCAACGGTTTCTCTCCATTGATTCTCGTCAAGACAATACGTATGCGCCATAACATTAGCAGGGGTGAATCTCAGTATATCTGAACCGAGAATAACTTGTGGAGTCGGTGCATTAAAAATCGCTAGAATATGAGTGTTATCTTCTAAAGCGATTTCATAATGCCACCAGCCTTGAGGAACGTTTGCCACTTGGCCAGGTGTGATCTTGAAGTTCAATAACTGTTTGGTAAATGGATTCAGGATCGATACAAGAACAGAGCCTGAGATACAATAGACAAGTTCTGCTGCATTCTGATGATAATGAGGCTCAACAACATTGCTCGTACTCATAAAGATGTCTAATAATGATACGTCTTCTAAAGTATTCAACTGGTTAATACCTAATACATTGATATAATTTCGGCTGTCTTTTTTGAACAGTGGACTCGTATTTACATCAAACGTAAATTGAGTAGAGGGAGATGTATAATCCATATATGAAACCATAAGGTGCTTCACCTCTTCTTAGGCGTTTGCCAATTTTGTAAGTATGGTATGCAAACACAAATAATTGGGTGTTTTTATTAAAATGCACTATGGTCACATGTTCTTTCTATCACTGCCTTCATCAATTCACATATTCCTCTGATACGTTTTAACTCCTGAAAAAAGTTTTCCTTCCAAGAGTAACCCTTAGAAATCAGGATTAAGTGTTTGTAATAACGAAAGTACCAATAATAAATACAATTCCATTCAATATCAAAGATAGGATTAGACCTATACCAGCAAGAAGTTTTTTCTCCCTTCTTTTAAATAGCGTGTAGCCACATAGTATTAATGATAGGGGAGAACCAATTGCTATTGTATAGATCAGAAAGCTACCTCGAGTACTATACATCACTAGAATTAATAAAAGAGTAAACACTAAAGATAAATAACTCAACCAAGAATAACGTTTATCTTCCTTACTTCGGTCTCGATACCACGCAAAAATTCCGGTTAAAAATCCACAAAGTATAAGCAGAATAAAAATAAAATCCATATAGTGCCTCCCCATTTCTAAAAATCCCTTTAACGGTCTGAATTATAACATAATATGGAAGGTTGTGATCTTCATTTCATGCTTATTTAAGGGAATTGTAAAATAATTGAAAAAGATGATATTATGATATTGAATACTTAAAAAGTGCTATATATTTACTTTCTAGGATATTCATCGATGGGGAATGTATGGGAATTTAGGAATTCTGAAAAAGGGGATAACCACAATGACAAAGACAAAAAAGCTTATTGGAGGCATATTGTCTGCAGCTGTTGCGTTAAGTGCCTGCAGTTCTAGAGAAGATATAGCTGTTCAAGATGAATCAACTTACACTGAAGATGAAACCTACTCAACCTCTTATTCGGAAGAGCCAACCTATGATGATTCTGTTGAAGAGGAGATTGAACTAGATCATTTGCAATCTCAATATCCAGATATGGACTTAGAAGCAATGGAGAATTATATAGAAGAAAACGGACTGGAATATCAAGAGGATGAGCTTATCATTTTCTTAGATGATGTCTATGAAAACGGAGAATCTACTCTGGAATCCAACTATTATGCTAATGAAAGCTCTTTTCCGTGGTGGATATTCTTGTTAGCGAATACGTCCAAAGTGAAACCTGCAGGAAAAGTTACCTTTACGAAACCTGCTACAACTGCTCCTTCAACCGTTAAACCAGCAACAAAGCCGAGTACGAACGTGACAACATCTCCTTCGTCAACCGGTTCTCAATCAGGTTCAGGCTTTGGTTCGGGAAGTAAGTCATCTGGCTCTTAAATTGTCATATCCACTCTATATGCTCATACTTATACAAATCTCTTAAACCCATCACTGATGGGTTTTTTATAGTTTTATTCGTTCAGAGATTGACGACAAATTTAATAAATGATAGAATTCGATATGTAAATCGTAATGATGACGATTAAAGTAGGAGTGAGGGGGTAGCAATTAACAAGGAACAGAAGGGCGAGCATAAAGAACACCTCGTATAAGGGTGTAGTAGATTTTATGATTACTTCGTTTTTTAGTGTTCCAGATTACTTAATACATAGGTATTGCATCTTTCAATAAACTTTAACCATTATTTTTTTTGATTTACAAACCGTAATGATTACGATTATAAACTAACAGGCAAGGAAGGTAAATGAATGAGAAACTATAAAAATATTTTAGTAGGTATATTATGTTTGGTTCTTGTATTCATCGCTGGTTGTTCAACCACGCAAAAAAGCACAGAGAAACAAGAAGATAAAGAAAAGAATGTTAACATGATCTTCAGCTTTAAAGCAGCAGACTTAGACCCTCACACTGGATTTATTCCGATTCGTGCTGGAATAACAGAAACCCTATTAAAACTAGATGAGAAATCAAATATTGAAGGCTGGTTAGCTGAAAAATGGGAAACATCAGATAATCAAAAGTGGTTATTTGACATTCGTGATGATGTAAAATTCCAAGATGGTAAAAAACTTGATGCTGAATCTGTGAAACAATCATTAGAGAGAAGTTTAAAAGCGAATGAATCTTTAGAAGGTTCACTCAAGATTAAATCGATGGAAGCGGATGGACAAACACTTACGATCAATACTACTGAGCCCTATCCTGCGCTTCCTTCTGAACTAGTAAATCCTTATACATCAATTGTAAATATGGAAGCAGCGAATAAGGATGGAGAAGAAGCATTTAAAAATAATCCTGTTGGTACAGGTGCTTTTAAAGTCAAAGAATTTAAAGCCAATCAATTTGTTGAAGTAGAGAAGAATGAAAATTATTGGGCAGGTGAGCCGAAACTAGATTCAGCTATGATTAAATTTAATGAAGATGCTAACGTTAGAGCACTGGCACTTCAGTCTAAAGAAGCTGATGTTGTTTACAATCTCCCTGCAGAGAGTTTAGATGCGATAAAAAAAGATAATAAACTTAATGTAAAATCTATTCCTGGACTACGTGCACATTTTGTTCTTTATAACAGTCAAAGCGAAAACGTTAAGGACTTGAAGGTAAGACAAGCGCTTGATTTGTTGCTTGACCGTGAGAGTGTGGCAAAAGACATCATGCTAGGACATGGTCTTGAGGCAAACGGTCCATTTAACAGTACATTACCGTTTGGACTAGATGAAGAAGTTTCAGAATTGAATGTGGAAAAAGCTAAAAGCCTTTTAACACAAGCGGGTTATAAAGAGAATGCAGAAGGTTTAATGGAGAAAGGCGGGAAACCGTTAACTCTTGAACTCGTTACGTATAAAGCTCGTCCAGAACTTCCTTTAATCGCGCAGCTTTTACAGTCTGACGCAAGTAAAGCAGGAATTAAAATTAACATTAAGACGGTTGAGAATGCAGATACGCATCTAGCTGAAAACAAAGACTGGGATATAGCGACGTACAGTAACAACACCTCTCCAAGAGGAGACGGAAGCTACTTCTTTAACACAGCATTTACAGAAACCGGAGCATTAAATGTTGGAAAGATTAACATTCCTGAACTCAACACTCTAATACAAGAGTTAAACCGAACAACAGATTTAGATGAACGTACAAAGCTAACTCAAGAAGCAGCAAAGGTAATCAACAAAGAAGTTGCCCACAGCTATGCAGTTTATCCAAATATCATTATTGGGATGAACAAACGCATTGTGAACTGGGAGCCTACGGCAGAGGAGTATTATATTCTAACACACAATATGGATGTGAAATAATGTGTTTACGATTATAAAGAATAGGGTTATACAGCTGATTGTTGTTTTATTCATTCTATCCCTATTTACGTTTACATTGATGAAGATGGCACCAGGAGATCCTGTTCTTACCATCCTAAATGCCGATGAAATGGTCGTAACAGAAGAAGATCAAGCTGAGCTTAGAATTAAGCTCGGCTTTGATCAGCCTCTGTATATACAATATGGCAGATGGATGCTCAACCTAATGCAGTTTGATCTAGGAAAATCATATATGACGGGAAAACCGGTTGTCGAAGAATTGTTAACGCGACTACCCATTACAGCTGAACTTACTTTTTTCGCTATGACCCTCATGCTTTGCATCACAGTTCCACTTGGCGTGTGGTCAGCGAAATATGTGAACAGATGGCCAGACCAGTTCAGTCGAATCCTAGCATTAGTTGGGGCATCTATTCCTAGTTTTTGGCTAGGCCTCATTTTAATCTATTTTTTCGCATTTAAGCTTGGTGTTCTACCTTCCTCAGGTATCGGTTCGTATCCTCAAATCATCTTACCTGCTTTCACGTTAGGTTTTACTTATGCTGTTATTTATGCGAGATTGCTACGAGCGGGTCTTCTGCAAAGTTTGTCTGAAGACTATGTTTACGCAGCAAGAGCAAGAGGTGTAAAAGAGTGGAGAATTTTGTGGTTGCACGCGTTTAGACCGGCTATCCTTCCTGTTCTCACGATATTTGGTTTGAGTTTAGGAAGCTTTTTAGGTGGATCAGTTGTGGTTGAGATTCTTTTTTCGTGGCCAGGATTAGGTAGTCTAGCTATTGACGCCATACTTAATCGGGATTATCCGGTCATTCAAGGGTACGTACTATTAACTGGAGTATTTGTAGTTCTCACAAACTTAATCGTTGACCTATCTTATTATGTGATTGATCCAAGAATGAAACGAAAAGAGGAGGCATTATGATATGAATATTCAGATGCCTAGAATAAATCAAATTCCATTTTTCTTCAAGAAACAAAATTTACTGATTCAGTGTGGAATCATATTTTTTATTATCATCATTTTAATCACATTAATTGGACCGTTTATCGTTCCAAATGATCCCTTCACAGCGAATATGTCTGAACGACTTTCCCCACCGAGTAGCGTTTACCCTTTAGGAACTGACCATATGGGAAGATGTATATTTTCAAGACTCATAGTCGGTGCCCAGTCAACACTTGGTATAACGGCTCTTGTTGTAGTGACTGTTGCACTAATCGGAATTCCAATCGGTCTCGTAATCGGTTATATCGGTGGTCGATTGGATACAGTGTTTATGCGTTTAGCAGATGGTATACTTGCTCTTCCAGAATTTATTTTAGCGATAGCGATCGCTGGATTCTTAGGACCAAGTTTGACGAATCTTATGATTTCGATTGTTTTTGTTAAGTGGATTGCTTATACAAGGGTCGTAAAAAGTATCGTAATCACTGAACGAAACAAAGATTATGTTCTAGCTGCAAAAGTTGGGGGAAGCTCTAGCTGGAAGATTATCCGAAGACATATGTTTCCGCAAATTGTTTCTCCTGTACTTGTCCTTGCTACCCTTGATATCGGAAAAGTAATCCTTACAATCTCTTCCTTATCTTACCTTGGATTAGGTGCACAGCCACCAGCTCCAGAATGGGGAGCGATGTTAAATGATGGAAGACCTTATTTTCAGAGTGCGCCAGAATTAATGATCTACCCAGGTTTAGCCATCTTTTTTGTAGTATTAGCATTTAACTTGATGGGTGAAGGATTGCGAGACAAATGGGATGTTAAAAGTCGATAGAGAGGAGGTTTGCAATGTTTGAGAACACACCGACAACTTCAAGTGAGAATAATCTGCTCGTTGTGGAAAACCTTTCAGTGACTGTGCGCAACAGCAGGGAAAAGTTAATCCGCAATCTAAATTTTTCTATTCCTCAAGGTGAAATATTTGGGTTAGTCGGAGAAAGCGGCAGTGGAAAAAGTTTGACGGCAACCGTGATTTTGGGAATGCTTTCTAAGTCTCTGGAAGTTACAAGCGGATCTGTTATATTTGGTCAATCAGAGATCACGTCGTTAAGTGAAAAAGAGCTAAGAAATATTCGCGGTCGTGATATTGCTTACCTCTCACAAAACTATCAAAGCTTTTTCACTCCATTCATAAAAGTTGGAAAGCAATTTATTGAGATTATAAGATGTCACACTGACATGAGTAGAAAAGAAGCAAAGAAAGTGGCTATTCATTGGCTGAACAAAGTCCACTTACCTGCAGAACGTGTATTTAACAGCTTTCCTGATGAACTTAGTGGCGGACAATTGCAGAGAGCTTCTATCGCATCAGCCATAATGTTTCAGCCGAAACTGATCATTGCAGATGAACCAACAACTGCTCTAGACGTGTTAACCGGAGAAAGAATTCTAGATCTCCTGTCTGAACTTAAAGAAGAGTTGAATTGCTCAATTCTCCTAATCTCACACGATTTGAAACATATTATTAACCGGACGCAAACAGTTGGCGTTATGTACGGTGGACAAATTGTAGAAATAGGAAAAACCAGAGCTGTAGTGGCGGATCCCATCCATCCTTATACAAATCTATTACTTCAGTCGAGGCTCAGATTGAATAAGTATATTCAACATGAATTGACGACTATGCTTGGTGAACCTGGATTAATAGCTGAAGAGGGGTGTCCTTTTTCGAAAAGATGTCCGAGTGTTATGGAATCCTGCAGCAACATAGTGCCAATGAGTAGCTTAGGAACAGACCATTCGGCTGCCTGTCATCTGGTGAATGCAGAAAGGGAAGAACGATATGTTACACGTTAATTCAATCTCGAAGACGTATCACTCAAAACCAGCTTTACGTGATATTTCACTTGCCGTTCAACCTGGTGAAAGCATGGGGATCATTGGAGAGAGTGGCAGTGGTAAGAGTACTCTTGGTAAGATCATTTTAGGGCTAGAGAAACCTGATCAAGGAGATGTACATTTTAGAGGGAGTAACCTCCACACACTAAAAGCACAAGCGTTAAAAGCATTCAGGCGTCACCTTCAAATCGTGTTTCAAGATCCTGCCGGGTCATTAAACCCTAAACTTCCTGTGTGGAAGTCTGTGGTTGAACCGTTAGAAAATTATCCAGACGTTATCCCTTCATTTTTAAAAGAAGTAAGACATGATCGTAAGAAGATGGCCGAAGTCTTGTTTCAAAAAGTGGGCCTGTCACCTGAACTTCTGGAGAGATATCCACACCAACTAAGTGGTGGACAAAAACAAAGGATAGCCGTAGCGAGGGGAATTAGCTTAGAACCAGATCTGCTGGTGTGCGATGAACCTACTTCAAGTCTGGATGTTTCTGTACAAGCACAAGTCCTCAACCTGTTAAAGAAGTTACAGCGAGACTTGAACCTCTCTTTTCTATTCATCTCGCATGATATCGCTGCTGTCCAATTCATGTGCGAACGAATCGTGGTATTAAAGGATGGTATCTTAGTTGATGCATTTTTAACGAGAGAACTTTTTTCCACAGCTCGTCACCCTTATACAAAAATGCTAGTAGAGATGAGTATGGAACAAGACCAGTAATGGAAGAGTACCAACACTTGTTTAAATAAAGTGCTGGTTTTATTTATTTTAGGAGGATGAACTTTATTGAATCATTCGAAATACTTAGGATTGGCACTACCGCTGATTCTTACAACCATCACTACTCCTCTCCTTGGTGCAGTTGATACGGCTGTTGTTGGACAGCTGGATGATTCCTCTTACATAGCTGGAGTGGCAGTCGGCACGATTATCTTTAATACGATGTATTGGCTGTTTGGATTTTTGAGAGTGAGTACATCTGGATTTGCTGCACAAGCACATGGAACAAAAAATGAGGAAGATATTTTACGTTCACTCAGTAGACCTTTGCTCCTGGCACTGAGCATAAGCGCAATTTTAGTTGCACTCCAATATCCGATAAAAGAACAGTTTCTACCGCTGTTGACATCTGATCCAGTCGTTCAGTCTCTAGCAACAGATTATTTTGCCATTCGTATATGGGGTGTACCATTCGGACTGCTCAATTATGTAATCATAGGATGGATGATGGGACTGGCAATGATTAAGAAAACTTTGTTCCTTCAAATGTACATGAACGTAACGAACATTGTACTTGATATTCTATTTGTTAAAGTCTTCTCATGGGGTGTGGGAGGGGTTGCAGCGGCTACATTGATTTCGGAGGTCTCTACTTTCGTAATCGGTCTAGTCATTGTTTGGAAAGCGATTCCCGCTAAGCAACGTAAAAAGATTCTCCAAATAAAATCAATCGATCTATCTTCTTATAAAAAAATGATGAGGATGAACAGAGATCTATTCATTCGAACATTATGCTTATTAATTGTGTTTAATGTTTTTACGGCAAAAGGAGGCACTTTCGGTACAGAGATTCTTGCGGCAAACGCCATCTTGATTCAGATCCACTACATCATGGCGTATATATATGATGGATTCGCCAATGCTTCAAGTATATTAGCAGGAAGAGCAATAGGTTCTAACGATAAGACACTTTATCAAACAACGATAAGACTCACTTTTCAATGGGCAGTTATCTCATCACTCATCATTTCAAGTGTATATTACTTATTCAATGATCAGATACACCAAATGTTCACCTCGATACCTGAAGTACTTCATGAAGTAGGTACGTACGAAGCTTGGATCGTATGTTTTCCGCTCGTCTCAAGCTTTGGAGTTGTACTTCATGGAATTTTTGTAGGAGCAACAGAAGCCTCTTCATTACGTAATACTATGATTCTAGCATTACTCGTTTTCTTAATTTCTCTTTTCTTAGCAGCACGTTTAGATAATCATGGATTATGGTTAGCTTTTATTCTTTTCAGTTCCGCTCGATCGTTGTTCTTAATTTTACATGTGCCTAAATTATCACGAACACTAGGATTTCATGCAGTTCGTTATGAGGGAGAGAGTAAAGAATTTTAACAAACTAAAGGACAATTAAACAAAACACGGGGTACTAATAAAATGCCCTGTTTTTTTGGGGTAACACCCTTGTAATACGATGTACATCGTATTACAATATAATTAGAAAATATTGGAGGTTGAACATGGATAAAGAACTATTGAAGGGGAGCATAGAAATCTTGCTTCTTTCACTATTAGTTGATCGAGATAGTTATGGCTACGAAATGACAAGGAATTTACGAATATTAAGTAACGAAGAATTCTCCATGAACGAGGGAACCCTTTATCCTGCTTTAAAAAGGTTAGAGAAAAAAGAGTGTGTGACTTCTTATTGGAAACACGGACCTGATGGTAATCGGCGTAAATATTATTCTTTAACATCAACTGGACGAAAAATCCTAACGGAAAAGCGAAAAGATTGGAAACAAATTAATGAGCTTATGGATAAAACGTTGGAGGGCTTGTTATGAAGAATTTAGATCAATATATCGATGTAATCGTAGAAGGTCTACCGTTAGAAGAGAAAGAGGACATTCGAGAAGAGATGATACAGCACCTAAATGATCACATGAATGAGTTGATGATAAAGGGATACTCTGAGCAAGAATCGTTACAGATTGCCATAAAGGCATTCGGAAACGAGAAAAAAATGAATTGGGAAATGAAAAAAGCAGTATATCCCTTTTATAAGATTTCACGTTTTCTCTGGAACACCGTATTCGTTACCCTCGTTTTTTGTGTGCTTTCTTATATGATCATGGAGCATTACAATCCAGGAGCCGATAACATAGCACCTTTATCCAGTGTTTTAGGGGGTTTCTTCATTATTTTCTTCGTAGCAGGGATGGCTGAACTAATTTATGAAGCCATACAATTAAGTTCAGTGAAGATGAAATATATAATGAATCCATGGGTATTCTTTTTTACTCCCTCAATTTTTATCGGTGGGATCATGTTTTTAGCTTACTTTCAGAACCCAGAACAATATCAGAATGGAATATGGGTTGATCTGTTGGTTGTTCCAATTGGTGCCTTTTGCTATGTGATAGCTAGACAAATTTTCAATCAACTCTTTAAACGATCAATCTAAACGGCAGTCTAGGAGAAGGAGGAGGCGTGTTATGAGACGATACTTAAATGTGATAGCAGGATTCTTTTTTATTGTTTTATTAACTGCTTGTATTGGAGAAGACTATGATGCCGGACCACCAGAGATAAGACTTAGCGTTAACGAAGACGTATATTCTTTGAAGAAAGCAAATGTTAATTGGAAGACAGAAGACAAGGAGTTTAAGAATAAAGTAGAGAACCCTTTAACGCTAGCTAGTGAACAAAAAGAAATCAAGGTTTCGCCTAACCAATCAGCTGAATTAATCTTACTAGAAAACAAAGAAGATGGCGGAGAATACACGAATGAGACGATCGAAGTATCATTATGGCAAGGTGATAAGAAAATAGAGTTAACGTCCTTAACTCCAAACGATCATTCATTTTCCTTTACGAATGATCCTGGTCATTATGTATTAGTTGTTGAATTCAGTACAAAAAATGGGAGTTCAGAGTATGTGGGGAATATCGTACTGAAGTAGCTTCTAAAAGAAAAGGGCAACCACCAAGTTGCCCTTTTTTCTATTAATGACAATCCCAGTTGAATAGAACGCGAGAAAAGTCCTTATTTCTTAAATCTTCTTTCGTAATAAAAAAGTTGCCTACACCTGCATCTCCCCACATGATGTCATTCTCACCTTCGTCATCTGTATCAATCTGAAGCAACGTAATGCGGTAATCATCAAATTGGGTTCCATAATCACGTGGGTCCGTTTGCGTAAAGAATGCGTATCCCCCTATTTTGTGGCCCATGTTCTCAACACTTTCACAAAAAAGGTCATATAGCGTTTCTTCTCCCCACATATTCTCTTCACCTGTTACCTGATCCATATCAATAGATTCATAACTTTCTTCAAACTGAAAATCACTTACACCAAGTGCTTCTTTTGACAAGAAAAAAGATAAACGGTATTCACCATTGTAAGGAAGGTGCTCCTCTATCGAATTTTCCGATGTGAAAAAGTCTATTGCGTGAGGCGGCTCAATGTTCTCATGATAGATGACGCGGAAATTACTTTGATTAGTCGGGTTATCAAAATCCATACCCATCACATCATCATTTTTAGAAAGATAGAATTGCAGTATCCCAGTCGTTGGGAAGTGTTCGAGGTGAGGGATTTCCTCAAAATTAAGTTGGCAGAGAAGAGCCATTGGTAAACCGGATGAATCTAAAGGATAAGAGACTCCATCAGGCAAGTAAGGAAATCCTCCGATTTTGCTGCCTTTTAAAGAGGTGGACTGACGTGTAGCTTGTATTGTAACAAAAGGAACAACCGTTTTCTCGATGTCGCTCCTATAAGGTTCTAATGCTTTTGGAAGTGATAAAGTCATAGTGTGTAATATTCTCCTTTTCTTTTAAGTGTAAGTTTCCAGCAATCGTATTACAATAAAAATATATGGTTATATATAGTCATTTAAGTAATTCGAAATGAAGCATAAATATATATTAGAGGTGTGAAGATGGGGAGAGTCCAAAAATATTTATTTTATTTTGTACCGATTTATTTAACATTGATTGCTTTCGACTTTTACAGATATAAAGAACTGCAATTATTTGAAAATCTCATTATACCCTTGCTTTATGTAATCGTTGTCTTCATTTTAGATTGGTCAAAACCAAAGAATCATGAAAACAAAAGCTAAATAACTTAGGGAGATTTTTGCAGGTAATGGTGTTACTTTCCTGAATGAATAGGGTAAGTTGTAGTGAAATGGAGGGATTCGTATGACAGAGAAGCATTCTGTAATGGCTGAAGCTCAACCTTTTTATTTTGAAGGCAACAAGGTGGGAATATTGATTTCTCATGGTTTTACTGGTTCTACGCAAAGTATGCGTCCTTTGGGAGAGGCATACGCAAAGGCAGGATATACCGTATGTGGTCCGAGGCTGAAGGGGCATGGTACCCATTATGAGGATATGGAAAAGACTACATATCATGATTGGATTGCTTCCATTGAAGAAGGTTACCTATGGTTGAAAGAACGTTGTGACAGCATTTTTGTAACGGGTCTCTCTATGGGAGGAACACTTACGTTATATGTTGCAGAAACATATCCTGATATTAAAGCAGTCATTCCAATCAATGCAGCGATCGACATCCAAGACATGGAAAACATGCAACATTCCAACCATCGATTTCTAGACGCCATCGGTTCAGACTTAAAGAATCCGGATGTGAAAGAACTTGCCTATGAAAAAACTCCAGTTCAATCTCTAAAAGAAATTGTATTGTTAATGAAAAAAGTAAAAGAAAGTCTTCATACTGTCACTTGTCCCGCACTCATTTTTGTATCAACAGAAGATCATGTTGTACCACCCAATAACTCTCAAACCATCTATGATTCTATTTCATCCCGAGACAAACAGATTATTTATTTAAAGAACAGCTACCATGTTGCTACACTCGACAACGACCAACAACTTATTATTGATGAATCACTTAAATTCATAGACAAAATATGTAAAAAAGTTAATGCGTAAGTCAATCAAAAAAACAAACCCGAACCGCCAGCAACAATTCGGGTTTTCTTTGTGTTTATAACCGAGATTCTTTATTCATATAATGGATTGCAGAATGAGATGGAGAGAAAAGAACGGTGTAGGTGCCTTTGAGCTCTTTCTGTATTTTTGATGAAAGAGATTGACCCATTTGATTATGCTCTTTTTCGAGCTCTAGACCATTTTCACGTAATTTATCGTTATCCCAATCGATCCATTCTCCGTATTGAATAGCCCAATCTCGCAACTTCTCTTTTAGTTCTAAAGAAATAGGTAGTTCATCAAGTTCTAAGTTACAGCCGCACCGATTACACCAAACAGGATCAGTATCAACATCAGCTTCTAATTTTAATTCATAGATATTCATATTTTCGCAACAACATTCCATATGCAACACTCCGTCTAACGTCTTTTGATAATGTTTCCTAATTTATAATAATCTCTAAATATTATAAAGGAAAGACACGGAGTAACGAGAATGGATCGTATAGACTTAAATGAAAACAGTTAGTCAAATAGGTAGGAGAGTGAAACGTATGGTTCATGTAAAACATCTTTTAGCCGATCAACTGTTAGCCAATGCCAACGACGCTAGCTGGTATCTGCCATTTAATGAATCAGTAGAAAACCTTTCGGAAAGTGATGCTTTTTGGAAACCGAACAAAGACTGTCATAGTATCGCGCAAATTGTTCAGCATCTCCTTTATTGGAATAAGACGTGGCAAACCCGTTACGATGAGTCTCATGTTCAAGCAGTGCCTTCTATTGGAGATAACGACAAAAGTTTTGTGATTTCAGAACATGAAAGTTTCTCTCATTTAAAAGAAGAACTGCTGGATGTTCTTTTGAGATGGCAAGGTCTTTTGTCAGAAGAGAAAGTAGAGCGGGAAGTAAATGGTTTTCCTGTCCCTGCAAAATGGTGGGAACTCATCGGGAATGCAGCTACACACAATGCGTACCACATCGGACAGATTATCATGATTCGAAAGCTGCAGAAAAGTTGGAAAGTGGACACGGTAGAAGCAAAATAATAAAAGAAATATGGCTGCATCTCAACCATAAGAATGGGGATGCAGTTTTTTTATGCCTTAAACTTAAGAATTCTTAAGGATTATTCCTCTTAATTCTTTAGGTTTGAATTATAGAATGGCTATACATTCAAACAATCGGAGTGAATAATTGTGAAATTTTTGTCCTTTTTAGCACAGTATATAAGTAATCCCCGATCAGTAGGAGCCATTCTTCCAAGTTCAAGTTATCTAGCTGATAAGATGGTAAAGAGTATCAATTTTGAGCAGGCAAGATACATTTTAGAATACGGACCGGGTACGGGTGTTTTTACCGACAAGCTGCTACAAAATCGTAAGCCTAATACGATTATCATCTTATTTGAAAGCAATGAGGAATTCTACAAAATACTTGTACAGAAATACAAAGAGGTGGATAATCTCTACATATACAATGGGTCAGCTGAAAAGGTTGATTGGTACCTTGAAAAATGCGGTATTCCATTTGTAGATTACGTCATATCAGGACTTCCCTTTGCGAGCTTACCAAAGACCGTTTCAAATCGTATCCTGTTTAAAACTTCAAAAGTGTTAAGAAAGAATGGAAAGTTTGTTACGTTTCAATATTCAAACGTAATGAAAGCATATATTGAACAGTTCTTTTCAAAAGTGGATGTAAGTATTGAGATACGAAATGTCCCACCTGCTATGGTATTATGTTGTTCATTAGAAGAAGAAAAGATGGAGGGGACTTATGCAATCTAGAGTCTTAATCGTTGATGATGATAGTGATATTCGGAATTTGATTTCCGTTTATTTAGAAAATGAAGGAATGTATACAGTACAGTCGGAAAATGCAATAGATGCGTTAGAACAATTGGAGAAAAAGGATTTTGATCTTATCATATTAGATATTATGATGCCTGAGATGGATGGGATCCAAGCGTGTATAAGAATAAGGCAAGAGAGAAATTTGCCGATTATTATGCTCTCTGCTAAGTCCGAAGATATGGACAAGATTCAAGGACTAGCAGCTGGTGCTGATGATTACTTATCCAAACCGTTTAATCCTTTAGAATTAATGGCACGTGTTAAATCCCAGCTCAGAAGATATCGAAAATACAACCAAGATACTGATCCAAGTAGGGAATTCATTGAGATTGGAGATCTTAAGATCAATACAGAAACCCGTCAAGTATGGGTGAGAGGGAATGATGTCAGACTCACACCGAAAGAGTTCTCTATTCTAGAGCTACTTGCCAGTAATAAAGGTATCGTTATGAGTATTGAGAAGATATATGAAGCGGTATGGCAAGAAGATTTCTATAAGTCAGACAGTACTGTCATGGTTCATATAACAAAGATAAGAGAAAAAATTGAAGAAGATCCGAAGAGACCCATCTATATCAAAACGGTTTGGGGAGTCGGCTATAAAATATGAGAATAAAGCGGATTAAAATATCGTTACTTGTAAAACTCCTGGTAGCAGTTGCTGTTAGCTTTATTGTGTCAACTGTGGTTATGATTATCATCTCTCAAATTATTTTGCATCTCTATAATCTTCAATATCTTACTATTGAAGATATTGGTGCAACTACCTATAATTTTATCGTTTTTCTGATTTTTACTTTTGTTATTTTTTCTTTTATTGTTACCTTCTTAGCATTGATACGAAACAAAATCATTTATATAAAGCGTATTACAGAAAGTATTAATGAAATCGCCAACGGAAAATTGGGAATGACGATTGAATTGCAGGGAAACGATGAATTAAGCAAGCTTGCCGAAGATGTTAATAGTATGTCTAAGGAATTATCAAGTAAGTTTGAATATGAAAGACAACTTGAAATAGCGAAAAATGAATTGATTACAAATATATCCCATGATTTGCGCTCCCCTTTAACATCCATCATTGGGTATCTAGACTTGCTGAGAAAGGGGCATTATTCGAGCCAAGATCAACTAAAAGAATATCATGATACGACTTACTCAAAATCAAAGCGGCTTGAAGCTCTAATCAATGAGCTTTTTGAATATACTCGTTTAACAAGTCCAGATGTGAAATTAGACATGAATGATGTAGAAATGACGGGTTTATTAGAACAATTGATCGGGGAATACGTTCCTATCTTTGAAAAGGAAGACCTAACTGTTATAAAGGATATACCAAAAGAAGAAGTTCTAACTTCTATGGATATTGAAAAAATGGTCCGTGTTTATGACAATCTTTTTATGAATGCCATAAAGTACAGCGCGAAACCTTCTGTTGTTAAAGCTACTTTAGACATACAATCCAATCATGCTGAATTTAGGCTGTCCAATCAAACAGAAAGACCAGAAGTACGAGATATTAATCAATTATTTGAGCGTTTTTTAGTAGGAGACAAAGCCCGAAGCGAGCATGAAGGAACGGGACTTGGACTTGCTATTTCAAAAAGGATTGTAGAACTACATGGAGGTCATATACAAGCGGAGTATATGCATGGCTGGCTCACGATTATTATCAAACTTCCAATTTGATCAAAGCTTATGAAGCATGCTTCATAAGCTTTTTTAGTTGGAAAAAGTTAAGAATCGTTAAGAATTTTCCTAAGCTTTTCTTAAGATTTGTTTTACATAATAAATGTAACAGTAAGAAAAGAGGTTGGATGTTAAATGAATTTAAAAACACAACGGGGTACGTTATCATATAAAATCGTCAATCCGTATAGGTATAGCTTTATCATGCATTTAGGAATACTGTTCGTTTCCATATACCTTCTTTCTCAATCACTAGCTACAGTTGAACCATCATTTAAGACAATTTTTCTAATCATTGGGTGTAGTGTTATCTTCCTGTTAATAGCATCTTATAGTTTGAAGTGGGACACATTTTTCGAAAAAATGAAGACGGTCTCGATTGTGTATAGCTTATTAATGGCAGCCATTTTTCTCACATATGGTTTGAGTCGCATGATTGTTACTCTTGATAACAAAGGGTTAGAGACGATCCTAAACGAGAACCTGGAACTTGCCAAACTTATCTATTTTTCTGTGTGTTATGCTCAACCCATTATGTTGCCAGTTCCAGAAATCGTAACTGTCGTAGCGGGAAGTGCTGCTCTAGGCCCGTTCACCGCTTTTATCTTAGGATTCATGGGCGCTGTGTTAGGGATTCTTACGATGTTTTATTTATCTCGAACTTTTGGAATGAAAATGGTACAACGTTTAGTAAATGAAAAACAATTAGATCAATATCATCGTTTTGTTAAGAAGAATGAAATGTGGATCATCGTTTTGTTGTTCATCGTTCCTGTGTTGCCAGATGAAATTATTTGTGTCGGTGCTGGAGTGAGCGGTGTTAAAACAAGACGCTTTATAATGATTGCTGTATTAGCAAAGCTAGTTACTACATTCTCGTTGGCTTATTCTTTACGAGTGACGGATCTATTTTAACTTATGTGGTTATTGCCCGCTCCGATGAAAGCGAGCTGGATCAATTAAAGTAATAAAGCTCGCATAGACCGAGCTTTATTACTATTCGTATCAAACTAGATTTAATCTATCTGACATACATCCAAAGGAAGAATATCTCCTTTAATTCCATAATGGTTAATCCGTAAATATTCTCCCCATACACGCTTTCTTCCTATTTCTGTTTCCATCCAATTGTTTCTGTTCACTTCGGTTCCTTTGTAAACAGTATTGAATGTAAAAGGAATGTACTCAATTTGATTTGGTAAATGCTTTTTTAAGGTCCTTATTTGTCTGCCAGTAGCATGACTTTTACAAACCACCATTAACGATTGAATCTTCGTAAAGTCAAAAACTTCTAGAGCGCATTTAACATTTTCAAGAGAGTTAGTAGATTTTTCTTCACTAAAAATAATGTGTGAAGGTATTCCTGCACGTATTAAAAAAGAGACAATAACTTGTGCCTCAGAGACTTCACGATCTGTATTGCCTTCCCAATGGGGATGGGGAATACCTGTTAAACTTCTTCCGCCAGTAACAATAATTGTTTCTATGTAGTTACGATGATAAGCTTCAATAGCTTTTTCCCAATGCCCACTATGAGTGCCACTAAATACAAAAAGAGCATCACATTTTTGAGGTCTTACCTCTTTTTCAAAAGTAATAGCAGTCAATAACTCAACGTCAATTTCCCTTAAATCTGGAATAACGGGTTCTTTAGGAATAATAGGATTCATACTTGAACTCCTTTAATTAGATTATAATTCTATATTTAACAATATATTACATATAAGGGTTTTTGCAAGTATTAATTCTTGTTTGTGCGTGTTTTTGCTACTTTATGACCGAATGAGTTTAGTACTGAAATATTAAATGTTGAAGGTCAAATAGAGTGGAGAATAAAGGGCTATAAAAAGAGCTTTAAAATCATAAAGGGCCGATTCAATAAAATGAATCGACCTTTTTGTATACGTTTATAGAGAGTGAATCTTAAGTTTTAGGAAAAGTAAATCCTTCTCCAAATACATCTCTTACATCATGGACTACAACAAATGCTTTTTCGTCAACACGTTGGATCATCTTCTTTAACAGAAATAGCTCTTGTTTATTGATCACGACGTACAAAATATCTTTAGCTTCGTTCGAGTAATGGCCTCTTGCATTAATAATGGTAACGCCACGATCCATCTCATCGCTTACTTTCTTAGCAATCTCATCTGTGTTTTCAGAAATGATCGTGACAGCTTTTCTTGTATCAAAACCATCAATTAAGTAATCCAAAATCTTTGTACTAATATAAATGGATATTCCCGTGTACATCGTATTTTCAATCCCGATGACAAATGCAGAACCGATAACGACAAGAATATCAAAAACAAACATAGTCGTACTAACACCCCAGCCGAAATGCTGGTTCAGCATTCGCGCAATGATGGTCGAGCCACCTGTTGTTCCGCCTGAACGCAACACGAGCCCCAACCCGATTCCGATGAATACACCTGCAAAAACAGTGCCAAGCATAATGTCAACAGGGTTACCCATACCTTCTGTTAAATGAATAAATAGAGAGGTAAAGAAGATAGCAACCATCGTATACCATGTCACTCGTTTATTTAAGACTTTATAACCAATGGCTAAAAGGAAACCGTTCATAATAAAGTTTGTAAGACCTGGTGACCAGCCTAATACATAATACAGAGTCATCGAAATACCGGTAACGCCGCCCTCACCTAATTCGTTTGGGATGGCGAACCAATTTACCCCTAGTGCAAAGAACAGGGATCCAATAATAATTAAAGTAATTTCTTTTCCTGTGTGGTTCATATTATCACTCCGTTCAACCTGAATACCTAGGATAATATATCATAATGAATTACTTCGAACAAGATTGTTCTACAATTTTGTTCAATTAATTATTTTCTGTGTTAGAATAAGGTAAAAGAACGGTTAGGCAGGTAATTTTAAAATGCGTAAAGAAACAGTAGAACAAAGAGTTTATCACTTAATAAAGAACGCAATCTTGAATAGACAAATTGCACCAGGTAACCAGTTATTTGAAAGTGCTATTGCTGAAAAGGTCAATGCGAGCAGGACGCCAATTCGAAGTGCGATCATGAAGCTTAAATCAGAAGGATTAGTGAATGTTATTCCAAACAAAGGTGCATTCATCGTTCAACCAACGATCGAGGAAATGATTCAAGCGTTTGAGATGAGAAAAACGCTTGAGGAGATGTCGATTCAGAAAGGGTTTTCCAATCTTAACTTGGATGACGTTAAACAACTTAAACAACTTCTTATTGAAATGAAGTCCGCTTCTATAGAACGAAAGATCGTACCGTATCAAGAGAAAAACAATGCTTTTCATCTTGTCTTAGCCACAGCAAGTGGAAACAGGTATTTAATTGAATTTATGAACAAAATTTTGAGTCAGATTACCATTTATATGGTGCTTTATGATGTCTTTAATGAAGACTCTAACTATGAAGAACTAGACATCCTTGAACACGAGCGAATGATCCAATACATTGAAAAGGGAGAAGAAGAAAACTTAAGAGATTTACTTCTTCAGCATCTTGATAACAGTTTAACTAAGCTTCAGCAGGATAAATTAAATTATCAGTCTCTTACAACGTTGTTTTAAATAGGGAGCACACCTTGGCTTTGAATGACTTGATCAAAGACAAAAGGAGATTTAGTATGGAGCAAACAGAAATACAGGGAAGGATTATTATCCTAAATGGTACGCCTCGATCAGGGAAATCGAGCATTGCCTCAGTGATTCAAAATGAATTTGAAGGTGTATGGATGAATATTGGCGTGGACCGTGTCATGGATATGACACCAGAGAAATTTCAGCCAAGCATAGGTTTAAGACCAGGTGGGGAAAGGCCCGATTTGGAGCCAATCATACAGAGAATGTATCTTGCTATGTACAAATCAATTGTAGCTTTCAGTCGTGAGGGCATGAATGTCATAGTGGATGTTGGTCATCATGATGGTTATTCTGTAGAGCGTAATATTCTTCAGCAAGCTGCACAGATTCTTAACGGGACACCAGCATGGTTGATTGGTGTGCGCTGTCCAATTGAAACTGTGATGAAACGACGGATAGAAACCTGGAAAAAAGGCTATACACCGGAAGGAAATATACCAAAACCAATAGAACTCTGGCAGAAACTTGTTCATATTCCTGGTATTTATGATTTAGAGGTGGATACTTCCTTATATACTCCAGAAGAATGTGCAGCAAAAGTTCATCAAAGGGTTTATGAAGGTTCTCCTCCTATAGCTCTTCAAAAAATACGGAGTGATAATTAAGAACAATTACCTAACAAGCCATTTTCAATAAAAGTTACTGAAATTCATCATACGAATACATAGAAAAGACTGATCAAAGGGATGTTTTGTAACCTTATGTTTCGGTCTTTTTTTGGTTTTCCTATTCTGTTTATTTAACTTAAAGATTTATCCGATACGGGTGATGAAAGTCTGATTAACGTAGAAGGTTGTCCAAATGACATGGATTCATCTATGAAACTTTCCAAGGATTGTACGGAATGGGTAACGATTTTAATCAGATAGTTATACTGTCCAGCTAGGCGGTGACATTCGATCACATCACGGTGATCTTTACAGAAATCAACAAACTGCTTGCATTTCGTATTGTCGTATAAGATAAAAGCCATGATCGGTTTATTCATTTTTTCAGGATTAATAATTGCCTTATAACCCTCAATAATCTGCTTATCCTCCAGCTTCTTAACTCGTTCATGAACGGCAGGGTTTGAAAGACCAACTTTCTTACCTAATGCCGTAATCGATACTCGAGCATCTTGCTGCAAATGTAAAAGGATCTCTTTATCAATTTCGTCCATATCTTTCTCCTCGACTTTAAAAATTTAGGAGCATTTATTCTTTTTCCGATGTTTTCAAAGAAATCCATAAGAAATAGCTTTAATATTCCATGTTAAAACAGTTCTGGGAAAAATATAATATATGTAAGAGATAATTACAACAAAAAGGGGTTAATAATATGTTAGAGATGAGAAAGCAATGTGAAAAATGTTCTGTAGAGCTTCATGAAAAGTCGGATGCTTACATTTGTGTCCATGAATGTACGTATTGCCCAACATGCACAACAGAGATGAATCATATTTGCATGAACTGTAGTGGGGAACTCGTTAGACGTCCAAAAGCGGGGTCACAAATAATAAGTTGTGTATTAAGTAAATGAGGCTACTTTTATATCACAATCAAGCAAATCTAAAAAATATTTACTAAAATGCGTTTAATAGGTTACGAGTTTGGTAATAATACTAATAACAATAAACTCATTTTAGGAGGAACTAAAATGCTAATGACGACTGTGAAACTAAGCGAGTATGCAGGGAACAAAGATTTTGATTTGAACGGATACATATCTCAACTAATATCTACACCTTCACAATCGAAATAAACGGATGGCAGCCTATATGGCTGTTTTTTTTGTTTTAAAATCATAGCTTAGAAAAATTCTGCAAATTCCATAAATCTGTTAGAGAGGAATCATATGAAAACCTTACAACTTTCATTATTCTTAAAAGAAAGGTTTTAATTATAGGAGGGAATATGATTCTAGAAACAGATTATAAGTGGTTTATGTTTATTAACGAAATCGTTTCAAGTTATCCGCTAATCGACAATTTCATGATTGTCTTTGCGGAATACGTTCAGTATGCATTTGTTTTATTATTGATCATGCTGTGGTGGAGAAATAAAAAGAGTGACAGGATAATCGTATTTCAAGTGTTGGTTGCATTTTCATTATCTTACTCAGTAAATCGACTGATTGAATTGTTCATGTATAGAGAGAGGCCGTTTATCTCACATGACATCGTCCAATTGGTAGAGCATACGGCTAACTCTTCTTTTCCTAGTGATCATGCATCATCTGCAATCTCAATTGCCGTCACTTTAATGTTGGTAACGTTAAGGTATAGGTACGTATGGTTTATGTTTGCTATCTTGATCACGTTTTCAAGAGTTTGGGTAGGTGTTCATTATCCATTTGATGTAGTGGCTGGAGCATTGAACGGGATACTAATCGCACTTGTTACCCATTTATTCATTATGAAAATGAAACCAATAGCTATACTGCTTAGAAGACCTATCTTTAACTGTAAGATATAAAAAAATACCAGATGCCAATCTGTCATTTTGACGTCTGGTATAAGTTTCAATTCAAACAATCTTAAGAAAAAATGTTTTACAGCTTTGTACCTTTGATAGAGACTGTATGAAAACCCCTAGAATCAGGTCCTCTCACTAAGGAAACATTCTTAAATCCAGTATTCATCATTAACGGCATCACTTGATTTTCTGAGACTTCCTTCACACTTTCCCAAGTTTCATTATCTTTACCATTAGAAAAAGTAATAACTACCAATCCACCAGGCCTAAGTACTCTATAAATTTCTGAAATGATGGTATCGACTTCACTCCAAAAATAAATGGTTTGAATACTATACAACTTAGTGAACGTATCGTCACTAAAAGGAAGGTTGTTGAAATTTGCTTGGACTAGTCTAGCTCTTTTATTATTGATTTCCTTTTGATTTCGTGCCGCAGCCGATCGAATCGCAGTTGAAGACAGATCTAATCCTACAATTTCCCGAACACCATATTTTCCTGTGATCATTTGTATCGCATAGCCGGCACCACAACCAAGTTCCAACACTTTGTCTTGTTCTTCAAGTTCCAATTGTCCTATTGTCCACTCTGTCTCAGGTTTATGCTGTCTGACCATCTTTTCTACGATATATGTACCAATCAATCCCTTTGGCGTTTCATAATGACGATCTATATACTCTTTTACCGCATGAAGTAATTTCATCATTTTCTCCTTTAACACTAATTTAAACCATCTTTCTTCTTATTCCCTTAAGCTCTAGGTAAACCCTCTTAACTCTGTTTAAAATCCATTTTTAACTTTATAATTGGGAAGAGTGATAATCATTTTGAAGGGACAGATTAGCTTGAAGAGTCTCAATGTTAATATCATAACCTATTCATCTGATTTTGCTGAACAAACCGTTAAAATGTGGCGTGATAGTAAACTCGAGGCAATAGGTGTAAAAGAGTCTCATAGTTTTGAAAGTCATGTGTACTTTCTGAATAGTATCCTAACGAAAGAGTTTGTCGTCGAACTAGCGATGGTTGATGAGAATGTTGTTGGTGTGATTGCATATAACCAGGCTGAAATAAGCCAACTGTATGTTCACCATGATTATCAAAAATCGGGTATAGGTTATGCATTGCTTCAACGAGCAAAGGATCACTCCAGCGGAAAGTTAACTCTGTACACATTTGAAGTAAACAAGAATGCACAACGTTTTTATGAAAAGAATGGTTTCAAAATTATTGGAAGAGGCCATAAGAATGAAGAAAATCTGCCAGATATTCAGTATGAGTGGAGAGCAAATATGGAACAGTCTTTGTAAGATTTATAAATTCATTTTCTTATATTCTTTGAAGATGCAGTAATGACTAAAGGGCATAAAGAAGGATTTGTGATTTCGACTGAAAAAGAATATTATAGTGATTTTCTTAGGCAGAAGGAGTGAATTTCTATGAATTTTCGAAAAGCAAATGAGGAAGATTTACCAGCAATTGTTCGCTTACTTGCTGATGATGAATTAGGAACCCAACGAGAACGTTATGCAGAGCCATTGCCAGCTGATTATTATAAAGCATTTGCGGCAATTGAAGCACAAGTTGGAAATCAGATTATTTTAGCTATTGACGGTCAAACGGTGATTGCCTGCCTTCAGTTAACGATTATTCCTGGTTTAGCAAGACAGGGGATGAAACGAGCACAAATCGAAGGGGTACGTGTCGATCAGCGCTACCGTGGAAAAGGGGTAGGAGAAGACTTGTTTAAAGAAGCGATAGCTATCGCGAAATCTGAGAAATGCGGTCTTGTTCAATTGACAACTGACAAGCAACGTAATGAAGCACATCGTTTTTATCAACGTTTAGGATTTTTGGCGAGTCATGAAGGGATGAAACTAATCTTCTAAGTTGAAAACTCTACTCCATAAAAGAGTGTGTTGATCCAAGCAGGATTAAAAGACTTTTTATAAATTTATTAAACAAACGTAACAGGATTGTAGATTAGGAATGAACATAGATTATTAAAGAACACCTGCTTGCCAAAATAACATGAGGTTAAAGATATGTTAGTGTGCACGACTATTAAACAAATAGAACCCCAATTCTCCATTCGCGCACTGAGAAATTGGGTTTCTATTGCGACCCTTAAATTAACTCGTTGTACATTTCTAATCAGTGCCAGTAGTACTTAACTGATGATTCTCAGAATAATACTCTGCTTTAGAGGGCAGGGTGTTAACGATAAATAATAAAATCGTTACGGCAAACATCATTAAAGTTCCTAAAATGACGACAAACTGAATAGATATCGATTCAGCTATGATTCCAAAAATCATAGTCCCAATAATGATGAAAAAAGCTTCGATGAAACCATAAACACTACCAACTCGTCCCATTACCTCGACAGGAACATTATTTTGATAGAATGTGTAAAATCCTGTATTAATAAAAGCCATAGAAAATGATAGAACGAAAAAACCAACTGCTGCTATCAAAAAAGTACCCGAAAAAGCATAGAATAGATAACCGCTTGATACCATCAAGGATCCAAGACCGATTAGCCAAGAGGTAGCCACTTTTTTAACAACTATCATGTTTAACAAAGCGCCTACAACTATTCCAACACCAGCAATACTTACCAGGAGTCCATAATCCCCCTCTGATAAAGAAAGAACTTCTGTAGCAAATGCTGCTTCCAGTGAATCTACAGCAGTTGCCAAAACCATCACTGCACTAAAAAGGAAATAAATGACCATCACATAAATATGTTTACGACTAAAATCAACAACTAATTTCCAGTCATTTTTCAGTACCTTTAAGGTTATTTTTTCGTCTTCTGTTTTAATTAGATCATTTTTTTCAATATTGGGCATAAACAACGTGAAGAATGCTGCTAAGAATAAGGCTATTGCATTTATATATATTGCATAATTAGGAGTTCCACTCATAAATATAATTCCCGCAATTGCAGGACCGGTAACAAATGCCCCAGAATCAATTAAACTCACGAGAGAATTAAATCTTTTTCTTCGGACTTGAGGAATTAACTTCGTAATGTAAGTCATTGTTGTAGGATTGGCCATGGAACTAGCTATACATATTAAAAAAACGATGCCGTATATTGTCCAAATAGATGATAATAATGGCAATAGTGCAATAAATACTGCTCGGAATAGTGCGAGCCACACCATAAGATGCTTTTTATTCGATCGATCAATTAAGCTACCACACCATATATTAGTAAATAAAGTAGATAAAGCTCTAAGTATATATAGACCGGAGACAGCAAGTACACCCATCATATCAAGTACGATTAAATTTAATGCTAAAAAGTAAATCCATTCCCCTACACTTGAAATACCAATAATAGTAAATAAAATAGAAGGGTATTTCCACGACTTCATAACCATTTTTATACGCATTTTTATTTCCGCTCCTTTGCGATATTAAACTTGGACAATAAAAAAACTCACCCCCAAGACAGTTGTCTTGAGGACGAGTTATTGCGCGTCGCGGTGCCACCCCAGTTTGGTAATATGTCTCCATATTACCCTTATTAGGTACGGTATGAAGAACCATACATATACCCTAGCTCTATAACAGGAGCACCTGTCACACTATCACCTATATGGATCCAATGTGCTGCTCAGAGGCTTGCTTCCAACCATTAATTCTTACTCCTTTTCACCAACTGGAGCTCTCTTTGAAGAATTGCCGATTATACTCTTCTCTTCATAGCATTTATTTAATTGTGGATAATCTTACCAAATATCCCGGTGGAAAGTAAAGGTCTTTTTAAGTTAGGATTTAAACAGATTCCTTCCCTTTTCATATATTTATCATTTTTACTGAACAAAGTATTGAAATGAAGGCAAGCTTTAAAACAGTTATATCATGAGAAAACTATTAGTTTATCATTGTAAATTAATGGAATTAAATTAAAATGGTATTAACAGTACAATAATTGGAAGAAAGTTAAAAAATTGATTGTAGCAACATTTATTATTTGTGTTCTTAGCTACAACTAAAACCATATATGTTCAGTTTAATAAGCTGTTTTTAATACTAGGAGAGCTCTCACAATTGTTTCTTAGTAATTGCATTGAAAAGGAGGTAAAAGAGATGAAAAAATTCAATTTGTTGTTATTTGATTTAGATGATACTTTGTTAAAAAACTCTTCGTGGTTTCTTGATGGATTAACACGTTGCTTAGCGGTACATCCACTTACAAATAAGTTGAATGCTGCTAAGTTTTTAGACATATTAAAACAACCACCAAGATACTTGATTGAAAAATTAATATCAGGTGAATACAGTGCATCAGAATTTAAGAGAGCAAGATGGGAATTTGCACTGAGAAAGTTTGACTTATTAATTGATATAGAAAGATTAGATGAGTTGGACAATCTTTTTTACAAAACAAGTATGAAATGCATAACAGTTAATGAGCAAATAAAAAGTTTAGTAAAAGATCTTGGTGAACATTTTGAACTTGGAATTGTTACAAATGGGCTTTACGATCCACAACAAAAATTAATCAACATGGGATTAGGAGAAATATTTAGTAAAGAAAAAGTTTTTCATGCAGAACAACTAGGTTATAGAAAGCCTGATTCTAGAATCTATTACAAAGCGCTAGATCACTTTGATAAAAAAACTAGTGAGACGTTATTTATAGGTGATTCTTGGACACATGACGTAATTGCTCCGTTGGAAATCGGTATGGAAGCCATATGGGTAAATTTAAACAATGTATTACCGCCAACTTTACATAAGCCATTCGCAGTTGTCTCAGATATCTCAGAGATAAGAGAGGTTCTACTAAGTAAAAAAATATAGCCGGGGTGAGGGGAATATGGGATCAAGAATTATGCACTCGATTATTGGTTTTAAAATTGCAGACGCTATATCAATAGAAGATAAAACATCATTTTTGCTTGGAAGCATTGCTCCAGATGTTGTTTTTTCACATGAAGATAAAAACTTATCACATTTCTTTGTAGGTAATGTACAAGATTATTCAAGAAGCATTGATTATAAAGGGTTTTTGAGAAAATATAGTTCGGTTGTAGAAAGTCATTATATACGGGGATATTTTTCACATTTAATCGCTGATGATATCTGGTTGAAAGGTTTTTATCTATCTTGGTTAAAGAACAGAATGGATGCTGATGAAGGACTATATAAGCTATATCATAATGACTTCCGATTACTAAATGGGAAGTTATTAGAACACTATGGTTTTACAGATGAATTAAGAAGGGCACTTAGTAATATTCCAGAGATCATTGATCTGCAAGAAGTTAAATCCCATAATGTTGAAGAATTTATTCCTTATGTAATAAGCGATATGGAGTACGATAATGAAGTTATAAATGAAAACCTTAATGTGTTTACGTTTGATCAGATCGTTGGTTATATAGAAACATCAGTTGATAAGGCGTTATTGAATTTAAAGGAAGTTCTCCCAATGATTAAAGAAGAATAGGAACTCCATGTTACGCCTCAATAAAAAAGGGGAGATACATTGAATGTAAATAAAATGATATTAGTATGTTTCTGTTTATTAATGATAAGCTGCTCCAATAGTAATTTTAATAACTTGATTAAATCAACAGACCAAAAGATAACTGTTCAAAAGCAAATCGGTAATAGTGAAAATTATGATGACTTTAACGAAATCACTAATGATAGCCAGGTTCAAAAGGCAATTAAAATAGTGAAAAATGCAAACTGGGCGAATGTTAAAGTAAAGATGTCTCGTTCCCCAGATTATATGTTTCAGTTTCCTTTTAAAGATAGTAGAGGTAGTGAAGAAAAAATAGCTTCATATTCACTTTGGGTAAATTCTAATGGAAAGAGAATCGAGATAGTTACAGACAGTGGGAAATACGTTGAGTTAAGGGAACAAGAATCAAAAATGTTATATAATATTCTAACTGAACAAAGCTAATATTAACTTGGAAACGATATTCCACATGGGGGTGCATTTCTTCAATTAGGGGGGAATGCACTTATTATCTAACTTATAGATTAAGAGGAAATTAAACATTGTGAATGGAAATTATAAGAGAAAAAGTATCACAAAAAAAGAGAAGGGATCCTTACAATCGGCTACCTTTCTTCAACAAAGAGAAGAGAAGTTCTCATTCTAATGTGCGACACTTCAGAAAAGATGGAGGGTTATGGTGCAACTATTTAAAAACCTTTTAAATTCATTTGTAACGCTAGTGATTATTTTGTTGTGTCCTATCGCTTTCTTTTTGCAAATTTTATTCGGAGAGGAAACCCCAACAACTAATGAAGTTTATGTGTTTTTAGGGCTATCTATATTAATGGTTTTCTTATCTCTAGCAACGAGATTTTTTGGTAAAACTAAAACAATGAATTTTATTGGTTTTTACTCTTTTTTATTTACTGTGTTTTGGATTGTTTGTTTAGTAGATTCATTAAAATATGAACGGGAGCAAATGCTTGATTTTATAAGGTTCATTGGCTTTTTCACTGCATTAGTATCTACTCTTTTCAACGTAAAGATAAATCAATTAACTCTAGCTAATCGTCCAAATTGAACGCGCTTACTTTTAAGGTTTAGGAGGGGGAAGGGACATTTTAAAGAATACTTGGGTAAAAAGAAAATTCATCGCGGCAGTTATAACATCCTTAATATCAATAATATTAATATATACATTTTTTCCGCTTAATACGTTCTTATCGCTAGGTAGTGATCATCCGAATACTACTTTCGCAGACATTCTAATAATAAGTACTTATGTTCTAGCTGGTGTTCTAATATATGGGATGCCAATATCTTTACTTATAGATATTATTACAAAGAACTTTAAAGATGCGAGGGTCTTTTTTGCTTTATCTTTACACATTTTTTTGGTCTATTGCCTTTCTTAATGTTGTGGTTTTTTACCTTTTTTTCTTTAACAATTTCAGTTTTATTCTTTTTAACGGATGAGTTAATTAGATATATAAATATAAGAAAAAATTATAGCAATATTAACTAAATGCCGCAATCGTTAAAGACTAACTCTTGTATATCTAGCATGAAACATCAGCTATATTATGTGGAATGGGGGCTTAGCAGATGTTTAATGAATTTAACTTTGATCTAATCTATCATGAACAAAGTACTGAAACTCCTTTAGTGGTGATGATGTGTGGTGTGGCTGGATCAGGAAAAACTACCTTCTCACAACGGTTAGAGAAAAAAGGATTTGTACGTCTTTCGATTGACGAGGAAATTTGGTCTACCAATGGTCGATGGGGAATTGACTTCCCAATGGACAAGTTCGAGGAATACAGAAAAGACGCAGAAAGTAAATTACGCAAACGATTAATTCAGTTAATTCACGATAAACAACAAGTAGTTATTGACTTCAGTTTCTGGGATCGATTAAGAAGGAACGAATATAAGAAGCTTATTAAGGAGTCTGGCGGTAAATGGAAGCTTGTTTATTTAAAAGTTCATCCGGATGAGTTACGGAAGCGGTTAAAATTACGTAACCAGCGCTTTGATGCGAATTCTTTCCCGATTTCAGATGAGCTTTTGAACTCTTACGTTAATGGTTTTGAAGTCCCTAGTGATGAAGGGGAAATTGTAGTCGTAAATTAAATCAAACATTGCATTTGAAAGGGAGCGTTCGTATGTTATCAACTCATGGTAACGTTTATAAAACCAAAAGTGGAAAAAACGTAACAGTAAGGGAGGCTAATGTACACGATGCGGAAGTGATGTTAATGGCTGCATCAAAAGCATTGGTCGATGCTCCTTACATGTTAAGTACTGCTGAAGATCTCAAGAAGTTAAGTCTTGAAGATATGCAAAGGGAACTAGAACATTACTCCACAAACCAGAATTGTATAAAACTAGTGGCTGAATATGAAAACGAGCTTGTGGGTGCCATTGATTTTAGAAATGGAAACAAGGAAAAAATAGCGCATCAAGGTTCTTTTGCAATGACCGTCTTACCTCAATATCGAAATCATGGCGTTGGAAGAGCACTGGTAGAATCACTGATCACCTGGGCTAGGAACAACGAAACGGTCGAAAAGATTTGTCTGGAAGTCATGGAAGACAACCATGGAGCAATACAATTATATAAATCTTTGAACTTTGTAGAAGAAGGTAGAAAAGCGAAAGCTGTTAAAATGGAAGGTCGATATCAAGATTTGATTATGGTGGCTTTGTTTATTTAAAACATTTTATATTGTCTACATCCTTTAAGAGAGTAAAGAATTTAACATAAGCAACAGAGTTACATGCGAGCATATAGTAAGAGTAAATTCATTTTGACCATAAATAAAAAGTGGGGTAATGACAATGGCATTTGTTATAGCTATAGGTGCATTGTTGCTATTAGCATTCTTGGCGATCAAGCTCACAAAAGGAAAAACAACAAAAAGGAAATGCATAGTGTGGGGGATATTTATTATGGTAGGGTTTAATCCGTTTTTAACATTCCTTATTTCTATCCCAGTTGGTTTAGCGGTGGGAGACGGGTTTGCTGCCGTAGGTATGATGATGTTGTTATTACCAGCATTTTTTATCATCGGTTTAATTACATTGCTAGCTGGAATCTTTGACACAAGTAGTTCTGTTGAGAAAGTGTAGGGGTCCCCAATAGCACGTATAAACAAATAACTTGAATGTTGCAGATTATTTAGAAAATAAGGATGATAAATCTATGTGGGGCATACCATTAATGTATTTCCTTTTCTTTTTTATAGTGTCTCTAGTAATAAGTGTTTTTCTTAGTTTTTTTACTAAGAACTCATTAAAAAATAGTTTCGTTTTTTCATTACTTTTTTCAATTTGTATTACGTGGGTTTATTTTGGGATGCCATATATCTTCTAATAAGAAGAAGTTCCATTGATATACAGAATGGGGGGGAATATCATAGAGTTAAGAATGTCAAAGTATGTTAAAGGAAATTTTGGACGTTTATTTCCAATTGTGATGATTTTAATGATATTAAATGAAGTTATTTTTGGATTCGAACTCCAATAATTTGGCTTTGATGAACTTGAAGACTTTGGTCGCATCATTTTTGTATTAATCGTAAAAGCTTGCGAAAGTGCGCTAATTACAGTTTTGTTACTATGGTTATATACTAGAATTAAATCGGTTTATAAAAATCCTTAAAAATCTTGAGGTGAAAATGAGCGAGATCAAAGAAATCTGGAAACCACTTTCTGTGAAAGAGATACAATGTATTTTTGATCAGATGTCACTACACTGGTGGATTGCTGGTGGATGGGCGTTGGATTTGCATCTAAATAGAATTACACGAGAACATGATGATATTGATGTCCTAATTCTGAGATCCGAACACCTACTTCTACAGAAGTATCTGTCCGCTGACTGGGAAGGATACAAAGCATTTAAAGGAAAGTTAATACCATGGAACATGAACGAAAAGCTAGATAACCAATTTGATAATTTATGGTTTAAGAAAAAGGAAGAATCCACATGGGCTTTTCAAGTGATGATCATAGATTGTGAGGATGATTATTGGATTTACAAACGAAATGGTACAATAAGAAGGAAACGATCTGATATTGGTTTGACAACTTCTGCTGAAGTTCCTTATTTAAAACCAGAAATTCAGCTTCTATATAAGGGTGGAAGTTCGTTGATTAGGGAAAAAGATCAACTAGATTTAGAGAATGTCTTGGCAACGTTGGATGATGTAAGTAGAGAATGGCTAAGAGATTCCTTGACTATTCAGTATCCGAACGGTCATCCATGGATTGAACGAATAAATGTGTACATAGAAAGCTCGCAAAATATGAAACGAGAGTAAGGGTGGTGTATCGCTTCCCTTATTTTCTTTTTCTGCAAGTAAAAATTTCAGTAAAAAGGTGAAGTTCTATGAGTAAAATCGTTATTTTAGCAGAAAAACCATCACAAGCGAAGGCCTATGCAGACGCCTTTACGGTAAAGAAAAAAGATAAAACGTTTATTGAATTAAATCCATGCAGTATCTTTCCAAGTGGCGCGACAATTACATGGGGAATTGGTCATTTGGTTGAGCTGAAGCAACCTAAAGAATATAAGTCTGAATGGGGAACGTGGCGTTTGTCTTCTCTACCAATCTTGCCTGAACGCTATGAATTCAAGGTAGCAACGGGAAAGTATGAACAGTTTAACGCGGTAAAACGGTTATTTAAAGAAGCGGACATCATCATTAACGGATGTGATGTGGATCGTGAAGGTTCGAACATCTTTTATTCCATCTACCATATGACAGGTGTGAGAGGCAAAACGATTAAACGCTTATGGATCAATTCTCTAGAAGTCGATGAGGTTCGTAAAGGATTTTCGAATCTTCATGATAACGAGAAAGATCTGTTGCTTTATGCTGAAGCTAAAACACGGCAGATCTCTGATTGGCTCGTTGGCATGAACGGAAGTCGCCTTTATACGTTACTGTTGCAGCAAAAGGGACTTACGGATAGCTTGAGCATTGGTAGGGTGCAGTCGCCAACAACGTACTTGATCTACCAAAGACACCTTGAGATCGAGAATTTCGTAGCTAAACCTTTCTATGAGATTGAAGGGAACTTTACGGCCGCAAACGGAAAGTATCGGGGCAAAGCCAAAATTAAAAGTGAGAAACAAGAAGAAGTTCAACAGCTGCTAGATAAGCACAAAATTACAGGAAAAGATACGGGTATCATTAAAGCCGTTTCGAAAAAGGAAATGAGAATCAAATCACCTAAGTTGCACTCGCTCTCGACGTTACAGGCAACAGCGAACAGAAGATGGAAATACAGTCCAAAGAAGGTATTGGATACGGTTCAAAAATTGTACGATAAGAAAATCTTATCGTATCCAAGGACAGACACTCAATACATTACCGAAAATGAGTTTGCGTATCTATCGGCAAACCTTGAGTCCTATCAAGGTCTCATAGAGAATCGTTTTGCTGCAGCTTCTAAACGACCTAGCAAAAGATATGTAGACGGATCCAAGGTACAGGAGCACTATGCGATTATTCCAACAAAACAGATTCCAACACGTGCCAAGATTCAAGGGTTATCCATCGAAGAAAAGAACATTTACTTTGAAGTGTTAAACACGACGCTTGCCATGTTTCATCAAGACTATGTATACGAAGAGACAAAAGTAACAACGAGCGTGAATGGTTTAGACTTCGATTCTGTAGGAAAAACAGAGATCAGCAAAGGGTGGAAAGAACTATTTAACTACGGATCAAAAGACAAAGAAAACACAAATGCTAAGAAAGATGAAAACGCACCACAAGCTCTTCCGAAACTTGAAAAAGGGGAAGAAGTGAAAAGTATTGTCAAAATGAAGGAAGGGATGACTACCCCTCCAAAACCTTATACAGAAGGTCAACTCATCTCGATGATGAAAACGTGTGGTAAGTCGGTCGAGAATGAAGAAGAAATGGAAATCTTGAAAGAAGTAGAAGGCTTAGGTACAGAAGCAACACGAAGCGGAATCATTGAAACCATTAAAAAACACCAATACATTGAAGTGAAAAAGAACATTGTCCATATTACTGAAAAAGGAAAAATTCTATGTCAGTCCATAGAAGGCAATCTGCTTTCCAGCCCTTCCATGACCGCTAAATGGGAAACCTATTTAAAGAAAATAGGAAACGGAAATGGGACACCTCAAGCTTTTTTAGGTAGTATCGCGAAGTTTCTTAATAAATTGATCGAAGAAGTACCTGGCCAATTGAATGCTGCACCCATTCAGCAGAGTATTGATGGAGTAAAGAATGTAAGTCAGAAACCGATTGCTACTTGTCCTAGATGTAAAAAAGGAAAGATCAGCGTAAGTCGTTCCTATTATAGATGCTCGGAACAAGCTAATGGTTGCAAACAAACTTTTCCAGGGAAATTACTCGGTAAGACGATTACAGAAAAACAAGTGAAGGATCTGTGTACGAAAGGGAAAACAAGTCTTATAAAGGGCTTTAAGCCAAAAGCAAAAGAAAAGAAAAAATTCAGTGCGATGCTCGTTTTAAAGGATGATTTAACGATTGGGTTTGAGTTTGCTAATAATCAGTTTGTGAAGAAGTAATTGAATTTGGTTATGGATAGGAAGGAAGTGGATGGTAGGCACATTAGTGATTTTTTTGACTTTCATCATATAAATTAATACATAAGTATTGTTTGTGGTTTACTCAATGTAAATAAGATCGTGATTAAACACACTAAATGAGCAGGGCTACCATCACACAATCATCACAACAACATGATAAAACTAATTAAAAGTCTTTATTGGAAGTGAAAAATATGAATAAACCACTTGTCTTGCTTGCAGATGATGAAGTAAGGCTTAGAAAGCTTGTATCTGATTTTCTAGTAAGCGCAGGTTTTGAAGTAATATGTGCTGAAAATGGTAAGGAAGCCTTTGATTTTTTTTTGAAAAAGAGTGAATCTATTGATCTCATCATTCTCGATGTGATGATGCCACTGATGGATGGTTGGGAAGTATTGAGTGAAATAAAAAATATATCAACAGTACCCGTCATTATGTTGACAGCTAAAGGGGAGGAAAGCGACCAACTTACTGGATTTCGGCTTGGCGCAAATGATTACGTCTGTAAGCCATTCTCTCCAAGCGTTTTGGTCGCAAGGGTGGAAAACCTTTTAAAGCAAATGAAAAAAATGAAGCAAGACAAGCTAAATATTGGAGGCATTGAAGTAGATATTCATCAGCATGCCGTTTATGTTGATGAAAACAGTATCGGTCTCACCCCAAAGGAGTTCGATCTTCTTTTGTATTTATTTAAAAACAAAAATTTGGCACTTTCACGAGACAAGATTCTTAACGGGGTCTGGAGCTATGACTATCATGGCGATTTAAGAACAGTGGATACCCACATCAAACAGTTGAGGGGCAAGCTAGGAGATTATGGTCATTTTATTGAGACGATAAGGGGTGTAGGCTACAGATTGAGGGAACAAAAGTGAGATTTTCAATAAGAAGAAAGCTATATGGAATCCTACTAACCATCATTCTGCTTTTTATAGCGGTTATCCAACTATTAAACGCATTGTTTTTAGAAGATTTTTATCTGTTCAACAAGAAAAACATGTTGGAAGAAAGCTATAACCAAATCGAACAAATCATAACCACAGAAAAGAACTATGAAGAAAAGTTATCCGCTTTACAAGATAACAAGAATGTTACGATTTTAATTTTTGACAAAGAGTTCGAGCCAGTTTATCGCTTAGCGTTATTGAAGCGTCCATCCAAATATCAAAATCAATCCTCACGATCAGCCATGCCTGATGAAGAACTGATTAAAGGCAACCTGGATAATTTTAACGACAAACCGTTTATTGTAACAAGAAAGGACAGAAGGACAAAAACAGAATTTTTGAGCCTCTATTCTAGCATCACACTACCAGATGGTAACAAGGGATATGCTTTAATCAGTACGTCCATTGATGCTATGAAAGACAGTGCTAAGGCTGCGAGTGAATTTATTCTATACACCTCGATATTCGTTGGTTTAATTGGTATAGTTGCTGTGTTTTATGTATCAAACAGCATTTCAGCACCCATTGTGAGAATAAATAGAGTAACATCGAAAATGGCAAAATTGGATTTTTCTGAAAGAATTTTAGTGAGTTCATCCGATGAGATCGGGGAATTGGGTAAGAACATCAATTTTCTCTCTAAGCAATTAGATCTGAAGATCAACGAACTGGATATTGCGAATAAACAGTTGAAAAAAGATATCTTGTTGAAGGAGAAAGTGGAACAATCGCGCAAGGAATTGCTTTCGAATGTTTCTCATGAACTGAAAACACCTATTTCGCTTATTGGAGGATATGCCGAGGGATTAAAGTTGAATATCAATAAGGATGAGAAAGATTTTTATTGTGACGTCATTATTGATGAAACAAAGAAAATGGATAAACTTGTCTATAGTTTGTTAGACCTCGCTAATCTCGAATCAGGTTCTAAAAAAATGAATATGGTCAAGGTTGACATCACTAGACTAGTGTCGGATATCATTGATAAATATAAATTAGTTTTTGCCGAAAAACGGATTAAGTTGCATCACAAATCACAAGGCAGGACTTTAGTGTTAGGTGACCCAGAACGAATAGAGCAAGTAGTTACCAATTATCTTAATAATGCACTGGATCACGTTGATGATAATCGGATAATCGCCGTTTCTGTCCAGGAGACAAAGAATAAAGTAAGGGTAGGAATCTATAATACTGGTAAAGAAATTCAATCCCATCAGCAAGATCGGTTATGGGACAGCTTTTATAAGGTCGACAAAGCTCGTACAAGAGAGTTTGGAGGTTCAGGACTAGGACTCTCTATCGTAAAATCCATAATATCCTATCATGAAGGGGATTGTGGGTTAAGAAATATTGATGATGGTGTAGAATTTTGGTTTTTGCTCAATAGAATATGATCTTTTCAAAAGACAGTTTCTCAACTTGAGGACTGTCTTTTTATGTCTATAAATAAGTTAATGTTTCTCACAAGAACATCACAATGACCCGATACTATGAACCTTGTACTTTAAAATGAAAGGACTGGTACTCATGAAGAGAAAAACATTAGCGTTCATTCTTACCTGTTCATTAGGGGCAGGTGTATTAGCGGGGTGTACGGAGGAAACAGCAACCGCGCCGATAAAAACCACAGAACAAAAGGTGAAGAAAGGTAATTTGGAGGTCGGATTGGGTTCGGATGGTCGAATCAGTTTACCTCTAGTCAATTTGGATTTTGAAATAAATGGAACGGTCAAAGAAATAAAAGCACAAGTAGGACAACAAGTAAAAAAGGGAGATGTTTTAGCAGTACTTGATGATGCGGACTCAAAACTTGCAGTTACCCAAGCAGAAAACGCATTAAACAAAGCGAATGCCATTTACAATGAAGCGGTCAATAAATATGAGATTGATAAGTTGGAATTTAAATATAAGGTCGACGATATAAAAGCCAAATTGGATGCAAGACCGGATGATTCTACTCTAAAGGCAGCCTACGAAGTAGAGAATAAAAAATATCAGACTTTACTCAACAGCAATGGTTCTATACAAAGTGCAGGTCTTGAGATAGAGGATGCAAAAAATAAATTACAAGAAGCTAAAAATAACTTGAATAAAATTTATCTTAAGGCACCGATTAATGGAGAACTGACAAGTATTAATTATAAAGTGGGAGAAGTTGTCTCTGGTGTTAAATCAGGTACGGACACGAACTCAGCAACTTCTGGAACAGCATTTATGACCATTGTTGACCCTTCTGTCATTTATGTAAAGGCAAGTGTGACCGAGAGTGATATCTCAGGAATTGAAAAAGATCAGCAAATGAGGTTATCTGTTGATTCTTTATCACTAGAGAATCTTCAGGGTGAAGTGGTTTCTGTCAATAACACACCAAATATTGATAGTTCAGGAATTGTTACTTATGAGGTTACAGGGAAATTGTCCGAACTGAACCCTGCGATCAAGGAAGGGATGACAGCTTTTGTCACATTCCTAAAAAAAGAAAAGAAAGATGTCCTGCTTATTCCAAATAAAGCAATCTTCGTTGAAGATGGCAAGCAATATGTCAATGTAAAGACTGAAGAAGGAGAAACTAAAAAAAGAGCAGTTACAGCCGGTTTGACCAATGGAGTCCAAACAGAGGTAGCTGATGGTCTGAAGCAAGGAGAAACCATCATTATAGGTGGTGTGAAAAAATGAAGTTAGTTGAGCAGTTACGTTCGATTATGCTCAGCGTGGCTCACAATAAGTTACGTGTTTTTTTAACATCACTTGGAATCATCATTGGTACGTTCACTATCATAATGGTAGTCGGGATTGGAAATGCAAGTGAAAAAGCAGTGGAAGACCAATACAAAAGACTTTCGGTTGAAAGTATTACGATTTCAAAAGCACGTGGTGGGACTGGAGGAGGAAGGGGAGGAGGATCAACTTCCAAAACTCTTACAAAAGAAGACGCTCTTCAAATGTCTGAACTCTTGACAAATGTGAGCAATGTAGGAATAAGCACAAGAACTTCTTCTGATATTGCCTATGGCACAACTGCTGAGACCGTAAACATACAAGGTATCAATGAAGCATACGCCAGCATTACGAATCTTACACCAGTATCTGGAGAACTGTTTACAGACGAAGATGGTTTGATGCGAAATAAGGTGGTCGTTTTAGGGTATAACATGGCGGATCTTTTATTTGAAGGAGATGTGAATGTAGCAATCGGCCAAAAAGTTCTTTTAAAAGGAACATCCTATACCGTTACAGGTGTATTGGATCGGATCGGGGGCTCTGGAGGAATGAGTACCGGAGGAGGCTTGGCCAATTCAACCTCTGCTGATGATATGGTGTTCATTCCTTATGATGTCGCTGTGAAATATACATCCGGCAGTAGCACAAGAGGAGGCGGAGGAGGTGCGTCTGTAACCTTTATCGCGCAGGCAAACAATATAGACAGCGTTAAACCCGCAATCGATGAAATCAAACAATATATTGGAGAAGTCACTGGGGATTCAGAGTCTTATACAGTTGTAGATGCTGGGAGCACACTTTCATCTGCGCAGGAAACATCAAAAACGATGTCTGCTCTTTTAATCGCTGTTGCAGCTATTGTTATGATCGTAAGCGGAATTGGGATTATGAACGTATTAATGGTAGCTGTTAAGGAACGCACGCGTGAAATAGGTATCCTTAAGAGTATTGGTGCAGCAAGAAGAGTCATTTTAATGGAATTTTTGCTTGAAGCTACATTCATAAGTCTTTGTGGTGGAATATTAGGAGTTCTACTCAGTATATTCGCTCCTTGGATCCTCTCTTTTACGGATATTAAGTACTTGGCCACAATAGAAGGTCTGTTCATTGGTCTTGGGTTCTCTGTAATAACAGGTATGTTCTTTGGTTATTATCCAGCGGCAAAGGCATCTAAACTAAAACCAATTGAAGCATTAAACTACGATTGATAGGAGTAATTGGCATGAAGAAAACATATTTAAGATCCTTTATTATAAATTTGCTTCTTATTTCTTTAATAGCTTGTTCGAGTCCTGGGGAAGGTAATTCTAACACAGCTTCAAGTGGGAAAACCGAAAACAACTCAGTAACTGAAAGTAACACGGATGAAATAGGTTTATTTGGTGAAGTTTCTGAAATAATCGGAAATGAAGTGTCATTGAAAGTAATAAAGAAACCTGAAAAACCAGCAGGGAATCAAGAGGAGAATGAAAATGGGGGAGGTCGCGGAGGTGGTGGCCGCGGTGGCGATGGTGCCAGTAGTGGTGGTGTGAGAGAAAGGGAATATACAGGTGAAGTGGAAACCGTTGTAATCCCTGTAGGAGTTTCAATTGTGACCGTTACACGTGGAGAGAATGGTATGGAAGAAAATGAGGTAAGCATGAATGAAATCACTCCTAGCAGCATCTTATCAATCTATTATGGTGATGATGGAAAGATAATCGAAAAAGTTAAGGTGCAAAAACCGAGAACAGGAGGTGGTCAAGGTGGAAAAGGCAGTAATTGATATGAAGGATGTTCATAAGTCATACGGCATAGGAGAGCATCAAGTTAATGTACTAAAAGGAGTTTCCATTACAGTAGAACAGGGTGAATTTGTTGCCATTTTGGGACCATCCGGATCTGGAAAGACCACACTAATGAATCTGATCGGATTAATTGATACGATAGATAGTGGATACTATTTTATAGATGGGTTAAATATTCAAGACCAGTCTGAGAAAAGCTACGCTACAATTAGGAATGAAAAAATAGGCTTTATCTTTCAAAAATTTAATCTAATTTCAAAATATACCGCATTGTATAATGTTGCACTTCCTCTCCTACTTAGAGGAGAAAGTTATAAGGATGCGCGACTTAAAGCAGCAAAGACACTTGAAAGAGTAGGTTTGGAAGAACGAATGCACCATCGGCCAAATCAGCTTTCAGGAGGTCAGCAGCAACGTGTAGCCATCGCGCGTGCCTTGGTTGGAGATTGTCCCCTTATTCTTGCAGATGAACCAACCGGTGCTCTGGATCAAAAAACGGGGAGTGAAGTCCTGGCGTTCTTCCAGGAGTTAAATGCAGAAGGCAAGACCATCGTCATGATTACACACGACGTGAAAATTGCTGAAAAAGCTAAAAGAGTTATCCTGGTAGAGGATGGGTTAATCTGTGAGGAGAACAGGCAATTGAGTAATGTACTATTAAAGTAACACTTAAGGTATTAGATTAAAACATTCATCACGAGCGAAAGTCATTCCCCTGTACTATTGAGTATGAATATTTTGAAAACAGAGATTTAACCTTGCAATATGATCTCACTCTCCTTTTGCAAAAGTAATTGCAATGGATTTACCCTCAAGATTCTTTTAAACAATATGAAATCGGTAAATAATTCGAAGACTCGTTATCTTAGGCGAGTCTTTTAGCTAAAATTTATATTTGGAAAACAGTTGACATTTCCGGTACTCAGTCATACAATGTAGAGGTAATAAGTAATACTAAATAGTGGTCGTGATTTCAAATTTTTTTACAACGGTACTAAGTCATACTTATTATAGGTCAGATGAAATAAAGGAGGCTTTTGACATCGAACATTTAACAGAAATGCTAAAAGGTTCACTTGAAGGTTGCGTATTGGAAATCATCAGCCGTCATGAAACCTATGGCTATGAAATTACACGCCGCTTAAACGATCTAGGATTTACAGAAGTGGTGGAGGGTACGGTATACACGATCCTCGTCCGATTGGAAAAGAAGAAATTAGTAGACATCGTCAAGAAGCCCTCAGATATGGGTCCGCCTCGAAAGTTTTACACACTTAATGAAGCTGGCAGACGAGAACTTGAATCCTTTTGGCGAAAATGGGATTTCGTATCTTCAAAGATTAATGTATTGAAATCACAATAAGCTCATAAAGTGTTTCGGTAGCATGATGAATGAAAGGGATAAAAAGGAGGAAAGAAATATGTTGGAATGGATTAAAAAGATGATCGGTGATAAGAAAGAATACAAAATGATGATGGCGCGAGTTGAAGCTCTTCCAGAGGATTATCAGTTTGTGTTTAAAAAGATTCAAACGTATATGTGGAACTTTTCATCCGGAAACGGAATGGATATGCTACACATCCAGTATGAGTTGATTGATCTGTTTGAAGCAGGAGCAGCACAAGGGAGACCAGTGCTAGACATTACAGGGGAAGACGTGGCATCTTTCGCAGATGAACTTGTAGCTAACGCCAAAACCTATTTTGCTAAATATCGTGAAGATCTGAACCAAAGTATTCAGAAGGAATTAGGAAAAGAGTAACATTTATGGCTGAATAGAATGTACTGTGAACTATTCAGTTATTTTTTTACTCGGTACTAAGTAACACTTATTATCAGTGATACTAAATAGTGAAATCATAATTCATTAGGAGGAAAAACATGAGTGTAAAAGCGATTTCTATAAAAAGCTTAAAAAAGTCTTTCAAAGATAAGGAAGTTTTAAAAGGAGTAAATTTAGAGGTGAACAGGGGAGAAATCTTCGCTTTGTTAGGATCAAATGGAGCGGGGAAGACGACGATCGTCAACATTCTTTCCACATTGATGAAAGCGGATGAAGGGGAAGCGATAATCTGTGGATATGATATCGATCGTCAAACCGATGAAGTTCGTCAGAGCATTAGTTTAACAGGACAGTTTGCAGCCATAGACGGAATGCTTACTGGTCGTGAAAACCTTAAGATGATTGCTAAATTAAGAGGTGTTAACAATCCAGGTGAAGTCGCAGATCATTTACTTGAAAGATTCAGCTTAACAGAAGCTGCGAACAAACGCAGTGATCAATATTCTGGGGGTATGAAACGAAGGCTGGATATTGCCATGAGTCTGATTGGAACACCGGACGTTATTTTTCTCGACGAACCAACAACAGGACTTGATCCTGAAGCGCGTATTGAAGTTTGGAATACTGTAAAAGAACTTGCCAATGGTGGAACGACAATATTACTGACCACACAATACTTGGAAGAAGCCGAGCAGCTCGCAGATCGTATTGCGATATTACATGGTGGGAAAATCATCAAGACCGGCACGCTGCAAGAACTAAAAAAAATGTTCCCGAAAGCGAAAGTGGAGTACGTTGAGAAGCAGCCATCACTAGAGGATATTTTCCTCAACATCATCGGTAAAAAGGAGAGTGTGTAAATGAAAAGCATAACAGGTACTTTATTAGGACGATTAATGCGTAATATTATGCGAAGTCCGGATACGATTATCACGGTGGCTATTACCCCGATTATGATGATGCTATTATTTGTTTATGTATTCGGAGGGGCGATTGAGGCAGGGACAGACAACTATGTGAATTACTTATTACCAGGCATATTGCTAATGGCGATCGCATCAGGTGTGGCTTATACTTCTGTTCGGCTGTTTACAGATGTGAAGAGCGGGTTAATGGCACGTTTCATTACCATGCCAATCAAAAGATCGTCCGTATTGTGGGCACATGTTTTAACCTCACTGGTTTCTAATGCCCTTACGATTTTGATTGTAATCTTAGTCGCCTTGCTGATGGGTTTTCGTTCTAACGCAGGACTTTTAGATTGGCTTTCTGTAGCCGGAATACTTGGACTATTTACATTAGCGCTAACTTGGCTCGCCGTTATTCCGGGTTTAACAGCAAGCTCAATGGAAGGAGCAACAGCTTATTCGTACCCGCTCGTTTTCTTACCCTTTATCAGTTCAGCATTCGTACCAACAGAAACGATGCCTAAGGTCGTGCGGATCTTTGCTGAAAACCAACCCGTAACATCCATTGTGAACGCGATTCGTGCTCTATTATATGAGGGACCAGTGGGAAATGATATCTGGATTGCGCTTACTTGGTGTATCGGAATTATGGTGGTTGCTTACTTCTTTGCTAGTAAAAAGTTCAAACGACAGTTGGGATAAATAAAGTGAACAATAAATAGAGACAAAGCGAGAGTTGCTTTGTCTCTTTTGCTATTAGTTTTTAAAAGGAAGGTCATCTTCAGAGGAAGATTGATAGCCATCTCCAATGATGTAAATGCTTTGGTTATCTGGACTAGAAACTTTGGTATATAGAACATTTCTAGGAGATAACACCGTGCTAGCTGTACCTGCTTTTATAATATTAGAACTTGATCCTAACGTTGGAGAATATTGATAATAAGTCGTATCTGTATCAATTTCAAAGTGAAGGTGTGGCCCAGTTGAATACAATCCTGTATTACCATAGTTCCCTAATCGTGTATCTTTTGTAACACTCTGCCCTTTAGATACAGCAATTGAAGCTAAGTGATTATAACGGAACACAAGATCTTTCGTTGCTTTCGTTGAATGGATGTATGCTGCAGGATATTTCACAATGACGGTGTTTCCTAAAACGTTATCGTAGCCTGTTGCTAAGACTTTACCCGTTCCACTCGCCCAAACCGCTCTGCTGCTGTTAGAGGATGTTAAGTCCCATCCATAATGTTTGAAACCAAACTTCTTCTGATAGTTAGCATTCAAGTACCCGGCCGTGATATAAGCGTTGTTGATCGGTTGAATCAACTTTTGGGCTGCCGACGCAAATGATGGAACAACGAGCACGAGTGAAAAAACAAGCACAGTAAATAGACTGATAAACTTTTTCATAATAACTCTCCTCCTCTTAATGTGTTCCAATATAATGCAGAAAAGGAAATATGTATACGAGTTTCGGGAACATCGAGAAAAGATGATAAGGTCTTACTACAGAAGTCTATTTACATGACCTATTTCTAGTAGTTTTTGTGCGTATCTATTTAACTAGATAAGTATTTTAGAATAGGATGGAAACTTTGAGTGTAGTAAACTTCAAAAAGGGAACTCTCACTTCCAAAAAGGTTTAAGAGTAGTGCAATCGAATATATCTTATGAGCCATAATGAACATCGGAGGAATTGATTATGAAGGTTAATAGAATGGATCATGTGAGTATAAACGTAAACAATCTTTCAAAAGCAAAAGCATTTTTCCAAGATATAGGGCTTGAAGTGAAAGCGGAATGGGAAATGCAAGGAGATCAGTTGGACAGGATCGTTGGACTAAAAAATGTTAGAACGAGCTGTGTAGCTTTAGGAATGCCTGAAGGTCAAACCTGGATAGAACTCGTCAAATATTATACGCCGTCAGATGATTCAGATACGCAACAACCCTCACCAAATACACTAGGCATTCGACATATCTGCTTTGCTGTTGAGGATCTTGAAGCGATCGTTGCTATTTTGAAAAAGAAGGGTATGGAGACCTTTAGTGAGATCGAGCAATATGAAGAAAGTTATAAACTATGCTACGTTCGTGGTCCCGAGGGAATTATTTTAGAGTTAGCGGAGAAAATCGGCTAATGAAAAAGACCAGACTATAATCTGGTCTATTGCAGTTGGATAGATTAGGGCTTATTCCAAGTTACGATCAAGAAAAAAACAATAATGATCACGATTAATCCAGATAGAGTTAGTGTCAAGATACTTGCCGTTTTCCATTTCCCTTTACGAGAGAAAAGTGTTAAGATCCAGGCTACAATATAGCCCCATAGCGCAAACCATGCATAAGAAGCTGCAAAGAATCCAATGTACTTTCCAAGCCAAGTTGGAATCAAACCCACGATAAAAATGATTATTGCAAATAATCCCATGTATTTTTTCATAAGGGGCTGCACCTCAGTTTAAGATATATGTTATTAATTTACCATATTTTGTATGTTAGTGGTGAGAAATCTAATGTGTTTCAAGGCTAAATTTGCCTTAAAGTAAAAGTTAGTCAAAAAGTAGTAAGCAACGAAAGGAATCGCATGGTAAAATAAGGTACATAATCAAGCGAGAGGAAATCAACTTATGTCATATGTGATTCAATTTGTTTTAGCAGTTATTGTGTTTCTTTTTTCAACGTTTTCAGCATGGTATGAAGGAAGTGAATTAAGAGATACGTGGTGGGAATGGAAGTACTCGGCTATGTTTTCAAACTGGAAGCATGGAACAGTAACAAATGTCTCTGAGATATCTGGATTCGATCATTTCATTTACGCCGCAAAATTTAAACCACTGTTTCCAATACTCATGATAATCAGTTTGCTGTATATTCTTGTGTTACTTGCTACATGGCTTTTAAGAAATCACACGAACAAACTGAGCGTATTTTTTAGCTTGCTCGGTCTTACATTATTTCTAGCCAGTTCATTAACGTTTAGATCTCCGACTATGGGTCTGGAATGGTTTACTTGGCTGTTTCTGTTAGCTGGAATGTCGAGTAGCATCGCTGCAGTAATGTTGAGGATAAAATTCACAACGAATAATCAAGAGGTATATTAAGCATATATAATTACTAAATGATTGCATTTCTTCGAGAAGAGGAAGTGCATTTTTTTATAAAAAAAGAACGAATTAAATTCGGCTGTGTTATTTCGTGCGATGTTCATAAAATAAGTATGGAAAATATAGAAAGAATAGCAAATAATATCAAAAATTCATTTTCTCCTTCTATTATGATAATAGTGAGGTGAGCAGGATGTATAGTGAAGTCACAAAGGAGACCATTCGTTACATTGAAGAACATTTGCAAGATGACTGGTTCCTAGAACATTATGCGTATGAAATAGGTTATTCAAAATTTCATCTATCGCGGATCTTTAAGAAAGAAACGGGCCAAACGATAAGTGAGTATATTCGTAAGCGACGTTTAGCGGTAGCAGCCATGTATCTTCTCTATTCGGATGAGTCCATATTAGCTATCGCATTTTCATTACAGTTTCAATCACAAGAAGCGTTCACACGTTCATTTAAAGAACTATACAACATGCCACCGGGAAAGTATCGAAAACTGATGAGAACCATTAGTGGGATGGAGGAAGATGAAATGAATCAAACAACGGAAGTAAAAGGGTGGATGTTAAGCGGTTCGCATCCAAGTGATTATCGCATGGAAACAGATGATAAGGTATTTCATACTGGAACCAAATCAGGGTGTTTGTATGCAACAGGGGATATGGGTGAAGGACAGTTTGGAACGATGATGCAAAGTATTTCAGCGGATCGTTTTAGAGGAAAGAGAATAAAGATGTCGTGCTACTTGAAGACAGAGGATGTAACAAAGTGTGGAGCATGGTTCCGCGTAGACAACCAATCAGGCGATGTTGTTCAATTCGACAATATGGATAACCGCTCGATTACAGGAACTTCCGATTGGAATTATTATAAAGTGGTGCTTGATGTTCCTGCGGAAAGTGCTTCGATACATTTTGGAGTGCTGTTGGCAGGTCAAGGGAAAGTTTGGGCAGATGGTTTTCAGTTTGAGGAAGTTGACGAAACAGAGCCTACTACCAATATGATGGGATCAGAGAATTTACCTGATCGACCGATAAATCTGGGTTTTGATGAATAACCATTGCTTACTATTATCTTATCAAGAAAAATCTATAGACTCGGCTTCTATTAGCGAGTCTATTATTAATTTCTAAATTTTATTGACGTACATACTGGATATTGAAAATTATGGTAAATTAGTAGAGTGACAAATACTTTAACGACTGGAGCTGTAGTAAATGATTTTACATACACACACAGCAGGAGATGGAGAACCTATTGTTTTCATTCATTCAGGAGGTATGACGGGTTTAACAGAGTATGAGGAGCAAAAGGATTACTTTGCAGAAAATCATTTTAAAGTGATTAGACCTGACTTGAGAGGCCATGGGAAATCTGAAGGAACTCTGGAAGATTACTTTAATCAATGTGTTATAGATTTAAAGGATACACTCGATTCGTTAAACATAGGTGAATTTCATATTGCAGGTGTGTCAATTGGTGGAGTTGTCGCATTAATGTTTGCCAAAAGATATCCGTCTAAAGTTAAGACGCTAACATTTTCTGGTGTATTTCCAAAACAACCTGACAACTGGGAAGAACTTAGTAGACAAGAAGCAGAACATCATAAGAATCTATTCGGAAATCCAGAGATTGTAGAAGCCCTTAATCAAATGCATGGAAACAATGATTGGAGAGAATTGCTCAAATCATTTAACTCAGATGAATTTTATCCTTTTCACGAAACGGGTGACCTTTCAGATGTGACAGCTCCCATCTTGTGTATGGTAGGAGAAAGAGAAGAACTCGAAGTGGAAGCCGCGATTACGTATAAGAAATTACATACTAACACGCAAATAGCTGTCATCCCATTTGCTGGACACTTGGTACATAGAGATCAACCAGATTTATATATAAGAACTTTATCTACATTCATACAACATCATAGTAATCTAATCTTAGTATGAGGTCATCCCAAATGAAAGAAATCATACTTGTAGGAACGTATCATTTTGAACAACATGCAGAGGTAATAAAAGATAAAGAATACGAAATTGAAAGATTGGTTGAATACTTATTGGATTTTAACCCTACTAAAATAGCATTAGAGTGGGAAATGGAATTTAATGATGAGTTAAATAAGGAATATAAGGATTCAAAAGGGAACTACTCCTTAAACGAAATTCAGCAAATAGGATTTAAATTAGCACAAAAATTGCAACACGAAAATGTATATGCTGTAGATTGGACAGGTAATCTTACTCAAGAGGATTTGGACAAACTCAATTTTTCCGTGCAACGATATCCGAAAATTTACAGGTCGATGAATATTTTAACTGAAAAAACACCGGATGTTAAATCTGATACAAATTTAATTCGTTCATATCAAGAATTAAACCATGCAGACTATATCGCAGAAATAGAAAACATGTATTTATCTTTTGTATCAGTTGAAGATGAAAAAGAAGAAAAGGTTGGTTTTAACTTCATAAATAAATGGTTTGAAAGAGAACTCATGATTTTTAAGAATGTAGTTAATATTGTTGCGGTACATGATTATGAACGTATATTCTTATTAATCGGAAGTGATCACATTTGGCTGTTAAAGAATTTGTTTGAAGGTAGGGGTTGGAAAGTTATTAATCCTTTTGCTGATCTAGTTTAATTAACGTATACGTTGAAAGACTCGCACTAGACGAGTCTTTTTCTATTAGTATTGATGCATTGACTTTACTGAACTCTTATATTCCTTCAACTTTAAGTTTAGAAATTATGTACTTCTAGCCTAACTTCAAATGAAGCTAGACTATAGATTTTTAGCCAATTCTTTTTTTGTCTTGTGGAGTCTTACGGATTTTTTTATCAGCAAATAATCCGTCTAATAGACTTAAGAAATTACGCATAAAAGACACCCCATATCCTTGTAATGCATGATATAGAGAAGTATTACTCTCTATGTAATAGATTATGAGGGAAGAAATCTATTTGATTGGACACGATCAAACAAAAGGCGTTTGTACGTTACCTTTTTATAAGCATTATTTTAGAAGACTCTAGTAAAGTACAAACCTTTTTCATAGATGCCACATATGATGAATAATAGGGGTGATGAAAATGGTGAAAATTTTTATTGATCCGGGTCATGGTGGTTCTGATCCTGGAGGTGTGGGGAACAACCTCACAGAAAAAACACTTACTCTTCAAATAGGCATTCGAATCAGAGATATTTTACTTGCTGAATATAGCAATATTTCAATTTTAATGAGCCGTACTTCGGATGTAACGAAGTCTTTAACAGACCGAACCAATGCTGCAAACGCTTGGGGAGCGGATTTTTTTCTATCGATTCATACGAATGCGGGTGGGGGAACAGGGTACGAAGATTATATCTATCCGGGTTCAACAGCACCAACGACGACGTATCAGGATAATGTGCATGCCGAAATTTTGAAAATCGTAAATTTCAGTGATCGTGGACAGAAGACAGCAAACTTTCATGTATTACGTGAATCGAACATGCCTGCTCTATTAACGGAGAATGGGTTTATTGATAACGTAAATGACGCCAATAAACTAAAAACGGCGTCCTTTATTGAAAATATTGCGCGTGGACATGTAAATGGAATTGTGAAGAGCTTCAACCTTCCTAAAAAAGCAATCTATCACACAGTGGTAAGTGGAGATACGGTCTATGCTCTTAGTCAGCAATATGGCAGCACAATTCAGCAGATTAAAAGTTGGAACAATCTTGATAATAACTACTTCATCTATCCAGGTCAGATTTTGAGAGTGAAGTAATACCAAATACACTGCAGTTAAAGTGTATTTGGTATTTTTTTTTGACAACTACGCCAACTTTATTCCTTTTCGATAAGCTTCAAAAAATGCGAAAGCTAAAAACGTAAAAGCTCCCCATAAGATCCATGCTGCACCAAAGCTGATCTGATCTGAATTTGTACCGTAAACCCAAGTTCCCCAAGTCAAAACGATTCCATCAAAGAAAGTAGCTGTTGCAAGACCTAGCCCAATGCCAGGAACAATCTGGAGCGGCTTAAGATCTGCACCTTTAATGATGAGTAAAACGGAAAGCCAAGATACTGGTATAGCGAGTGCGAAGGAAATCAGACTTCCTTCTCTGCCAAATAAACCAACGGAATATCCGAATTTAACAGCCATTGCTCCACTAAACCAAAAGACAATTCCAAATGCAATTAGAATTCCTGTTTGTTTCATACTAAATAAACGTGGTTTCTCTGACTCAATAACTTCTGCAACTTCAGTGTTCTTCATCATATGACTCCCTCCCATTTTTAAAATGTAGCACTTGCTACATAAATAAAATGTAGCATATACTACATAAAAAATGCAACGAGGGAAATGTGATGAAAAAAGGCGAATTACGTAAACAAGAACTACAAGATAAAATGGCAAAACACATTCTTGAAAATGGTTTACAAGCGGGAAGTTTGAGAAATTTAGCACAAGCGGCAGGGACGAGTGACAGAATGTTGCTTCATTATTATCAGGACAAAGAAGAGCTCATGAAAGAAGTGTTAACTCAAATATCCGATAACCTAATTACTATTCTTGAACAGGCGCGAACAGTTTCTATTCCTTTTAATCAATTAGTACCCCACCTGTACAAATTGATTAAAAACCCTGTCGTGAAACCCTACATTCAACTTTGGCTCGAGTTAATTGCAAGAGCTTCAAAAAAAGAAGAGCCTTATCTATCAATTGCAAAACAGATTGGGGACAGTTTTATTCATTACTGCTCTGAGCTCATTCAAGCTGACGATAAAGAAAAAGAGAAATTAGCGCCTTTAACATTCATCATTATAGAGGGATTAGCTATGCTAGATGCAATTGATTTTGAGTCTAATATTGAAAAAGCGTTGAATGCCTTATCTGACTTTAAAAAATAGTTTTAGAAAAGTTAGTGTGGCCATAACATGTTATTAGAAAAAACTTGCTTGAAGCTTACAGTTATCTGACTGTAGGTTTTTTATTTTGGGAAAATGTTATAGGTTTTTTGACTCATGACAAATTAGTAATATCATTTTCTCGCATCTTTCACACATAAATTAGTCCTATCTGCCCATTAAATTAACCCAACTCATATCCTCTTCCTATTTATTGAAGTTTTTGAGATGATTAATTCAATGAAAAAACATTATTTACCAAGTGTTGGAGTAAGGTGACATGTATTACAGAATTTACTACTTCGTTTGGAAGAAAGAAAAGGAAGGTAAAGCATATGAAAAGCACGGGGATTGTAAGAAAAGTAGATGAGTTAGGAAGAATCGTCATTCCGATTGAATTGCGAAGAATGATGAATCTAGACATTAAAGATGGGATCGAGATTTTTGTAGAGAATGACCGCATTATTTTAAAGAAATACATACCGAATAACTCGTGCGTGATTACGGGAGAAGTGACAGATCAAAATGCCATGTGTGCAGGCGGGAAGTTCGTACTCAGTCCGAATGGTGCAAAAGCGCTTTTAGAAGAATTAGAATTAAAGTTCTAAGTATGGAGGAACACCAGTGACAACAGAACATGCAAGAACCGTTTATCTCCTATCAGGACCAGCAGGAGTCGGGAAATCAACAACTGCGAACGAGCTTGTAAAAAGTCTATCCAATAGCGCTTATCTATCTGGTGATGATATAAGTCATATGCATATTAACGGCAGAAAGAAACCTTGGCAAAGTGAACAGGAGCATGATTTGATCTGGAATAACATTCTTCAACTTACTAGGAACTTCATTGATCATGGCTGTGACGTTGTGATCGATTACATAACCTTTCCAAAGGATGCAGAGTGGCTAAAACTTCTATTAGATAAATCCAACGTAATCATCAAGTATGTTGTCCTTTGGGCAGATGAAAAGACGTTAGTAAAAAGAGATGCTTTACGGGATGCAGAAGAGCAAATGGGTGAAAGGTGTTTAATCCTTTTTCATGAGTTCTTGAACTCAAGATTAGACTCTAAGCATCTGCTTCATACAAGTTTACTTACTCCAAAGGACTTGCAACAAGTCGTTCAAGAAATAATGCTTGAAAACAGATTCATTCAATAATAAAAAACATGCGGCTTTAAGCGCTGCATGCTTTTTTAGTGGAAAGTCGTGCGGAAGATCCTTATTTTTTGAATAGTTGTACCCAAGCTCCTTCAAAATAGCCAACTCCAATGGAGTCATAGTTAGAGCTTAAAATATTTTGGCGGTGCCCAGGACTGTTCATCCAATCTGTCATAACAGCTTGAGGTGAAGTTTGTCCTTTTGCAATGTTCTCACCCGCAGCTGTGTAATCGATTCCAAAGCTGCGCATCATGTCAAACGGAGAGCCGTAAGTCGGTGAGTTATGATCAAAATAGTTATTCTGAATCATGTCTTTAGCTTTTGCCAAAGCAACATTGCTGAGTTCAGCATCAAGTGTTAATGGGGCAAGGCCGGCTTTTTGACGCTCTGCATTCACAAGCTGTGAAACTTGTGTAGCAGTTGAGCCGACAGAAGGTTGTGCAGGAGCTGCGGATTTTGGTGCTGGCTGTTGTTTGGCAACAGACGCTGGCAGCTCGATCACTTGTCCAGGATAAACCCAATTGATCTCTTTGATCTGTGGGTTTGCCTGTTGAATTGCCCATAAACTAACATTTGACGCCGAAGCGATTTTGTTAAGCGTCTCTCCATTTACTACTTTGTGTAGATTTGAAGACGATGGAATGTATAACGTTTGACCAGGATAGATGTTATGGCTCGTCAAACGATTCATTCCGATTAAATGTGATACGCTTACATTTTGATGCTGTGCGATCTTCCACAGTGTGTCATTTTGCTGAACCGTATATGGTGTTGAAGCATGTGCTGCAGTTGTCATAGCAAGAAAAGCAGCCAATGATAAAGATAATATTTTTAAACGCATAATATCCCCCGAATATCCAGTTCCCCCAACGACTTTCACAATTTAAATGTTCACATAATTTAGACCGCGAAACAACTGGGAATGAGAGAAAAATTTTGTAAATAAATGTATGTAAAAGGGTTTTCGTGTCGGGAAGTCGAAGTAGTCTTACAACAACGATCAGAAAGGGTGGATACTATGAATCTGCACCAAGCAGCAATGGATGGGAAATTAACTGAGGTTGAGGAACTTTTAGAAAACGAAGATACAAATATAAACGGACTAAGTGAAGGGTGGTCACCTCTTCATCTAGCCGCACACTTTGGACATATGGATATCGTGAAGTTACTACTTGAACATGGAGCTAATGTTCATGTGAAGTCAGGAAACAACATGGCGAACACGCCGCTTCATGCCGCTGCAGCGAATATGAAGAATCGCCAAGAGATGATCAGTCTCCTATTATCACACGGAGCCGACATTAACGAAAAGCAAAGCGGAGGCTGGACCATTCTACATCAAGCCGCTCAGCATAACGATCCTGAAATGATCGCTTACTTTGTTGAAAAAGGAGCCGATCCATATCTTGCCAAAGAGGACGGAAAAACAGCCCTTGAACTGGCGGAAGATGAAGAAGCACATGAGGCAGCGGACATCTTAAGAAACTGCACACTAAATAAAATCTAAAATACAGGATGCGTCCTGTATTTTTCTTTTTCTCATAATTTGTTATTATAGGAAAGGTAGTTTTTTAAGATGCATAAGTAGGTGGTAATGATGGACTTTCAAATATTATTGTATTATAAATACGTAACGATCGAAGACCCTGAAGCGTTTAAAGAAGAACATCTCGCTCTTTGTAAAGAGATCGGACTCAAAGGCAGAATTCTTGTTGCGAACGAAGGGATCAACGGAACCGTATCTGGAACGGTGGAGCAGACTGAAGCATACATGAAGATGATGAAGAATGATACTCGTTTTGCAGATACCGTTTTTAAAATAGAGGAATCGAACGAACACGCCTTCAAAAAGATGAAAGTTCGTGTGCGTCCAGAGCTCGTTCACTTAAGTTTGGAAGATGATGTGAATCCAAATGAACTGACGGGTAAGCACCTTTCTCCAAAAGAATGGCTTGAAGCGATGGAATCAGAAGATGTCGTGATCTTAGATGCGCGTAACACATATGAATACGACCTCGGACATTTCAAGAATGCGATTAGACCGGATGTGGAAACGTTCCGTGAACTGCCACAATGGGTACGTGAGAACTTCAGTCAGTTCAAGGATAAAAAAGTTCTTACGTATTGCACGGGCGGCATTCGTTGTGAGAAGTTTTCAGGATTCTTAGTAAAAGAGGGCTTCAATGACGTTTCACAGCTCGAAGGTGGAATCATCTCCTACGGATATGATGAAGAAGCCAAAGGAAAGCTTTGGGACGGAAAGTGTTATGTGTTCGATGAGCGGATCTCTGTACCTGTTAACCGAACAGGGGAAGAAGTTGTCGTCGGCAAATGTTATCACTGCGGAAACCCTGAAGAACGTTACGTAAAATGCGGAAATCCAGAATGCAACGCGCATCTGTTGATGTGTGAAGAGTGTGAGCATGAGCATAAACGCTCGTGCAGCACAGAATGCAGAGAACATCCGTGGAACCGTTATATAAAAGAATGTGAAGCAGAAAGCGAAAGTTCTCCTTTGTAGGAGGGCTTTTTCTTTTTTGTGAGAGAGTTGATGAATACAGCGTCCACTCATGGTGGAAAATGTGAGCGTTGTCTGTTTGAAAGAGACATCGGTAAATAAATACGTAGTAATCTCAATTAATTACGTAGTAATCGGATTTTTATACGAGGTAATTTCAATTAATTACGTAGTAAATCAATTTTTATCCGTTACCCCCCCAAATGCTATTCCTAATATTGGATGCCCTGAAGTAATATAATAAGTAGGGGGAATTACAATGAAATTTATGTTGAGTTTGTTTATTTTAATCTTTGTCAGTCTTTCGTTTTACAGCTCAAGTTTCATAACCACTTTTGATTCGAGTTTAAGAGAACAGGTTTTGGCTCTCAGAACAGAATGGTTAAATGAAATGGTGCTAGCTATCACGCATTTAGGGGACGCAAAAGTGCTAGCTGGACTCTGCTTAATCGGTGCAATCGTACTTATCATAATGAAACAAATAAGAAACAGTTTATTGCTGATTGGAAGTATTCTGGTTTCTTATGGTCTGAACTTACTAGTGAAGTCCATGTTTCAGCGGGAACGACCACAAGACTACCGCTTGTTAGAAGAGGACGGATACAGTTTTCCGAGTGGTAACGCCATGGTGGGCACATCGTTTTATTTGTTTGCAGCTGTTCTTTTGTATCAACGGTATCAAAAAAGGTGGATCTTAGTGACAGGTGCCATCCTTCCGTTCTTACTCGGTTTAAGCCGTGTCTATGTTGGTGTTCACTATCCATCTGATATTTTGGCAGGATTTGCACTAGGCATCGTTCTTGTCATCATTCTTACCAAACTCACAGATAAACGTCGCAAACAAGTAGAAAGCGTTAACAGAAACAACACAAATAGAGCTGTGTAACATATCAATTATTGTTCGTTTTTGGTATAATAAAGCGTAATTGTTTACCGAAAGGGTGCAAAGATATGTTGCCAATCGTATTTCCAGAGAACAAACTTGAGTACATACCGGCTTTAATTACGCTTGCCCTCTTTACGATTTTTGCGTGGAGAACGGTAGTCTTTTTTAAGAAACATTCTGCGAAAGAGTTAAAGAGAGCACAATTAATAGAAGAAGATTTGTTAAGCAAAGAGCTGAAAAACAAGGACTTGTGACGAGTTCTTGTTTTTTTTTGAAAAAAATTTATATTTCTATGAATAGGTTTTCAGAATTAACCCATACTACATTTAACGGAAAACAAAAAAGTTTTTCGTACATATTATCCCAAAGGAGGGAAATCGCATGGCACGTAATAACAGCAACCAAATCGTGGTTCCTGGAGCACAAGGAGCTCTTGACGCAATGAAACAAGAGATCGCTGCTGAGTTCGGAGTACATCTTGGACCAGACACAACTTCTCGTGCAAACGGATCTGTAGGTGGCGAAATCACTAAGCGTCTTGTAGCACAAGCGCTAGGCGGACTTCGTTAATCAGTAACCTCCTTGTAAGAAAAACCCGGAATTCGTTCCGGGTTTTATTTTTTTTGTAGACATTATTTTTATTAAATGTTACCTTTAAGTCACATATTATATATGTTACCTTTAAGTCACTTATTAAGAGATGGAAAGCAGGTGAGGCATCAACCCCATGATAAATGAAGAGTTAGTTGACGTATTTAAAGCATTATCTAATCCCATCCGGATTGATATTCTAGATCACTTAAAAAGTCAGCCACTCACGACAGGTGAATTAAGTGAGAAATACGATGTCTCTAGGTATGCCATCATGAAGCATTTAGCCGTACTTGTTGACGCAAAGCTTGTTACGATCCGTCGCAAAGGTAGACTACGAGTAAATTATTTGAACGTTATTCCACTTCAAGAGCTGTATAACAGGTGGGTAAGTAAATATGAAGCACCGCATGCGAGTTCATTGCTTGCGATCAAAAATTTAGTAGAAGAAAGGGAAGATAATAAAATGGAACAAACAAAAGAAATCAAGGTCGACTCTTTTCATATCGAGCAAGAAGTTGTGATTCAAGCGAAAAAAGAAACAGTATTCAAAGCATTAACAGAAGACATTAGTAGCTGGTGGCACTTTAGAGTGGGAGATAAGGATTCGAAGTTGATCTTGGAGCCTAAACTCGCAGGCCGTTTTTATGAAGATTGGGGAAATGGTGAGGGAGCTTTATGGGGAAATGTTACGTATTACAAAAGAAACGAAGAGATTCGATTGAATGGTTTACTAGGGATGAGTGGCTCCGTAAATAGTTCTTATTCTTACAAGCTGATTGAAGACGGTGAACGAACTGTTTTACAGCTTTCTCACCAAGCTGTTGGGATTCTTGAACCACATTGGGAAGAAGCACATCGCCACGGTTGGAACGAGCTGCTTGCAGAAAATTTGAAAAAGTTCGTTGAACAAAAATAGGAGATTCTCATGGTTGATGTAAGAACAGAGATATCCATTAATCGTCCGATCGACATAGTCGCTCACTATGCTGCCGATCCAGATTATGCACCACATTGGTACGAAAACATTAAAGAAATTGAATGGGTTACGATGAAACCTCTGCAATTAGGTTCGAAAATGGCGTTTATCGCTTATTTCTTAGGACGAAAACTTGAATACGTATATGAAGTCACAGATTATGTTCCCGGTAAAAAGTTAGTGATGACAACAGCAAATGGTCCTTTCCCGATGGAGACCACTTATACGTGGAACACGGAAAATGTTGGAGTAACCAAAATGACGCTCCAGAACAAAGGGGTTCCAACTGGATTTTCAAAAATGGTCACTCCTTTTATGTCATTTATGATGAAAAAAGCAAACAAAAAAGATTTACTAAAGATAAAGCAGATACTCGAACAGAACAAATAAGATGAAAGGCTGTGTAGGTGCACAGTCTTTTTTTCTGCAGAATTATAAAAAGTCCTACGTAAAATCATGTATAATGAAAGCGATAACAATCAAGTTACTTGTCCGGGGGAGTGGATTAGAATGACAGAACAGAACAAATTGGACAGCAAAGAAACAGAAAAAGGAATTCACACGGATTTTATTAACCAGATGACATATGGAGAATATCTGAACCTTGATAAAATTTTATCCGGTCAGAACAGGCTTTCCGGTCATCACGATGAAATGTTGTTTATCGTTATCCACCAAGTGTCAGAACTGTGGATGAAACTCATTCTGCACGAAACGCGTTCTGCGATTTCTTCTATTGAGAGCGGAAACCTTCATTCGGCGTTCAAGATGTTAGCACGTGTGTCTAAGATTCAATCTCAGATCATTGAATCATGGGATGTACTCTCAACCTTGACGCCAGCAGAATACATGGAGTTTCGCGATAAGCTTGGACAAGCATCAGGGTTTCAATCGTATCAATATCGCATGATCGAATTTGCGCTCGGCTACAAGACACCGCATATTTTAGAAATCTACAAAAAAGACGCAGACCTTCACGAACAATTAACGACTGCTCTTCATACACCGAGTTTGTACGACGTTTCCATTCAGGCACTCGCAAAAGCGGGACTTCATATTGACGAGGAAGTTTTGAACCGTGATGTGACGAAGCGCTATGAATACAACGCATCAGTAGAGGCAGCTTGGTTAGAAGTGTACCGAAACGTAGAAAAGTATTGGGATCTGTATGAATTAGCAGAAAAGCTTGTAGATATTGAAGACTGGCTGCAGCAGTGGCGTTTCCGCCATATGAAGACCGTAGAACGCATCATCGGTTTTAAAGTCGGAACAGGCGGTTCATCAGGCGTGAACTATCTGAAGAAAGTGTTAGATCAACGCTTCTTCCCAGAGCTTTGGGATCTGCGTACGAGTATTTAAATATTTTTGTTGAAAGAAGCGTGCTGTTTAAACAGTACGCTTCTTTTCTTTACTAGTATTTTTCCTTTTAAACATCTTTTCAATAACATAAAAAACCCCACCACAAACCACGCCTATAACAAGAGGTTTCAAGATGAAACTTTGCTCAGTCCAGAACCAATTTATTAGGAATACAATTACAAAAGTGAGTAATGAATGCATCACTAAATGAATAACAATTCCTCCCTGATCCTTTTTGTTAAAATTCTAACATAAATTGTAAAAATAGATGAGGGCAATTAAACAAAATAAAATTACATAAAAAGACACGTAAATGGATTAAACTTACAAATTACAATGATAAAATAAAGACATAGAAGGGCTACTTTCTCTTATTTTCAAACTTCTAAAATAGCTCATGATAAGGGAGATTCTCTATGAATGAAAACATCATGGTTTTATCTGACGGAAGGCAATTAGGTTATTCCCTATATGGAGACCTAGAAGGAATTCCATTATTTTTGTTTCACGGAACACCAGGGTCAAGGGTGTGGTTTACAGAAGATGATCCGATCGCAAAAGAATTAGGAATTTGTTTGATTGCTACTGATCGTCCCGGTTACGGTCTTTCTGATACGAAACCTAATCTTAAACTACTTGACTATGCTCAAGATATGGAAGAACTTGTGAACCATTTACAGTTAGGAAAGTTCTCGGTGCTAGGCGTATCGGGAGGTGGTGCATTTGCTGCAGCTGTAACGTATGCTCTTCCCAACCAAATTGACTTATGTATGTTGATTGGTACGGCAACACCATTTGAAAATGGAAAACCTCCAACAACGATGTCAAAAGAGAATCGTATCGGTTTTTATATGACGAAGTACTTTCCATGGTTACTTAAGCAATTAGAAAAATCGAAGATAAAAATAATTGATCAAAAGCCCGAGTTGTACATAGAAAACATAAAAAAAGGTGGTTCTTATCTCTCAGATTGGGACAACAAAATGCTTCAAAGGGAAGATGTTCTTGAAATTGGAGTTTTGCACTCTAAAGAAGCGTACCGACAAGGAGTAGATGGAGTACTTGATGAGAGCAAATTATTAACGGAATATTGGGGTTTTAAAATAGAGAAGTTAACAAGACCTGTAATCGTTTGGCATGGAGAGAAAGATACATTTTCATCTATCATTGAGGTTAGAAACATTGCTAACAAGATTCCTCATGTAGAAACTCATTATCTAGAAGACACTGGACATTTTTTAACTGAAAGTGAAGAGGTGTGGAGATCCATTTTAACTAACTTTAAAGAATCAGTCCAAAGTGGCTTTATCGATAGACATGAGTAGATTGGGAGAAACATCTTGTAAAAGCAGATAGTAGCGGGTATTTTTGGAGGATGTATAGGGTGCCATTCTAGGAGTCATTGCTTACAATAATAACTGGTTAGGTTAACGTAGATACCGATATTGAAGTTATCTTTAAAATCGTCCATGTAAGTGATATTGAAGGTTAATCGTTCACAATGAATATTAACTATGTTACGCTCTTATTATAAATTTTTCCATTTATGTAGTCTGCTTCAAAAGATAGTTTGTACATAAAGGGTGTAAGGATAGGAGATCAAAGATTTGAATTCAAACAAGAGTATAAGTCTTGTGGCATTGATCGTTATGACGATTGTTTCATTTTCTAATCTTGTTGGGGTTAATATTGCAGGGTTATCTGTGATTGTGGGAATTACGTTTTTCTTTATCCATAGAAAATTTGATAAGAGAGATTCTGATGGTTTAGACATAAAAGTTATACGTACATATGTAAAACAGAAAACAATATGGCTTTGGATTGCTTTACCTTTAGTGATGAACATTATTTGCTTTACTTTAGCAGCTCTTTTTCTCCCAGAATTCATTGACCATATTCATAGTAGAACAGAGTTTGTAATATCATTTGATAAACTAGTGGTACTCGTCCTACAGCTTGCTATTTTAGCATTAGGGGAAGAAATTGCATGGCGTGCTTTCTTCCAAAGGCAATTAAGTAAGTATATACCTATCATTCCCACGATCATTTTGACTTCAATCATATTCTCGCTCGGCCATTTCGCCGTTGGTAGTGCTGTTATCGTCAGTTACGATATTGTCTTTATTTTCATTAACAGTGTGATTTATGGTGTTATTTTTTATAAGACAAACAATGCTTGGATAAGTACGATCTCACATTTTATTGCTAATGTGTTTAGTATTATTTTCATATCTGTTTTTATTTTTTGAAGAAATCATTACTTGATGGACCTGGTTATATTATGTGATATATAGATGCTTATTTAAAGGGATTTCCAATCACGGAAATCCCTTTAAGTTTGGAATTATCGGAAAGTACAAACTTATAAAGCTAAACTTTATTATGCTTTTTTACAGTTTGGAGAACAAATCTTTTCAAAAAATCTGGGTTCAGCATTCGTTGTTCTGTCAACGTGCCCGATACCGCCGATTGCTTTATCGGTCTCTCTTAATACAATTACATACGAATCGTTACTTTCAATAAACGTTTACTCTTCTTTAGATAAATAACAAATTATTTAAACACATGAACCAAAACGCTACCAAAGGTATATGATGGATAATCTCTCTAGAACTTGAAGAAAGAGGTGCATATTTGAAGATATACTTTTGGTTTTTCTTGTTGATTTCCACATACAACGTTCTGTGGATTGATATGAGCAATTTCCGTGAGTTGATTGATCTTATCATAATAGTGATAGGTCTTTTAGGTATCTATGGATATGTTTACAGAAAAGTAATCTTTCGAAAGAGCTTTTGGAAAGTTTTCTTTGTATTTGACCTTCTCTACACGATTGGTTTTATGTTTTTGGTTTCACGAGAGAAATATCTACGGATTCATTCAAATGATGAATTCATATTTTCCTCATTGGTCGTTTTTATTTTTCTTTTTGTTTACTTCAGAACCCTTTATAAGTACGCATTTAAGGAAACTGGTAGATAATGAATAGAAGAGTACCGCAAGTCGGGTACTCTTTTTATTTGTTTATTTTTAGACTTCTGTTTTAGAGTTTGAGGCAGGAAACATTCCTTTTAAAATTTATAAAATCCAACCGTTAAGAACCATACCTATGTTTATGACAAAATGAAACACGATAGCAGGATATATACTATTTGTCTTTAAGACAATAAAAGCATAAAAAAGTCCTCCAAACGAAAACAGCAGACTCATGACAAGTGGAATTCCGATAGATAGATGTAACAGACCGAATCCGATACTAGTAATGAGGACAGCATAAAAGGTAGAGACGTATTCTTTTAGAGAAGACAACAATATTCCTCTCCAAAGTATTTCCTTTAGAACAGCATTGATCAGTGAAAAGAACAGAGCAAATATAAGAAGTGATCGCGTTAAGCTTGTGTTCTCTACAAATAAAAGAGGTAAAAAGATTGTCGTTGACCCAAGCATTCCAAACACTAAAAAGGTTAGAGTTTTAATCGTATGATGAGGAAATACGATCCGACCATTCCAGTTCGGCATCACTGTAAAAAGATTCACTTTTTGTTTAGTAAGTTTTAAAGAGATGCCTGCTCCTATGACTATAAATAATAGTAAACTTCTATTTAAGATAATGTTTGTTTCTATGGAAAGTCCCAGCTGGGCAATTAAATCCATTCCTAAAATATACAAAGTCAACCCTAACGAAAAGAAGATGAATAGGGATAGGGTGGAACGATATTTAGAGTTTGTTGTATAAAGTAGGAACAACGATAACACAGAAAACGCTCCCCAGGTGTACCACCTGTTTGAAAATAAGATAATACTAAGAAAAAACAAACTTGAGTAAACGAATACTATGCCATAATTTCTAACGAGTTGAATTACTGATCTCTCCTTTATAGTCGATCTTCAAACTTTTTGAAAAGTAGAGCGGTGTTGTGTCCACCAAAGCCAAGTGCGTTACTAATTGCTGCTTTTATTGTGGTTTCCCGGGCTTCGTTTGGTACATAATCCAAATCGCATGCTTCATCAGGAGTATGTAGATTAACAGTCGGCGGAATTATTCCCGTTTCAATAGCAAGAAGAGTAAAGATGGCTTCAACTGCACCTGCAGCACCCATCATGTGACCTGTCATAGATTTAGTGGAACTAATCGGAACATCGTAAGCCCTTTTCCTTAAGAAGCTTTTAATGGCTTCTGTTTCAAATCTATCATTATAAGTTGTACTCGTTCCATGTGCGTTAATGTACTCAATTTCTTCAAGCGCCAAGCAGGATTCTGATAATGCACCATTCATAGCTCGAACTGCACCTTCACCGCCTGGAGCGGGGCTCGTAATATGATAAGCATCTGAAACAGTTGAGTAACCTACGATCTCACCATAAATCTTTGCTTGCCGACTCAATGCTGTATCAAGGGATTCCAACACGATTGCTCCTGCACCTTCTCCCATCACTAAGCCATCTCTGTTCTTATCAAAAGGTCTGCAAGCATGTTCAGGGTCAGGATTAGTGGATATAGCTCCCATTGCACAGAACGCTCCGATTCCAAGGGGAGTGAGTGAGGCTTCAGAACCTCCAGCCACTATCACTTCTGCATCGCCTCGCTGAATCGCTCGAAAGGCATCTCCTATCGCATTTGAACCAGAAGCACAAGATAGTACGACACACGTGTTAATCCCTTTAGCTCCAATTGCAATGGCGACTTGGCTTGCTGCCATATTTGAAATAACCGTTGTTGTAGAAAAGGGGTATAGGTTTTGATAACCCCCGTTCTGCAGGTCTCTATATGTATTTTCAAAACTTTCAATACCCCCAATTGCTGTTCCGAAAGATACGCCAATGCGTTCTTCATGGACAGTCTTGCCAGGTATCACGTTTGCATCTTGAATGGCCATTATAGAAGAAGCGACGGCGTATTCAGTGAACCGATCCATACGATGTCTTTCGTTAACCTGAATATAGTTGGAAAGGCTAAAATCTTTAACTTCTGCTGCCGTTTTTGCGGAAAAAGTGGTTGAGTCAAAACGAGTAAGTTTTCCGATTCCGGACTCTCCGTGAATTAGTTTATTCCAAGTCTCCTCGACCGAATTACCAAGGGGAGTGATAGCTCCTATACCTGTCACTACAACTCTTCGCATATTATTATCACCTACTAAATTTTCCATTTATCTATATATTTCTACATATTTTTACAATTCACCTTCCTATATTTAACAATAAATAGGATAAACTGATAAATAGTAGTTGAACTAAAATGGTAATAATATTGTTATTACAGTTAATATTCATTTTTTAGAAGAAATGAATATGTGCATCGTACCTATCCCCATTAACGGGGTTTTCAAAATGCTGTAAAAAGCACTGCTTAAACTGAATCCCTATTTAGGGGTGAGTTCATTTGCAGTGCTTTTTAGATTACTATTTAATTTGAGATTCTCTTGTTTAATAACGTTTTTGCTTTAAGTAAACTCGTTAACTTACAGAGTTTAGTCCTTAATTATATAGTGATAATGCAGATTCTCCAATTTTCTTAACAGATTCAATCATTGAGTGAGGAGAAACGATTTTCATTTGATCACCAAACCCGATCATGTACGACGCAGCTTCTTGCTCTGTATCAAACGTAAGTTTTACAGGAATCCATCCGTTGCCATTCGGTGAGCCTTTGCTCACTACTTGTGCAAAGCGTCCGCTATAAGATATCCGTTGAATAATCGCTGGAGAAGCTTCCACCTCTACTTCAAATATAGGTAGATTCTTAACAAAATTTTGTTTTGATTCGTTCCAATAATCAGCTAGTTGAAAGTTACCTGGCCGGACAAAGGATTCGTACGTTAATTCTACAGACTTGATTCGGGACACTCTAAAATTCTTAATATCTTTATCAGATACCGCAACCAAGTACCATGTGCGCCCTTTTGCGACGAGCCCTAATGGTTCTACGACTCTGTCTGATGATTCCTTGTTTGCTTTTTCATAGGCAATACGTATTTTTCGATCTTCCCATAGAGCTTGCTGTAGCAGATTAAGGGCAATCGTTTCGTGTTGGGATTGTTTCCACGGATCTATATCGATATGGATTCTGTTCCATAAGTTATCCGCTTGTGATTGAAGGGAGTTTGGGAGAGCGGCTAACAGCTTTTGTCGTGCTTCTTTCCAGTCCTTTGAAAACCCGAGATCACTTAGTAGCTGATAAGAAGGAGAAAGAAACAACGTTTTTAATTCGTTGTCTTTTAATCCCGTCAATTTCGTCCTGTACTGATCAACAAGCCGCCATCCACCATGTTTGCCGCGCTCAGCTAGTACAGGTATCCCAGCAACACTTAACGCTTCCATGTCACGGTGAATCGTTCGCTCTGTTACTTCTAATTCGCTGGCTAATGCCTTTGTTGTCATCTTTCCATGATTCTGAAGCAGCAATAAGATGCTGATCAAACGGTCTGCTCTCATCTGTTTACTCCTGTTTTTTTAATATGACATTGGATGTCAACTTTAAAGGTTAAACTAAAGATAGATCAAAAAGGGAGTGAATGCAAATGAAACCTTTAGAAGGAAAAATTGCACTAGTAGCTGGAGGAACACGAGGAGCAGGACGCGGGATTGCGATGGAATTGGGAGCAGCAGGAGCGACAGTCTATATCACGGGCAGAACGACACGTAAGGAAGTTTCAGAATACAACCGTCCAGAAACCATTGAAGAAACGGCAGAATTAGTAAATGAATTAGGTGGCATTGGAATACCGGTTCAAGTGGATCATCTTGTTGCAGAACAGGTTGAAGCGTTAGTAAAACGTATTGAAAAGGAACAAGGTAGATTAGATATTCTAGTGAACGATATTTGGGGTGGAGAAAATTTAATTGAATGGAGTACACCTGTGTGGCAGCATTCCCTTGAAAAAGGGTTGCGCATGCTACGTCTCGCTGTTGATACTCATCTCATTACTAGTCATTACGCGCTTCCCTTGTTGATTAAGAACGAAGGGGGACTTGTGATCGAAATGACAGATGGGACTAAAGAATACAATGAGAACAATTACAGAGTGTCCATGTTTTACGATTTAGCAAAAACGTCAGTTAACCGAATGGCAAAAGCGCTGTCACACGAACTGTCACCGTATAAATGTACAGCAATTTCCGTGTCACCTGGCTGGATGCGTTCAGAAATCATGCTTGAAGTATTTGGGGTGACAGAAGAAAATTGGCAGGATGGAATTGAAAAAGATGCGCATTTTGCCATATCTGAAACACCTCGTTTTGTTGGACGAGCCGTAGCTGCATTAGCGATGGATGAGAACCGCCATGAACTAAATGGACAATCATTCTCTAGCGGAGACCTCGCTAAGAAATATGACTTTTATGATTTAGATGGCTCACAGCCTGATTGTTTTCGATATTTGGTAGAAGTCGTCGAGGCAGGAAAGCCAGCTAATGTTGAGGGGTATAAGTAAAAGACAGTGAGCTTTTCTTACTGAAGGTGAACTGAGCATTATTTAGCAAACTGCATAGATACATGTGCGTTAATTCGAGAAGGATTAACGCTTTTTTATATGGAACTTATTATAAAAAGAAGCACTATTGTAAAGGCATATAAGAGGTGGTTTGAATATGGGTAACGATGATGAAAACATTCCAGTGTGGGCTTATGAAAAAATTGAGGTAAAAAAACCAGATTCTAACTGGAAGGAAAAAGGTATTCGGGAAAGAGAAGACCTTGCCAATCTACTTTCAGCATTTGGTGTTATCCAGGTAGAACATATTGGAAGTACATCTATACCTAACTTGCCCGCAAAACCAATTATCGATGTAATGGCTACGATCCCTTCATTGGAGTTTATCAATAGAATTGCGGAAAAGCTAAACGCACACGATTGGCATTATGTACCTCCAGAATTAGACAAGCAGCCTTGGCGAAGATTCTTTGTGAAGGTGGAACACGACAAACGAGTAGCACATTTACATCTAATGTTAGAAGGAGAAGAACGATGGGATCAATTACTTACATTCAGAGATAAGCTAAGAACTAACACACACCTTGTGAATGAATACGCTACTTTAAAAAGTCATTTGGCACAAGAATATAATAATGACCGTGAAAGATATACAGAAGGAAAAACAGAATTTATTAATAAGGTATTAAACAACTAAAGTGTGCATTTCTTTAAAGAGATGTGATCGTATTCTAATTATCGAGTAGTTGGCACTTTTGATGGAGAAAAATTCGTGATTTTATTGGAGGAGTAGATGAAAAGGTTATTAGGTTTATTCATCATATTAATGTTATTGACACTTACTTCTTGCGGGCAAATTCAAAATTCTATCTCTTCTATAATAATAGTAACTGATAAAGGTCATTCCGAAGACAACAAAGAATATTGGATTACAGCATACGATCCAAATAAAGAAGGTAAAACAGACCCGTTTAAGGTTATTGTGGAAGAAGTAATGGTTTGGAACTTGATTGAGGAAAATAAAGAGTATTTTTCCACTTATGCAAAAGAAGGAGAGAGCCCGTGGTTACTAGAACAAATTGAATTTGTGAAGTAGTTTAGCTTTGGCTTGGTAGACTGTTATATTCTGAGCGAATCATGGCGAAATGATGAGGAAACAGCCATTTTATAGCGTGTACAGGTTACTATTCCTATTGTCATGTTTCCACAGAAAATCTTGAGGCGGATTATGAAAATGATATTAAGAAGATAGATAAGCGGAAATCGGAAAATTTTCCATCTATACGAGGAGAGGAAATCCCTAACATATCGGAGGCATTTAATATAGTGGATTGAACGTCATCTCGAGGAGTTGTACCTTAGGGATTGGAATTGGTGTAATTTATATACTATCTGTTAATTAGAAGGTGTTCATCCAAAGTGGATGAACGCCTTTTTTTCATTTATATAGCAGGATTAATTAGGCACTGTGATAGGTGTACAAGCACTTTCAGATGAATTTCATAGAATATCATAATCGAAGGTATACCTTCGGGAACTAAGGGGGGATTAGTTATGGGTTGGATTGGAAATAATTCAGGTCATCATTCTTGCGGATGTCACCAGCGCGTGAAACGTCAACATCGTGAATGTGGATGTCACCACCGCGTTGAACGTCAACATCATGAATGTGGCTGTCACAAAAAAGTAAAACTTCGTCAGACTGAAGGTCAGTCAAGAGGAGAAATGTGCAGCAGATGCAATTGGGCTAAATACCGAAACGACAGCGCTTGGAGAAAGCTCTGTAGAAACAGGGTAGAAAGTGTTCGAATGGTTTCAGATGCTCCAAACTGTGCATTACGCAATCGTTTAGACAATGGAACTGCTCAGTAGTAGCGAAGATTTTAAAAAGACAACGAACAAACACTGAAGAAACAAAAAAGGACCTTTTCACTAAGGTCCTTTTTTGTTGCAGAAGATTATTAGCTATTTTCGCTAAGGTCACGAATTTCTCTTTCAATGAGAAACACAGACAGTTCGAACGCTTCTATACGTCTTTGTGCTAAGGTGATCTGAGACTTATACCGGTTTGGATTTTCTTTCCCTTCTAGCGTTTTAACGGTTTCTTTTAGTTTGTGAATCGTTGAGTCTAGTTGACGCTTGGCTTCGACTAAGTTGTCCAATATAATCTCCATTCTAATACATCTCCTTATTGAGCTTAATGAGTGGAAATTCTAATAGTAAAGTAATCAATAAGAGTCAATCAAGTGAGAAAGTTTTAACTGGAAAATAAAGAGTTCCCTAATGATTCATCCTATACTGTAACGGCGTGCAGCCTATGACATTCACAAAATTTCGGTGAAACTGACTAGGGTTGTTAAATCCAACTTCATAGCTGATATCTAAAAGTGATCGAGTAGTTGTTGTGAGTAATTCTTTACTTCGCTCGATCCTCGTTCGTATAAGATATTGATGAGGAGAGAGATGCGTATAGTTTTTAAAGCTTCGCATAAAGTGATATTTACTTTGGTTCGCGATCATTGCGAGCGTATCTACAGAAATGGTTTCATAATAGTTTGTATGAATATAATCGAGTACATGAGTCATATAATGGCCATTGCTCTGGTGTTTCATAGCTGTTGAATGACTTCCTCTAAAAATGGACGTAAAAAAATGAAATGCCTCGTTCTCTATATCTTTCTTACACGTATCTTCAGAACTTTGAAAGAGATATCGATCAAACCACTGTTTCACTTGTTTTTTGATAACATTTGGAGAGATTGTTTGCTTCTCTATAAAAGTGATCTCTTCTGTTAAATTGACATTGTTCCAAGCGTTTAGTGATTGACGATCTAATCCGATCAAAAACATTGAAGATGGAACATTATCAAACTGATGAGCGTGAAGGGATAGAGGATTCGTGACGATTGCCTCTCCTTCTTTCAGTGCTAATGTTGTTTGGTTCAGGTCTGTAATCATCTCTCCTGTAAGCGGCACAGAGATTTGATAAACATCTTCATGTGAATGAGGTTGGTCTCCCCAATTCGAGCCTTCGATGTATAGAATCTTGATATGATCGAGCTTAAGATGAAATCCCAACGACTCCACATCCTTCCATCTTCTATACTATCAAAAGTTGCGGTAAGATTGAGCACGATATGCAATGAATTCCTTTCTTCGCTTATCCATAATGAAGGATAGAGGAGGGATTCACATGAGTTTTAAGCCAAGGTGTTATCTTGTATATGGCTTTGCACCAGCAGAGGCAAGAGCGATTGAGGCGAATCGTTCATTAAACAATTGGATAAGTAATCAAGAGTTCGGTAAGATCATCTACCATGAGCATTTTGCGACTAAGCCACTTGGTGGGTTTGCGGTATTTGAAATAAATGAACAGAAAGAACTGGATGCACTTCGTAGTGAGCCGCTATCTGAAACGTCGCATCTATACGGATGGACGTTAAGTTATCATCCTCTCACGCACAGTACGAATACAGACAAGTTTATCTACCAAACGCAATACACGTTATCATCTTACCGTGATGTAAAGATGGAATATCAGTTAGATAGCGAATAGAAAGAATCGAGCTTGTTGTGACTAACAGCAAGTTCGATTTTTTTCGTTTTGTGCGAAATATAATCCTTGTCGAACCCAAACGATTATCATCTATAATAAGGGTACAACTATAATAGGAGGCTACTCCATGTTTACGGAAGATAGAGTTGTATTAAAAGCAGAGCAACTTAATGATAATGATGTTTCAAGTCTAATCGAACTTTCTTCATCTGTTGGATGGGACTATGATGATCACGAGATAAAAACGATTCTGTCATCAGGAAAGATCTATGGGCATAAAACTCCTGAAGGTAAAATCGTTTCAAGTGCTGCAATCATTCCATACGATACAAATCTAGCCTCAATCGGTATGGTCATTGTACATTCAGATTATAGGGGGCTAGGATTAGGAAAGGCAGTTACTCAACAATGTATGGCTAGCGTCTCTAAAAAGACATCCATCATGCTAATATCAACGGATGAAGGGAAACCGTTATATGAAAGCTTAGGCTTTAGAACGGTAGATGTTGTACATAAGTTTTTGTGTGAAAATTTTGTCTGCGAATCGCTTGAAGTTAACTATGAATTTACATTAGATACTTATAAAGTAGAGGGTTTTCATCAAATGATGGAACTAGACGCTGCTGCCTTTGGTGATCAGAGAAGCAAATTTCTGATCAATCGAATTGAACAATGTAAACAATGTATCGTTGTAAAAGATCAAAACAGCCAGATTATTGGTTTTGGTCTATCTGTACAAGGTCCAATAAATTTAATAATAGGACCGATTGTAGCGTCTGACTTTAAAACAGCCGCTTCTATCATGAAAGAGTTAGCTTCCAACCATCATGGAAAGCTTAGGATTGATGTGCCATCAGGTCATCATGATTTTATGACTTTCTTACATACATGTGGTTTTAATAAAGTTAATGATCCTCCCATAATGATGAAGAATTCAAGCACAATGCCAAACAGGAACCAAAAGTTATATGCAATTGCTGCGCAAGTATTTGGATAAAAAAATTTCGAAAGTCAAAATATCATTTTATGGAAATAGTAAGGACACAAACAAAAGGAGCATTTCTTCAAGAAGGAGAAGTGCTGTTTTTATTGAAGTTAAGGATAAGACTGTTAAAGTACCTTAAAAGATTATTAAAATAAAAAATCGTTATTTGTATGAAACGGAGGTTCTTATGATGAGTGATCTGAAGTTAATCGCAACTTACAAAAGCTTTTTACAGAACTATTCAAACGAACAGCTCAAGTTTATACCTGAACAAGGGGTTTGGTCACTTGGTCAAATGTATGACCATCTGATTGTAGTAGCTCATGAATATCTTGATAGTGTAGAAGATTGTGAGAAAGCTGTTGAAGAGCAACATAAGGGAAAATCCGAATTCGGAGAATATCTATTTAACATTGGTGGATTTCCTCCTATTAAAATCAAATTACCTGAAGAACTGGATGCCCCGCCAGACAATACTAAAAGTAAAGAAGCGATTATGTTAGAGCTCGATCAATTAATGAATAGAATGAAAGACTTGGAATTGAAAGTAGAAGAGATAAACCCCAACTGCAGAATGAAGCATGGTGGATTTGGGTGGCTGAATGCACAAGAGTGGTTATCTCTTGTTGGGATGCATTTTCGCCATCATCTGCGTCAGAAGTATGAACTCGATCAAAAACTTGCATTATGCTCAAACATTGGGTAAAGAGTAGTCCATTGAGCATTTATGAGTCTTTGACGACATAGTAATTCTAAAACAGAAAGAAGGTTTGTAAAGGTGAGTACGAATAAGATATTTTGGTTTATGATAATAATCGCTTTCATTTTCATTATAGTCTTATATTTACCGAAATTACTCTTCCAAAACAATGGCTTTTAATATATCCCAAGCGAAAAATCACGTGTATTTTCTTATAACGTCAAATCTCAAAGAGGACTGTATTTGAAATTATTACATCTAATAATAGCAATAATAATATTCTCATTCTGCATAACTGGTTGCTCGATTTCGACAGATGGAAATGATCAGCAAGCAGCAAATCATATGAATGATGACTTCCCTCCAGATATGAAGGGATTCGTTAATGTTAACGGAAATAAATATGAAATGAAATCAGGAAATTATAAATGGGAAAGAAAAAAAGGGTCAGAAACCGAAGCTGTAACAACGGATGCGGCATTACCATCCCAGATTGCTGAAGCTTTTAATGCCATCAGTGTGAAACCGAACGCTAACATTCATATCGAGATTCAAGATCATCCTAAGATTTTCGTTTATCATTGGTATGAAAACGATAGAGATAAAGAAGTCATATTAAAAAACAATCATTTATCTGTTCCGTCAAGTAAAGGTCGGTACATCTATGAGGTATTAGCCAAATGGTCTAATGGTGAAGTATCGTACACATTTGTAATTGATGTTAAGTAATCCAAAAGAATTAAAGTTTTGAGATGGCAAAAGTAAACAAGTACGCGGTGGATCGTTCATAGTTTAATACTATCAGTCTAGGAGGTTGCACCTAAGATGACAGCTACAATTAAACCTATGATGTTTGAGATGGAAACTGATCGACTGATCCTGAGTCTTTGGAAGGATTCGGATGCCCCTTGGTATAGGGAACTCGTTGCCGAACGGGGCAAAGGGATGCCGACTATGGAAACTGCTCATGAAAATATCACCACTTTACGAAACCGTGCATTGGAAAGCGGGATTGCCTTACTCACTATTCGTCGTGTAGTTGAAGGTGATTATATCGGATACTGTGGGTTAATTATTGGCCGTTCGTCGCTTGAAGAACCGGAAATTGCATACGAGTTGTTCCAAAGAGTTCACGGTAATGGATATGCGACTGAAGCGGCATCCGTAATCGTAGAAGCTGCAGTTGCAACGGGTCGAAGTAAGCTCTGGTCGACAGTACGCGCTTGGAATGCTGCATCCTTCCGGGTGCTAGAAAAGCTTGGATTTGAACGACACCACAGTACGTGGGACGAGGCCGGAGAGATTGTTTGGAGCGTTCGAGAACTTCAGAAGAATTCCAAAAATGTTTAAGAGTACGGAGGGTAGAGAAAATGCCAGAAATCAACCATAAAACCTATATGAAAGTACCATTAGAAGGTGTGTATCAAACCATTTCAACAGCCCAAGGTTGGAATGCTTGGTTTACGGATGACACGTCTTTAGAGATCAATCCAGATGGGACTGGAGAAATTCGCATGAGGTGGACAAACTTCGGTAGTGAACATGTAACGATTGAAGATGGAGGTAGAATACTCGAAGCTGTTCCAAACCAGAAATTTGTGTTTCAATGGTCACCAGGAGAACAAAGTTCAACGGTAACCATTGATCTTGAGCACTATAGAGACGGTACAATGGTTATCCTTAATGAATCTGGTTATACGAATTCTGAGAAAGACTTAAATGCTTGCATTGGATGTGCGACAGGTTGGGGAGAAGCTTTAACCCTCTTAAAAGTTTACTTAGAGTATGGAATCGTTTATAAGCAGGACTTGTAATTCATCCATAAAAATGCACTTTCTATACAACGGGGGCGTAGTAAATGTCTAATTTTGAAAAAGAAGAATTACTTACTGGAGGAAATGTTTCAAACGTAATTCGTCTAAGGAATACGGTCCGACGAGATCTGAAATCCAATAGCGCCAAAATTCATAAGCTATTGAAGCATCTAGAAAACAAAGGGTATAGGTATGCACCAAAGTTTCTAGGTATTGATGAAAAAGGGAGAGAGATCCTTTCCTTTATTGAAGGGGAGACGGGACATTACCCTTTAAAAGAATATATGTGGTCAAATGATGCACTAAAAGATATAGCTAACATGCTTCGACTTTATCATGATGCGGTAAGTGATTTTCCGTTAGAAGAAGGTTGGCACCCGATCGATCACACACCTCAGCCTTATGAAGTGCTTTGTCATAATGATTTTGCCATTTATAACATTATTTTTGATCAAGAACGACCTGTTGGCATTATTGATTTTGATGTAGCTGGACCTGGTCCAAGGCTTTGGGACATCGCGTATACGCTATACACGTGTGTGCCTTTAAGCAGATTTTATTTAGATGCAACAGGTACAACTGTAAATTACAATCGTAGCCAGCATGCAGAACGAATGAAAGAAAGAGTTCAATTGTTTTTTGAAGGATATGGTGAGGAAGTGGATCCCAATTATTTGGAGATGGTGCTGCTCAGGATAAAAGGATTGTGCAGAACTATTGAAAGAAAAGCGAGTGAAGGTGACTTAGCTTTTCAAAACATGATAGACGAAGGGCATCTGGACCATTATCTAAAGGACATTGATTTTATTCGTAGACACAGAAATGATTGGACTTAGCATATGTATAAAACAAAGCTTGTCATTTTGACAGGCTTTTTTTATTTACATAATTTATCCAACACACTCAATACTAACAAGAGAGACTAGAATTGAAGGAGTTGGAACCATTGCCTGAGTTACCAGAGATGGAAACGTATCGCGAGTTCTTGAACCATAATATCTTACATAAGCCTATTACGAATGTAGAAATCAACAGAGAAAAGTCCATCAACACAGGGGTTCAGACTTTTATAGAAACTGTAAAAGGCGCAAATATCACCTTTGTCAAAAGAAGAGCAAAACATCTGATCTTTGAGCTAAGTTCAGGACAGTTTCTGCTGCTTCATTTGATGCTTGGAGGACTGATGTTTCTCGGAACTTCAAAAAACAGTCCGGCTCGAACGAAACAAATTATTCTGTCCTTTGGAGAACTGCAACTAAATTTTATTGGTCTTCGACTCGGATATTTACACTTACTGAATCAGAATGAACTAGACGAAAAACTGAGTGAACTTGGTCCAGAACCTTTTGAAATGCAGCGGGATGAGTTCCTAGAGAAGTTAGAACGGAAAAAAGGAGCTCTCAAACCATTGTTAGTCGACCAATCTTTTATTGCTGGAATCGGAAACTGTTATTCTGATGAAATCTGTTACCAAGCAAGGTTACATCCGTTACGAAAAGCAAGTGAACTTTCTGATGTAGAGAAAAACCGTTTGTATGAAAGTATCAAACCAGTACTTTCAAGAGCCGTTCAATTTGGGGGATATATAGATTTTCCGATGTATGAAGGTGACAAGCAGACAGGAAGGTATAATGAAAATACGTATGTCTATGAGCGAGAAGGGGAGAAGTGTCCAAGATGTGGATGGACGATTGGGAGAGTTGAACATTCCTCACATAAGTCGTTTTATTGTCCGAAGTGCCAGAAATAATAACTACATTTAAAAATTTGAAATTCCAAGTAACGGGTTGTCACTAAAAGGAGAAAATCATAATTCGCAAGGCACATTAAAAATGACCAGAATTTCATCTGGTCGTTTTCTTATGCCCTTATTAAGTAAAAACATCTTTTATGAAGTAACCCCTATACGAGCTTTTTCTAAAAAATTTCTAACCATACTGTTATAAATTTCAGGTTGGTCAATATTTGCAGTATGTCCTGCAAAAGGAAGTAGTCCAATGGTAATTTCATTGTTTTGTTTCTTTATGTATGTAGCTGCCTCTACTTCGTGCAATTCGAAACTACCATTTAACATAAGTACAGGAGGCTTAATTTTTTTGATGTCCTCATTAGTTACAGTAGGATAGTTATAAGTCATCGTGTAAAGGACCTTTTTTAAAGTATCAAACCATTTATCTCCATGTAGATTATTAAACTGTTTAGCAATATTTTTATCGTTTTCTTCAATATTTAAGAAGTAATCGTATTGGTTTTCCATAACTTCTTTCATCTCTTCAGGAATGAAGGGTGAATAGCCTGTTACTATAATACCTTTTACTACATCTGGTTCTCTTAGAGCTATGTGTACTGCTAATGATGCACCCAAAGATAAACCTAAAATAAATCCATCCCCATACTTTTTAATTTGAGTTATCACAAATTCAACGGCATCTTCAAAATAATGATCTGAAGCAGTTATTATCGAATTGCCGTGTCCTGGTAAATCTAACAAGATTAATTCATAACTCTCTTCAAAATGAGATATTTGGTTAGAAAAATGTGTCTGAGCAGTTCCCATAAAACCGTGTAGCATATAAATTCTATTTATAGTAATCCCCCCTAAATCGATATACATTAATTTTAACATATTATTCCATTATGCTACTCGTTAATTGAATAAGTTCTATTCGTTATAACCTATATATTTCATCTGAACTTAATATTATTCTCTTTTGCAAGAGTTGTTTTTGATACTAATTGGTAATTTCTTGTTGTCTCTCTTAAAGAGTTTCCGTTAGTTTCTGAGCCCATCCTTTTTGGAGGGAAATTCGCCTTTTGAACGTGCGAAAAAAACCACTCGGATTTGGTACATGGCAAGCGGGAGCATCCCTTATTACAGGATTCCTTGCCAAAGAAGTCGTCGTTTCTGCGATGAACATCATCTACCACGTGCCGAACGCTGACTCGTTACAAGGATTACTCGCTAATGAATTCTCTGCGCTATCCGCCTTCAGCTTTATGGTATTCGTGTTGTTGTACGTGCCGTGTCTAGCGACGGTGGCGACGATTCGTAAAGAAGCAGGATCTGCGAAATGGACATGGTTCTCTGTCGGGTATGCGCTCGTGATCGCGTACGTATTGTCACTCGTTATCTATCAAGGCGGTAAACTTTTAGGATACTAACAAGAGAGGGAGGACGAACTTAATGATCTTCAATATTGTCTTCGGGGCTCTTATATTTGGATATGCAGGCTGGGCCGTTTTTCGTCACATCAAAAAAAGCAAGCAGGGTAAATGTGCGGCTTGCTCACTCGCAAAAAACTGTGAAACGAAGTGCGATTCGGTTTCTTAATAGAAAAGGACAGGTTCGAAGTTACGATGACTTCATACCTGTCCTTTTTCTTTACAGTTGTTCCTTCGTTTTTGCTTCTTGAATCATTTTATACACATACAACGCACCATAACCACCGGCTAAACCAAGCGGCAGGATGATGAAAGGTGCAAAGTTTTTCGTGTGCCATCCTACTAAAAAGAATATCCCATAAATAATGACCATCGACATGATGCTAAACGCTAACCGGATAAAATAGGCTTTCAAACGAAACGCTCCTTCAATTCTTTATCTTTCACTTGCTTACATTCAATGTTTCTTAGAGGTCTTATAACGATACACATACCACCCAAACCATCCACCACATATTATAGAAAGTACTATGATCAGGTTTGAACTCTCACCGTCATATAAATCAAACATTACTAGAATTCCATACGTAACGAAGCCAGTCAATATCCCAAATAACAATCGAATCAAATAGTTCTTCAGAGATAGCCCTCCCCGTTTATTTTCTTTTTCCATTTTAACACAACACCTATATGATATTCGTTTATATCCGAAATAGAAGGAATTTCCTCAATGACAGAGAACCCCCTTTAGAGAAGGAGTGTTGAAATATGTCGTATTGCCAAGTACAGAAAGCCAACATCTATTATGAAGAATACGGAAATGGAACACCAATCGTAATGATTCACGGATTCTCACCCGATCACCGCTTGATGAAAAGCTGCATGGAACCGATCTTTCAAGAGAGAGAAGGATATAGACGCATCTATATCGACCTGCCAGGAATGGGGCAGACGAAAGATTATGATTCGATTCAAAACTCGGATGAGATGCTAGAGGCAGTCATCCAGTTCATTGATACGTTATTACCAGACCAATCCTTCCTACTAGCCGGTCAATCATACGGTGGTTATATCATAAGAGGTATCATCGCGAAAATGCCAGAGCGTGTTATCGGTGCAGCATTAATCTGTCCGATGATCATACCAAACCACAGTGATCGAACTTTGCCAGAGCAAATGAACATCGAAGTTGATAACGAATTCCTAGCCACACTAACAGTAGAAGAAAGAGAAGATTTCAAAGGCATTCATGTGAAGTTAGACGAATACACGTGGAAAAGGTACAGGGAGGAAGTGGTCGTTGGATTAAAAAACGCAGATCCAGCGTTTTTAGAGAAAATCTCAGGAGCATATGGATACACGTTTAAGATCGACCAGGAAGTGTTTGAGAAACCTTGTGTATTTATAACAGGTAGGCAGGACCATGTTACGGGTTATAAGGATGTTTATGACATACTTGATAAGTATCCGAGGGCTACGTTTTCGGTTTTGGATGTTGCGGGGCATAATTTGCAGATTGAGCAGAGTCAGCTGTTAGATGTACATATTAGTGGGTGGTTGGATCGTTTAAGCTAAATTTACTGTTAAAAAGAATGTCGTATCTAAAATAAGAATAGGTAATCATAATAAATTTGAAGCACTGGTCCGAAAAACTAGTGTTTCTTTTTTGTTAGAAAATCGATCTATTTATTCGATTAATCACACTTATTTTAGGGGGTTATTAGAAAGAAAAACATATTTTCGTCGAAAATTTTATTGAAATAATTTTAATTAGATATTACTATTAAATCTGGAAATAAATGAAAACGTAACAAAGGGAGATAGGGAACATGGGGAAATATTTAATTTTTATAATGGCTTTAGTGATATTAGTTCTACCTCACCAAGGGTATGCTCACTCAGGTAGAACTGACAGTAGTGGGGGACATAACTGTTCAGCAAAGTCGCAGGCAAAAGGATTATGTACAGGATATCACTATCATAATGGTGGAGGTTCAAGCGGTGGTTCAACTCCGGCACCTACACCTGCACCTGCAGCAAAACCGGCTCCTGCTACACGCAGTGATAAAGACTGCTCAGATTTTTCCAACTATGATGAAGTTGTAGCTTACTGGAATGCAAAAGGCTATTCAGCTTCAAATGATCCGGAGAGATTAGATGGCTTCGGAAATGTTGTAGATGATGGTATTCCGTGTGAAGTTCCAAGTGGATATGATACTGCGAAAATTAACGGCAGTCCAAAACAGATTGAACAGAAAGACTCAGCAAAGGGTGAAAAAGCTGGCTATCAAAAAGGGTTGAACGATGGAACAAAAGGTGCAGAAGAAAACAATTCTTCTACTGGTTCAGCAGCTTACCAATCTGGCTATGGCACTGGTTATGATAAAGGGTATTCTGAAGGAATGCAAAAATTTGAAGAACAGAAAGTAGCTGTTGAGAAGGAAGGATATGAAGCTGGAAAGAAACAGGAAAAGTTAGTTCTTCCTGCAAAGTATCAGAATAATACACTTTTAAAACAAGAATACGAAAATGGTTTTAACAGAGCATTAAAAGAGAAAGAAGAAGCACAGATAGTTAGTTTTCAAGAAAAAGGTCTTGAAGATGGAACAAAGGATATTAAGAATACACCAAAGAATGTTAGTCAAACATTAATAAACGCATACCTTACTGGATTCGAGAAAGGTCAGAATGAATTAAGAGAAAAGTATTTAAAAATGGGCTATAATGCTGCCTTTACCATGATTTCCTATAAAAAACCTGCTCTAAAGCAAGAAAAATATATCACATGGTATAAAGAAGGATTCAAATCAAATAATGAAGTTGAAAAAATAGCAGAAGTAGCTTATGAGATGGGTAGCAATGAAGAAAAATATGAAGTCCCTCAAAAATACATGAAAGCTGAAACAGTGTATGAGTATCATTACGGATTAGGAAAACAAGCTGCTCAGGATGCTGATGAAGCAAACACAATGATTTTTGGTTTAGGAATAGCTGCTTGGTTAGGAAGACGATTCTATGTGGCTCGTAAAATGGTAGCTTAAGGAGAGAGTAAAATGGGGATCTATCAAAGAATATGTTATAAAGCAGAAGATTTATTCGTAAAGCTTTTGACTAAAGATCAAGATAATGTACTAGTAAAAGAAAAAGTTCAAACTTATCGAAGTAGTAAAGAAGCTGTGAAAGAACAAAAGCGTATGAAAAGAAAACTTGCAGCTGAAGAACGCCAGCAACAACTTGAAGTTCAAAAAGCAAAAGAAAAACAAGAGATTGAAAATCTATTAAACTCACTAGTAAATGACTCTTACACGACTTACGAATTTAACGAAGTGAAAAATAATAAGGCATTCTTTCAATCTCTTATACGAAATGTGTTTGAGCCAGATGAAAAAGGATTAACCTTCTTATTCTGTGAGTTTGATAAAAGCAGTAAGAAAGAAATTAAAGGCTACTTAATCGCTACCAACAAACGTGTATGGTTTGTAAATAAGTCATTTAGCTCCCAACAAAAATTTCGCTATCAAACCATTAGGGACATTAAATGGTTTAACGACGGGATGCTAGAAAAGGGCTTATACATGCAATACGGTGTTAAGCGACATGAATTTGATGAGATCTTTGATAAAGAGCAGATGATTCGTGTTGCGAATAAAATACTTGCTTATATTTAAGAAACATAAAAATTTAGAAAAGCTAGAGCTGGCATTGTACCGGACTCTAGCCTTTTTATTATTAGGTTTATTGTTGAACATAGTCATAGATATACAGGAACAGGCCATAATTTATAATTACTAATTCTTTAAGGTGCTCTTCTCCTTCAATATCCCTTCCTTAACCATATTCACAAGTGTTCCTTTATTTTTAAACTTAAAGAACATAATGAGACGATCCAAGTCTTTCTTAGACAAATCTATATCATCAGATACTAACTCATAATGCTCTAACTTATGTATGAGAGATTTCGCATATTCTTCTTGTTTAGGTGTAAGGGGAACCCTACGAGAGTCAATCGCTTCTTTAATAATCCCTTTATTGTTAATTGTATCTTCAATGTATCTCGAATAATTTCCGTTTCTTAACCATGTAAGATCTTCTGAACTTAAGGTATACCATTCACCTTGTACACGTTTGTTAGTAAAGTAATCATGAAAGGCAGCTTCTGTTTGATGATGGTTACCTGACTTTACGAGATGAATCAGCTCATTTTTAAAAGGTAGGATTACAGTGAACCCATTAATTCGTTTATCTATTTGTGTGGTCTTTCCAATCTGGAAATGACCAGTTTGGTGATCCTGAACGAAGAATACATAACCTGTCGCTTGACCTCTTGGAAAAGGGGTATTTATTATTTTTTGCAACTCAGATTGATTTTGTTGATAGAGATGAAGAGATTCAGTACTAAGTGTTGTAGTTCCACTCTTAAATAAAGATACTAGGTATTTAATCACAGTCGTCACTCCGTTTTTACGAGATATGTATAGGTATAGCATAATAAAATTTGGTAAAGTTTACAAACAATAGTTGATTTTTACTAGTTTTTTTAAGAGAATGATAGAGAGATGTCTAATATTGTAAAAATATTTTTGAATAAAATAAGATAGGTGAATGTCATGGCATACATGGTTCCACTTACAATACGATCTTCTGCCACAGCTGGCGAAAGACTATTATTCCATACACTTAAAAACTACTTGCCTGATGATTATATCGTGTACTATGAGCCTGAAATCCAAGGAAGACGCCCAGACTTTGTTATTTTAGGACCAGATCTAGGGTTAATTGTGTTAGAAGTGAAAGATTATACAAGGAATACGTTATATCAACTTAATTCAGATGACTGGGTCATTTCAGCTGCGAATGGTTTACAAGCAACTGTGAAGAACCCTTTAAAACAAGCTAGAGAATACGCCTTTCAAATAAGTAATGTATTGAAAAAAGATAAATGCCTCATTCAAACAGAAGGAAAGTATCAATTTCAGCTTAAGTTTCCTTTTGGTTACGGCGTTGTTTTTACCCGTCTCTATCAAAAAGATATGGTGAGAGATAACTTATATTCCATACTTGAACCGAACTTGACGTTAGCAAGAGACGAGATTGATCCAGAAAATGAACACTTCTCAGAAGAGTTATTGATGGAGAAAATCCTTGATATGTTTATCGTGCCTTACCGGCTAAAAGAACCATTAACAAATGAAGAGATCGCTGCCATTCGTTATCATTTGTTTCCTGAAGTGCGAATTAGCGCAGAATTTAAACAAGCTGTACCTTATCAAGATCAGCTATTGTTGTCTTTAAAAGATATTAAAGTCATGGATCTGCATCAGGAGAATCTTGCTAAACAATTAGGAGATAAGAACCGACTCATTCGAGGGGTAGCGGGTAGCGGTAAGACCTTAATCTTGGCATCAAGAGCGAAGATGATTGTAAAAGAACACCCTGACTGGAAAGTATTAATTCTGTGCTATAACATTTCACTCGCTCAAAGCATTCGTCAAATGGTTCATGCTAAACTTTCGGAGCCTGAGGATCTTTTTGATTTTGTACATAAGCCTGAAGAAAAGAAAGTCAGTGACAACATTATCATTCGCAACTTCCATCAATGGTTGAAGCAAGATTTGAAGATTAATGAATACCAAATCCCAACCATACTAGAAAAGATCGATCAAAACGAAGCCATATTACCCAAATATGATGCGGTGTTAATAGATGAAGGACAAGACTTTGAACCAACATGGCTAGGATTGGTAAGTCGTTTGTTAAATCCGGAAACACAGTCTTTATTGATAGTAGAAGATCGAGCACAAAACATTTATAAAAGAAAAACAAGCTATGTCCAAGACACAGGAATGAGTTTCCAAGGGCGATCTAAAATCCTGAATATCAACTATAGAAATTCAGCTCAAATTGTAAAGTTTGCCTGGGATTTTTACCGCGAGCATTCACAATTAAATACAAAGGTAATTCAAGGTCAAACTGAAGGTATTGAAATCATTCACCCTCAGGGAACGAAACGTAAGGGACCAGAACCATTTGTGTTGGAAGCTACCAACTTTACTGAAGAAATGGAAAAAGTAGCACGAACCATAAAGAAGCTTCATGAAATTCGTAAAGTGCCATATTCCGAAATGCTGATTCTTTATCGAGTTAGAAAGACGAATAAGCTCGCTGTAACAGATACAATCATTCGTACGTTTATAAAGCATAATATCCCTTACTATTGGTTAACTGAACATGAAGGTTCCAAACGGAATTTTGTAAAAGAAGAAGAATCAGTAAAGATTAGTACTATTGAAAGTAGTAAAGGACTAGACTTTCAATCCGTTTTCGTAGTAAACACCGACAGCATGCCTTTCCCACTAGAAGAAAGTAAAGAAAAAGAAGTGTCATTGCTTTATATAGCTATGACAAGAGCACAAAACTACCTTTGTATTTCTTACTCAGGAGAATCAGAGTTTACTAAATACTTTATGAAATCTAAAGATGAAATAATAAGTGCAATTAAAGAAGTTAAATAAACTAAACTAGGGATGATGGAAATGGCATTAGTAAAAGAAGAATCTTTAAAGAAAATCGATAAAAATAGAAACAGTGTGCACCAAGAGGTTCAAGCTACATATTCGGTTTTTAAAGATAAAAACAACAATAAATATTTTCAATTAAATACCTATGGATCTGAGGAAAGAAAAGTTAAGGGAGTAACAAGTCAGTCTATTCAACTTGATGAAAAAGCAGCTAGAAAATTGATTGATATTCTATCAAAAGAGTATTTATAAAAAAAAGGAACAATTAGCCATTCTATATCCGATGTGAATAAATTGAGAACACTTGATTTATATCAAGTGTTTTTTATCTATTTAAGTGATACACCATAATTGATATGATTTAAGAAACAAGTCTATTTAATAATACTAGAGGAAGTTGATAACATGCTTGAAAAATTAATTATTAACTATTTAGGGCATTTAAAAGATATCCAGACTTTGAGTTCTAAGGAAAAAAATTCTATTAAGTTAAATGATAAAGGGTTATATGTTGAAACGGATACGTCCAAAAGAAAGTTTGTAGTAAGTGAAAAAGACAGTTCTTGGGAGTTAATTTCATTTCAATTTTTATATGATGCATGGAACGAATTTTCAAGTATTAGACTAGCAAATTCTTCAGATTTTGTTAAAGCTAAAGGTCGCTCATCTTTTATTATGGCATTGTTTTCTCAACTTCCATTTGTATCAGTAACACAAAAAAATGGAAAGAAAGCTATAATGCTAAATCAATTCTTTACAGATCAATTACCAGAAATAAACTTAAATCAAGTATTAGAATTATTAGAAGAAGTTATTGAAAAGGGACTAGATCTTAAATCTCTCAAACAAAGCTATCCAGAAGACAATGTTTATAGATTAAAATCTCGTGCCCGACAAGGATTAAAATTATTGGGTTTCATTGATAGTCAATATGTAATAAATGTGGGTTTAATTGAAGAATATAGATCAAGTAAAGTTCGATCAGTTATTCTAAAAAAACAAATGTTAAAACATACGTATTTCTCTATTGTCTATGAACTTCTTTCAAAATTCTCCGATTTAGAAAAGGTATATAAGTTTCAAGCTATAAAAGAACTTGGAATGTTAATTGTAAAGAATTCTACTGGAGATAATTTAATGCGTGATTCTGTCGCGGATGTTCGGACAAGATATATGCTTTCTTGGATGCAAGAAGTAGATTTACTTGATGAGGAGTTGAATCCAATTATGGAAGAAAGCATTCGTCCATTACTTATTAAAACCATGCAGGATTATTTAACTGCTAGAACGGAGCCGCTAACTAATCATCCCATAGGAAAATTAGTTCGGAATGAGCTGCCTAATGCAATTTGTCGATTACCTTTCATTGATTCGAATACATATTCAGTTAAAGGTTCTGTCGGACAGGGGAATTGGGCAACAGTTCCTTGGTTAGCTATCTTAAATAAGAATGTTACTCCTTCTACTCAACGGGGATACTATATTGTTTATTTGTTCAGCGAGAATATGAAAGAACTTTATTTAACATTTGCACAAGGGATAACTGAAACATCCAGAAATGAAATGTTAAAGATGAATGAGGAAATAAGAGAAAACATTGTAATGGATGGAGTAAAAAAAAGTAATGATTATTTTCTTGGGGAAGGTGCAAAAGCAAGAGGATATGTTGAAAGTACAGCAGCTTACATAAAATACTCTTTAGATAACATGCCTTCTGAAAATCAACTTGTAAATGATTTAGAAAAAATGATCTCTTATTATGAGAGTTTCATAGATTATAAAAAAGAAAGACGGGAAGAAGAAATGATTGTTATACCACATGTAAATGAGAAAGAGATAACTGATCATATTCACTCCTACATACAAAGCAAAGGTTTCTACTATAAAAAAGAAGAAGTCATCAATCTCTACTTATCTTTAAAAACAAAACCTTTTGTCATACTCTCCGGAATATCAGGCACAGGGAAAACGAAAATGGTTCAGTGGTTTGCTGAGAGTGTGGGTGCTACAGAGAGAAATGGTCAGTTCACTTTAATTCCAGTTCGGCCTGACTGGAGTGATGGTTCTGATCTATTAGGCTATGTAGATATTAAGGGTGACTTTAAGAAAGGTCCATTAACTTCTGTTCTGGAAAGAGCAATGGATGATCCGACCAAACCTTTCTTTGTTTTACTTGATGAAATGAACTTAGCTCGAGTTGAATATTACTTCAGTGATCTATTAAGTGTAATGGAAAGTCGGCGACGGGAAGATAGAGAGATTATAACGACACCGGTATTAGCTTTTGAGGTGGATGGCAGAGACATTATTCTCCCTTCAAATGTTTATATTGTTGGAACGGTAAACATGGACGAGACGACACATCCTTTTAGCAAGAAGGTGTTGGATCGTGCAAATACAATCGAGTTTAATAGAGTTCAATTGAATCATTTTGCTTTCTTAGAAGATCTTGAAGAACAGGAACCATTATCTATTGGGAATCATTCTTTAGCGGGAGACTCTTTGCATTTAAAAGATGTGTACAAAGATAACATAGCGGTAATTACAAAGGTAACAGAAGTGCTAGTCAATATTAACGTACAGCTTGAAAGTATTGGTGCTCAGGTCGGTTATCGAGTACGAGATGAAATTTGTTTTTATGTAATTTATAGCGAGAAAGATAACTTACTGACATTTGAAGAAGCGATGGATCAATCGATTCTTCAGAAGATACTTCCGCGTATTTCAGGGAGTGATGAGCGTGTATGGGATACACTTAAGGGGCTTTATGAAATTTTCACGAATCAGGTCTATGATACCGATGTGCTACCTGAATTCGATAAAGCGATATATCCTAAGTCTGCACAAAAGGTTGTGGATATGATTAGGAGGTATCAGCTAGATGGCTTTACTTCCTTCTGGATTGGTTCGTGAGGATGTTGAACTCGTATTAATTGAAACGGATGAATTTACTCTTTTTATGAAAGGAAAACCTTATCATCAGCGGTTTGAAGGATTGTCTCAGTATAAGAAGAAACTGCAGAATGAAACGATGGAATTTAAGGTTGAGGGAAAAGCGATTCAGTCTATTAAAGTCTTTGATGTAGATCAACAAGAGTTAACAGCCGGCTCAACATTTAGACCCATCTTTTTTGAGAATGGAAACTATCAAATAATCGTTACATCAAAAATAGATTCAGAGTTAGAGTTCTATCATGAACATCATCTTTTACGAAATGCTGTGAGTAGTGTTCCAGTAGGGCCTAAGCAGGTTCTTATGGGAAGTCTGCAATTTCAAAATGAAGTCGGTTTGTCTACTTTTGAAATTCGTACGCAAGGGAAAACCTTATTGTCTGTAACTTTTGAAATCTTTCCTTCAAAGCTTGATTACAAAGAAGATTATCGAAAGCTCTTAGATGAAGTGAATGAAGAAATCTATAATTTAGCGTTTCATTTTTTAAGGAAAACGTATCTTGGAGCAAGAACTAGAGTAGAGGGAGAAGCAAGTGCTGCTGAATTTTATCGGTTGATTCAACACCATTTTAGATCCTTTTTACAGGCGATCAAAAGAATTGAGCAACAACCGCATCATCAACTGATTACCACTCATCAAAAGGTGAGAGGTGATCAATTAAAGAAGATGGACTCTTATGGTCGAAACCAGCTAAGAAAAAAAGTTTCATTGTTTCAAGAGGTTCCAAATGGTATTCAGTTTGAGAACAAACAACTTATGCCTATTGAAGGCTGGCAGGTTAAAAAAGAGCACTCATTTGATACGATGGAAAACCGTCTAATTAAGTGGTTGATGATTCGAATTGAAGATAAGCTGAAGGATCTGCGTAAAAAGGTAGAAGCTCCAAGTGGTAGATACAAAACAGAACCAGATCAAGAAGTGGTTAAGGCGATCAAAGATATGCAGAAGCTACTGCAACAAAGAATTAAAAATCCATTTTGGAAGACCATTAGTAAGTTGGATCGTTCAATTATGAGTTTAGTCATTCAGATGGCACCAGGGTATAGAGATGCTTTTCAAATCTATGTTTTACTTTCCCGTGGATTAGAATTACATGGTCAAATCTATAAAATGTCGGTTAAAGATGTAGCTCAACTTTATGAGTATTGGACATATCTTAAACTTGGTGCTCTATTGGATAAAAAATATTTGCTCTTATCTCAAGATGTGGTAAAGGTGAATCGAGAGGGATTGTACGTGAACCTCGATGGTAGAAATTCTGCTAAACGCGTTTATCAGCACCCACATACAGGAGAGAAGATTATTCTTCAATATCAAAAGGAAGAAAGGCATCTTCCTACGATCACACAAAAACCAGATACGATGCTGAGCATTCAGAAGAAAGGTAAGGACTACAGCTATAACTATATCTTCGATGCCAAATATCGTATTGATTTTGCGGTAGAAGATAGTTATTACGGAAAACGTTATAAAAGTCCTGGTCCAATGGAGGATGACATAAACACGATGCATCGATACCGAGATGCGTTAGTTGTTCAACATGAAGGGCCATATGAACGAACAGCCTTTGGGGCATATGTTTTATTTCCGTGGTTTGAAGAAGAGTTGTATGAAAAGCATGCATTTTATAAAAGCATTGAGACCGTTAATATCGGAGGATTGCCTTTCTTACCAAATGCAACGAGGTTAGTCGAGGACTTTGTAGAACACCTTATTGAAAAAAGTCCAGAAGAGATTCAAGAAGAAGGCATTCTACCAAGAGGTACATTTGATCGCTGGCAGTCGTCATTAGATGAAACCGTTCTGGTTGGTTTAATAAGTGATGAGGAAATTCTTACTGAGTGTATTCAACAAAAAATATTTAAGATAGCTGTGAAAGACTTAAAAAAGGGATGGCAAGAAGCAAAACATATAGCTCTGTATCTATCAACTAAAGCTACAAAAAATAATGGAGTAAGATATTACGGTCAGATTGATGAGATTATTTTCAGTTCAACTGAACGGAATAAACAATTCGTTACATTTAAATTGATCGTTTGGAAAGAACTAACGCAAGTAATTAAACCGGTTGGTTACGGTATAGCTTCATACATGCTCACCACATTAAATGCTTTAAAAGATGCTAGAGAGTTACCTGAACTATATATGAAAAGTAAAGATGAGTTAGCTGTTTGGAGAACAATGCGTAGGTTATTCAACAATCCAAAGATTAACCTGAACCATAAATTTTTAGATCAGGCATCAGAAATAGTTCAAATACAGTCAGGTGAGATATTAGTTTCTGTAGGTAATCATGAAATAAAATTAAAACGTATGGGAAGTATGCAAACAAAATTGATTATTAGAGAAGACTTTTTAAATAATCCTAGTCGGTTATTTAAAGAAGTAATTAAGATCTTAGATATTTCTTAACATTGTAAGGAAAGAAAAATTTAAACATGTTCTACACTACATTGTTAAAGAAAGGATGAATAGATAAGTAAATGAAAACGAAAAAATGTATTAAATGTGGTGTCCGGCTTCATCCTACTGACTGGATTATTTTAAAAGAAATTAACACCCTTCCTATTTGTGATAACTGTTCCTTAGTTGATAATAAGAAGGGCGAAGAGAATGGTGTAGAAAAACAAAATTATTAAATTTTCATAAATCTTTTTAATTGTGATGAAATACTCAAAAAACCTAATAAATGTATACTGTAATTCATTCACTTTTGATTAATTATTATCTAGAATTTTTCTTGCTGGTTTGATAATGGTTAGGTTTAATACTAAAAATAATATGATAATAACTACATATTAACAATTATTGTTGAGGTGATTAGATGGACCGAGCCTATACAGCTGATTATCAATTAATAAAAGCAAATGAAGCTTTTAAAGGGAGAAGCTATTTTTGTCCTATATGTAATGGAACTCTTCATTTTTATCCTGGGACAACGAATGTTCCTCATTTTCGTCATGGTAAAGGCGTTCCTGAAGAAATAAAAACTAATTGTGAATTATATTCTCAAGGTTTTGGTGAATCTTCTTTGTTTGATGAAGAGCTTTTAGCACGCCAAAGAGTGAGACTAGTTTTAAATAAGATAGATCAGGAATACATGTTTCAATTAAAGTTCCCAATTATTAGACAATCGAATGTAAATGTGAATATACATATTGATAACTTATACTATACATATCAATGTAGAGAAATTCCGGAATTAAAGTTAAATTCTGTACGTCTATTACCAACTCGTAAAGCTAGTGAGGAAGAAGTTCCTCTATTAGATAGATATACTTTTATATGCTCTAATCACCTATATGAAAAAAGGCTAGGTCTAAATATTAGTGGTATTTATGAGCCTCTATTAAATGGCCCACTAATATTTAAAGAAATTCAAGGTCAGTTTATTAGTATCCCTTATCGCAAAATTACATTATCGGGTCGTTTTTTTATAGTGTCATCAACACCTGTAATCCATATACATCCAGATTTAGAATTGATTAGCCAAGCATACTACGATAATTATTATTTATATGAATTAAACGTGCCAACTTATTTTTCAGATAATTTACAAAATTGGTTTTTGAAAGTTATATCCTATACATTATTGCCTGCTACATGTCATTTAGATATTCTTCCGCCAATATCGTTTAAAAAAAACGGATCGACTGTAGAATTAAATAGTCGTAAAAGTTTTTGGCTACTCACTAATATTGGTATAAGACATAAGGAACAGCGTGTGATTTTGGAACATCCAAATTTTCATCGTCAAGTATTAAAAGTACCAAATAATCAGATTGTAGAACTTGATTTACAAAATAAAGGCTACTATCAGCTTTATATTGAACAAGAAATTACTGAAATTCTAACAATACTTTACAACCCTGAGTTAGAGCATACCTTTGACTTTGATGGTCAAGCAGCAATCAATAATAGAGATGCATTATTTACTTTTCGTGATTTAAACATAAATCAAATAGAATTTGAATCAAATTTAAATGTACTAGTAACAACTGAGACAGATATTAATTATGAAATAAAATCAAATGCAACGTATACTTTTAATTCTCCTATTCGTGTGGATTTTCCTACTTTATGGAGTATCAATGTTCACAAAACCTTAGAATTTTCAAGTGAAATAGAGTTTGAAAGTATTCTCAGCTTGTATGAAAGGCACTATTTATATCCAAAAGTCATTTGTTTAGTAGAAGAAATTAGATTACTTCAGTCAATTGTAATGAACAGTGACTTTATTTATAAAGATAAAATCCTTTATAATATTCGCCGTTTTGGCCTACGTGTTCCTAAACCAGTTGGAGAAGTAATTAAGGAGATGAGACATTTTTAATGATTGCTTTAGTTAAAATCTATAAAAGAACAGTTCAAAAAGATGGATATACAATTGAAGCTGCTGGTGCGAAACCTTATGGGATTTATGATGGTAGAAAGTTAGAAGTATTAAATGAAGATGAGTTATATACCATATTCCCTAATACAGGTAAAATTTTTATAACAGATTTTTATCAACCACCCCTGAAGGAAGTATTCCGCTTTCATGAACTTATAGAATCTAACACATTCGATATTTCGAGACCTACCTCTTGTAAATATTTATTAGGAAAAGAAATTATAAATTATAAATTATTTGAAGTTATTGACCTTGATGAAACTATTGAGAAAGATAGATATCAAATAGAGGATTTATTAAGTAAAGGACTATCAATTCCATTTGTTATTTCTAACCAAGTTATCTTTAGAACAGCAGATGACTATTTATTAGGTCCTGTACAAATGGAGTTTACTAACGGAATATACCGATGTAAAGAAGAAAATTATATACCATACTATGAACAAGAAATTGATATTACAGCTATTTTTGATAAAAACCAAGAACGTTATTTTTGTATAAATCAATTAGACTCATTAAATTTAAAAGGCTGGATTGATGTTGCAAATGAACAGCGTGTAATTAGTGATGCTCTAAAACAACTAAAGGATAATGCCGAGTTTGCTGAATTATCTAGAAAAATGATTGCTAGATTAAAAGAATGGTACAATTCAGATAATGTTCAGGGTACACACATCCAAGAACGCTTATATAGAGCAATTAAGATAATGAAAGGTCATACGCTTAAGGATGAAGAAATATCGGTATTTACTGAATTAATATTAGAGTTAGACATAACAAAAAGTATTATTGATAAACGTGTAAAAGAATTATTTGAAAATGAATATAATAAGTTTTTAAAAGCCAATGCAAAATTAGAAAAAGAAAATAATAAGAAAAAGCAAGAATTAGAAAAGTTGAAAAATGCCTATGTTAATGAATCCAAAGTATTAGAGAACTTAAAAAGCAATATTACTGAAATTGAAAAAATTATGCATGATAAAATAGAGCGCTTACGTAATAATTTTGCGAGTGTATATGCGGAACAATTGGCTATATCAAATATTCCAAATTATTCAATGGCTACTTTTTCATCAGTGAACAGTACTCAACTCAGCTATGCTCAATTTCAATCTAATCTAGGGAAATCATTAATGAGCGTTAGCGATTTTAAAGAGTTACTTAATAATAACCTTGCAATTTTTAAAGGAAATGATGAAAATGGTACATTAGCTGCAACAATTTCAACTGCTGTTATCCTTCATGAGCCTATTATTATTTTTGGTGAAAGTAGCTTTGAATTATCAAAATGTATTGCAAAAACAATTTCGTCTGAGCAAATGTTAACAGTAATTCCTGAAATAGAAACCTTCAGTTTAACTCAATTAAATCATGAGTATGCAAGATTCACGAGGAATGAAGCAGTAAAAACACTTATTATTCATAATCCACACACTACTGCTGCGTTATATACTTTACCAGTTCATTTTAAACAAAATAAATGGATTGAAGAATTAATAATTCCTGATTTAGTATTTATTACAATTGATTCTATAGAAGAAGCTAATGCTTTAATTGAAAAAATGCCTCATGCACCAATAATTAATTCAATGGATTATATGTCTCGTTTTATGACAAGGCACAACTTTAATTCACTTCAACCTGGACAATTAATGCTTGAAAAAGTCAACGAATCTGTTGTGGTAGAAAATTCAATTTCTATTCGTAGAGACTTTAGAGAATGGATTGAAGATAATGAAGGCATTGATGTAAATGTACCAAATCAATTAATTGGATGGTTAAACTACTTACAATTCTTCATTTCTGAAGAAGAATTATTCGAGTGGTGTTACAAAGTATTCAAGAATTCACTCAAGTTAAATCAAAATAATGAAGTAGGAGTCGAAGCTTAATGATTAATGAATATATTTCACTACAACAAAACATTAATCATTACAGCTATTATGTTAAGCAATTAATTATTGGTTTTTGTGAGGAGTTTCAAACTAATAAAGTACACTCTCATAGATTAGTACCTGTTCTTGAGAGACTATTTAATAAAGAAACTGATAAATTCCTCTCTTTTTTTAAAGATGAAAAAAGATCAGTCCCTATTCAGTTTATTCATTTCCTTTCCCAACAAGGAGAAATCATACATGTGGGTAATAGCTATTATTCACTTTTACCAGAGAGAACAATTAAACTACCGGATGGACAATATATATCAATAAGTGCTTTAAAACCTCCAACACAAAATCGATTTGGTTTGGGGCAACTGACTGATAAACAGTTACCAATAACCCTAACACTTAACGAGTATATTTATCGTCCACCTTTTGAAAAGTTACTAAGTGTATACACAAAAAAAATAACAAACAATCATGACATTGAACCTAAAGAGATGATGTACTTCACTGAAAAAGGTTCATTTAAAACATCTACTATTAAGAATATGCAAGAAGGGAAATTTTATATTCTTTACTTTGATCGAGAATTTGGTAACAAAATAAAACCAGAAAAATATTTTGCACAGTGGAAAAATGGAGAATGGTATGTCACTCAAATAGTTAGCAATATGTTCGTTCGACTACGATACGCTCTACGTTTTTTTGGAAATGCAACCTTGACATACCAATTAATTAACCATAATTATGGGTGTTTTGAGATTAAACTTCCTTATTCACTTCCTAGAGAAGAAAATATACTATTACGATTGATAGCGACGCCGAATGAGAATAGATGGCCCAAAAGCTATTTTACTACCGAAGATCAAATCAATAATGTTCGTAGTATATTGGCATATTGTAAATTAAATGAAGAAGGAGTTGTCGCCAAGAATGGAGTACTCAATTAATTATGTAAGTAAACGATTACATCGAAAATTAGCTGAATATATTGAAACTCAATATCCAATCAGTGAACCATCGCTTCAAAAAAAGCGTACTGAATTACTTAATAAATCAGGTGTGCTTTCAACAGAACCTTATATTGAATCAACACCTGTATATGAATCTGGAAAAGAATTTGTTAGTATGAATATCCCAGAATATGCTCAAGAGTTAATGACTGAGTTAGCATCCTTAAAACCATCTGTTGGTGTATTTCCTCGACCATATCTACATCAACAAGAAGCTATGGAAGCTTTTTTAAACGATCATAATGATTTAATTGTTTCAACAGGTACCGGTTCGGGGAAAACGGAATCTTTTTTACATCCGATACTAAATTCATTATATAAAGAAGCTAGTGAAAACCCTCAAATTTTTAAAAAACGAGCTGTACGCGCATTAATTCTCTATCCAATGAATGCTTTGGTTAGTGATCAAATGACTCGTTTACGCCGTTTATTTGGTGATGAACGTTTAAAAAAAATGTTTAATGATACTCAAAGTAGAAATGTTCAATTTGGGATGTACACATCTAGAACACCTTATGCCGGAGAACATTCGGCGACTAAAGACCGATATCAATTAAATGATATATTAAAATACTATACAAAATTAGAAGATACAATGCCTGATAAAGTAGAGCAGATGAAAGAAAGAGGGAAATGGCCAGCTAAGGATTTACAATCATTTTTGAATTCTAAAAAAAATAATCGAGATCGTTACCGTGGCAAACCTTCAGATGCAGAGCTATTTACACGTCATGAGATGCAAGATACACCTCCGGATATACTTGTTACTAACTACTCCATGCTAGAATATATGCTAATGCGTCCTATTGAACGGTCTATTTGGGAACAAACTAAAGAATGGTTAGATGAAAGTGAAGAAAATCACTTTATATTAATTCTAGACGAAGCTCATATGTATCGTGGTACCGGTGGTGCAGAAGTCGCCTTGTTAATTCGACGTCTCCAATCACGCTTAGGAATTGAACGTGATCGAATGAAATGTATACTAACTTCTGCTAGTTTAGGAAAAGAAGAAGATGAAACCGGTCCTATTAAGTTTGCAGAACAATTAACTGGAAAACCTATAAAACGTCGTTTTAAGCTTATAAAAGGAACAAAAGAGAAACGTCCTCCAGCTCGGTTAATAACTATAGAAGAATTACAAATTTTAGCGAGTTTGAGTAGTTCTACTTTTATTGATTTTAAAACAGATTATATTGATGAGTTCCATGAGATGAAAGGATTCTTTAAATCTATGAAATGGCCAAATCCTCCATCTGAAAAAAAAGAATTTCCTCGATATTTATATGAACAATTAGATGGATTTGGCCCATTAGAGAAAATAATTGCTCAAATTAGTGGACAAGCAACTTCATTAAAGGAAATAGTATCTATAGTATGTCCAGATATTGAGCAAGAACTAGCTGAAAAAGCTATTAGTAATCTTATATTATTGGCAAATGCTGCGAATAAAGATGGACGTGTATTGTTACCAGCTCGTGTGCATATTTTTTTCAGGGGATTATCTGGAATATATTCCTGCTTAAATCCAAAATGTAAAAACTGTAATCAAAATGGGATACTAGGAAAGATTTATGATGATTATCGTATAACTTGTAATTGTGGTGCGCGTGTTTATGAAGTTTTAACACATCGTAATTGTGGATCTACTTTTATTAAAGGTTTTTTTCAGGAAGATTCTGGTTATCCAACTTATCTTTGGAATGAAAGTGGCCATGGAATTATAGGGGAGAAATTAACTGAAATTCATTTATTAGTTGAACAACCACATCCAGATGCTTTAGAGAAGAAAAGAATTGCTCCATTATGGTTGCATATTGAAACAGGCTATATTAGCAATGAACCACCAACTTCAATGGAAGGATACATTCAAGTATATGAGTCTGTTGAAAAAGTTTCTACCAGAAAACATAACAAATTTTACTCAAATGCACGTTCATTTGAAAAATGTCCATGTTGTTTGAGGAATGCCAAGTTTAATATACGAGATTTACGGATAAAAGGGGAACAACCTTTTGCTAACTTAATTCGTGAGCAATTTAATATACAACCACCAATGGAAGGGAAAGCAGAAAACATAAATGAAGGGCGAAAAGTTTTAATTTTTTCTGATGGACGTCAAAAGGCAGCACGTCTCGCACGAGATATTCCTAAAGAAGTTGAAAAGGACGCAGTACGTCAATTAATTTTAAAAGCTGCATTTGAGCTTGAAAAACAAGGAATACGTGCTACGATTGGTCGCGAATTGTATCCTACTGTTCTTCATTTCATTCATGAGAATCGCTTACTATTATTTTCTCAATTGCAAAGAAAAGATTTAATGAAGGATGTAAAAAGTTACTTCAATGATTTTTATGAAAAAAAATTATCTGATGTTGAATTTGAGGAGATTTCCATATCGATTCGAGAAGAATTTAAATTATGTATGTTAGAAATTATTTCTTCTCCTGGATATTCAATTTATGATACAACTACCGGAATTGTAGCACCAGCGAATATGAAACGACTATATCGAAATGCGCAGGTGCAAGAATGGATTAGTAAAGATAATTTAGAGAAGGTCGCAATACTGTTTATTAAAGAATTATTAGACGATATTGCTATTGATATTAGCCTGGATTCTTTTGATAGACGTGAATTGCTTGGGTTGTATCGGGATGATTCAGTATGGGGAAAAACTAGACATAATATTTCAAAACAACTTAAAACAATTATTAAATCTTACGTAGGAGAAGATAATTACGGGACACTTATTCAACATTTGTTTGAACAACTTTGTAGAAGTCAGTTAGATAAGTATTATTTAGATTTAGATAAGTTAAAAATTATTGATGGTATAAATTTCACATGGTATAAATGTACTTCGTGTAAACAAATTCATGCAGTTATTCCACACAATAATTGTCCAAGTTGTAATGCAATTTCCATAATAGAATTGAGTTCAGACAGTAAAATTTTGAAAGCAGAAAAGGGGTATTGGCGTACACCAATTGAAGAAGTTTTAAATGGGGAAAGAATTACAAATGTCTCAGTTGAAGAACACACAGCGCAATTATCACAAAAAGATCAAAGTATTGCTTTAGCAACCACAGAACAATATGAGATGGCCTTTCAAGATATTGTTCTTGAAGAAAGTCTAGGTATTGTAGATATATTAAGTTGTACTACTACGATGGAAGTGGGCATTGATATCGGTTCTTTAACGGCTGTTGGTATGCGAAATATCCCACCACAGCGCGAAAATTATCAGCAAAGAGCCGGGCGGGCAGGGCGTCGTGGTTCATCACTATCAACAGTTGTTACGTATGCACAAGATGGTCCACACGATCACTATTACTTTAATAATCCCGAGTTAATTATTAGTGGAGAAACTCGCGATGCACTAATATATATTAATAATAAAAAGATTATTAAGCGTCATTTAAACGCTTTGCTTATTCAAACTTATTTTCACAACTTTTCACAGGAGGGGGAACTAGCGACAAGTAATATTTCTGAATCCCTTGGAACTACTAGTGATTTCTTTAAAGGATCTTCACAATTTAATTTAGATAGTTTTGAAGATTGGTTAGCAAAACAGGTAAAAACACAATTTAAAAAACATCCTGAAATTTTTGCTATTATTCCTGAAGAAGCAATAAAAAATGACGGGGAAAAATGGGGACTTATTAAACAAGCTTCTGAAAATATAGGACAAGATTTAGATGATGCTTTCGTTGAGATTGAAAAAGGATTATTAGAATATGAAGATTTAATTGCTGAAGATGATCAGTTTACAGAGCCACATCCAGATGAATTACTGCTGAACTTTTTGTTTAATCATGGTTTTTTACCTACTTACGCGTTTCCTACAGATTTAACAAGTCTTTATATTCAAGGCCGTGATAAAAATAATAAAGTAATTATGGAACAAAGACCCCAGTTAGAGCTTAATCGTGCTTTAGGTGAATATGCACCTGGGAGACAAATTGTTGTTAACAAGAAGACTTATCGCATAGGAGGTATTTTTAATCCATTTTCAAAAAACCCGGAAGCACCAGCCCAAGAAATAAATTTGCACGATGAATATGTGGCAGTATGTGTGAAATGTAACTATACAGAATTAACTAGTGAGTCTGCTGAAAAATGTCCAAACTGTAAGGAAAAATTAAAATCAATGCCATACATTCGTCCAACGGGTTTTTCACCAGAAAGAGGTAAAGAGGTATCAAAAGGTGATTTAACACAAGAGTATAGTTTTGCTAGTACACCTCAGTTACCTGTTCCGAATGAAAAAGTTAAATTTGATTTTAAAACATTAAATAAACATGGTTTTATTAAATATGAGCACAGAGAAGATGAAGAACTTATTGTCATGAATAGGGGCATAGATGGTGAAAGTGGTTTCATTATGTGTGAAGATTGTGGATTCATTAAACCCGTCATTGAAAATGATGATTTATCCAAAGGGCACTATAAACCATTCCAACGTCAAGGTATGATTGAAAAAAAATGTTCTGGTAACGTACACCTAATTTATCTAGGAAATAAATTCACATCAGATTTATTTTTAATCCGTTTAAGTATGAGTGAGTATATTGACTTTAATGCTAATAAACAATGGTTGCATGATGCCTTACTTACATTAGGAGAAGGGCTTGTCTTAGGCGCAAGTAGAGTCTTAGATATTGATGCACAGGAGTTAACAGTGGGCTACAGAATTGTGCATAACGAACAAGGGGAGAGCTATGCTGATTTATATTTATTTGACACTTTATCTGGAGGTGCAGGTTATTCCTTTGTAGCAGGAATGCATATTGAAGAAATTATCAAAGAAACAATAAGTTTGCTTAGCGAATGTATAAATGATTGTGAATCGTCTTGTTATAAGTGCTTAAGAAATTATCAAAACCAAATGAAGCATGAACATTTGAATCGCCTACTTGGTTTAGAACTTTTATTATATTTAGTTAAAGCAGAACATAAAAAATATACCATGGATGAACAAATTCAATATTTAAATCCTGTTAAGGCTGCTTACAATCTTCATTATGGTGAGAATCACTCCAAAATCATAGAGGATAATGGGGAAGTTTTTATCAAACTAGCAGATGGGAATTTAATTGGGTTAAAGAATAATATCGAAAAAAAAATGTCAATTGGCAACATTAGTTATTATTCTCCATATGAAATAAAATTCGATTTACCTAATGTGTGTGAACTTCTTTAAAAAATCTGTTTAAGAGAGCTATTAACTAGGTTATTAATATTTCAAGCTCATTTTAATAGAATCCTATTTGATCAATTTAACAATGGATAAATAATTGATAGAAAAGCTTAAGGGATTTATGCTCTTAAGCTTTTTACCTGTCCAGTTTGTTAGTGTGATCCTCAACAAGATGCTTCAACATAGCCAACTTGTTACCCCAAAACTTCTCGTAATAAGCTAGCCACTGTTTCACTTCGGTTAAAGGCTCTGGATGCATCTGATAAATTTTCTCCCTGCCTTCTTTTCTGCCAGAAATAAGCTCAGCCTCCGTTAAAATCTGTAGATGCTTCGTCACAGCAGTCCGGCTCATGTCAAAGTGATCAGCAATCTCTGAGATTGGCCGCTCATGTTCAGAAAGCAGCCTTAATACTTCACGTCTTGTCGGATCGGCAATAGCTTTAAAAACATCGTGTTTTTCTGCTGGTGCTGCCACTTAACCCTCTACAACCTTTTTCAGTCTTTCATTTACAATACCAACCCATCCGCCGTTCATGCGGTCCCGCACATCTTGCGCCTTTTGATTCGCTTTTCCAACGTTTGCGTCTTCTTCTTTCCACCCGCTGTGGATCAGTGTGAACTCTGTCTGATCTCCTTTTTCCTCTAACAGAAACGTCACGACCCAGCCGTCTGTGTCCCATGCAAACGATAGCTTATGCGGTTCATCGATCACGAGCACTTTACATGGTGAAGGTCCAAAAGGGGACTGGATGTGAAACTCGTGACCTTCTTCAGCTTTAAAGTCATTTGGCATGAACCACAATGACATGCCTTCTGATGTTGATACAGAATCCCACACTTTTTGAATCGGTGCGTTAAAGGTTGCGGTTTGTTTAATATCTGGTAGTGTTGACACAAGCTTTCATCTCCTCGTCTTAATATGTAACCATTTGGTTGTACGTTTAGAATATAACACCTTTTGGTTGTATGTCAATTCATTCTGAGTCGATTGGATAAATATGCTAAAATATAGGAATACAACGTGTTCATGAAAAGAGGCTAACGGCATGACCCAAACGCAAACAAGAAATGAACCAAAACGTATACCTGAAGAAGTAAAGGAAGTATTGAATTCTTACTTTGAAAAAATAGAGAAGAAGCTGCCAAACAAGTTAGAGTCATTTTATCTATTCGGCTCTATTTCCATTGGATCTTATCAAGAAGGATTAAGTGACATCGACTTTTACGCTGTAACAAAAGAAAAGCTAACAGAATCAGAAGTAGATGTATTGAAAGAGATTCACCATGAGATGAGAAAAGAGTATCCGAAGCCGAGCTTAGATGGCATGTATCTGATGCGTGAAGATTTAGAGAGTGAGAATAACGGTAATTCTTCTTGTCCGTATTTTAATGAAGGAAAGCTTCAAAGTTATCGACCTTTTTACCGTAATTGGATCGATACTTACCAACTTCAGACATACGGCATGGTTGTTAAAGGACTGCCGATTGAAACATATAATCTATCTGTAGATTGGACAGAATTGAAAACAAACTTGGTCGAGAACATTAACGGTTATTGGCTGAACTGGATGAAGAACTGTGAGCGTTTTCCGTCTCTTCAGTTTATAGGACTATATATGAGTGCAAACATGATTGAGTGGGGAGTACTTGGTGTGACGCGTCTTTATTATTCGATAAGAGAAGAAGATATCACGTCAAAAGAGGGAGCTGGTGAATATGCATTACAAACGGTTCCTGAAGAGTATCATCAAATCATCCGAGAAGCACTGCGTATCCGAAATGAAAATAAGTTCTCGCATTACGGATCGATGAGGAAGAGAAGAAATGATGCACTCAGCTATATGAAGTATATAATAAAAGAATGTAATAACTTGTAAGATTCATAGAAAAGGATGGGACGAAAATGGCGAAATTAGTGTTTAAGAGAGACAGTCAGTTCATGAATAAGATGAGAAAGTTTGATATTTACCTGAACGAGAGCAAGACAGAACAGATCAAAGACGGAGAAACGAAACAACTGGATGTAGCTCCTGGTGAGTATATTGTGAAGATGCAGATCGACTGGGTTGAGAGCGCAACGCACAAGATCCAGATCGGTGCAGATGACACGGTTCATTTTCAGTGTGGCAGCCGGTTAAAAGGTATGAAGATTCTAAAAGCCTCTTCAGCTATGAACACGGTGGATGAGTATATCTATTTAGAAAAGAAGTAAGGTGAAGGAGGAGGGGATTCCGATGAACAGACTGCAGCACCTGCTTTATGGATTTCTAGTCGGACTTGGGTTTATGTCACTAAGTCTAGTGGATCTGGAACGTTTTGGTCCATTTGGCGCCTTAATCTGGTTTATAAACACAGTTTTGTACTATGTAGGTTACGGGGTTGTGGTCGTTCTTGGAGTCTGGATCTTATTCATCGTCATGGGAGAACTTGGCGAACAGTCACAAAAGGAGCGAGAGTAGTGGATAGCAGAATACAAACATTCGTAGATCAAGCCAAAACAACGTTCGGACTAGGAAACTACTATTTACATCATCATAGTCTCTGGAGAAACGTGAACCACTTCAACGAAACGAGTTACACACTTTGTTTGGAGTGGTTTCCGAATGGAACGGAGTCCGATGAAGATGGTTCGAATCCAGAAGGTACAGCGATTATTGAATACAACGTTAACACTGGAAAATTAGAGACCGCAATCTTTGTTATGGGCGAGACCTATGCACAAGATGGAATCACATTTAATAGTGGAACTGAGGAAGTAATTAAGTGGATCGAACAAGAAACAGGATTGACATATAACGAGCAGTTTCAAATACATAAACAGACAGAAAATGAAATAGAATTTCGTTCATTTATAGACAATACTCCTATCTCGCCGTCTGGAATGATTGAAGTGAAATGGAATGATAAACGACAGCTAATCTTCTTTTCAGTTCATGGAGATTTTCCAACGGGTGATACGGTAAAACGCGAATCCTATACTCTTTCCTTAGAGAAAGCGAAACACATAGCTAAGAAACAAGTGAAGAGATTAGAATATCCGTCGTTTGAACAAAAGAAGTTATTTGCGGTGTATGCGTTTGAAGAGATTTACATAAAAAACGATGATCAGTCGACTAAACCATTTGAAATGCTTCAAGATGGTGGGACTTCAAAAAAAGTGAATCACATTCTGCAATGGGAAGAGCCAATCTCTAAAGCTTTTTTTGAACGAGAAGAAATTGATTTGCAAGAAGAGATTACGCCTGTTGAAGCCTTTGCCTGCACACCTTCTCCAACCACTCGACCCATTACAGAGGAAGAAGAGAAGAGTTGTGTGCAGGCTGTAGAACGTTTGTTACGTCAGGAGTATCCTGAGGACTCAGGGAAATGGCGTGTGACAAATCTGCATCGTGACAAAAAATACTTGATTGCAACACTTAGAACAGACCAGCATGAAACAAGAGTGTTTGAAAGAAAACTTTCAATACTCCTTGATCCCAACTCGATCGACGTTGTGAACTATATCGACAACCAGTTCATGTTAGAGATGTATCATTCCTTTGAAGAATCAGGCGATGTGACCGTGACACAAGAAGAAGCGTACGAGAAGTTAAAAGGTTTGTTTGAGCTTAAGCCTTTTTATGTGTATGACGATGAAGAGAAGCAGTATGTTCTATGCGGTAAGTTAGATTGTCACCATGGCGTGAATGCTGAGACAGGTGAAGTGGTTTTGTTGAATGATTTAGGATAAGTTCTATTTTTCTCTCGAGGTTAAGGTTTATATCATACAGAAAATGGAGGTCTTACATATGTATATAACCATTGCGGATTTTATTCGAGAATGGAATCGCGAAGCAACGCTAACGCAAAAGGTGTTAGATGGTTTAACCGATGAATCGTTGCAACAGAAAGTTTACTCGGAAGGACGAACGTTAGGGAGAATCGCATGGCATCTTACCACTAATATTCCAGAGTACTTAGCTCATTTTGGATTGAAAACAGATAAAGTAAAACATACAGAAGAGGTTCCAATATCAGCTAAAGAGATTGCTGACACTTTTAAAGATTTAAGTTCTGCTGCAACGAGAGCCATTGAAGAGCAATGGACAGACGAAACCTTGAAAGAAGTGCAAACGGCCTTCGGTAGAGAGGAAACAAACGCTCAGATTCTGATAGGACTTATCAAGCACATTGTTCACCATCGTGGACAAGTAACAATCTTAATGCGTCAAGCGGGAATTAAACCTTTTGGGGTTTATGGACCACCGAAAGAAGAATGGATTCATTTGGGTGTAGAAAATCCACCTCTTTAAATGGAAAAAACAAGTAACGGATTGATGGGAGATGCAATGAACAAAACTGAAGTGAAAGTGTACTTCTCCCTTTTTGGCGATGACTTTTCTATAAATGAAGTGACGAGAAGACTAGAGATCACACCAACTGAAAGTTATAAAAAGGGAGATTAAATTTCAGCCAATTCTTCACTCCGCAGGAAAGAAACAAATTGGGAGTACGGAACAGAATACCAATACTCGCTCGATGTGAATGAACAGCTTATGCAAGTGATGAATCGGTTGAGAGATAAATGCTCAATCATTAATGAATTACAAGCGGAGTTTGGCTTAGCGAGTATAATCTGTATTGTAATTCGAATGGAAAACGGGCAAGCTCCGGCTTTGTATTTAGAGAAAGACATCCTCACATTCGCGTCAAACGTCGGAGCTGAGATCGAGGTGGACTTTGTATGAGTTGGAACTGGAATGAGACTATAATTAATCACGAGTATTCATATGAAAATCTGAAACAGCTGTTAAAGAATTTTTGTGAGAATAAGAGTGAGTATTCTCAATACGAACTTGCGAAATGGTGCGATAACTTAACGATGGCGTGGGAAGAAGAAGATCTTGACGAAAAAGGAGATCTTACCTTTTTCATAGCCAGAGATATCGAGTGTCAGTGGGATTTATACTTAGTCAATACGTATACAGATAAACAATTAAGAGCACTCGATCTGAATACGGTGTCCATGCCTGAAAATTGGATACAGAATTGGTTTCAGAAGATGAAAGCTGGAGTATGGATTGAATAGTTTTATCTTTGGTTTCAGCTTTATTATGGAAGGATTTTTTTAAATGAGAAGATATTTGCAGTCAATTGTTTGGGCGGTCATCGCCATAGGGTTGTTCGTATATTGGTACGTGACAAAATAGCAGTCTTTCGCTATGTATGAGGTGTGTATATGATTAAGTATTCCGGAACTCCCGTTTTAGAAACTGACCGACTACTTCTTCGTTCTTTGAAACCATCCGACACTCAAAACATATTTGACCATTGGCTTTCAGACGAACGCGTCGCAGACAATCGAGTGAACGCAGCTCACACGATCATCGCTCAAACAGAAGAGCGGGTGAAAAAGATCGTCAGTCAGTATGAAGATCAGGAATATTGTTATTGGGGTATTGAGTTAAAAGAAACAGGTGAACTGATTGGAGAAATCGATCTGTACGATTTTGATAGCTCGACTGATAATTGTGAGGTAAGCTATTCGCTTGGATTCAAGTGGTGGAACCATGGGTACGGAACTGAGGCGTTGCAAGCTGTGGTAGAGTTCGGCTTTCGACAGATGAACATCCATAAGATCTCAGCTGCACATAACACCGACAATCCTGCTTCAGGTAGGATTATGGCCAAAGTTGGAATGAAACAAGAAGGCGTGATCCGCCACATGATCCGCAATGCAAAGAATCAGTATAAAGACTGTGCGGTGTATGGAATTCTTCGTGAAGACTATCTCAAATTAGTGTGTATGTAGAGGGAGATAAATATGATTAATGTTAAAGAATTGAATCATGTATTTGATTACAAAAAAGCCATAACTACGACTTTTGATGATGTATTACATAAATTCACTAAAGATTATGATGGTTCGATAAAGACGATTGGTCCTGATAGCCAACTATTAATTATCACACAAAATGCTTATATCCAAGGTAAGATTAATCACTTTACACATGAAGAGGAAGAAAACAATAAGTACTTCTTTTCAGAAGGGTTAACAGAACTGGGGAGCAGACTTGAAACTTTGCCAGAAACGATGACCGCTTTGAATGTAACGGCACCACTCCATATAAAAGATGTCACCATAAGTCCTATCTTAAATCCAGATCAAAAAAGAGAGTTAGACGAAATGGTCTTATTTACTGACCAAATCCTAGGGCTATCCATCATTTAAAGACCACATGAATAGTTATAATTCAGTTTGGTTTGGAGGAAAAACTTTGAATGACAATCAAATGAAACTAAAGCATTGGAGAAACTTTATATTATTTTCAGTAGTAGTAGCTCTAATCGTTGGTTGCTTTTCAGTGGTTTCTGATCATTCCCCGTATTTTGGTGAGGGCTCTAACGTTTCAGCACTCGAAACGGTCACGTCTTATATAGCAATCATGATTAATTCTTTACCAATGTGGTTTATCGTAGCAATGATTGTGGGTTATTTGTATGGTAGGAACTTAAAAGAAGGAATTTTGTTCGGTGCCATCTACACGACAATGGCTATTACGTTTTATTTCATAATAGGCAGTGTTTTTGAAGAAACAGCGATTCAATCAACTACTAAGGAGATCATCACTGTATATGTCACTTGGTATGGAACGTCATTAGTCGGCGGCTGTATCGGTGTAGCTGCAGGCTTTTTATATAAAAAGACCCCATATGTCTTACTCCTTTTACCTGTGGGATTAACGCTACAACTCTTGCTAAATGGTTATCGAAGCTGGAGTAATAGTATAGGCATAGCGCAAAACATAACTTTTTGTATCATGATGATCTTCTCAATATGGCTATTTCTTAATGCTAAAAGAAAAAATCGTACAAGTTATGATGTTCAAAAATAAAGAAGTTGAAGTGGAGAGTTAATACGCTTGGAGGAGATCCAAGCGTTTATTTTGTTACTGCTATTGTTCATCGGTTGTAGTCTGCTGACTCTCCAACTTCTTAATTCTGTGCAGAATTTGAAATAGAATTGTCGTGATAAAACTAAGCTGAACAAACAGAAAAATTCCGATAAAGAAGGCAGTATCCATTGATGCTCCGCCCAAACTTAACAAAAACATGAGAGCAAAAAAGACGATAATCCCTCCGATGATATTTGCCAAGAACACAAACACCCAATTGTCCATTCTTTTTCCTCCTATTATCAACTTTCCATATTTTAACTTTACGCTTTTGCATTCTGTATTTAAAGAACAATATTTTCTAAATGATGTACTTTTTTCCTAAATATCTTGATATAATTTAATTCTTGGAGAAATGCAAAGCCTTCGTTTAAAATCTTTAAACGGTGTTACTGATCGGCTTTCTCAACTTTTGGCAACTGGTATACCGCTGTGGAACCAGTTTTGGGTTCGAAGCCCTAAATGAAGCCACTCAATGGCTATTAGGAGTGAACAATTTTGCAGGTAAGACCTCCATTGTTTTCTCCAAGTCTGTTGGGTGGTTTTATACGTATTTAAAGTAAGGGGAATTGGGATGGAATCATTTTTAGAATATCTTGTAGTCATTGGGTTCGTGTTTATTGTTGTGTTTGCCATTCTATCGATCATCAAGAAATTTTTTGCTTCGGTAACGGTGTACGAGTATGAACGTGGTGTGAAGTTTAAATATGGGGCTTTTCAGGAGAGTGTAGGCCCAGGTAAGCATAAGTATTCTCCAGCCTCTACAGAGATCATGGTTTTTGATATGAGACCGACGATCCTGCAGCTGAACGGGCAAGAGTTATTAACGGCTGATCAACTTAGTGTAAAGATTAGTGTTGCTGTAAAATATCAAATTACTGATCCACAAATTCTGATCTCTGAATATGAAGATTATGAAGAGCATGTGTACATGAACGTGCAGCTCAAACTGCGTGATGTAGTATCTTCGTTAGAATTAGATGACCTGTTGAGCAAGCGGAATGAAGTAAATGAATCGCTTCAACAACTTCTTGTTGATAACGCGTTTGCAGGATTATCCATTCTCTCAGTAGACATAAAAGATATTATGTTATCTGCTGAACTAAAAAAAGCATTTCTTGAAGTGATCAAAGCGAAAAAAGAAGCGCAATCCTCACTGGAGAGAGCTAGAGGAGAAGCAGCTACTTTAAGAAGTCTAGCGAATACGGCTAAAATGCTGGAGAACAACCCAGAATTAGCGAAGCTTCGCTTGATGAACACGATTGAGAACTCGAAAGGTAATACGTTTGTAGTCGATCTGGCAAATAGTACACATAGTATTAAAGAGCAATCCAACGCTTAACAAAGAACGTGCATTTCTTCTAGAAGGAGAAGTGCACTTTTTTATGGAAAGAGTTAGTAGATTATGTGAGGAGTGGTTAGGATGAATCATCCGTTAGAAGCGGGATTGAAAAGGATGTTACAAGAAGCATTTGATGGACCACAAAAACCGGTGACCATTAGCTGGTTTACGAATACAAAACCAGACTCAGGCATATTTGGAGTTTTATCTCAACTAACTGCTGCTGATGCATCAAAACAAATCTATGGAACAACACTCGCAGCTCATACCGATCATATTCGATACCATATGTGGGGAACCAATGAATGGTTGTATGATGGGGCATTTCCAACAATTGATTGGAATAAAAGCTGGGAAATTCAAGCAGTTAGCGAAGACGACTGGCATTCCATTCAAGAAGGATTGAGGAATGAATACCAACGTCTTTTAGAAAAGATCGATCATATCCATTGGACAGAAGACTTGGCAAATGAATTAGTAGGTTCGTTGGCGCACTCTGCATATCACCTTGGCGCAATCCAACAGATGTTAAAATGCATGAAAGATACCGTGAACTAAAAATGTATATGACCGGAATTGCAATCATAGTTATCGTGGTGTTTACTTTGCTGGGCATTGATGTGCAACTTAGAAAGAACAATAAACAAAATGAAGAGATTATAAAGTTGTTGAAAGAGATCAATGAAAAATATTGAATGGTTTAGGTGCATGGTATGGAAATTAAAGTACAATCAGAAATCTATCGTTTAGGTCTTTTTATCGGCTTCTTTCAAGTGAAGGCTGTCATCGAATGGGCCGATCAATTAATAGAGAAGTTGGATCAACCTCCATACGAAATTCTTGAAATCTCGTTATCTTCTAATGCTACTATAGCTTCGGTATGTTCAAAGTTAACCGATGTAAAAGGAGAATGTGATGAGGCGCGTCCGATTCAAGGAATTCTAAGTCTACTTTATGATGAGTTAAGTCAAACGAGTGATGTAACGGAAATATGTACATATATGTATCGTCTTGTTGGTCACATTCCAGAGAGCTGTGATGATATTGAAAGGTCGATTATTAATCTAACAGATAGGTGGGAAATGGCAGTTGATGGCTACTATGGGGATGTAGAGGAAGCTCGTAATGATATTAATGAATTCCTAAAAGAATTTGGATCGTTAGAAGGTTGATTCTTATAAACTTGTAAATCATTTGAGCGAAAAAGGGATGTTTTATTAGAAATGAAAAATGTAATCAAATACACTACGATCTTTATTTGGGCTGTATTGTTTCTTTACTATTATGATAAATTTATGCCAGAAGGAATACTCTACTTGGTTATCGGAATTCCTGCGCTTTATCTAAGTGTTAGGGCAATTCTTTACCTTTTTAACAAGGTGGATAGGAAAGAGAGTAAATGAAAAAGCGAAAAAAGCAGTTAGCTTTCTTCGCTTCAATACTTATTTCATCTCTGCTAATAATTCTTCCAACTGGTTCCAAGTCATTGTCACACCTTCGAGCATACCCATGTCTAGAACTGTCTTCACATCATCAGCAGAAGCATATTCTGCACGGTTGATTAGTTTTGTTTGGTTGCCTTCTGAAACAAAGGTTAATGTAACTTCTGTTTGTGGCAGTTCTTCAGAAACATTGCCTTCAGCATCAGAAAACGCGTCTACGCTCTTGATTTTTTCTGGTGCCACGATTTCATGAAATACCGCTCTGCCCCAAGATTCGTGTCCAAAGTATTCTTGAGTCTCATCTGTGCATTTCATGCAATAATGCCAAACGCCTTCAGGACGGAATTCAAACTGTTTGATCGACATTGTCCAGCCACCTGGAGCCCACCAGCGCTTCAAATGTTCTTCTTCAGAAAAAGCTTTAAACACAAGTTCGCGAGGTGCATTAAAGGTACGTTCTAACACCAGTACATTTCCTTCTACTTTAGAAGTTAATTGATTCGTTTTATTTTCAACAGTCATTATTAATTCCTCCTTCATTTATGTAGTGCCAATTATCGTTTATTTCATGTCTTTTAAATATTCATCTAAGCGGTCGAACCGATCTTCCCAAATGTTTCGAAAGGTATCAAGCCATTCTTCTAGTTCTAAGAAAGGTTGTGACTGCAGCTTATAGATTCGACGATTCGCAATAGGTTGAACCTCAACAAGCCCAGAATCACTAAGTACACGTAGATGCTTCGATACCTGTGGTTGGCGCAGCTTAAGGCTGTCGGCAATTTCTCCTACAGTAAGAGGACCAACTCTCAAAAGCTCAACAATGTGAAAGCGATTGGGCTCGGCAAGTGCATGCAAAGTTGTTAGTTTCTCGCCCATAAACTGTTCCTCCTTTCATATACAATATAACTCATAAGGAATATTCTTGTAAAGGAATATTCTAAAATTCTTTTCGACATGATCTGCAAGTTGAGGTGGTTTAGTAAATGGAAAAGTTAAACAAAGTGTCTTTTTATTTATCGGTGACCTGTGTGATTCTGTTATTTGTACTTCCTCAAAATAGCTTGATTACAAGCGCAACAGGCATACATAAACTGAGTATTATTTTATTCTTCACTATATTGACTTTAATGTTAGGTGTCATTGGACTTTCTGGTGTTCAAGGGTGGAGATCGATGTTAAGAAGTTTCATTACGATTGTGGCGACACTTTTTATCATGACATTTTTTACTGTTGTAATGTTTTTCGGCAAATTATTAAGTTAATTAATCTCAATTTCAGAAGGAAGGTTAGAGTTCATGCTTTGTACAGTTAAAAGTGGAAGCATTCATTATGAAATGATGGGTGAGGGTATGCCATTAATCCTATTACACTCAATGGGCACGGACCATCGTTCTATGAAGGCGTGGCTGGAACCCATATTCAACAACAAGCGTGGTTATCAAAGAGTGTATGTGGATCTACCTGCTCACGGGCACAGCAAGATTGATTCAACCGTAAAATCAACCGATGACATACTTTCAAATTTAGTAGAGTTTATAGATATCATGTTTTCGAATAAGGACTTTGCGTTGCTTGGTTCTTCTTACGGGGGATACCTTGCACAAGGGATCGTTCACATAAAAAGGAACCATGTAAAAAAGCTGCTATTATTGGCTCCTGCTATTCATCGAAAAGAGCGAAACATACCGGAAAAAGTAATACTCGAAAAGAACCATGCAGTACTCCACGCACTAGATGCGGATACGAGAGCAGCATTTGAAACCTTAATGATTTGTCAGAATGAAGAGAATCTAAAATGCTTTTTAGAAGAAGTTCAACCAGGAAGACGATTAGCAAATCGTAATTTTCTAACCTCCGACTGGAGAGTGGAAGGGTATTTTCTTTCACAGGAACCGTTTTCTGATGTATCATGCTTACCGCAAGAAGTACTCCTTATACTCGGAAAACAAGATCATATTTGTGGTTATCAAGATTATGAGTTTTTGTTGGACAAGTTCCCTCATTCAAACCGAGTGATTGTGAATCATGCAGGTCACATGCTACATATTGAGCAGCGAAAAACTGTTCAACAACTAGTTGGAGATTGGTTTTTATAAGTCAACCCTTGTTTCGAAGCTGCTTGCTAACACCAATAATTAAGTAAATCAGGCCGATAATAAACACAACATGCACAGGAATTTTCAGAGACGAGTTACTGTTAATCAGATATACGTACAAAGTAACTAATGCTGCTGTAATTGTAAACGAGACCCACCATTTTCTTATTCTAAATGTTGCATAGCCTACTATAAATGCTAAAAGGAGAAGGGTTGATGTGAGTAATAACCAATTTTTAAATGTAAGAAAGGGAAGAAGAAATAAACATATAATGAAGTAGATGCATACTACATAAAGGGCTTGTTTCAAATCGCATCCTCCTTTTATTTGATATTAGGTACAAATCAAGAGCAATCATGATAAACCTGATGAAACCAATTACAGTTTTATAACGCCTACTTGTATATAGAGTTTTAAAATAGGGGGTTGTAGGATGAATAAAATAGGGGTTCTTGCTCTTATTCTGGCATTTTTATTAATCACGAGTTTCTTTACGTTTTACATCATGAACGCAAAGCCGCCATCGGCAAGTGCTAAAACAGAAACAAACGTCACGATTCCAACTAAGCAAAGCACTTATTGCTGGGATGGATTTTTAAGTGGTGCGTGTGTAGATTATGCCGAGCCATTTATGATGAATGAAATAAAAGCTGTTTCCGTGTCACCAGGCGAAAAGATTGCTATATCGTATAAACGCAAACCGATTAAAGTATCAAAAGAAGTAAATGTATGGACCAAGGGGGAGTCTGAATTTAAAACGGTGACTTTACTAGATGGAGATCTTTATGTGGCTCCAAGCGAAAGTGGCACTTATGCTGTTAGTACGAACGGAACTTGGAAAAGAGGATCTTCCTCACAAGTATTCTTTATTAAAGTTAAGTGAAGAATTGGTACAACAAAAAAGTAACCCATCAATGTTTGCTAGGGATGGGTTACTTGTATAGACTCTTAAAGTTATTATTTCTTCTTCCTTTTTTCCATTTCTTTTTTAACTAAAGGAACGACTTTGTCTTTAATTCCTTTTTGCACTTTTGGATTGCTGAGTACTTTCTTGATTTGATCTTTCATGAATCGTGCCCCCTAAAATCGTGATAAAACTATGTTTCCCTTAAAGAGAGGGCAATTAAACCTGTATGAAAAAATGTATGTAGTAGGTTTTGTAACATGAAAAGCCGCCCTGAAAGGCAGCTCATTGATTAACCGATTCGCTTTTTGTTTTTCTTGCTCTTACGTGCTTTCTTGCAAGCCAATAAGCCATCTAAAATACTAATGAAACTTCTCAAAGAAGACACCCCCATCTATCTCATGTTGAGAAAAGAATAAAGACTAAAATCTCTATTCCTTATATCATATGTGAGCTTGTCTTATTGGTTTGTACATTTATTGAATCTATTAAAATTACTATAGAAGGAATAGAGAATAGCATATGGAAATTAGAAGATATGCTAGGGGGTATCTCCATGAATGAAGACATGGATAGAGTGAAAAAACGTGTAGATAAGCGTCTTGAACAACATGCTAATCCTAACCATAGTGAAGTGCCATTTAACGATGCCATGGAACACTATAGAAAGATCGAGGGCTATCCAACTAAGAATCTTTCAAAGGTAAATATCCAGGGGCTGACACTGCCTATCCGTATACTCGGTTATTTCTTCATTGGAACGATGGGTGTGGGGATGATCACTGTTTTCCTTTTGTCGTTATTTAAATAAATCGTACAAAATGATGGCGAGGTGCTAACAGATGGATAAACGTGTTCAATTCGATTTCGAAATTGATTTTACCAATGGTGGGGGATTACAAGGACAGGAATTCCGTCTGGATCTTCATGGTGATGATATTACGGACGAAGAGCTGGCGAAGTATATTGTTGATGATATGAGACTGTTGATGGTGGGGGAAGTGCGGATCTTGAATAAGAAGATTATTGAGGAAAAGCATAAACGAAAATTGTGATTGATGATTACAAGGATTCATGTTTGCCTATGTAAAGCGAAGTGGTGTCTCTGATTCCACAATCGAACAGGTGACTTTAGGATAAACTCTATAGGAAGGTGAATAGAATCTTAGGATTTTCTTTAACTGCTGTGTTTAATTTCCTCTTTGGATATTTATTTCATTATTTGTCCGTTTTATTTGTGTTACTGTATTTGTACATTGCAGAAGCTCTTGGCTGGACATTAGACCCTACATTAGAAAAAGGTTTATTAATTCCAATTCTTATTGCAACAATATTTTTAAGTTTGATTTACTTCTCAATACTTGTTATTACAAACAAATACTTGTGGAAGAAAACTCAATTGAATAAATTATATTTCTTAATATTAATCTTAGTAACTTTCTCATTAGGATTCCTTTCTAACGAAGAAAGAATTAATATCTTATTCAGCTAACGAGTGCCTTGTTAAAGGCATTAGAAAACGACCAACTCTGGTCGTTTTTTTGTTGTTATTTTCATATTCAAATTTTAAGAAAATGCCTCTGAATAGTGTACAACGCCATGCACATGAGCCAGAGAATTCTCTGTTAACTCAAGCGCCATAAACACTTCATCAGGAACATCAAAGGGAGCTTAAATTCTCCATGTGCTAGCCTTTTTGAATCCAAACTCCGGATAATAATCTTGATGACCTAAAACGATAACTGACTGATAGCCTAAGTTCTTGGCAGACGTTAGGGCTGCTTTAATAAGTTGACTCCCAATGCCTTTATTTTGATACTCCGGAACAACAGAAACGGGTGCTAGTGCTAGTGATTCAACGACCTGTTTATCATTAACAATCTTAACTTTTGAAATCAGAACATGCCCGACGATCTCTTTTTTTTCGTTTTCAGCGACTAAGAAAGTTCAGGAACGAATGCTTCTGTCTGCCTGATTTGGTGTACAAGAATATGCTCTTTCTTGTCACTGAATGCTTCTGATTGGAATGCACTTCTAACCACTTCTTCAGTCTTTTTATAATCCTCCATGCGTTCAATGCGAATTTTCCTATCCATTTATAGTCTCCTTATCTTATCAAATATATCTTGCACTCTATAAATGGCACCTTCTTCATGTAAACGAACGAAGAAGGTTTACTTACTCAGCTCTATACATAAGTTGATTAAACAAAAACCTCCATCTGAAATATGTTCTATCGTATTAAGTTATTGATCTGGCGTCAACTCTGAGAGATTGTTAATGAAGTTAGCTTTTTCAAAAGGAATTATTGTGTTTTCATAGAAATGATAGAAGTTGATCAAATATAAAAATGATTAGGGGGCTGCCCTATGCCAAAAAATATGTTGAATCCTAAAGTTGATGAATTTTTGAAGGAAGCAAAATCGTGGAAAGAAGAGTTTGAACAGTTACGAAAAATCGTATTAGACTGCGGCCTCACTGAAGACTTTAAGTGGATGCACCCGTGTTATACGTTAAATAACAAGAATGTTGTTTTGATTCATGGATTTAAAGAATATTGTGCTCTATTGTTTCATAAAGGCGTTTTGTTGAAAGACGAAAAGAAGATTCTGATTCAACAAACAGAAAATGTACAATCAGCGCGTCAAATTCGATTTACGAATGTTCAAGAAATCCTTGATTTAGAAAGTACGCTCAAAGCATATATTCATGAAGCGATTGAAGTAGAAAAATCGGGGTTAGAAGTGCAATTGAAGAAAACAGCGGATTATTCAATACCCGTTGAATTTCAAAATAAAATGGATGAGATCTCCGATTTAAAAGAAGCTTTCGAAAGTTTAACACCAGGTAGGCAAAAAGCTTATATTCGGTATTTTGCTGAAGCCAAACAATCAAAAACGCGAGAAGCTCGCATTGAAAAATATATGGACCAGATCCTTGATGGAAAAGGGTTAAATGATTGCACGTGCGGGTTATCCAAACGAATGCCTAATTGCGACGGCTCACATAAAAGTATTCGATAAGAAGGTTAAGAATCTTTAAGAGTGAAGGAGCTATGAAATGTCTAAGTGGCAGACGAAGTTAGGCGCAATGTTCAATGTCCTATAGCGTTTTCGGAGGAAATGAATGAGGCGATTCTTCAATCTACTTTTGTTCGTTTCAACGAAAGTAATCACTATCCTTTTCTTGAGGAATCAGGTTTGTTTAAAGAAGAAATTCAGAAGTTCATGAACAAGGTTGTTGAAATGAAAATCTAGTGTAATCGCTTAGGAGAGAGTTGTTATGTACACACATATGCCACCGAACTATATCTGTCCCTTTTGTTTAGTCGTTCAAGGGGTTGAGGACCCCAACAATAAACTAGTTCAGAGCAAGCAACAAGATATTATTTATCAGGATGAGTATGTGACGGCGCTCATCGCAACGTTATGGTGGCCGAATAACAAAGGTCATGTGATCATCATTCCTAACCGTCATTATGAAAATATCTTTGATCTGCCACTCGACATCGCCGCTTACATTCATAAAGTGGCTCAGCAAGTATCTTATGCTCTAAAAGATTGCTACGCGTGTGATGGCATATCTACCAGGCAGCATAACGAACCAGGTGGAAGTCAGGATGTTTGGCATTATCACCTGCATGTGTACCCTCGGTATTTTAACGATCATCTTTATCTGACGCACGGAAGTCTTAGCGATCCAGAGGAACGTGCGGGTTATGCGGCAAAACTTAGAGCATGGTTTCAAACACAAAACACATACAACAAACAAAGAATATAAAGGATGACATTCATGAATACACATAGCGATTTAATAGAAATTGAAGCTTATTTATTGAAGAAGTATGATTGCCACACCATCATTTTATACGGATCGTATAGTCGTGGAGATTATACAGAAGAAAGCGATGTGGATCTTATCTGCTTTTCAGATTCCGTTACCGAGGATACGAATGATGTAGAATTTATTGAAGGAAAGCAGTTAGATGCTTGGATTTATCCTACTGAAAAAATGAAGCAGGCTGAACCGTTTCTACGTGTACATAAAGGCGAAATTTGGATTAACAAGAAAGGTTTAGCGGAAGAGTTTTTAGCTACCATTCAAAGTACGTTTGAGAAGGGACCAAAACTATTAACTCAAGATGAGAAGGACTTCTTAAAAAGTTGGCTGAAAAAGATGCATGTGAGATCTGCCAAAAATGATTTAGAAGGAAACTATCGCTTTCATTGGATGCTAAAAGACAGTTTGGAAATCTATTTTGAATTAAATGGTGAATGGTTTCTCGGACCAAAGGTTTCTTTTCAATGGTTGAAAGAGAACGATCCTAAAGCTTTTGATCTTTTTAATCGTGCATTATCAACGGATGCAAAGGATATAAGTTCTAAAGAATTATTAGATTACCTTTGGGAGTTGTAAAAATGGGTAGATAACATGAGTAAGATTTATGTAGCAGAACTTTTAAACAAACGACTGCAACTTTTGATAACAAATAAGTTGTCATTTATTATAATAATGATGATAACAGAAGTAATCTATCTGTATCATTATAAAGAGGCAACCTACATGTTGCCTCTTTATTGATAAAGGAAGATTTAACCTTCCAGCAAAACAGTAGATAACACCGCTTAATAATCCATATAATGAGCAACTATGGAACCCCATTAAATTTGATACTCAAAATATTTCACTCTTCTACTTTCTCCAAGTAACATCCTAACCTCTATTATCTGCTAAATTAATCTATAATAATTTACTATTTACAATTTTCTAATAATTAGATAATATTCTATATATGTATTTTCACTTTATACCGACCGTTTTTTTGAATGCGCATTCAAAAAAATTTCATTTAAAAAAAGAGTGCGCCAACTGAAGATTTTAAATAACTATGGAGGTGCCTATGACTAGTTACCAAGAAGAAAAATTGCTTGTAAGGAGGTATTTTGAGGCATTAGAGAGGGCTACGCCGAGGCAAGTTAATGATGTTTTAGAGGAGTTTACTGCTGATGGTTATAGTTGGAGAGGGGTGTATCCGTTTCGTGAGCTGAAGGGAGCAGTAGCGGTCGCGGAGACTTTTTGGATACCTTTTTTGACGTCTGTAAAGAAGGTTCAACGCCGTCAGGATATTTTTATGGCAGGGACGAATGAGGTTAGTGGTGAGAAGTGGGTTATGAGTATGGGGCATTTAATGGGCCTGTTTGACGAGGATTGGATGGGGATCCGTAGGACGGGCAAGATGATCAACCTAAGGTATGCGGAGTTTCATTGTGTGGAAGATGGAAAGATTACGCAGACGGGTTTGTTCGTTGATTTAATTGGTTTTATGCTTCAAGCGGGGGTGAATCCTTTGCCACCGTCTACGGGGAGTTACTTTGTGTATCCAGGGCCGAGAAATCATGATGGCCTTTTGTTCGAAGATGCTCCAGAAACAGAGGGAATTAAGACCTTGAATTTAGTGAACCAGATGGTGAATGATTTATCGGAGCTGAATAAGAGCGGGAAGATGGGATGTCCTCCGGAATTATTAGAGCAGACTTGGGAGGAGGATATGATCTGGTATGGACCAGGTGGAATTGGGGCAAGTTATACAATTTCTAGGTATCAGATGCAGCACCAGCTCCCGTTTCGAGAGGGATTGAAGGATAAGAAGTTTAACGGTCATGTTTGTCGTTTTGCTGAAGGGGCATTTGCTTGTTTCTTTGGTTGGCCAAATCTTTCGAATACACCGATTGGTGGATTTCTCGGTTTACCAGGGGGAGAGGTGAAGGCGGATATGCAAGTGGTAGATGTGTATTATCGCCGAGGAGACAAGCTAACTGAAAATTGGGTGCTGATTGATATTCCTTATTGGCTGAAGCAGCAAGGATTGGATATTTTCGAAAGGACACAAGCGGTGATGAATCCGATCCTTTAGAGGGACTTACGCATTGGTTGATTGAGTAAATAAACCTTTACATAAATGAGCGTGCTAACAAAATACGGATCATATTGAATGCGCATTCAAAAAGGATATGAAAAGAAGGATAAGGGGGAAGAATCAAGATGAGTTGGATCGATATGACAATTATTGCGGTATACATGATCACTCTTATCATCATGGGGTATAAGCTGGGAAAGGGAAATCATACTCAGGATGATTACTTTGTGGGAGGCAGATCGGTGGCGACGTTGCCTATTGCGCTCTCAATAGCCGCTACGACTGTAAGTGCGAATGGTTTTATTGGGGGACCGGGTTGGTCTTATGAGTCGGGAATGATTGCGTTTATGCTGAACTTTAGTATCCCATTAGTTTTAATTTTAACGCTATCTATATTCCTACCATTTTTTTATAACTTAAGAGTGACGTCCATCTATGAATATATTGAAATGAGGCTCGGAGGGAAAAGTAGACTGCTGGTGGTATTTGGCTTTATTGTTTCGAATGTGATTCAGGTTGGATCTTTTTTATTTATCCCCTCTTTGGTGATTCAAACCTTTACGGGGTGGTCGTTGACATTTGTTGTTCCACTTGTAGTGGCAGTGTCGATTCTGTATACGTTGCTGGGTGGGATAAAAGCGGTTATTTGGACGGATGCCGTTCAGATGGTTGTTTTGTGGGGAGCAGTCATTGCGTCGGTCGTGATTATTTTAATCAATCTGGACATTGGTTTTTTTGAGGCGATGAAGGTGGTTAAACAAGAAGGGAAGCTTGATGCACTTGATTTCTCACTTGAAGCTCAATTAGAAAATGGTGTGTGGGTCGGTTTAATCGGGGGACTTTTTATGTGGCTTAAATATTATGCGACCGATCAAACACAGACTCAGCGGATGTTCGCAGCCAAGTCTATTAATGAAGTGAAGCGTTCCATTTGTATAAGTGGATTTGTGATGAATAGTATGTATTTCGTGTTCATGTTCATGGGTGTCTTGCTCTTTGTGTATTTTGGCGGAAGGGAGTTTAGTAACTCAAACAATATTATGATCACGTTCATTGCCAATAATGTTCCTGTCGGTGTGTTGGGGTTACTTCTAGCGGGAATCTTTGCTGCGGCCATGTCGAGTATAGACTCCGTGCTCAATTCTGTTACGACAGTGTTTATTAAAGATATTTATGAGAAATTTGTATCAAAAGGAAAGCAGGCATCTTTAAAGGTATCCATGATTTTTACATTCGTATTCGGATTGTTGCTGATTGTCTTTACGTTGTTAGCATTTAGTGGAACAACTGCATCTATTTTAAAGACGGTAGGGAGTTATCTATCGTATTTTTCAGGGGCGATTCTGGCGATGTTCTTATTGGCTATGTTTACGAAGCGAGCGAATGACAATGGGGTCGCCATTGGTTTTGTTCTTGGAATTATCGTAACTACGTATATCGGGAATCTAGGACTCGTAAATTGGCTATGGAATTATCCGATCGGTTGTGTGATTTCACTCATCATAGGTTACAGTGCTAGTTTACTATTTAGTAAGAATAGAAAACTTGAGGTCGAGGAATTTACGTATCAAGGTCAAAGGTTAAAGCTTATCGCAGACGGAAATACGACAGATGCGAATGGCCATTCCATCTTACCAGGAGGATTTGATCGTTATTCCTATGCTCTTTTGGGATTGTTCATCGCTCAGATTGTTATATTGGGACTTATTCAACTTTAAGGAATGTTGAAGTGAAAATTTACCTAGAGGTGATAGGATGGTTCGTCCTAATAAGACAAATTGAAGTTTTCAGAATATTCAACTATAATGAACCTGTGAATCCGGATTCAATCGTTTGAAAAAGTTATCCGGTATTTAATGTTTCGTATTGAAAGGGTTTTGATCAATGAAAGACAGAATTAGTGCGTACGATGTAGCAAGAAAAGCAAGTGTGTCCCAGTCTACCGTATCAAGGGTGCTGAACAATTACCCTCATATTAAAGAGTCAACGAAACAAAAAGTTCTCATCGCGATCGAGGAGCTAGGTTTTACACGGGATGAAATTGCAAGAAGTCTCGCGAGTAATAAAACGAGGACGATCGGTTTAATTGTAGGGGATATAACGAATCCTTTCTTTGCAGAGAGCGCCAAGGTAATCACAGGAAAAGCGCAGGAGAGGCAGTACGATGTAATTCTTTGCAACACCAATCACAACGAAGAAAACTTAAACAAATACATTCAGACCCTGAAAGGCAAGCGCGTCGACGGGATCATCATTGCCTCAGCCGATAAGAACAACGAACGAATCAAAGAGTTATATAATCAAAATTTTCCCGTCATTTTATTTAATAGTATTTTGGAACATGAGAAAGCGAACTATATTGCGGTGAATAACTACAAGGGAGCAAAAATCGCCGTAGAACACCTCTACCAACTAAATCACCGCCGCATCGGATATATTGCCGGGCCATCCAAGTACTTGACGACACACCTAAGAAATCTGGGGTATGAAGAAGTGCTGAAGGAATTGGGAATTGAGAGAAATGACGAGTACATCTACAATAAGGAATTCTCATATGACGAGGTCTACCACTTCACCAAAGCATTACTAAAAAAACGCGACCGTCCCACTAGCTTTTTCGCTGCTTCTGATCAGATGGCTCTCGCAGTCCTAGATGCAGCAGCAAGCGAGAACATCAAGGTACCAGATCAACTATCGGTGATTGGCTTTGATGACATCGATCTAGCAAGGAATCAATACATCGGTTTATCGACAATTACTCAGCCCAAAGAAAAAATGGCTACACTTGCATTGGAGAAGCTGATTTCTCTTATAGAAGACGGGGAAGAGAACGATGCTGGGTTCCAAATTATATTAGAACCCGATTTGATCCAACGAAAAACGACGGGGTTTCTTGTGGAGAAATCGACTTAGAAGGGAGGAAGGGTATTGACCCAATTCGCAGATTTAAAAGGGAAAAAGGTTTTGGTTACTGGAGGCAGTAAAGGGATTGGCAAGGATATTGCTCTTTCTTTTAGTAAGCTAGGATCGATTGTTGTCATCAGTGGGCGGAATGAAGATGACTTGTCCACCGCTGTCGATGAGTTAAAGGAGCACAACCCTCAGTGCTCGTATGTAAAGGCAGATATCAGAAAGATTGATGAGACTTATAAGATGGTAGATAAAGCTGCTGCCCATATGGGGGGACTGGATATTGTGGTGAACAATGCAGGGATCAATCGTCCGAAAGAAGCGATGGATGTGACCGAAGAGGATTGGGATGCCATTTTGGACACGAATCTTAAAGGAAGCTTCTTCTCCTCTCAGCGTGCAGCTCATTATTTTATCCCACAGGCAAGCGGAAAAATCATCAATATCGTGTCACAGATGGCTTTCGTCGGGTATGTGAAACGGGCTGCCTATTGCTCAAGTAAGGGAGGAGCTGTTCAGATGACTAAGGCGCTTGCTGTCGAGTGGGCTCCTCACAATATTAAAGTGAATGCCGTCGCTCCGACGTTCATTGAAACGGAACTCACATCCGACATGTTCCTAGACAAAGAATTCTACCAGGATGTCCTTCGCAGGATTCCATTGGGGAAACTCGCCCAACCCTCCGATGTGACAGGAGCAGTCTTGTTTCTTGCATCTGACATGGCAAACTTTATAACAGGTGAAACCATTAAGGTGGATGGTGGTTGGACGTCTATCTAAAATCTTCAAAAAAGGAGGTATGTAACATGACGAAAACAGAAGAGCGATCAAAAGAAGAAGTGAAAAGTCCATTTCATCAGCCAACACATCATGATAAGGTTTTTTACGGTGATTCAAACCTCGTCAACTCTGTAGGATATGCTGATTACAACGAATACTCTAAGCATACAGCCCGAAAGCAAAGAATGAATGGTTTTGACGATGAATATCTTGATTTTGTGGATTATATCATTAAAATTACCCACCGAATTTGGGAAGAAAAAGGCATAGGTGTCATCTATCAAACGTATCATAACGACGTCACGATGCACACGGGGACAGACCACATCAAGGGAGTGAATGCGGTTGTATCCGGGACATTGCAGGCATTGCACGCGTTTCCAGACCGAAGGCTCATCGGTGAGAATGTGATTTGGTCCGGAAATGATGAGGAGGGGTTCCTATCTTCCCATCGTGTGGCATCTAATGCGACCAACCTAGGAGATTCAGCGTTCGGACCGGCGACAGGGAAGAAGGTCTTCTTTAGAACGACGGTGGATTGCTTCGTTCATTCTAACCGAATTGTAGAGGAGTGGCTTGTGAGGGACAATCTTTCGCTGGTGAAGCAGCTGGGCTTTGATCCTGTTGAGGTGGCAAAGAAGCTTGGACAATCCCCCGTCATCCAAACCCACTTTGGATTGAGCGAGACGATGAACGGCCAGTTGATGCCGACGGTGTATTCGCCTAAGTCAAATGACTTTGAAATCGGGGATTTCATTCTGGAGATGTACAACAAACTGTGGGAATGGCGATTGTTCAATCACGTGAAAGACTTCTACGCTGATCATGCTGTCGTCCACTACATTTGCAATCAGGATCTGATTGGCTCGAGTCAGATTCAAGGGATGCTTGTAAGTTTGTTCGCCACCTTTCCGAGTGCCAAGTTTATCGTTGAAAGAGTTACGTGTAACGAAGGTATCCAGCATAATGAATGGGATGTTGCTGTTAGATGGAGACTACAGGGCATTCATGAAGGCATCGGATATTTTGGGAGCCCAAGCGGAAAACCTGTTGAGATTTTGGGTATTAACCACCTAAAGGTGAGAAATAGAAAAATAATTGAAGAGTGGATCACATTTGACGGATTGGATGTGCTGAGACAGATTTATCTCGAAGAACAACATGAAGAGGAAAAAAATTATAAACCTTTTTGAATGCGCATTCAAAAACAGAGGAGTGAAACTGATGTCAACAAGTACATCGTTAGAAAATCGTTCAATTATAAGCTTTCAAGATTTTCAAATGCCCGGAAATGTTCGTTTCGGAATGGATACCTTTTACTCTCTTCCAGACGAAATCAACAAATTAAACGTGAAAAAAGTTGTCATCATTAGCGATAAGGGACTGGAGCGAGCCGGGCTCGTTCAGCGTGCCCTGGAATTAGTTGAATCCTCCGGTATTGAGACGGACGTGTTCACCGATATCGAAGGCGAACCAACATTTTCACTCGTCAAAAAAGCGGTTGAGTATGTGAAGCTGGCCGAAGGCGAGCTCGTTATAGGCATTGGAGGTGGCAGCGCACTTGATGTGGCCAAAGCAACGGCGGCCATTGTAGATAAAGAGGATATCAATCCTTATTTAAGTGGTGTGGCCACCATTGAATCGAGGTCAGTGAAATGCATCTTGCTTCCAACAACGTCAGGAACAGGATCAGAAGTCACGATGAACGCCATTTTCGGGGATGAAGAAAAGGAATTGAAACGAGGGATTGTCAGCAAATACCTTCTTCCAGACGTGGCCATCATCGACCCAGCTCTGACACTTTCATGCCCGCCAAGGGTGACCGCTGCTTCTGGAGTGGATGCCTTCACGCACGCAATTGAATCGTATGTCGCCTCAAAAGCAACCCCTCTTACGAGAATGTATGCAGAGAAGGCGATGAAGTTGTTCGTTCCGTCGATTACGAAGGCCGTTCATAATGGCAAGGATTTAGAGGGACGCATCGGTATGAGTTGGGTCAGCGTATTGGCCGGTGTATCGCTCGCGAACGCTGGAGTGGGAGCCGTTCATGCACTGGCTTATCCACTCGGCGGAAGATATCACATTGAACATGGTGTAGCAAATGCCTTACTCATGCCATATGTTTTCAAAGTGACTGGAGTAACGTGCACGAAAGAGATGGTCGAGGTAGCACGCTATCTAGATCTCGGGGATTACACGGACCGGCCGCATCAGGCCCTCCAGGCAGTCGTAGGCTACTTGTTTGATTTGCTTAAAACACTGGAGCTTCCTATATCGCTCTGTGAGCTTGGGGTGAGAGAAGAGGACTTACCAACCCTTGCCAAACAATCGTCGCAAATCGATCGACTCTTATCCAATACACCGTATCAACTCACCGAATCAAAAATTCTAGAGATCTACCAACATGCATGGAAGGGAGTTGAAGCATGATGTTAAAGCAATCTTCTAAAAAGAACCTTTTTATAAATGGCAAGTGGCAAGAAGCAGGAGATTACTACCAATTGACATCCCCTTATAACGGAAAGTTCCTCGCCAGTGTCCCACTGGCGAACAAAAGGGAAGTGGAAGATGCATTAGCAAGTGCTGAAATCGGTGCTATGAAAATGAAAGAGCTGACCTCGTTGGAACGGTCAAATGTCCTTGAACGCGTTTCTAAGCTTTTTGAAGAACGATCAGAAGAAGCAGCGGAGATTCTAGCTCTTGAATGTGCAAAACCTATCAAAGCGGCACGTGCAGAAATTGCAAGAACCATAGAAACGTATAAGTTCGCTAGTGAAGAGGCGAAGCGCATCCATGGCGAAACGATTCCGATGGATGCGGCCAAAAGTGGGAAGGGTCGCTTCGCCTACACCATCCGTGAGCCATTAGGGGTAATTGCCGCGATTACACCGTTTAATTTTCCATTCAACTTGGTCGCTCATAAGCTTGGACCGGCGTTTGCAGCGGGGAATTCAATCGTTCTAAAGCCTGCGAATCAAACACCACTCAGTACCCTATTTACAGCGGAATTATTTGAGCAAGCAGGCTTGCCGGATGGAGCATTGAACGTTGTGACGGGTAGAGGAAGCGTCATAGGAGATCAGCTCGTGAGGGACTCCAGAGTCAAAATGGTGACATTTACAGGAAGCGTGGAGGTCGGTCTTGGCATTAAAGAAAAAGCTGGACTGAAAAAAATCACCCTTGAACTCGGATCGAATTCAGCTGTCATCATCGATGGGACAGATGATCTTGACGCTGTCGTCGAACGATGTGTGGAAGGCGCTTACGCATTTTCCGGTCAAGTCTGCATCTCCGTTCAACGAATTTATGTCCAAGAAGAACTCTATGAAACATTTGTAGAACGCTTCGTCGAAAAAGTAAAGCAGCTTGTTATAGGGGATCCTCTATCTGAAGGAACTGACCTCTCAGCGATGATCAACGAAACCGAAGCAGAGAGAGTCGAGCGCTGGATTGAGGAAGCAGCAGAGTCAGGTGCCAACATCACACTTGGTGGAAAACGAATAGGAGCGATTTTTGAGCCTACCATCATCACAGGTGCTTCGTCCACATTATCCATCAGCTGTAAAGAAGCCTTTGCCCCCGTCGTTACAATTACACCTTACGATTATTTGGAAGATGTGGTTACCTGTGTGAATGACTCTCAATATGGATTGCAGGCAGGCGTTTATACGACCTCCATTCATAAAGCGTTTGACGCGATAGCCGCCCTACAGGTTGGAGGCGTTATGGTCAACGATGTTCCGACATTCCGTGTCGATCACATGCCCTATGGCGGCGTGAAAAACAGCGGGACCGGTAGAGAAGGCATCAAATATTCAATCGAAGAAATGACCGAACTGAAGCTCGTCACCATCAAATTTTAAAGTTAGAAAGGGAGATTATCTATGCCTACTCAACAACCGAAAGTTAAAAGACACGTTTCAAATGAAAAGATGGAGGAAAACTGGATTGTCCGTTTCAATGACCTAAAGTCAAAAGCCATCCCACTCATGTTCATAGACAGTATCATCCCCGGGCACCAACGTCTTAATTATGCACTCATTGGGGACACGGCAAGTGAAAACGACAAATATTCCCCTGAGATCACAGAGCCTCACGGCTTTCAAATTGGAATGGTCAAGGCACCTCCAGGCAACGGCCCGGCCTACCATACACATGATTATATTGAAGCGTTCCTTCCACTTTCTGGGAAATGGAGATTCTATTGGGGGAATAGCGAAGATGAAATTGAAGGAGAAACCATTATTGAAGAATGGGATCTGATTTCTCTTCCACCCGGCCTATGGAGAGGGTTTGAAAACATTAGCGATGAGGATGCGTGGATATTTGCTGTATTAGAGCAGCATGAAGTATTTGATGGAAAAGATCCATACTGGTCGCCTCAGGTCGTTAAAAAAGCGGCAGAGCACGGTTTTCATGCAGATGAGTTTGGAAAAATGGTTAAACCAGACAACTTTGCGAGCCTTGAGAAACAAATGGCTGAGAAACTCAGAGCAGGAGAAAAATAGATGGAAAAGGAAGCACTCGTCTTACTGCCTGGTACGTTATGCGACGAGAAACTGTGGAAACATCAGTTAGAACATCTAACTGATGTTTCCAACCCCATAGTATGTGTTCTGAACAAAGAAGCAACGATTGAAGAAATGGCTGAGAGGGTCTTAGACGAAGCCCCATACCGCTTTGCCCTCGCTGGATTGTCACTCGGTGGAATTGTGGCGATGGAAATCATACGCCAGCAACCGGAAAGAGTAACAAGGCTAGCACTCTTAGACTCCAACCCCACCAGACCGAGACCGGAACAAAGGAAAAGTTGGGCAGAACTCCGTGCAATGGTTGAGGCGGGACACTTTCAACAAGTGGTACAACAACGTCTGCTGCCGAACCTCATCCATCCGAGCAGACAAGTAGATCATATGCTCGTATCAACAATCATGGATATGGCAGAAACGATAGGTCCAAACTACTATCTTAAGCAGCTACATGCTGTATCATTGAGGTCAGATTATCGGGAAGGTTTACGGGATATTACTGTTCCCACGCTATTATTGGTAGGGAAAGACGACACCGTTTGTCCCCCGTATCTGCATGAAGAAATGAGTGCGCTCATTAAAAAATCACAATTAGTAGTGGTGGATAAATGTGGACATTTAAGTACCCTAGAGCAGCCTGAAGCCGTTACGGATGCCCTTCAAAATTGGCTGAGGAGGAAATGCCATGCATAATCGTGTAAAGGAAAAACTTAAGAGCGGAAAAAAAGTCCTTGGTAGTTTCATAGGATTCTATTCTCCCAATCTAGTCGAAATCATGGGCTATGCTGGATTCGACTTCATCGTCATAGACGACGAGCATGGCGCATTCAGCCAAACCGAACTGGAGAACTTGATTAGGACTGCCGAATCAGTTGACCTGGTCCCCATCGTCCGCGTCTCATATGACCCATCCAGTATCCAGAAAGCACTGGACCGTGGAGCGAAGGGAGTGCAAATTCCGATGGTCAACACAAAGGAAGATGCTATTACCGCTGTAAAACGGGCCAAATTTCCGCCATTGGGAACGAGGGGCGTCGCATACTCACACAGAGCCGCCCACTATGGACATAAAGGAGGGGAGTCATTCCTGAATCAATCAGACGAAAACATCCTAGTCATCCCTCATATCGAAACCCATCATGCAGTGGAAAACATCGAGGATATCATGAGTGTCGACGGCATCGATGCCATCTTTATCGGAACTACAGACCTATCTGTCGACATGGGCTACAAACAACAAGGCGCCCAACACCCAAACGTTCAACAAACATTGCAACACCTATACCAAAAAGTTCTAGTCAAAGGAATGCCCATCGGAACGGTAGCTGCCGATAGCAAAGGAACACAGCAAGCCTTTGAAAAAGGTAACACCTATGTTTGCGTAGTGGGGAACAACGTGATATTGAATGCATTTAAGGGAGTTGTTGAACGGAAAGAAGTACTTCGTTAAAAAACAGACTACTAAAAATCACCCATCCATTTTTGGTAAGAAATCTGGATGGGTGATTTTTAGTTTTGCTTTATATAGTAGCGTTCTCTATGTCTGACTTTATTTCTTGAAACCATTTTAAGTTTACTAAATGGTGAGAACGAGAATTTTCGTTCATACGGCGAAAATAATCAATCTTTCCAGGTAGTTCCTTATGGTTTGCTAAGTATTCATCAAGGAGGGCAATTCTGGCTTCAGTTTGTTCAATCTGAGATTGAATATTTCCTAACAACTTATTTGTATCGAATATATCTGCAAATAGTAACGTCCCATAGATTGGTAATTTTACATATTCGGATTTCGTTCCATATTTGATCATTAATTGATCAAATTCTTCTAAGCCCAAAGACGTGATTTTAAAGGTGTGAATGTCACGACCGTTGTTCGGACGTATGTGTTGTGTTTGTTCAATCCAACCTTTTTCTTCAAGTTGTTGCAAATTGTAATAAAATGATCCTTTCGTAAAGTTAACGATATATTGATAATGTCGTTTTTCCATTAAACTTAATAGTTCGTATCCATGAGCGCCAGGGTTTTGTATAAGTAAGCCAAGGATTAGCAAGGGAATCAAGATTGCATCACCACCGCCATATTTGCTTCAAATTCAGCGTATGTGATTTTACCTAGAGCTAAATCCATACTATGAATATAAATCTGTTCCGTCTTGGAATAGTTATTGTTTATTTTTAGGGATTGATCTTCATCCGAAAGAGGCTCTAAGATATGAGACTTTCTCGAAAATGCAGCGTAATAGCGAAAACCGAATTTTCGTTGGGAAACTGCGTTTAAATGAATACCATCCGGATTGGGAGTGAGGCCTTCTGCCGATACAAAATAACAATTTTGCTGCTCATGAGCGAATCGCCGTAATTGTTTGTTGATCTCTTGAAACTCTGATGAGTACTTTCCAAAACCTGTTTTTCCTAAAAAATCGCCAAGCTCCCCAATCATTACTGGGACATGATGAAGGCTTAATTCTTTACGTAAAGTTTCAATGATCAGAGATAGCTTTTCGTAATACGTTTCATGTAGAGAATTATGGCTATCACTTTCACCTTGATGCCAAAGTATGCCACAAATTTGACTGGTTTCCAGAGCAAATCGTGCTTCAGACAAGGCATGTTGAAAAAGAGTACCTTGTGGATGCCAATCGTCCAAGGAACTGCCACCTTCCGCACAAGGTATCAAACCAATTTCATCATGTGGGTTGGCTTTTGCAAACTCCTCTGCAAAGGATGCAGCCAGACTTACACCAGCAACAGGACGGTCATAATTAATGGGTTCTGTCATCATTTGCCACTGTCCGTTGCGCAGCATTTTTATTTTTTCATTATAGATAGGTTCTACCTCATGCAAGAAGCCTCGACCTGCCATATTTGATTGCCCTAACATTAAAAAAGATTTAATCATTTCATCTTCATTCCTTTACATAATAGTCTAATTAGACTTGTATACTATAATAAGGTCTAATTAGACTATCGTCAACTCTACTGCTAGTGATTAGTAATATTGAAACTGCCAGCAAGTATATCCGCATCTAATCCTATGTACTTTTTGTTATTAAGCGTATAAGGGAGTATCAAATAATTTACATGGGTATAATTTTTTGAGAAAGTAGAGTTACTATAAACAATATGTAGTGAATAATGATAAAAAATAATAAGGTAGGATAAAAATGATTGCAAAAACAGAAGAAGATTTTAATGGATTGAAGGAAATTGGCAGAATTATTGCCTCAGTTAGAGATGATTTAGTACAAAGAACAATTCCAGGCATTACGACGAAAGAACTTGATGATATTGCCGGAGAACTATTAGAAAAAGCAGGTGCAGTTTCAGCTCCTAAAGGTGAATATGACTTTCCAGGGTTTACGTGCATCAGTATTAATGATGAAGTGGCTCATGGTATTCCCGGTCCTAGGGTTATTCAAGAAGGCGATCTTGTAAATATTGATGTTTCTGCTTCAAAGAACGGTTATTTCGCTGATACTGGAATCTCATTTGTAGTTGGACAAGGAGAAGAAATATTAACGAAATTATGCGACGTTGCGAAAAAGGCATTTGAAGCAGGTCTTAAGAAAGCTAAACCGGGTTCCAAAAAAAGCAGAATCGGAAAAGCCGTATATGAAACAGCGAAACAGCATGGGTTCACGGTTATCAAAAACCTTACAGGACACGGTGTGGGACGAAGAATACATGAAGAACCAGACCATATTTTAAACTATAATGACCCATGGGATCACGAATTATTAAAGGATGGGATGGTTATCGCATTCGAACCATTTATATCAACGTTAGAAGAAGAAGTTTTCCAAAAAGAAGACGGTTGGACCTATGCTACTGAAGAAAGCTATGTAGCACAAGTAGAACATACAATTATCCTTACTAAAGATGGTCCGATTATTATTACACTTTAATTCAAAATGTTAGCTCACAATAAAATTGAACCATTAACACACTGTTATTTGAAATTAACAGTGTATTCTTGAGAGGACTTTAAATTCTTGAAGAAGTAGGTAGTGAAGTTGCAGATCTAAGATAAGTAAATAGTTCTTCCTTTGTCACTGAATCAGGGATAAATGTCATTGATATTGTTTTTCTTTGTCACTATAAATCAGGTGAACCATATGCAAAAAGCAAAGAAGAGGTAGATGAGGTTATTTGGATGACTACTACTGAGATTCTAGCACATGCAAATTCACCCTTTTTTTAAAGGAAAACATCAGATTAGCAGATAAAATGCTGCAAGAAAAAATGCATTTGAAATGTTAATAGTATAGTACATTATCATTGTTAGATATATTTATGGATTTCAAGAGCAGGATCTTTTAACACGATACTTTGTAAAGATGATAAACGCAGAATGGAATTTGAGATGAAGACATTAAAGATGTATGCGAAATTAAACGAAGAACGAGAGATCGTGATCAAAAGAATCGAAGAGAGTGGATCAATCTATGAGAAATGATGTGATACTAAACAAGATTAGCATCATCGAACGATGCTTAAAGCGGATAAATGAAGAGTATGATGATACTCCATTGAATTAGAAAACTTTACAAAACAAGATTCCATCATTCTGAATATCCAGCGTGCTTGTGAAGCGGCTATTGATCTCGGTATGCATGTGGTAGCAGAAAAGAAACTGGGAATTCCTCAAACAAGTCGAGAGACGTTTGATCTGCTTCAGCAAAATGACATCATCACAACAGATTTATGTAAGGGACTAAAGGCAATGGTGGGATTTCGTAACATTGCTTATCAAGAAGTAAACCTTGAGATTGTGCAAAAGATTATTGAAAAGCATTAGATAGATTTTAAAACCTACACTGAACAAATTTTGGCATATAACTAGTCTGAAATCCAGCACTGTTCACTTTATAAAGTGAATAGTGTTTTTTTCCATGGAATTTACTCAATTATGTTCCACTAATGGTCCAGATTGTTGAATAAGTGATATGGTAAATTTATGTTAAGTAGAGGATGATTAATATGAATAACTGGAGATTTGATAATGGATCGAAAAAGAAACTTAGGGGACTAAAGAGAAGATACAAAACATTAATTAAACAAATAGAGAATTCAATGAAAATAATGCCTGATTTGAACGAAAGCAGTCTAGGATATTGGCATGAACATTTACCTTTTAATCAAGAATATGTAGATTCAAAGAAGACTCCAAATAGTATACGAAGAGGTATTATGCAAACATTAATTGATCAAGTCAATCATTTAATAAGCATTAAAAAAGAAGAACAAATAGATTTTAGAATATATACGGTCATTTCTCTACCTAGTTTGTTTGACTCTCAAATTGCAGTCCTACCCGATAAAAGTTGGTTTGAAGGATTTTTTGAAAGGAATTCAGAAGAACAGAAATGGATTCCTTTAGACAAAGACAGAGACCTTTTAAAAGAATGGCGTCTCAAAGCTCCCTCTAATCTGGAAGTAAAGGGATATAAGGAAATCATTTCTGACGAGGACTATTATCTTGAAGGTGAAGTTTGGATTATAGGAGAATTAAGCTAAATATATATGAGGCATTCCTGAAATGGGGGAGTGCTTTTTTATTCAAAAAAATGGTATCATTCCTGAAATAAGTAATTTTACAATTGGGTACGTTAATGTGCTGACCGCAATTAAATAGGGGTGTATTAATAAGTGGAAGTAAACGACCGCAAAGAACGGGTTAGATCACTTCAAATAAAAAACAGAAGAGAAAATATTATTAAGAAAATGGGAACTAAAAGTATCAGCTTATCACTTGATTCCTTTTTAGATATTCAGTCTTCTAAGTTTTTACTCGAGTCACTATTTGTTAAAATTAATAAACTAAAAGAAGATAAACTTGAAATTAAATTTGAACACAGCCATGAAACAGCAATAAAACACATTAGTGATTTTAAATCGAGAATGCCGTTTAAAGATAAAAATGTTATTTTGTTTCACCAAACCTATCTTGAAACAGGTGCTATTATCGTAGATATTGGGAATGTTTTTAAGGAAATTAATTGGATGATCAGTTTTAGTGGTTATTCACAAGAAGAATTTGATTTTATTATTGTCGAACCTAAATTAGAATATGGTATTTGTATCGAAATACTGGAATACCAAGATACATTTACTATATGGGGTTTATTCAACTAAAGGGTGCTTTTCTTAAAGAAGGAGAAAAACTATGAATATAGTTCAAATACTTATGGCAGGAGCTGTAACAGCAACTGTAATGACTGTTTTTAGTGAGGGATTAGAAAGATGGGAAAGAGTTGCTCTTAATCTGGTAACATTTTTCCTAACTTTATTTATTGTAAAACTGTTTCAAAAGGCTAGAGCGAAAAACAATTAATTTATTTAGCAACTAAATATTCTCTTACTTAATTCCATATTCAACAAATGGTTGCTTTTCTTCAACAAGGAAACATGCACTTTTTTATTGAATTTACTAAACAAACGTAGCAGGATTGTGGAATAAGGAGTTTATTATGAGTAGAAGGATATAGAATAATAATTTTAAGGAGATGGACGTTATTTCAAAACAAAGTGAAGAACGACAAATACAAATTAATAATTGGGAAGACAAAGACCTTGATCTACTTGTTAAATTAAACGCACCAGAAATGATGGAACATCTCGGAGGGTCTGAAAGTAATGAACAGGTTCTAATGCGTCATAAAAGGTATCTTGAACTTGGTGAAAAGGGAAAAGTATTTAGCATTACCCTAAGTCCTGATTTTGTAGCGGTTGGATCAGTTGTATATTGGCAATCAACTTGGAATAATGAATGTGTTTATGAAATAGGGTGGAGCATACTACCACAATTTCAGGGGAAAGGGATAGCAACACATGCCGTTAGACTTGCAATTAATGAAGCAATTAAGGAAAAGAAATATAAATACATACACGCTTTCCCTTCTGTTGATAATCCTGCTTCAAATACGATTTGTCGAAAGCTCAACTTTTCATTTATATCAGATTGCGAATTTGAATACCCACCCGGTAATTTCATACATTGTAACAATTGGCGCTTGGACATAAAGTAAATCATATTTGGTTTTTCGTTTTTCAACAATCGGGTGCATTTCTTCAAGAAGGAGAAGTGCCTTTTTTATGGAATTAAAAGAAGGTCAGTTAAACAATGAATAGAGAAAATGAAGAAAACTAAATTCTAAGGGGTTAGGATATGAAAGAAATATTAGGGTATTTTCTTATTGCTCAAGCAGTGTTAACAGGGATTATAGTTTACGCAATGACTCAATTAGCCGATTCCATTAAAGCTTCTGCAGCTTATATAACAACTAAAGAAGGATCATTGAGCTGGGGTAATGATTTGGGAATGCCTACATTCGCATTTGTTTTATTGATAGCTGTTATTGGAAAGGGCATATACTTGGTATTACAGAAAAAATAATTCGTCTTATTCAACAAACTGGTGAGTTAATCAGTGGAATAAGTATGAGTCGATAAAAGGTAAGAAAATGACATATGTAGTAGGAGAAAGTATGAAAATGAGCAAAGGCAGATATAGGAGATCTATTAGAGGTATATACAGGGAAACTAGAAGTGAATTATTATTTGAGTTGCTATGGAACATCTTAACTTTTATTCCAAGAGTGATGTTCCGATTAATAAAAAGCATTTTTAATCACTATTAAACAATCGGGTGCGTTGATCCAAGAAGGATTAACGCACTTTTAAAGGAAGTTATTGAACAATCGAGCAGGATTGTTGAATAAGAGCAGTTAAGGTTGATTGCAATAAAAAAAGATAAAAATTTTTAAAATTAGGAGTGGTGATACGTGTTGGTTGTCATTCTATTACTTATTGTAGGAGTAATTGGCTTTATCTCTTTTTTATATTTCATTCGTTCATATCGGATGGGAGAAAAATACTTATTTAATCGAAGTCAGTTATTTAACGATATTACAAATTTCGTAATTTGCCCTAAGTGTAGCCATAGTTCAGTTCGTGCAAAAAACGGAGTGCAGATGTGTTCAAAATGCCATTTTGCATATTAAAGATAATGAGTGTTATTCCGTTATCGGGTGCTTTAATTGAAGATCTGGTTAAATATAAAATACTCGTCAAATGACGAATCTTTTATATTTAACCTACAAAATCAATGTTATTTCCCTTAATAATTTTGAAAAAGAACCTCAAAACGAAACCCTTTAATATATTATCACTTGTTCTTTTTCATTTATAATGTTTTCTTTTGGGTGTGTCTTCTTCATAATGTACCGAGAATCTACTTACACTTTTGTTACATAGCGTTTTACTTCCTCCCAATAATCCGTCTCCTTTTCAGGAACTTTTGCCCAATCTTTATCTGGATAATGTGCTTGTACATCCGAAAAACGATGATTGTTAATAAAGTGAGGATCTACTGTGCAACCTTTTAACGCGCTTATTGGGGAAAAGAAAAGGTAACCATCAAAAAGATCTTTTAAACAAAAATTCGTATAACCCGATGAATAATAGCTAGCATCTTTCAGATCTCCAATACAGGTACCCAATAGATCGAATCCCATTGGAGTATGATCAAATTCAGCCATCAATTCTTCAATCTGCCCATTTGCTGGAGATTGGTTTTCAGCTAGACTTTCTTTATGTGAGAAGCGCTGATGTAACAGAATAGAAAAAACTTCATGCGGATAACTTTGATAAATTAAGTTACCTAAGAAGCCATCATTGAAACGAATAAAGTTAGACGCTGTTTCATCATATTGAGGGTAGTGATACCTTGTAAATGCATGAACGGTTCCAGTTAGAATTACGATACGCTCGTTCTTTTTAATGATTTCATCTTCAATAATCTGAAAACGATATTTTTCTGTATTTCCCTTGTAAAAAACCTTCGAACAACTTTCTGGTGTGCGAACTCCGGAGAAATCTTTCCAATTGTACTTATAACTTAGATTAATGATTCGAAACTTCCGATCACCTTTTTCAAGCTTAGAGTTAAGCTCCCATGCAGCACGATACAAATCCCAATATTCTTTATATGGCCATTTCACGTTATAATTGAAAATCAGCCGTCTTGCTATTTCTTCATCAAATCTTTCACCCGTTATCAGTTCATCTAAAGCATCTTGGTCTTCACTTGCACCAAATTCCATTCCTAAATGATAAACGCCACAACGGTACAATTCAGGAATCATATTATTAACAAAATCTAGATTCTGTTTCACCGCATGCCTTTCTGCTAATAGAACGATAGGATATTCCTTACATTTACTAATTAAGTACTTTTCTGGTCCTAACATGTTTTCTTTTAAATGATGAATCCATTCCGATTTCATTTGAACACCTCTAACTTTGATACTTTTTTCGTATACTATTCTCATCCACTTCTCATTATATCCTGACCTGTTGCTGGATACATCCGAATCTTGGCTAATCCTTCTTCAAGAAGGAGAAATACTATTTTTATGGAATTTGTACAGGTGAAAAAATGAGGATATAAAGATTAAAGAGAACCTTTATGAATAAACTTAGCAATACCTCTTTCTCTTAGAGTTACTTTATAACTCTCTATAGTATTTGCAAAAGGAAAGCCGCCCCTTTTTTCTTGAGTAGAGTGAATTGGAGGATGTAAAAAAATTTCTTTTTGGTGGGATTAATATATATACAACAATCTGGCGCGTTGATCCAGGAAGAATTAACGCCTTTATTATGGAACCTATTGAACATTGTGGAATAAGCAAGACAAAATGTTCGTTAAGTTCAGGAGGTTGAATAATTTGCGAAAGGTTACAAGGTTTAGGACCGAATAAATTACTATATTGTTAATGGTATTGATAATTATTGTTTTTTTTATATCACTATTTACTGGGCTAACATCAATCAAAGAAGCAATTACATATACTTTAATAATTGTACTACTTTCTTTTTTAACGGCAGATATCAGAAATGATACAAAAAAGAAGAAATCGTCAATTACGGCTTATAAGTTGTTTTGTTGATATTTCTATTCTCTTTTTTAACTTTATTCTAAACAGCTATTATTCCACTAACGAGTGCTATAATCTAAGATCGGCTGCCAAAATTGGTGGCTTTTTGTTTTTTGAAAACGTACAACAAAAATAGGTAATAAACGTTTAAATAGGAATAGAACAATTTAAGGAGATTTAAAATAAAGAATGTACCTGGAGGTAAAAGAGAGTAGCAACATTTTGTGCCACTCTATTTGTCAGTATCATTTTATTGATAGTTCCTTTTTTCGAGGGGAGACACTAGGTCCAAAATTATAGTTTCTTTTATTATATTTTTCTTATATGCCGGTATGATCTTAATCTTTGGTAGTTATGTATCCTATTGTTTAGAGTTTTTGTTGAAAAAGTGGGGGGATTACACGAATCTCAGTTTATTGATGTATATACTACTTCATGGTTTATTTGGTTCTTTAAAGGGTTAATTTTTAAAACAGTTTATCTTGCCATCATTGGTTTAATAAATAACGATAATGCTGTATTTGAAAACGGGATAAAAGGATATCGATAGTACAAATCCCTGAAAAATCAAGATATGTTAAAGAGTCAATTAGGATGTAAAATGATGTTTGGAAGAAGACAGGGGATATAATGTTGTTAGTTTTCATATTTCATATTTTGATAAGTTTCATGGTGTTAGGAATAGCATTGATTCCAGCTCAAATAGTAGAATTTAAAAGAAGTACTCTAAATAATATGGTTGGGATAATTGGATTATCAGGCATTTTTTTAGTGGGTACAGGGATTTTTATTGGGATTGGAGAGTCTTTACATACTTATATTTATATAACATTGATTTTACAATTTATTATTCTATGTTCATTCTATTTACTCTACCGTATTTTTAAAAATATGGGGTATTCAAGTTTAATAAATCTCAGCTCCATTTCCTTAGTCATAATTAGTTATTTAAATTATGTTTACTATATTATAGGGAGCTTTTTGTATTAATGGGTGCATTTGTAATAGATTCAAGAGAACAAAAAGGATTTCTGATTAGGTTATAAAATGTACATATCGTCAATGGGAGAGATTATGATGACTGAAACAATTGTACCAATGACATTTGATAGAATAGAACAATGTGTTGAATTATATATTAATGTTTTTAACAAAGAACCATGGAATGAGACCTGGACAGATCGAGATGCTAAAGAAAGACTAACGGATTTAATGCATACACCTAAATGTCTTGGCTATTTGTTATATGAAAACGATGCTTTAATAGGATTCATTGCCGGAAATAGTAAACAATCGTATGCAGGGTTCACTTTTTATTTGGCTGAATTTTGTATTAGTAATCAGATCCAAGGCAAAGGTTACGGTTCGAAACTTCTTCTGTATTTAGAAGATGAATTAAAGAAAAGAGACATTTCAAGCCTTTATTTATTAACTGCTAATGGAGGACTTGCAGAAGCGTTTTATCTCAAAAATAACTACACCATAAATGAGAATAGAATCGTTATAAAGAAGGATTTATAATTTGTTTACGATATCTGTTTACTTCACAAACGGGTAAGGTTTTGTGGTTTTTTAATTCATTGGACAGGTGTTAAATTTACATGAGCATACCCTACTATGTGCTGAATAACCCTATTTTGGTAAGATCAAATTTCATATAAATTTGAATAAAGAGGAGTAAGAAAAGTGAAGAAAGCTAACCTTTGTTTTATAGGTGCGGGGTTCCATGCATCTACAAATATTTATCCATCTACTATTGAAGCTGGAGCGGAAATTCAAGCTATTTCTACAAGAAATCTTAATCGTTCGAAAGATGCACTTCGACGCTTCGGAAGCAATGGAACACCGTATGATGATTATAAAGTTATGCTCAAATCTGAAGAGTGTGATGGCGTTGTAGTAGTTGCTCAACCTGAAGATCATTTCTCTTTAGTCATGGACTGTATTAGAGCGGGAAAAAATGTTTATGTAGATAAACCTCTTGGCATGAATGCTGATGAAGCTGAGGAAATCGCGAATGCTGCTGAAGAAGCAGGGGTCATATTAATGGTAGGATTTATGAAACGCTATGCGCCCTGTTATAAGAAGTTAAAAGAATTAATCAATAGTGCTACCCTTGGACAAGCTCGCTCTTTTCAAGCGAGATTTGCTGTAGACAGCACCCCTTTTTGTAAAGACGATGAGCAGTTTATGAAGCTCGCTGCTATACATATAGTTGATCTAGTCCGCTTTTTGTTTGGTGAAGTTGTTCAAATATCCGGTTTTAAAAACAGTCACAGTGAATTTATCTCTCAGAGTATTTCATTAAAATTTGAAAATGGAGTCGTGGGTAGCCTTTATTTTACAGGAATGACAGCTTGGTCAAGGGAAAGCGAAAATGTGGCAGTAACATTCGATAACGGATTTGCAATTGCAGATGAAGTTCATACACTTACTGTCCATAAATCTCAGTCTTTTGACCAACTACCTTGGAAATCACTTGCAGAGAATGATACAGTATTTACGCCTTCAGCATCTCCCATGTCTGGAGGTTACAGGGATCTTTATTTGCGTGGTTTTGTTGGAGAAATGGCTCATTTTATAGAGAGTTGTCAAAATGATAGAGAAGCATGTTCGAGTGGACGTGATAATGTTCGTACGATGCTACTCTGTGATCATATCCTAGCTGAATTGGTATAGGTTGAAAGAAAGTCAATGAGTTAGAAGAAATGGTTGGAGGCTTTAAAGGTCCAACATTTATCATTTAAGATTTTAAGAATTTACTATTTGTTGAAAAGGTTAATAACAAAAACTCTAATGGGTGTGGTGTTTTTATGGAGCCTATACTACGGAAGTTATCCTACATAATACTAACACTACTTATTCGACGTAATCAGCAAGTAAAATGTCGTTCTTTACTAGTTACAGAGTGACATTGGATAGGTAATGTATAAACTGTACTGCTAGTCATATCCAATAATAGTGATTGTGTAAATAGTAATAGGGAGGACCTATATGTATGACGTCTCATTCTCGAATAAAAATCCCGGCAGGATTTTGGACAGGATTAAATCAATTGGGGATTGCCTCCCACGATGTGGTTAGAAAAGCACGACTTCCGCTCACCATTATTACTGAACCAGATGTCACCACCGCCCAATATTTGGCGATCTGGCAAGCTTATTCCGATCTCATTGATGACAATGCAAAAGGAATTATCGAACTTACGAGCGGTTTTGAAACAGCTCATTACCCACCTAGCGTTTTAGCTACTTACCACGCTCGTGACTACCGCGACGCTCTAAAGCGAATGGCCCGGTACAAACAACTTTGCCCCCCTGAAAGTTTACGTATCATCGAGGAAGGTGAGATCTGTACAATTGAACTGGATTGGTTGGATATCGATCAACCTGGTCCGCCCCTGCTGGTTGGTATTACGCTAGCATTTCTTCTGGAGCTAGGACGCCGTGGTACTGGTAAACCATTAACGCCGAGGTTCGTCGAATTTTCACACGCTATGGGCGATGTACAGGTACTTGAAGATTACTTTGGCTGCCGTATTCAGATCGGTGCAAATTATAACAGGTTGACATTATATAGAGGAGATCTGGATCGTCCGTTTGTTTCGTACAACGCGGAGTTACTGGAGATTCTCACTCCCATACTAGACCAATCGTTAAACGAGCAGCAACGAAGTCGCTCAATCACCGAGATGGTTAAGTGGATTACGAAACGGAGCTTAACAGGGGGGCGCCCTGACATTCAGACTGTCGCTAGCGAATTAGGGATGAGCGATCGTACCTTGCAGCGGAGACTGACTGATGAAGGGACAAACTTCAAGCATTTGCTGACACAGGTCCGACATGAGCAGGCACGAGAGTACTTGGCAGACCCCTCCCTCGATATTAAAGAAGTGGCATTCCTGATTGGATATGAAGACCAGAACTCGTTCTACCGTGCCTTTCGCCTTTGGGAAGGCGATACTCCTTCAAATTGGCGTAATGAACATCTAGGTAAACACTCGTTAAATAGGCACTATCTTTAAGAATAATATTTTTCACACTAATTAAATACAGGGGAGAAATGAATTGTGGATATGAAATTACACAATAAAACAGCATTAGTTACCGGGTCGACGAAAGGGATAGGTAAAGCAATTGCCATTGAACTTGCTAGAGAAGGTGTTCATGTACTAATTAATGGACGAAACTATGAAGAAGTAGAACGAGTTGTAAATGAAATTAAATCAGATTTCCCAGCTACATCTCCTCAAAATGCTACAGCTGATTTAGTGGATATTCAACAGAGAGAAGTTTTGTTTGAAAAATATCCCAATATTGATATTTTGGTTAATAATATGGGGATTTATGAAATCATGCAATATGAGGATGTAGACGATGAAGTATGGGAAAAATATTTCCGCACTAATTTTCTTGTTGCAAATGGATTATCTAAATTTTATTTACCTAAAATGCTGAACAATGATTATGGCCGCATTATCTTCATTGCGAGTGAAGAAGCAATGATGCCTTCAGGACAAATGCCTCAGTATTGTACAACAAAATCAATGCTATTATCATTGTCAAAAAGCTTATCTAAATTAACAAAAGGAACAGAAGTAACAGTTAATACAATCATGCCAGGACCAACGCTCTCTGAAAATGTATATCAAATCATTGAAGGGATCTACCCAAATGAAGACATGAATTTTTCAGAAAAAGAGAGAGAATTTATGACTACAAACCTACCTCAATCTGAAATTCAGCGATTTATCAGACCTTCTGAAATAGGTAGATTAACTACATTTGTATGCAGTCCTTATGCATCCGCGTTTAAAGGAGCTCCCATACGTATGGATGGGGGAATGGTACCGACTATTTTTTAATTTCTATAACTAAAAGTAATTCTGTGAGTTTGCAGACACCTATATGTCTGCAAACTCTTCTTTATTGAGCTCTGTTAAAGGTATATTGGTAATCTTAAAAATGTAGAAATCACATTAAAAAAGAACACTAAATACAGAAAATATTCTTTTGTGATGAGCTATACTAGAGATTGGATCTATAGAATATGATTTATGAAGAAGTGGAGTTTTCTTATGCCTAAAATCGACAATATGCTAGCCGTTTTATGGATGCTTCGGTCAGGTGAAAAAGTCACTGCCAAACAAATCTCAGAGAAGTTAGAGCTCAATATTAGGACGGTGTATCGATACATTGATACCCTTTCAACAAGTGGTGTACCTATCATTTCAGATTCGGGACATAACGGTGGATACTCTCTATTGAACCAATTTATAGAGGCTCCTCTTTTCTTTGATATTGAAGAGCAGACGTCACTGTTTCACGCAGCTGTTTTTGCAGGTGAAGCGGGCTATTATGGAGGTGAAGCACTAAATAGAGCCGTATCTAAACTAGGTAGACACTCAAATCAAGAACAGGAAACAAAAAGAAACCAACATTTATCGAGTCTAGAAGTAATCAGCCACTTACCTTCGTTCTTTGCAGAATCTACGTTAAAGGAGTTGGAGACTTCAGTAGCTGATGAGTACTCTGTAAAGATTACCTACCAAAACAGTAAAGAGAACCAATCAAGTGATAGATTGATCGATCCATACAGAATCATCTATTGGAATAGGAAATGGTATGTGATTGGCTTTTGTCATCGTAGGAAGGAAGTCCGTAGTTTTAGAATAGATCGAATCGAAAGGCTCATTCAAACCGAAGACAAGTTTATTCGGCCAGAAGATTTTTCAGCTTCTGACTTTTTTATGAAAAGCCTACTGCCAACTCTTAAAGATAAAGATAAGAGCACCACTTTAGTTATTAATGGGAGTACAAATGCCTTGGGAGATATTGTCCAACATTGGTTTTTGGGACATTATTTACAGAGTCAATCATCAAATCAAGTAACATTTCTTCTGGAAAAAGATATTTTACATACATATGTTCCTCACATGCTTTTACCATACGGTACTTCGATTCAAGTGATTGAGCCTATAAGTCTTAAGAAAAGGATTATTGAGGTTCTGTCTGATCTAATAAACTTTCATCAAGTATGATAACTTCCCTGACGTTAACTGTCAGGGAAGTTATTTTATAATTGTCTATATTACATGTGATGAGGAAGTGTTATGGGATGGAAACAAGAAGAGTGTATCTGTATGTATTTAATACAATGTCAGACTGGGAGTATGGTTATTTAATTGCTGAGCTACATACAGGGAGGTACTTTAAAAAAGATACAGCACCTTTAAACGTAGTAACTGTAGGGGCTGATAAAGAAATGGTCACTACGATGGGTGGACTAAGTATACAACCAGATATATCTATAGAGGAGTGTAGCCTAAAGAGTAAAGATCTTTTAATTTTACCTGGGGGTAATACATGGGGAGAAGTTATTCATCAACCCATCATGGAAAAAACAGGCGACGCTTTAAAGCAGGGTACGATTGTTGCGGCAATTTGTGGTGCAACAGTGGCACTTGCGAATAGGGGTTACCTCGATACAAGAAAGCATACGAGTAATAACTTAGACTACTTGAAAATGGTCTGTCCAAATTATGAAGGAGAAAAATTATATGAGGAGGGACCAGCAGTTGCTGATGAGAATTTAGTTACGTCATCAGGAGTAGCTTCTCTTGAATTTGCGAGGGAAGTGATTAATAGATTAGATGTATTTACACCGAATACCTTACAATCGTGGTATAAGCTCAATAAGACTCAAAAGCCTGAATACTTTTTTCAGTTAATGAACTCTATGGAATAGTTAAGTTTGAAATATTACCGTAGGATAGGACTGCTTGAAAACGTAAAAGTGTATAACTTTTATAAAGAAATACGGTAAGACCTAGAGATACGTCTTATTTAGGAGTCATTGATAAGTCTTCAAAAAGAGAATTTAAACAGATAATTTCCAATAAAGGATATCTTACCATTCCTTACGCATTAAGGCAGAAGTTGATCTGTAATACCTTTCAGATCATTATTGAACAGAAAGATGAAAGAATTATATTGGCTCCAAAATAAAAAGAAAACCTCCTTAAAAAAATCTCTGCAATCAAGTGCATTTCTTTAACTAAAGGAATGCGCTCTTTTTTATTGAAATAAGAGATTAAAGGTTTTCTAAAAAAATTTAACATCTTGTCGATTATACAGATTGTTGATCGTCGTATGAGTGTATACAAAATTTTGAGTAATCGAGGAGAGAGGATCATGATATTTTTATGTATGGGCTATTACAACCCTGAAAAGATGGATGCACGTCCAAGGACAGAGATTGAAGCTATTATGAGTGAATGTCAACCACACATTGAGAATTTTTATAATAGCGGTGAGGTTTTGCTTGATGCCGGTCTTGACACAGAGTCTAAAAGCTTGCGCCGTGTAGACGGCAAGATAATCGTAACAGATGGGCCATATACAGAAACTAAAGAAATGATAGGAAGTATTTTCATTTTTGAAGCAGAAAACATGGATGAAGCAATTCAACTTGCTTCTTTACATCCAACGACTCAAGTGAGCAAAGGTGAACAGTTTGGCTGGCGCATAGAAATTCGTCCTGTGCATTATTTTAAAAACAATAAATGAATTGGGTAGAATTTTATATTTAATGAAGCAATAATCTTTCGTAGTTGATTTGTTTTTCCAAATAATTATAAGGTTTCTTTTAGCAAACTAAGGTATAGTATATAAGATGAATTGAAGATAAAAAAGTAGGTGAACAATGTGGGGAAATATCAATTGGATGACAAAGCTCAGGTAGCTGTGACAAAGTTTCATGAGAAACAGACGCCTGCCAGGTTTGATAAAAAGAAGCATCTTGAAAAACTACGCATGGAGTTTTTGAAAAAGAAGCAAAAACAAACAGATAAATAATAGGATGAAAACATAGGAAGTGATATACTTCCTATGTTTTTTATTTTATGTACTTTTTAGTAACTTCTGTAAAATCGTGAATTCTCTAAGAAGGGTAAACTTAATAACGCTATATCACTCTTTCTACTTTAATTATACTCCGAATGCTAAAAAAATTATAGACTACTCTTTCTTGCATTTTGCTTATATACTGTTCTAAACAAATCATAAAAAAGTTAGAGGTGTCTATGGATGAATGATAAAAAAGAAGTCTTAGATAAAGGTCCTTTCTTTCATGGAACAAAAGCAGAGCTGAAGATTGGAGACTTATTAGAACCGCTATACCAATCAAATTACCAAGACAAAAAATCTAACTATATTTATTTTACCGCTACATTAGATGCTGCTAAATGGGGAGCTGAATTAGCAAAATCTCAAGCGAAAGAGAGAATCTATATCGTAGAACCACTAGGTGAATTTGAAAATGACCCGAACGTGACCGATAAAAGATTTCCCGGTAACCCAACAAGATCTTACAGATCTAAATCGCCTTTAAGAATCATAGCTGAATTAAAATCATGGGAAAGACATTCAGAGCAAGAAATCAATCACATGCTTACTCACTTGAAGACTTTAACTGAACAAGGTAAGAATGTTATATATGATTAACCACTTTTCAAACTTATTAACTAAATTCAATATGTAGACAAATCCCATTATAACTAAAATTGTAAAGCGGTTTGTTCTACGTTTCGGCATCCTCACTGATAAGGTGAGGATGTTTGTGTTCAAGGGTTTAATATTCATCAAATCCGTAGGAAAGAAATATTTTTTAAGAATTTAATGTTATAGAAGACGACCGAAGGATAGCTGGTTTCAAGGATACGTTTTTTTAAATTAATTTGTTAAATTTATGAAAAATTTGACTTTTTCTTATATCGTATGTAATATATAAATTGCATATGTAAACTATATCTAACATCCAGCTGGGGTGAGAAATGAAGAATAACGTTAAAATAACTAGAATGAATACTGCCATCACTCAGGAACAATTAGCGAAAAAAGTTGGTGTGACTAGACAAACGATCGGTCTTATAGAAAAGGGCGAGTTTAATCCTAGTCTTCAGTTGTGTATTGCAATAGCTAAAGAACTGCAGAAAACGTTGGATGAATTATTTTGGGAGGTTGATGCGAAATGAAATCTTGGATGTCTTTTTTACTACCGGATGATGAATACAAAGAAAGAAAGATGTTATATTTTTTCTCTGAGGGTGCAATCCTTCTTTTTCTTTCCCTATTTGTTATGCTTATCGGCAACAAGTCTTTCCATTTAGATGCACAAACAATCTTACTGGTAGCTATGGGTATCTTCCTTTTTTATGTGTCGGCCAGATATATCTTATCTGGCATTGAATACACAGATATTTCAACAGAGAGAGCCTACAAAAAAGAGTTAAAAGCTACAATCATGAAAACGGTTGGTTTTATTGCTATCTTTTTAACAATCTATCTATTATTTATTGGTGTACCTACGAGTTTGAACAAATGGATAGAAATATCGGGGTTGTTAGTAAGTGTTAGTGTAGTAAAGTTTTTATCCACTTATATTTCATTAAAGCGATCCTATCTGAAGAATAAGGAACTACTATAAATTACTTTTGAATGATTACGGTTTTTTAACCTTACGAGATTATGTTTTCGTAAGGTTTTTTTGTTGTGATCCTATTTACAAGCATAAAATTTCTAATTATTTCCTTCAGTTATTATAATTTGAGTTAGAGAGATAGAAGGGGGAAATATCGTGCATTACTATATTTGTAAGACTTGTGGAGTTCAATTTGAAGCAACATTACATGAACCATCGTCATGTTCCATCTGTAAGGAAGAAAGACAGTATGTGAGCTCAAAAGGGCAATCGTGGACAACATTAGAAGCGATGGTAGAAAGCGGCAACTATAAAACAGAAGTTAGTGTTGAAGAAGAGAATCTGTATCGTGTTCAGACGAGCCCGAGCTTTGGAATCGGCCAGACGGCATACCTCATAAAGGGCAAGGGGTATAACGTGTTATGGGATTGTGTGACTTACATAGATGAAGGTGCGATTGGAGCGATTCAGCAGCTCGGTGGAATTGATGCGATCGCACTATCACATCCTCATTATTATTCCACTCAAGTGGAATGGGCTGAAACATTTGATGCTGCACTTTATATTCACGAAGATGATAAGAAGTGGGTAACGAGGTCGAGTGAAAAAATCGTGTACTGGTCAGGTGACACACTCGAACTAAGTGAAGGAATCGTTCTTCAGAGAATCGGTGGTCATTTTAAGGGCGGCACCATCCTTGAATGGAAAGAAGGGAACCAACAACAAGGTGTTCTTCTTTGTGGTGATATTGTACGTATTGTAGCGGACCGGGATTGGGTCAGTTTTATGTATAGTTATCCAAACTTTATTCCTTTACCAGGTGCTACGGTTGAGAGGATCGCTCAGCGTATGGAAGAACTAAACTTTAATCGTATCTATGATGCTTTTAACCGAGTGATTAAAGAAGATGCTTCAGAGTCCGTTCAACGATCAGCGAAGAGGTACGTTGATGCGCTGAATGGGGTGTTGTTCCAAACTTAATTTTTTACAATACCGTTCTCAGTAAGTTGAACGATGCCTGGCTAACAAAAAGATAGGTTCCCAAATTTGTTATAAATTGAATCAAATAATTCTACTAGGCAAGTCATCCGCTAGGAAAAAAGGTGGAAAATGTTAAAATGAATAGACTTTGGAAGCTCAGGCTGATAAAAATTTTGCTTTGAATGTAATTTTTTTGCATTAAGTTATTCTTTATTTCTTTTAGTTTATTAATAAATTGGTTCAAAAACGTCTAACAGGTCGCTGTAAAATTTGTTAGACGTTTAAGAATATATTATTAGTGTTTGTGATAGTTTATTGTTAGGGGACATTCTATGCCGGGTTTTGCCCAGGTCTCTGTGATCTCACGATGAAAACATTAATTGGAATCCTTTTCTATAACCACATCACCATTTTCGTCTAATAATGGTGTAAGGGAAGTTCCCTGTGCAGACCAGGTATGCAGGTAATGGACATTTGTTGCTGTATCGACGAGTACTAAGATCATTCCGTACTGATAATGTTGCACGGATTTTTCAACAAACCTTTTATCATTGTCATTTTTTTTTCCGAACATGATTATCACTCCCTGAATTAATTATCCGATACTCACCTGTCACGTGCGTTCAGTAAACTAGCAATAGCAGTCAAATTCGTTTAGACCGTTAATACTTCATATACCCACTGTTACCTTTTACAACTCCTAATTGTTCATAAATACTTTTTTCAGAACACCTCCATTAAATTGAGTTGTACCAACCTTACAATGGATTAATCATTAATTCAGTCATAACAAGCTCTAATGTACATATTTGGAGCTGAATTGTACTGATCTGAACTTAAATGTATGAATAACGATAACCAGCCAAACTTACCCGATTAGTCATCAGTCATGACTTTTCGAAAACTAACATACGTAAACAATGCTGCTCCGATTATCCATATAGCGATTATACATAATGGTAGCCAAAAGCTTTTTTGGTACAATTCGATTGCTTGCATGATGGGAAACGTATTAGTGACTCTAACTATCATACTGTCTTCCGCAAACTGAAATGTAGCAATCATTGGCGTGAAACCAAACAGGAACATGACTGGCATCAGATAACCGGATGTGGCAGCAAGCGATTTTGAAAATAGTCCAATACCGATACCTAACAAAAGAAAGAATAGGAACAACAAGATTAGTCCAATGATCGCCCTGAAGTTCAAAAACGGTTCAATGCCCACGATTATTAGTGAAACCATTAGGGAAATAACTGTGATGATCCCTGTAACAAGACTTTTCCCAATAATGATATCTAATAGCGAAGCAGGAGATTGTATCAAACCTCTCATTGTGTTCTTCTCATTTTCTTCGGCTATCATGCTCATCATGATGCCTGACGTAACCATTGATAAAGTTGCCCCAATAATTACATATAGAAGTTTAATCGGAAGTTCTCCGTCAAAAGTTAGGGAGTAAATTAATGCGAGTAACGCATTACTTACTGGCAACATCAACAGCGCCATATTTTTTGGGAAATCTTTTATGTCTTTTTCAAAAATTGCAAGTATTCGTTGAACACTCATTATTCTAACTCCTTTCCAGTAACTTTTAGAAAGATCTGACCAAGTGTCGGATTATCCGTATGCATGGTTTTAACTTCTCCATTTGAGATCAGTTCCCTGATTTGCTCTGCCTTATCCGGTTGATTACTGATGACCAACCGATTGCCTTTAAAGGTTTCCACATGAAATGCGTGCGTGGAATATTTATAGCGGAGTGAATTCGGGCTGTCTAATTCCTGCAGTTCTCCATTATGCAAAAACGCAACCCGGTCACATAACTCAGTCGCTTCCTCCATATTATGAGTAGTCAAGAAAATGGTTGTACCTGCTTCATTCAGCTTTTGAAGTCCACGGTGAATATGTGCCATATTTCCAGGATCCAGAGCAGATGTTGGTTCATCTAGAAATACCAGTTTAGGATTGTGAATAAGCGCTTTGGCCAGCAGTACACGCTGCTTCATTCCTTTTGACAACATCGATACTGTTTTGGATCGTTCATCATGCAAATTAACTTCTCGCAGTACCACATCGATTTGCTTCAGTGGTGCACGATATAATTTACAAAATAATTTCAGATTATCATAGATCGTCAGTCGCTCATATAACGAGCTGTTATCTGATAATATTCCGATCTGGGATTTGAACTCTGACGTTCCGAAATTTGCTGAATCAATACCAAGTACTTTAACATCACCCACAGTTTGTTTCAGCTCTCCGGTTAATACCTTAACAGTCGTTGTTTTACCGGATCCACTTGGACCAAGAAATCCGAAAATCTCCCCCTGCTTCACATTAAAACTCACATTTTTAATGGCGGTATGTGCGCCAAAAATTTTCTGCATTCCTTTTACTTCAATGACATGTTCCAACTAAAACACTCCTTTCGACGATTTCCTTTATCGTAAAGGAGTGAATTACTGAATGCAGTCATATCAGGCTGAAATGTACGAAAAGGAGATTGAACTGTACTTATATCAAGTTAAAGTATCTTTAAAAAGACCTTCTAGTTAAGGTGAACTGTGTCTATTTGAGGATTAATTTTTCCTGGATATCTTGAATTTTAGAACGAGACAGGGGAATAGTTGACTGAACCTTATTGCTAATTCTGAGTGAATACGTGTTTTTTGACCATGTAATAATCTCACGTACCTTTTGCAGGTTTACTATGTAGGACCGGTGACAACGATAAAATCCAAAAACCTCTAACTTCTTGTCTACTTCAGCCAGTGTGTATTCCATCGCAAAAGATTCCTCATTAATAATAATCATTGTCTTTCCATCCTGACTTTCGATATAATCGATCTCTGTCGGATCAAATAGAATTATTTTATCTCCTACACGTGCAGAAATTTTGAATAGATTTGCAACAAATGGTTCTGTGGAACTTTCCATTTCAGGCTGTACTGTGGCCATTTCATCAACTTCAACTTCTTGCAACCCATTTTGTTGAAGCTTGTACACACTATCTCCAAGTAAAACTGCATGTTCCATGCTGGATACTAAAATAAGCACAGGTATCTGTAGATGCTTTATTTTTTGAAGCATATTAATAAACGTATTAACTGTTATAACATCAACACCGTGTATCGGCTCCAGGAATGCCATTTTCTTGTATCCGCTTATAAAATATTTAGCAAAGTATACTCGTCGAATTTCAGATTCGGAGCATTTGTCCAAAGCTTTCTTTGCACATGTATGCAGTTCAAACTCCACCAGAATTTGAGGTAATGGCATTTTACATTCGAACCATTTTTTAAAAAAAGCGATATTGTCTTCTACTGACAGGCGCATGTATAACCCCTCCTGTAGATCAAGAACGGGGATGCTAGTATTGCTGCGTAGGATTTTCACCAACTTAGCCTGCACATCAGCATCACTGTAAACTGATGTTGCCTGCGAATCGTTGACGGTAAGGGAAAATAAGGGAAGCGACTCGCCATTAATCACTTGTTCATCGATAGTAAAACATGCCATTTTTCTCATCCTTTCTTTTCCTTTTAATTACATTTTCGTAAGCTGGTTTAAACATTATGATTCCCTCATAACATTATCATTTAGAAGTTTGATAATATAGAAGGAATTAGCACATAGATTACATTTTTTAGCTTCATAGCAGTCATGATTGCCGCATCTCTTAATTCTACTCACTGAAAATTAAATACTCAATCTATTTCATAAGGAAAGCCTTTTCTTCATATTCACTTACCGACCTTTCTGAAAAAGACACAACTCCTTGTAATCCGAAACCTAGACGAATATATTTCTGCGTGTCAATTGGGTCAGATAAGACTGTTCTTCATGGTAAGGTATTGTTCAGTGAGGTGAATGACCTTTTTGGTCTCCACCTGAGTGATGAAGATGTAGATACGATTGGTGGATGAATTCTATTAGAAAACTTGGACATTGCAAAGGGAGACGAGGCATTCGTAGAAAATTACTGCTTTAAGGTCCTCGAACTTGAAGGCTATCATGGTAAATCACTAGAGGTCATTAAAATGCTCCTTGGACAAGATAGATAAACAAGATAGTGTTAGTTAAAAGGTTGTGGTTAAATAAACCACGGCCTTTTTTCGTTGTTGTGGGTAATTAATCAACATCTATTTCAACATACGGCAAATGAAGTTAGGCGTGCTTTATATGGATACATGGAAAATCCCATAAAAATATATAACTTAATGTACTAATGTTTCTTTCAGGTTTTTTTATAATAGAGATTTTCATTAAAATCAAAGTAATTTGATTAAAAATTAAAGTAATTTAAAACAAAGTATAAGTTTACTTTACTTTTTGTAAGAAATTAGTTTATAATTAAATAGAAGAGGTGATGTCATGAAGAAAGATTTTGGTGATTCCATTTCAAATAAGGTTTATGAATATCGTGTACTTGCCAGATTGTCGCAGCAAGAATTAGCAGAAAAAGTCGGGGTCTCCAAACAAACCATCTTTGTAATGGAAAAGGGAAATTATGTACCCACTCTGTTGTTAGCTTTTCGAATTGCTGAATTCTTTAAAGTGGATGTAAACGATATTTTTACTTATAAGAAAGGAATTGATGAAAATGAAAATTAAGTCGATCTCAGATATCCCTGGTGCAACTTTTTATCCTTTGAAGTCATGGGCTGAACAGTCTACTGGCAATTGGAACATTCTCTTAGGAATTGGTTTTTTATTATTAATGGTTAGTATGGTTTTAGCCTATGTGTTTTATAAGAAGATGGGGAATGAAGATGAACGGACAAAAAACATTTATCTGAAGAGCAGCTACTTTATGCTGTTGACTATCATTCTATGTGACATCGTTTTTCCTACTGAGTATATGGCGAACATCTTCTTCTTATACAAATACGCACTAGCCATTCTAGCATGTGGCATTTATTTGGCCGTTCAATATAAAAGGGATTTTTCGTAAAATATGGTTGAAGCTCGCAACGAAATTCGTTGCGTTTTTTTATGTGGCTGAATTGTTTCTAGCATAACTTGAATAGATTGTTGGAAAGGAAACTATCATTAAACGTCGTATTATAAAAATTACAGAGGCATGGGAATAAGGAAGGCGCTTGTGAAGAAGTGGGATTTTATGTGGGAGGAGTAAATGCTGGTGAGAAAGACAGAGATACTTCCATGGACTGAAGAATGGAAGAACGCTTATTTAAAAGAAGAAAGTAAACTTAAAGGAATTATTAAAGATGAGCTGATTGAAATCTATCATATAGGTAGTACATCATTACCTTCTGTTGGTTATGCAAAACCAATCATTGATATCTTAATCGTTGTAAAAGATATCGAGAAAGTTCATTTATACAATGAGGAAATGTTTTCTTTAGGATATGAACCAAGGAATGAACATGGAATAACAGGAAGAAGATATTTTACAAAAGGGAAACGTAAAAGATCTCATCACATTCATATTTTTCAACTTGGAAATAAAAACATTGAAACACATTTAACATTCAAAGATTACCTAAACAACAATCCAGAAGATGCAAAAAAATACGGAGATCTTAAAAAGGTGTTGGCAAAACAGTTCCCTGATGATACGCATAAATATCAAGAAGTTAAAGAAGTATTTGTTGATGAGTTAATTAAGAAAGCGGTTATCTGGAAAGAAAACTAAGATCCTTGTTCTTCCGCTATCATGTGCATTTTTTTAAGAAGTTCAAATGCTCTACTCTTATGATTAATCAAAAATCATTAAGGCGAGGAAGATAAAATGAACCCCTTGTTATTAGATATTCCTTTACAATTAGAAACGGAAAGACTAATTCTTCGAGCACCACTTCAAACTGGAGATGGAGAGATTGTGCACCAAGCCATAAAAGATTCGTTTGATGAATTAAAAGCGTGGCTTTCACTTTTTCAAGAAATCCCTACTGTTGAAGAAACTGAAATACTATTAAGAAATGCTCATATACATTTTTTAAAAAGAGAAGGTTTTCGTTTTCTTATGTTTGATAAAGATGGAGGGAAGGACTTTATTGGAACAGCTAGCCTACACAGGATTGACTGGGATATTCCAAAATGTGAGATGGGCTACTGGATTCATACAAAACATGGCGGACATGGATATATGACCGAAGCTGTAAAGGAGTTAGTTAACTTTGGGTTAAATCACCTCGCATTTATGAGGATTGAAATAAGGTGTGAATCAAGAAACGTTAAAAGTCGCTCTATACCAGAAAAACTTGGTTTTACATTTGAAGGTACGTTAAGGAATGATGACCTATCGGCAGATGGCAGCATGCTGACAGACACTTGTATTTACTCTAAAACAAATGAACCAGCTTGAGTTAAAGGTAATTAATTCAAGTCTTCAAGAAAAGGGTGCTTAAAAGAAGCACTAAATAATAAATGTTAGGTTGAAAAACAAGGAGTATACCAATGAATGATTATATTGAACGTATTCAAGCAGTCTATCCTGAACTTTTAATTGAAGATGTTTATCCAAATGATATTGGTCAAAATAACGATGTTTTAATAATTAACAATTCTCTTGTATTCAGATTTCCCAAGTACGATAAAGGAATTGTAAGTTTAAAAGAAGAAACGAAAATCTTAGAACATATTAGGGGCAAAATATCCATCCCAATTCCATGTCCAACATATCAGTCATTTGAGCTATTAAAACCTGGTAAAGTATTTACTGGTTATGAACGTATTGAAGGTGATCCTTTTTGGAATGAAGATTTTGTTAAAGTTGATAAAGTGGATTCAATAAAACTTGCAAAACAACTCGTAACTTTTTTAATTGAAATTCATTCCATATCAAAACAGAAGTTGAATAGGGATCTAGAATTAAAAGATCGTAACCCTTATGAAGAAATGAAAGAACTCTTTAATAATATACAGGACAAGCTCTTTTCTTTTATCAATGAAAAAGATCAAAAGGATATCGTTTTTTCATTTGAGAGTTTCCTTAATAATGAAGAACATTTAAAAACGACTCTTATACATGGAGATTTTGGAGCTTCGAATATCTTATGGAACTCCAAAAATTGTGAAATTTCAGGGATCATAGACTTTGGTGGTACCCGTATAGGTGATCCTGCCTTTGATTTTGCAGGAATACTATCAAGTTATGGTGAGGATTTCTTTAACAAGTGTATAGACCTTTATCCAAATGGTTCAGAAATAGCTAAGCGTGTTACATTTTATAAGAGCACGTTTGCTTTACAAGAAGCGTTGCATGGTTTGATAAATAACGATAAACGTGCCTTTGAAAACGGAATAAAAGAATATTTCTAGGAATACTGTGGCTTAATGAACATAGTTTCTTAGCTTAGTCATTTCTTATTTAACATTAGGGTGCGATTCTAGAAGAGTAAAATGCACCATTATAATACTGTAGTTAATAATTAATTTGAAAGGTGGGATTATGATAAATAATAGTTTCTGGTACCCTTTTAAACGATTGATAGAAAAAAAGTTTATCATAAGAGCCTCCTTCGTTTCGAAACAGAAAGTATCTTATGAACTCTTCTATTCGTACAACACAGTTTAAGAGAGCAGAGAAAAATGCAAGATAAAAGTTATCCTGCATTTTTTAAAACGTTTATTTATTTCATCCTCTGGACGTAACCTTTGTTATTTTTTAACTTTAAGAATCTTTATTACTTTTTTAGTTGCTTCAGCTATAAGCTTGTCGTTATAATCAGCATCTTTTTGATCACGACTGGAAAGTACAGCAAGAACGATAGGGTCTCTTTTTGGCGGCCAAATGATCGCAATGTCATTTCGCGTACCATATGATCCTGCCCCAGTCTTATCAGCTACTTCCCACCCTTTAGGAACTCCAGCACGAATTAAAGCATCTCCAGTAGTATTTCTCTTCATCCAATCTATTAATAGTTCACGTTTTTCTGTTGGGAGTATATCTCCCAGTGCATAGGCTTGAAGACTAGTAGCAAGTGCTCTTGGTGTACTTGTATCGTGAATTTCACCGGGATTAACTTCATTTAAATCAGGTTCATAGCGTTTAGGGTAGGTAACATAATCACCAATTTCCTCCAGTGATCTTTTAAATCCAGTCGGTCCTCCCAGTTGTTTAAGAATAAGGTTTCCAGCAGTATTGTCACTGTATCGAAGAGAAGCATCCGAAAGCTCTTGAAGAGTCATCCCGGTATCAACATGCTTTTCTGTAATCGGACTATAAGTAACAAGATCTCCACGTGTATAGGTAATTGTATGATTAAGGTCTTCTATTGATTTCTGTTGTAATAGTGCTCCTACAGCTAGAGCCTTATGAGTAGATGTATAAGCAAAACGCTCGTCTGGATGATAGTTTACGGTTTGGTTGGTACCAGTATCCAAAGCATAGATTCCAAGTTTCGCATCAAATTTTTCCTCAAGTTTGGAAAAAACATGATGATTTGCAGTTCCTTGTTCATCGGGTCTTGTTACTTTGGCATCAACATGACTGATTGAACCTACAAGAGTTGCACTAGAAAGAAATAGAACAGGGACAATTTTTCTAAAAGTGGATGAACGAAATATGTTGCTCAACGATTTCATAAAAATTCAACCTCTTTCTATTAGGTATTTTCTTTCAAATAATAAATCTATGATAACTAATATATCAACAATGAACATAAATTGTAATCAAACTTAAGTATTGAAAACTAGAACAATAAGAATGTTCGAGTTTTATATGGTTACTCTACCAGGCGGTGCTGTGGAAACAGGAGAGACTTTAGAAAAAGCAGTTATCCGTAAAGAAAGGGGGAATCTTGTCTGAGAAAAGTCATTTTTATAATTATATGTATCTTAGTCCTTGTGGCATGTAATCAAGAAAGTTGGAAAGAAAGTACCTTATTTGAGTCTGGTAGTTATACGATGATTGGTGAAAAAGATAAGATAGGTTTTATTTACGATGACTCAGAAGTCACTAAATTTTTCCCTAACAAAGAGCAGAAGTATATGTGGCATTTGTGGGGATCTAAAGACTTACCTGGTAAGCCGTTTAAAGTTATTGCCACATCACAAAAAACAGATGAAGAAGTGTCTCTTGTAGATTCATTTGTAGGCGGATCAAACAATGGAGCTGATGCACATATCCCTTCGATGATGTCACTGCCTCATTCAGGGATGTGGAAGTTGAATGCGTACGTTGATGATAAATTGTTTGGTTCAGTTTATGTTAAAGTGCATAATAATTAACGAATTATATATTCCACTGCGGGTGCATTTCTTCAAGAAGGAGAAGTGCATTTTTTATTGAATGTTGTTAAACATATGTACAGAATCATTAAAGAAACTTGACTTCGTAGTTACAAACTTTTTAATCGTTTTAAACGGTTTAGGTAAAGAAAAATACTTTCTAATAATTCATTACTGTTAAAGGTTAGTAAAGGAAGGAAATATTAAATATGAATAAATCCAAAAACGTAACCTTTCTAGCAACACTGCTTCTTGCTCCTTTTTTGTTAACAGGCTGTATTGGTGAAGAGTATTATGAAAGTCCTCCAGAAGCATTTCTTCAGGTGGGCGATGAGCTATATAAACTTAAAGAAGGAAATCGAAAGTGGAACTTTACGGAAGGTGAATATGATAAAGAATACATAAATTTAAAAGAACTTGCTGCAAAAGAAAAGCAAATTTCCGTTAACCCTGGAAGTAGCGGGTTTTTAATCATTGAACAAAATGAGATCGAAGGAATGAATCCATATTCGGGAGTAAGTATTGGTGTAGTAGCTCGAAAAGGTGAGGATCTCACAATGTTAAATGATGCTGACAAGACTTTCTATTTTCCTAAAGAAAAGGGTAATTATGTTCTAGAGATAGACTTTGATTCTGATCAAGGTGATACAGAGTTCGTTGCTAATATTAAAGTAGAATAACTAGTGCACTCAGTGAAATTTGAGAGGTGAGAAAAATGGTGAAAGCAGATAAGTAAGCCTCCTGAAACTTAGAAAAATATTTCAGGAGGCGAAATACATGACATTTCATGCAATCAATAAAGAGAATTGGGATAGAACTCCGTATTTTGAACATTATTTACGTCAAAAATGCACCTTTAGCTTGACCGCAAATATTAACATTACAAGGTTACTTGAACAGATTCGGAAAAAAGGCATTACGTTTTATCCGACTTTCATTCACATGGTTAGTAAAGTTGTTAATTCTCATAAAGAATTCCGCACCTGTTTTAAGGATGGAACACTAGGTTATTGGGAAGAGATGCTGCCGAGCTATACAATCTTTCATAGTGATAACAAATCGTTCTCGAGCATTTGGACAGAGTATTCCGATCATTTTCATCGTTTTTACAAAAACTATAATGGTGATATAGAGCGATATTCTAGTATAAAGGGGTTATTCACGAAACAGAATGAACCACCAAATACATTTCCGATATCCATGATTCCTTACAAGTGCACCATGCGGTATGTGACGGATATCACGCTAGTATTTTCATAGAAGAGTTACAGCATTTAGCTGACGATTGCTATGAATGGCTTTAAATAGAACCAGGGTAAGAGCTTTACAGAGCTACAATGTATGATACGGAGTATTTGTATCGTAACTAGAAAATCTAACAGATATCCATTTATTAAATAATTTCCAAGTGGATTAAATTATAGGGTTTGTTATAATGGTCTGCATATTCTACTAAAAGCGAGTGATTGATTTGGATTCTACAGAACGTGAATTATTGCAACTCATTGAAAAAAATGGACGTCTTGAAACAGCAACAATCGCAAGGTTAATGGGAATTACAGAGGATGAAACAAAACAAATACTAGACAAGCTTGAAAAAGAAAAAGTGATTCTAGGCTATTCGGCCATTATCGACTGGACGAAAGGTACCGAAGACGGTGCTGTAACAGCTATGATCGATGTAAAGGTCACACCAAAACGAGGTGTTGGCTTTGATAAAGTGGCGGAGCGAATTTACCGTTTTCCTGAAGTTAAAGCGGTATATCTCATGTCCGGCGTTTACGATTTGTCAGTATCGATCGAAGGGAAAACGATGGCGGAAGTTGGACGATTTGTTTCGGAAAAACTCTCGACTATCGATTCAGTCATTTCAACAACCACTCATTTCATTTTAAAAAAATACAAACATGACGGGCTTGTATTTAGTGATAATGATGAGGATAAACGAATTGTGGTGTCACCATGATTACTGAACCCACTTCTAAATATCTATCAAATACCGTGCAATCCATCCAGCCATCTGGTATCCGTCGTTTCTTTGACCTTGCTTCTTCTATGGAAAACGTTATTTCCCTTGGTGTCGGTGAGCCGGATTTCGTTACACCATGGAATGTGATTGAAGCAAGTTATCACTCGTTAGAACAAGGCTATACGGCTTATACAGCTAACGCTGGGTTGTTTGAGCTCCGAAAAGAGATTTCTCGATATATGAAAAGACGTTTTGGTGTTATGTATAGTGCGGAAGAAGAAATAGTTGTTACTGTCGGTGCTTCACAGGCGATTGATATAGCATTGCGAGCGGTCCTTAACCCAGGAGAGGAAGTTATTGTTGTAGAACCAAGTTTTGTCTCCTACGCACCAACAGTAACATTGGCTGGCGGAGTCCCTGTCCCTGTAAATACGTACAGCGAGGATGATTTCAAGCTTCAGCCAGAGCAAATCGAAGCGGCGATCACTGACAAAACGAAAGTTCTTATGTTGTGCAGTCCGAATAATCCAACAGGTACTGTTTTATCTAAAAGTGATTTGGAGAGGATTGCGGAGGTAGTGGAGAAGCATGATTTGCTCGTTATTTCAGATGAAATATATGCTGAACTTACGTACGATGAACCGTATACGAGTTTTCCTGCAGTGAACAAAATGCGTGACCGCACGATCTTAATTTCTGGATTCTCAAAAGCATTTGCCATGACGGGTTGGCGCTTGGGCTTTGCCTGTGGTCCTAAAGCTATTTTGCAAGCCATGCTAAAAATACATCAGTATACGATGATGTGCGCTCCTACGATGGCACAGCATGCTGCTCTTGAAGCACTCGTTAATGGGCAGAGAGATGTAGTGAAAATGAAAGAAAGTTACCGGCAGCGCCGTAGTTTAGTCATTCATGCTCTAGAGGAGATGGGCTTATCATGCCATGTTCCAGGTGGTGCATTTTATGTATTTCCATCCATTGAAAAGACAGGACTGTCATCGGAAGAGTTCGCCGAACAGCTTCTGATGAAAGAACAGGTGGCAGTTGTACCAGGCAGTGTTTTTGGAGAGAGTGGAGAGGGGCATGTTCGCTGTTCCTATGCGACCTCTGTTCAAAAGCTTGAAGAGGCAATGCGCCGAATTGACCGGTTTTTACAAACGTTATAAGCATTTCTTTATCGAAGATGCATTCCTAGCACAAGGAATGCATCTTTTTTAACGAGGTTAACGTCATATTCTTAAACCCTTTAAGAAGGAAATCTACTTAACGATAGGGAAGTATTCGTAAGTTCAAAAAGGAGAGTGAGAGTATGAATTTGTTCAAAACTCAGTATGATTGGGTACGTTCAACGAGAGAGACTCTTTTTCAATATTGCGAGACATTAGATCCAGCTGATTATGAAAAGAAACTTGAAGGATTTAGTGGTGAATCTGTTCTCAGCCTACATGCCCACGTAGCAGGTTGTTATCAAGGATGGCTCGGTGATCGTGCTCTTGGAAAGTCACTTCCAGATATTACGCCCGAGTCCATACATAACGTTCAAGAGATGCGTGAGCTTTTCAGAAAAACAGATGAGTTGGTCTATGAATTTCTCGACAAATTTGAAGACAATTGGGATCACACAATAGAAGTGACATTTAGAAATGGCAGTCAAGCAGACTTTACAGCATTGTGGTTATTTACGCACACGATGACTCATGAATTCCATCACAAAGGACAGATTGTAAAGATTGGCAGACAACTTGGATACGCCCCGCCAGATACAGATCTCGTTGAGCCTATGATAAAAAATCCGGCAAATCATTAGGAGGTCATTTGCACATGAGCCGAGCAGAATTCTTACTGGATGTACTGGATTCGACATTTGATAAAGAGAGCTGGTATGCCCCGCTCAAACCAGCTATAGAGGGATTAACGGCTAAGCAAGCGAGCTTTAGACCGCCTGGCGAAGCAACGAAATCCATCTGGGAGAACGTCAATCATCTCATTTATTACAAAGAACGACTTGTTGCCACGTTGGAAGGACAAGAATGGACGCGAATTGATGGAAACGATACCTTTTTTATCACCAAACAAACAGAAGACGATGATGACTGGTATCTTACCACTAATCGCGCAGAAAGCGTACACAACAAGCTCAAAGGATTACTAAGTGAGATGAGTTCTGAAGAATTAAAAGAGAATGGATTAGAAAGTGATCTCATTGATATCTTTCTTCATGATGCCTATCATACTGGTCAAATTATGCTGTTGAGAAAAATGCAGGGATCTTGGCCATCACATCGTTAAATCAGAAGAATATTCCTTGAAGTAGGCACATTTATTAAACTAATAAATGTGCTTATTTTTATTGAACACATTTTACTGAAATGATTGACACAAAGGCAGAATAAACATAATATGTAATTAGATAGTTAGACATTTATCTAAATATCTAATAATGGGAAATCATCCTGAGGTGACAAGATGTCTCTTAATGAAGCATTTAAAGCATTATCCGACCCAACCCGAAGACAGATCTTAACGCTGTTAAAAGAAGATGAACTAACTGCAGGAGAGATTGCATCACATTTTGACATGCAAAAGCCAAGTGTATCTCATCACTTGAAAATCTTAAAACATGCTTCGTTAATTGATGATGAGAGAAGAGGACAGCATATCTATTATTCTTTAAACACAACAGTGTTTCATGAATTAATGAGCTGGTATTTTACGTTTACAACGAAGGAGGAAAAATGATGAAAAAGTATGGATGGAGTTACCTTCTTATTGCACTTAGTATACTGATCGGTGTATTCGCATATCCTTACCTGCCTGAACAAATGCCGATGCATTGGAACATTCATGGTGAGGTGGATGGATATTGGGATAAGCAATATGCTGCATTCTTTCCACCACTGTTAATGATTGTTTTGATGGCGTTGTTTATCTTCATGCCAAGAATTGATCCGAAGAAAGAAAACTACAAGAAATTTTCTAGCAGTTATACGATTTTTATTACGATTATGAACGTGTTCTTCTTACTCCTCCAATCCATGACCATAAGCTATGGTTTAGGTGTTAATATAGACATCTCATTGGTTGTGAACTTAGGTATCGGGTTACTTTTTATCGTACTCGGAAATTATTTGCCACGAATCAAACACAACTACTTTATCGGAGTACGCACACCGTGGACGCTTGCGAACGAAAAGACATGGAGAAAGACGCACCAATTGAGCGGGAAGCTCTTTGTAGTTGCAGGAATTCTGCTTGTCGCTATCTCCTTTTTGCCAGGCATTTATAAATTTACGGGCATGCTCGTTGTGGTTCTATCAACGGTTCTCATCGCAACTATTGCATCTTATGTTTTTTTCAATCGGTATAAGAATGTAGATAACAACTAGAGTTAGATATTGAAGACATCTTCAAGTGAAGGTGTCTTTTTACATGCTCTTAACGCATTTAGGGGTACATGCATAGAATAAACACATATATGTTTGTTCTAAATTGAACGGTAAAGAGGAGAAAAACATGAACGAACCGAATCATAGCATGCATTGTACGTGCGCGTTATTGAAAACACTGAAAACGGGCACTTCAATTTCCATACTATTAAAAAACACATCCCTTCCCATCGTGATAAACTTTCAAAATTATGATGATCGAACAGGATGTGTTTCAGGAATTTTAAGAGATGGCAGAGTATTTGTCACTAACTGTGATTGTATCGCAGGCATATTTCTTAGCCCGGTTCCGCCACTAGCATGCCAAGTGTTAGCCTATGTTACAAATACAGGTGATAACACAGTATCTGTTATTGATACGGAAACAAATACAACGATTGATACGATATCAGTTGGAGAGTTACCATTACTTGTGGCGCTATCACCTAATGGAAGAAGAGCTTATGTAACTAACTTTACTAGCAATACCGTTTCAGTTATTGATACGTTAACTAATACAGTAATTAAAACCATAGATGTACCTGGAGGTCCCACCGGAGTTGCTGTGACTCCAGATGGAACGACTGTTTATGTCACAAATGCAAATGATGGAACACTTACTGCAATCAGTACAGTCACAAACTCTATAATTAACGTATTTCCCGTAGGAAATGCACCTAGTAATCCAGTTAATATAGCAATTTCTCCTGATAGTCTAACAGCATATGTGACTGATCAAACACAAGGAACACTATCTATTGTTGATCTTGTTACCACCACACAGACAGTTATTACAGTTGGTGCAATTCCTCCTGCTGGTGCTTTTGGGGTTGCAGTAACTCCTAATGGTGCAGAAGTTTATGTTACGAATAGTTTTGAGGGCTCTGTGTCCGCAGTTGATACAACGACACTAGCTGAAACTCTAATACCAGTAGGAATTGTACCAGGAACAAGTGCTCCTTTAGGAATAGCCATTACTTCAGATGGTAGCACTGCTTATGTCGTGAATTTAAGTGATCCATCAATTTCTATCATAGATACATTAACGAAAAGTGAAACGACGTTACTTACGAGTCCTGATTTAGATCTTCCAGCAAATATCGCGATTACTCCAGACGATAAATTTGCTTATATAACTAACAATAATTTTGGTAGTACTACAGTAGTTGTTCTTGATCTTACAACAAATACATTCGTTGGAGAGATCACTGTAGGTCTTGAGCCTTTTGGTATTGCGATCGGTACGGTGTGTCCAAATCAGCTATAATCTGTCACTATAGAACGCTAAAGCCTGCAGCTCAATCGCCACAGGCTTTTACATATTTAACGGACTTTGTAGTCGTGCTGGGGGCAGGTGGTAACCGACTGGAATCTGAAGCAAACTCGTTCTTTCATATTCTCCTAGTTGGAACAAGCCATCATACCAAGGAACATCGAACCCTAGAACAGGATGACCGTTCATGTTTCGTGCAGAGGCAGCGAGAAGTAATTTATGAGATAGAATACCCACTTCCATGTGCTGAATCCGATGCCCTCGATAACCGTACAGTTCCTGGTAGTGGTTGTTGCTGCCGCTAAAATTAAAAGAAAGAGGGATCTGCGCCATGTTAACAAAATCGGAAAGCAGTCCATCTTGTTGAGTCATCCGATAATCTCCGTGTGAGATTTGCTTTATCTTATGAGTAGAATTGCAGACTTCATGCATACCGTTAGAAAGTCCAACTACACCATACGATGTAAAGCGTAAGGAAACACGGGACGTTAAGAGTGAAAGGTCTTGATCAATATCGTTTCGATAGTTACTCATTAAAGTAAGTTCATTTAAAAGGTGTGTTAGAGTTTCGAATTGTAGTGGTATTAATACAAAATCTTGTCCTGGGGAATATCGATCTTTGCATGTTTTTGAGAACGAATGAGTTAAATCGTTGGTTTGCGGTACCTTTACAAGAGAAGAATCATTATTGATTGAACGCTTTTTATTATTAGTTAAAGCATGCAACATACATGCTTGATTCATTTTGCGCAGCATGGGATAAGGACGTATAACCTTTGACTTCATGTAATGTTGATGATGTATGGGCTCAAGCTTTTCACATAGTTTTGCTGAGGTAATCTGAACGTCTTTTATATCCTCAAACCATTTCATTTCATTGTCTATGGAGAGAGGCAGAACAGCATACACACTTTCTTCATCCTCATGAACCCCAAGTAGATGGTTGATTGCCCCATCTAAAAATTGATAATAAACGCCAGTCTCGAAATCCTTACGTTTTCCGATTTCTAACATCTGACCGAGCAAAAAGCCAGCATCGAGTCCTTGAAGACGGTATGAAAAGTTATGATATTTAAAGAAGTTCTTCCAAAAAAAAGTCGATACAAATACAGCTGCAAAACATTTCAACATATCGCAGCGATTTCCTAAAGCATGATCCAAATACTCATCAAAGTTGCCTTCACGCAAACAAATTAACGAATGATGTGCAGCATCGTAATGATAGATGCCAGTGGGTATTTCTTGGAGCTTCAAATACAAATAAACTTCACTCGGATAGAGTGCACCCCCAGAAGGAACGTAGCGGCGATTAGTCATCCACGTTTCCACTGAATCCATGGAAAGATATGACTCACTCAATTGCGTAATTCCATAGGTATACCAAAGAAATTGACTTAGATCAGCTAGAGTTGGATGAGTACTAGGTGAGTGCGTGTCAGAAAAATTTCTGGTTAATTCAACTTCAGGCAGATCTGTTGTGTACAGTTTATAGGGAAGCGGGGCATCTTCCCAGTTCACTTCCCAATCGGGCGGCGTAATCTTAGAAGTCTCGTAATGAAGGTTGTATAAAAAATCATCGAGGTTCATGTGTACAATGCCCCTTTCTTTCTATCCTACAGTTTTAAGGAAACGGGTGAGGGTGTGGATTCAATTCGTTCGGTGATAACGGTTGTTTCACATATCCGAGCTTCATCGGTACCGTGAGCACGCGGTCTAATCCTTGTAATCGTGTGAGATGATGACCAAACGTCATCGGCAGCATGCCAGGTATGATAACTTTTACACAATGTAGGCCGTTCCGTTTTAATTCTGGTCCAGTTTGATCCACAACGATTACTTCAAGATTTAGTTTCTTAAAGATTTTCAGCACACTATTGAGGTCCTCTAAAAGATCGTCAGTTTGACGAACCGGTTTGAACTCTTCTTCAAAGTCACGCACCTTCCGCTTATCTAGTAAAAAATATAATCGTTTCTCTGCTTCCTTTAAGCCGTACACCATCGAGTGATCTTCCATATGACGAACTAGACTAGAGTCTTTATACATCTTTTCGTATTTCTTACGGTCTTTCAGAAAGCTTTCTTCCATATTAAGAAGCATGCCAGAAAGCTCTTGAACAGCACCTTTGGCTGCTCTAAGTGGATCAAGATGGGCACCAGCTGCACAGAGCAAATTTAAGCCATCGTTCTTCGTATTCTTTGCCATCGCCCAAATGCTTGGAATTCCGTTTTCAGTAGTAGCATTAAATAATTGAACCTCAAACCCCGTTACATGCTGGATGCGTTGAACCATGAGCTGAAGCTCCCAGTCATTAATTGATTTCATGTCAAGACGCGGAATAGGCAGTTCACCGTACCACGTCATAAGAAACGCATCCCGTTCTACGATCTCGAAGATGCCATACAGAATGGCTTCTTCTAAACTACCACCTACTGCACAGCCATTTGAAGTCTCATAAACGAAGCCTTCTCCTCCACCCATGCTGTAATAGGCGAAGGTTTCAGGCACTAATGCAGGGCGATCTTCAGATAAGGAATATCCCCACACCCAGTGGGTCGGTCGGTCTGGGTCAAACGGTTGAAAAGGAAAATGGTGCTGGCTGTATTGTTCCTGTGCATGAGTTCCGATCGATAGGGGATTCATTGCTACATTTTTCACTTTGTTGTATGGTTCGTAAACAATTGTTCGTTTTCCTCGTGGCGCATAACCACAATATCGCTCAAGTCCTTCTAAAATACCCGCTTGTTCACTATGCACATACGAATGTGTCCGGCCGGCATTCAGTTCATTTCCAGAGAGCAAAGGCAGGTTTACAACAGTGTCGGCGAAAGGTGAGATCAAGTCATATCTTTTAAAGTTGAGAAGACCCGTACGATTATCTAAATAATCTCGACTTAATACGTTTTGAAGGTCATCTATCGAACGGCAACGATAGACGTCTCGAGAGATTTTCGGACTAGATTGAAGAGAAACCTTAGCATGATCATCGGTATCAAGTAGTATGTCACCACATGTTTCACAATACGGATCTGGTAAAAAGAAATGCTTCGTAATTCTGAACGTTTGTAGGTTCATCAAGTATACGTGTTCATGGATGAGAGGAGTCCCAACATGCATGAGACGCTCGACCTCATCACAAATGAGGGCTGCTGTCTGGTTGATTGCGAGATTAGTAGCCCAAACATCTCGCGGTAATTCTTCTTTTGAACATTGATAGTCTTTCATGTGAAAATGTTCTCTACGATCTTGACCGGTCATGAAAAAACGAAGATCCGCGCATTGTGAGCAGCCTGGTTGATCTGGCTGAACGAGTGGACCAACATGTGCTTCACCAAAGAATACAAATCCTCTTAACCATGGAATATTGCTGTTTCGGAACAATTCTTCTGCTTTAACATGCTGAGCCGGATTCCAGCTATCATGAAGGACTAATGCTAGTTTTTCATTATTGATTTCAGCATCTTCCACTGTCTTAAAACGAGAGATGTGATAGGTTTCATATAATTGTTGGTAGACTTCGTTTGCTAGACTACCATTTCCGATCAAAATGATTTTTTGAGTCATGATTGAACCTCCGAAGAGAGTGTGATTCCAAACATGCCAGAAGTATTTTCGTTCAAAATGGGTTCTGCATGCAGCGTGTAAAACGTTGCGTTGCAGTTGTTGCTCTTTAACGTTTGTAGAGCTGATGCTAATGTTTCTGTTAGTGGTACTTCTTTTGTTTCTGAGAGGGTAATCGTTTGAAGTGCAGTGGTTGAAATGGTAGCTGACGACTTTATGCATTTCTTACTTGAAATTTCTTCGTTATTTTGCCGATCCATAAGTGCTCCTTGAAGTGCGTTTTGTAACGCACGGTTCTCATCTAGACCGATAGAGCCGAAACATTTACCATGCTGCTGAGCCCATACCACTGGAAAACCATAAACTTTCTTTCCTAAAAAGAGCTTGATTTCATCACTAAGAGTTGATAGTGCTCCAATCAAAAACGTGGAATATGAATCTTGAATGGATCTCGGATCAATTTCTGCAGAGACTTGCATTTTGTTATGAGACTTCATGAAAATTTCTTGTAGCTTGTTTTGCAGTGCTCTACACATTCCTTCTGCTGCAGACCGGCCGGTACCAACACTCATTTTATCGGGAGAATGATGAAATAACTTCTTCACATACGTTTCAAGTCCAGTTAGACCTGCTTCTAGTCGGGCATCTTCGTGTGTTCTGCCTGAGGCTGTGATAAGTTCTGGCTCACTTTCACCGTAAGGGTCTGCCACTTTTACTCTGCACTGTGATAGTGGAAGCTGGTTTAGATCTTCTTCTTCAAACAAACGGAATAATCCGGTTTCCCTTGATGTAATTTGATAAAACAACGAGTGCAGATCAAGTTCTCGGTTGGGTGAATCTTTTAAAAACAAGTGAGGGTCATTGATCTGATCAACCTTCATTTTTTTGTTTATGAAAGGGTGAGGAGAAACCGGATGCCAACTTCCTTCTAATGTTTCCACGTTCAGTTGATAGATGGAGTTTTCGGAATTTTCCTGTACGCCGGTTATCTTTTTAAACAACATAAAAACAGCGACGTTCGCAAGCAGGCTTGAAGCTGTTCGCGATGATATGGATTTGTTTCTCTCGCTGCGTTTTTTGTTTAAGCGTAAAGAAGCTGTTTTCCAGCATGCTGCAGAATCTGATAAGAGAAAAGGACCTACAAAAGCTTGATTGTTTTGTAATGTAATAGGTAGAAATGATATCGATCGTTCCCTGCATATATTTTGAATCATAGAGAGTATGTCTGTGTTCTCATCTCCGTTTGCATAAAGAACATAATCAACGTTTGATAGATCTTCTTTAGAGCTGTTTTCATTAAACGGTAAGAGTGTAATGGCCGATTGAGGCTCATTCTTTTTTGCAGCGTTTATTTGTTCTTGCAGTATTTTAGTTTCATTTTGGTTTACCGTACTGTGAAATATTGTAAAAGCAGGGAGTCCTGATTGTAAAAGTGAAGCTGTGAGAGAAGTGAGAAGTGGACCACAGCCTATTAGAGCGACTTTCGATTCACGATAGTTTTGAAAACGATGCGCGCCAGAGTGGCTAAGGTGATCAATAAATTCAATCTGTGAAGCATATTTTTCTAAAAGAGCAGGAGGTAGCTGATGTGGAAGGTCCTGACTTGTATCGCGAACAAAACCATTTTTGTATAACACTTCAGCGATCTTAAAGACTTGCTCTTTATATGGATCAGGCAGCCCGTCCGTAATTTCCTCCATGGACCATTTACCATCTAACATAGGAATTAATTTTTGCAGCCATTGCTCGATCGTATTTCCGTCCATTTGTATAGAAGTCACGTTATTACGGAGATAAACGCCGCCGTTATTTTGTGGATAGACGAACGTGTCTCGGTTGATTTTCAAACACATCGAGAGAGTGACACCTGGCATAATACCCCTCCTAACCTAATGCTCATCATCTATACCTATGGATTCTGCTTGTCCGTTATGTCATATGATTAATAAGTAATTGAGTAACGTGAATATAAAACCAATTACCGTGAATAAATCGCGGATTACCGTGAAATTATTTGAGATTACCGTGAAATTATTTTGAATTACCGTGAATATATGTATGTGTGTCATTTTGAAAAATACATTTGTAGGAATTGTCCACTTGAGGTAGACGAAAACGTGATTGTAGCGGCGGGAAAAATTAAATAGAGGACTGATGCTCAAAAACTTGAGCAAAGCCCCCTGAAATTCTTCGAACAATGCATTTATCTGATTATCTGCCTCCGCAACGTCCGCCGCATCCGCCACAGCGTCCACCGCAACCACCACAACGTCCTGCGCAGCCTCCGCAACCGCCACAGCCTCCACAACGACCAGCACAACCGCCGCACCCAGCGCATCCAGCACAACCTGCGCAACCTCCACAAAAGTTAAAACAGATTCCGATTACACAGCCTGGAACGATAAGACGAGGGTCTTGTGCTTGCTGTTCTTGGGGATGATGTGGCTGACCGCCACTAACTTGAAAGTCTCCAGTACTTAATCCATCCAAATTCCATTGGTGTTTATTGTCCAATACAAACACCTCCTTGTTTTTTGTCAGATCTAGAACGAGTAGAGAATCTCTGCTCAAATTCCTCATAATAAAATATGGATACAGTCTGTCCACCGTTACAGGATTGGGTGCTGGAAATAGAAACAGCCTGTGTTTGAGGTTAAACACAAGCTGAGAGCGAAGATATATGATTATAATGTGATGGTGAACGACTATTTTTGAGAAAAAGAGTTGAAGAAAGTCACTTTTTGCGTTTGAAAGAGAACAGTGAGTTGTAACTAGAAGAAAATGTGTAATTATGCTCCATTTTAGTGGCTTGTTCTTATCAATAATACATACCATATAGGGTATTCAACCACTTTATTCAAGGAATTTATAGCGTGAATCCATAAATTTCGTCAATAATTCCACGAGTTTGAATAATAATTCCACAAGTTTCAATCGTTTATCGACGAGTTGCTAAATCTCGACAAATTTCGCATAAATTATACCCCTTAGCTAAAGCACTTAGTCACGCTATTCCCAACCCTTGCGATTGGAGAATGTTTCATAATCACAACCCGTTTCATATTCGAAGTCTTTACCGGTGCGAAGCTCATACGCTTCAGAAGCTAGATCTAGTAGGGGCTCACACGTATCGTTTTCAGGCATATGTATAGGGTTCTGTAATACCAATTCATAAAAGTCTTTTCCTTTGGTAATGACAGCGCATCGAAAATATAAAAATAAATCGACCGAAAAATGCTCATTTTCGTCCTTATAGGAAAAAACTCCAATGTTTCGTGCGTGTTCTTCTGTATCTAATTGGAAGAGTTTAAAAGACAAGGATTCTTCAAACTGCTTAATATTCCGTACACCTAGTCCTGCTAACTTCTGAATGGCTTCTTCTGTATCCTCACTATCTACTAAAGAGATGATAAACCAAAACATCTCTTCACTCATCATTTTCTTACGTGCTTGAACTTCAGCGAGTGATTCTCTCGCCATTCGTTCTTTATCTTCCTGCATCTCTTTTTCAAAGTTTTCTCGATCATGTTCCCAGCGCCATTCATAATAAGATTCTATTCCCGTTTCTATATCCCAATTGCCACTATAACTGGGAAAGCGGCGTTCTTCTTTCATCTGAATATGACCAATAAAAATTAACTCTTTAGGTGGTTTACCATCAACAATCGATCCCGCCTTTTGCCCATCAAAGAAAAATCGATTTTGGACTAGCGTTTGTTTTAATTTTTCATCATCAATGCTAGGAAGTCTATCACTAATATAGGGAGTGGTTACGAGAGTTGTAGATCGATTTTGTCTATCAATAATTCTGATTGCTCCATAGCGGCCATCTGGTAACTTGACGGCATAAACATTGCCCACAGAAATCGGAATATTTTTATTAGATTTAAACATACAAACCTCCAAATGAAACACATTTTATTGTTAAGCCTATTATATATCCATTTCTTCAACTTTGTGGGGGCCTAAAATTGTAAAATCTCTCAACAACCACCCTCACACAACATTTACACCAATCAAACACTTCCTAAAAATAGCCTTGCTACTCTTAATCTTGTAACAAACAATCCAACATACATATTACGGAGGGGTAGCAAAATGAGTTCTAAACAAGTGAATCGTCGTGATTTTATTAAGATAGGTGGAGCGAGCACGTTGGCATTAACACTAGGTTCGCTCGGTGATACATCCAACTTATTCACTGAAAAAGCTCATGCAGATCGAAAGGAAGAAAAAGTGCTAAAGTTTCATTCGGATGGAAAATTCAAGGTCGTGCAGTTTAACGATACGCAAGACGATGAGCGGATCGACCGTCGTACGATTGAGCTGATGGAAAAAGTGCTAGATGCTGAGAAGCCTGACTTTGTGGTATTGAACGGAGACGTAATTACAGGTGGATGTGACACAGAACTAGAAATGAAACAGGCGATGAACAATGTTGCTGGGCCGATGGAGAAGAGAGGCATAAAGTGGGCCATTACATTCGGAAATCATGATGAAGATTCTACCCCAAAAAGCGGTGTAGATGAGAGTAAGATGCTAGCATTCTACCAATCTTATAAACACAATGTGAACGATAAGGGAGCGAAACACATCACAGGAACAGGGAACATGAACCTTCTTGTTTGGGACACGAAAGGAAAGAAGCCCGCTTTTAATTTCTGGTTGATGGATAGTGGAAGATACGCACCAAAAGAGATTGCGGGTCAAAATTTTGAAGGTTATCCAACATGGGACTGGGTTCGTTTTGATCAAGTCAATTGGTACAATGAAACGTCTCAAAAGATCGAAAACCGTTTTGGATTTAAGGTGCCTTCTCTCATGTTCATACACATTCCGTTATGGGAGCACCGATATATGTGGTATTCGAGTGTAGATGGCCGAACTGAAGCTGATCATACTCGAGCTAAAAACAAACATCAGATTACAGGTGAGAGAAATGAAGATGAGTGTCCGGGTCCGATCAATTCTGGATTATTCTCAGCGATGCAGCATCGTGGTGATGTAAGAGGAGTCTTTTGTGGACATGACCACATCAACACGTATGCCGGAAACTATTATGGCATTATGTTAGGTTATGGCGGAAGCGCTGGATTTGGAGCGTACGGACTTCCTGGGGAAGAGAAGAATCGCCTCCGTGGAGCGCGTGTCTTTAACTTGGATCTGAATCACGAAAACGTTCTTAAAGAGACACACATGGTGTTTGCAAAAGATTATGGAATTGACTTATCGCCAAACGACCAAAGCATGGAACCGGCTCCTTTACCAGGAGAAAAACAGCCTGCGATGCAATAGTGGAATAACACAAAGAGATAATTATATTTTACTATAATGCTTTTCGTGAGTGGAATTGTCGTAGAAAATCCAGACTATCCACCTATATCTAAGGTCTAGATTATGTTTAATTGATTTAAAGGTAATGCCTTTTTCTTAAGAGATGTTATAAAATTATAACGATTCAAAAAACTACATATTGGAGGATTTAAGCATGTTGAAGAAATCGATGTTGTGTTCGTTTATTTTTACTCTGGTGATGTCTTTTGTCGTCGTATCATCTGATGATAATCAAAAGGCATGGGCGCTACCGCCAGGAACGCCTACTAAATCTGCTGCACAATCTCAGTTGAACGCATTAGTGGTTAAGACAGAAGGTTCAATGACTGGCTATTCTCGCGATCTATTTCCACACTGGTCGAGTCAAGGTGGAGGATGTGATACACGTCAAGTTGTTCTTAAGCGTGATGCTGACTCTTTTAGCGGAGATTGTCCAGTAACATCCGGTAGCTGGTACAGCTATTATGATGGTGTAACGATTACGAATCCATCTGACCTTGATATTGATCATGTTGTACCCCTCGCTGAGGCTTGGCGTTCTGGTGCAAGTAGCTGGACAACAGACAAACGTGAGGATTTCGCGAACGATCTTACTGGTCCGCAACTTATTGCCGTGACGGCAAGTTCTAACCGATCAAAAGGTGACCAAGATCCATCAACATGGAAGCCAACTCGGACTGCAGCTGGTTGTGGATACGCAAAATGGTGGATTCAAACAAAGTACAACTGGGGCTTAAATCTTCAATCAGCAGAAAAAACACAACTTCAAAGCATGCTTAACACTTGCACGTATTAATCAATTTAGAGTATAAACAATGTACTAACTTGTTTAATAGAAAGGAGCTGCTCCAATGGAAGAGAAATCAACAGTCTTTACGGCAACTCATGGCGTAATGACTACAGAGGTGGGTGTGATCAGCGGAGAGCTCGAGCTTAAGACAAGCTGCAATGAACAAGGTATTCTGAACCTCGCTATCACATACGCGGGGGCAGCAGAGTGGTATACACTACCTGGTGAAGAGTATCAATTGCATGATTCACGAGATCACGAGGTTATTCACCGTATGCTGGCTAAAGTGCTGGAACGTGCTTAGTAAGTTTAATCAATTGATTCGTAGAACCGTCTTTAAAATGAGGCGGTTCTTTTTTATTGATAATGGAGATGGTATATTAATAATTTAAGAGTATTTAATGTAATTTACATAAACTTTACGACGAAGTTTTGGAATAGAAGGAGATATTACATGACGAGGGAAGGTCTAGAAAATCAACAAATATGGATTTATGGTATATCTTTACTAATAGGTGGCTTTACCGGTCTTACCTTTGAGAATTTCGGAGCTGGACTTCAATGGACAATCTCTCCACTAATCGCTATCCTCATGTACGGGATGTTCGCCCAAATTCCTTTTTTAAAGATAAGAGAAGCTGTTTCAAACGTCAGATTTATGATAGCTTTGCTAATTGGAAATTTCGTAATCGTACCCATCATAGTATGGGGTCTAATTTCCATTTTCCCACTGCCTGCAACAATCGTATTGGGGATTTGCTTAGTTCTTCTTACTCCGTGTATTGATTATGTCATCGTCTTTACTCAGCTAGGAAAAGGAAACGAAAAACTGATGCTAGCGGCAACACCTATTTTGTTTGTTGTCCAGATGGTGTTGCTTCCTCTTTATCTATGGTTATTTATCGGTAAAGAGGTGATGTCAATCGTTCAGATCGGACCATTTTTAGAAGCCTTTTTCTTATTGATCGTGGTGCCTTTGTTATTAGCGGTTCTTACACAACTATGGGCGAGAAAACAGACTATTGGTGATAAAGCATTAAACCTGACTGCATGGTTACCCGTCCCGTTTATGGCTCTTGTCTTAATCGTCATAGTCGCTTCACAAATAGGAAAAGTCTACAATGATTTTAATAGTATCGTTCAAGTAGTACCAATTTATATATTCTTCTTAATCATCATGCCAATTGTTTCTCGCTTTATCGCACGCGTATTCACTTTAGATATAGGTGCAGGAAGAGCACTAATCTTCAGCATGGGAACAAGAAATTCTCTTGTCGTTCTTCCGTTAGCGCTTGCGTTACCAGAGTCTTGGAGAACATTAGCGGCAGCAGTGATTGTGACGCAAACGATTGTTGAGCTGATTGGAGAACTAATCTACATTAAAATAGTGCCAAAATGGATTTTAAGAGATCCTAAATAAAAGGTGCACAGAAAAAAGGCAGGGAGCGTATCCCTGCCTTTTACATGGTTTCATCTTGCTAACAATTAGGGGTTAAGGTCTTGCTCTATATCTTTCGTGCGTTGAACGGTAAAAGTGTATGTATGTATAAAATTATTTTTCATGCATAGAAGTATGAGATTTCAGGCACTTGTACAAGCGTTTAGGAGACGAACGAATAAGATATATAAGGCATGTCATGTAAATAGAAAAGGTGATCTATAAAAATGAATAAAAAAACAATAAGTCCTTTTTTCTTTAATTCGTTTCCAAAAAGTGGAACACATCTTATGTTTCAAATATTAACAGGTATTCACTCAATAACATTTGATCAAAACCTGCATCTTTACGAAGGTGTTTCTGCACAATTGGCTGAACATCAGCGTGAGTTAGAGAAACTAAGCAATAATGAGTTTTTGTCAGGGCATATCTATTATTCCGAATCATGGGCAAGTCTTCTACAAGCTCTCAATATGAAACAGATTTTTCTATATCGAGACTTGCGAGATGTTGTGGTCTCTTATAATTATTATATTGAGAAGGTAAATGCTCCACTTCATCAATATTTCAAGAATAAGCAGCTGTCCAAAAAAGAGCGAATGCTATTTATCATAAGAGGAATTCCTGAATTGGGTCATCAGGATATTCACGATTGGTTTTCTGAATTTAAAGGATGGTTATCTGCACCTAACGTGCTTTCCATTAAGTTTGAAGATCTACTAAGGAGTGAAGGATCATTAGACGAATCGGTTCAGAAGATCGTTCAGTTTGTTACAGAAGAGGATAAAGAGAGCATCGATCATACCGTAATTAAACGTGCAAAAGAAAACATTTCAACTCAAGACTCCGCTACGTTTAGAAAAGGAACGATTGGCAACTGGAAAGAGGAATTTGACGAAGAGATTACCCTTGCATTTAAGGAAAATGCTGGCCAATTACTCATTGAATTAGGATATGAATCAGATTTACTTTGGTAAGTAATTACCTCAATCACAAATCAAAAATTATGCAACCAGTCAGCTAGTCTATATTTGCTTAGCTGCCTGGTTTTTTGTTTATGTATTGGTTATGTAGGGCAAAACCATTTCTTAATGTAGATTTATAGTAGCAAGGTGGCATGTTCGTGTGTTTCATTGTTCCATTCACGACTTTAAAAGGAGTATAGAAAGCTAAATCGAAAAAGTAAAGTGCCAAAGAATTAAAGTTCAAGAATTAAATTGATGTAGTTATCCTTGTTCAAATAATTATTTTACTATTTCATTTTTGTTGATAGGAGTGTGAAAAATGAGTACAAACTTGATTATTAAAGATATTGTAGACCGTGTGAAGGATGTGCCAGGAGTGGAAGCGATGGTCCTTGGCGGATCTAGAGCGAAGGACACACATACTCAAGCTTCAGATATTGATATTGGAATCTATTATCGTTCGGCTGATTCGTTTGATATTAAAAAGCTAGATGAAATTGCTTCAGAAATCGATGACTTCCATAGAGAAGGTTTAGTTACTCCAATTGGAGGATGGGGACCTTGGATCAATGGTGGTGGTTGGTTAAAGGTGAATAATATGCCAGTGGATTTTTTATATCGGGATCTAAACAAGGTTTCTACCGTTGTTGAAGATTGTATGGCTGGGAATATCTCAATAGATTATCAACCTGGGCATCCACACGGCTTTCAAAATTCTATTTACTTTGGAGAAATTGCCATTTGCAAACCTTTATGGGACCCCTATGAAAAAATAGAGAAGCTAAAGTCTTATACCGTTCCTTATCCCAAAGCGTTAAAGAAAGCGATCATTAATCAGTTTTTTTGGGAAGCAAATTTCTCATTGGAAAATGCTAAGAAGGGGGTCGTTATTAATGACCTTTCGTATATCTCAGGTTGCTTTTTTCGATGTGCCTCTTGTCTAACTCAAGTGTTATTTGCTCTGAATGAAACGTTTCTTATAAATGAAAAAGGAGCTATCAAGTTAGCAAGTCGCTTTAGATATACTCCTGAGAATCTTGAAGTTCGCATTAATGATATTTTTGAATCAATTACTAATAAACAAGATAATTTGTATAGTGAAGTGGAAAAATTCAAGAAAATTGTGCAAGAGGTAGAAAGTTTAATTCATAAACACTAAGATATAGGTTTTCACCATACACCTAACAAGCGAGTTAGGTATCATTTTCCTATGAGATAGATCAGCTTACCTTTTTCTGTTATGGGGGACTAACTCTTTGCGAAAATGAATGTCTGCCGCATTTGGAGTCGGTAGTCCTTCCCAACGAAACAGTTCATCATAGCCATGTCGTTCATAGAAACCAGGTGCTTGAAATGTGAAGGAAGTAGTAAATACGTGTGTACAACCTCTTTCTAGAGCTTCTTGTTCAAAATCATGTAGCAATTTTGTGCCAAGACCGTCTTTTCTCACATCTTCACGGACCCATGTCATCGCGATACCAGCAGCTACGCCCCACGTCCATCCGCTCATACCGGCTGCAAGCTGACCACAATGATCGACAATTTGTACCGTCAACTCCCGAGCAGGAGAGATGCCAGCCGTAGCTGCAGCGTTCACTTTATCTAATTCATCAGAAAGTCGTTGATCTAACTCAGCATTACCTTCACCAACAATCGCCTTAAAATTATCATTCATTTGTTCTCTCAACTCCTGTAATTGATAGAAAATTCGAATTTTATGTACGTTTACAGTATATCAAAATCAAGAATTACTTGTTTCTATAGAAAATGAATTTTTAGTGAGGTGTTTCACAGGAGAGTGTAGCATACTAATGTCTATTTTATGTGACTTGTACCATTTCAGGTGGTCAGCTCAAATGCCTAGGTGGTTAAGATTTATTTGCCGGTGAAGTTTTGTACAACGTAGGTGATGGGGACAATTTTACAGGTGGTAACAACTCATTTATCGGCGAACGTGTAAGACTTATAAAAACACGTACCGTAAAAACTTCTATCTCAAAACAAAGCAAAACCCCCGAAACATAATGTCGGGGGTTCCATTCAGAAAGAGTAATTATACTTAGAAATTACTTCTTTTTGCTTTTTTTCTTACATTTTTTGTGTTTTTTATTGCAATCGCATTTAGTTGGAGAACCAGGATCGATTACTTCGTTGATTACTTTCTCCTCATACACGTCACGGCGAACATACTTAATGTGTTCACGTTTTACACGTATGATCGGATGAACGAAAGTAACTTCTTTCTCTGTATATGAATCCTCAATGATATAAACAGGATCACAACAGATTACTTTTTTCTTCTTTTTCTTACAATGCTTGTCTTTACCCAAGATAGCACCTCCTACATTTCATACTTTAGTAGATGCAGTTGGAGGGTAAAATGATCTAGACAAGTCACTATTTTACTCAAAATGTGTTAGAAATTTATTTAAACATCCCAAAAATCACTTAATTTCGCTGTGTCCTCTTTCTTTTTTACAATACTTAGTACAATTCTCATCGTAGTACCGTCTGGTTTATAAAGGGGGTCATTTAACAGTTTCTGCACTTGATAGGAAGGAAACTTACTAGCTTCTTGCAGCCATTGTAGATCTAGATTGTGTTTTAGTATCCACGTATTTAATTTTGTAGTCATCATTGTCTCTCCTATAGAGTCTTTATGTTTATAATAATATATCATTACTTTAATTAAACTTCTACATATTTTGTACATGTGTTAAACATCGAAGCATCAACTTCAAACTAAGAGGATTTATTTAAGCTAAGTTGAACGTAAATAAGGTAACTACCAAGCATGGGGGACACATGATGAAGAACATATATATTAAGCCTCTAACAATAATTAATCTACAAGCTTTATTTGATATTGAAAGTAGGAACAAGGAATTTTTTCAACAATACGCACCAGAGCGGGATTCAGATTTTTATTCGTTAAATGGGCAAGAAAGACGCTTAAAAGAAATTGAGGAACGAAGAGAAAGCGGTCTTGGGTACTCTTTTGGAATTTTTCTTCATGAAACTCATGAACTAATCGGACAGATTGGTCTGTTCAAGATTGAAAGAGGACCTGCGCAAAAAGGAATGGTAGGTTATTCTCTTGATAAGGTTCATAACGGTAAAGGTTATATGACAGAAGCTCTTCCGCTTATTATAGACTTTGCGTTTAAAGAGCTTAAACTTCATCGGCTAGAAGCAGAAGTGATGCCTCACAATATCGGCTCAATCAAATTATTAATGAAAAACGGATTTCATAAAGAAGGAGTTTCTAAGAAAAATGTGAAGATTAATGGCAGGTGGGAAGATCATCAGGTACTTGCCATTATTAATGATGAGGATATATAAATTTAATAGGTATGAATGCAGGCTGCAATCCTTAAGGCCTGCATTCATTAAACTTTTTTCTTAATGAGATGCTTGGGAATCGGTGCGTTTATCCAATTCCATTTCACCGTTCTCAGCCATCGCCAACTGATTTACATATGCGGCAAGTGCTAATTCATACCTTACTCGCTTACTTGCATCCACAAAATAAGCTTCCTTTACGAGACCAGAAAGTGAATATCGGTGTCCTTTATAATCTACATTTAATTCGGTAATTTGGTTGAACTTAAAACCCTCAACGGGTTCACCGTTCAAATCCTTTAAGAGGTAATCACTATATTTCTCGTTGCACGTTCTTGCGACTTCTTCCATCACTTTAAAAGCCTCGTCAGGGTTTTGTCTATAGTTTAGAATAAGACTTTCGTTCACACGGCGCATGCCACGGTTTCCGTTCTGAAGTTCATTGATACTTCCGTAGGAAACGGTATAGAGATAACCGTCGTATTGACGAATCTTCAGGTGACGCATGCTGATCTCTTCTATTTTCCCTTGTCTGTTGCCGTTGATGATGACATAATCGCCAAGGTTGATCTGTCTCTCAAACAGATAAGCAAGTCCCATAATATAATCACGGATAATATGCTGGAAGATCAATGCCAGGGCACCGGCTACAACGACCGAACCAGTAACAAGTCTAGTTAGATCATAAAAATGGCTTAGGACATAAATGAAGAAGAACACCAAACCGATGACTTTCAGAACTTGATCTGTAAAATGCATTAACGTTTCTTCACGGTTTTCATCTAGAAAACTCGTCTTGTCAAAGAAAAGCTGAACAGATTTTCGGATAAAATAAGCGGTTACTACAATTAAAACGGCTACAATTAAAATTTTCACAGGTAACTTGTTAAACAATTCTAAGTTAAACATTCTTTCAACTCCCACTCTTACACTATACCAATAGAATGCGGATAATAAGCAAAATTATTTTCCGTTGGTGAACGGATTTTAAAACTTAATGAGAGAAAGGTCAATCATTGAATAGTTGATATACAAAACTTCAAAAATATACTCACGCGTTAATTAGTAAAATTTGTTTACAAAATAGTTCAAACTAAAAACGATTTCAATAATAGAAACCGTTTTGTATTTCTATGTACTTTTTACGATCCTATATTAGCGATGTAGCTTTTACTATGCTGGTATTAAAACAAACTGTTCGGTTTCTTGTATCGCGATTAATTGATATGTATGGCTTTTTAATTCTTGTCTAATTTCAATCGGAATTGTAAGTCTTCCTTTGACTCCGATTATTGGAGTAAACCGTCTTGCATCCGTTTTATCAATGATAATTCTTCCGTCTTCAACATCTACGCCTACTTTTTCTCCAATTTGAAACTGAAACTCTTCTCGCCATACAACAGGGAGGTGAAAATATCCTTTCTTGTTGTCGTAAAATTTATTTAGTACAACTGACATCGTGTCACCCCTTAAATAAATTCCAAATTATGTATACTTATACTTATTTGTTTATTTTTATAAATGTTACCATAATATCTCTATAATGTTCAATATTAATTGATTTTGAAGAAAGTGTATTGGTAATTGAAAAGAGGAGCAATGTTGCTTCTAAAACGCAAAAAAGTGGATGATTGAAAATCCATCCACTTACTTATATCAAGAATCTATTTTTGTGTAGCAGAGTACCGTTGTATAGGGGTAACAAGATTTCCTTGTATCGGTTCATAATCACCATGAAACCGAATTCGAATAGACTTACCGTTGTTATGATCGCGTGAGTTCATGACCTGGAAATGGATATGAGCCTCAGAAGAGTTTCCGGAATTTCCGCATAACCCTAGCAATTGACCTTGTTTGATAACTTGATCTTCCTCAACTACGATTGAATACTGTTTAAAATGAGCAATCAGGCTATACTCATCGTTTGCATGTTGAATGATCACATAGTTCCCCTCAGGTTTAGAAGCATTCGTTTTCTCTGGAATATTATCATCGATAGAGTTTACTACTTTTACAACTCTTCCTTCAAGTGGAGCAATTACTTCTTTATTAAACGCGTAAAAATTATCATTGGATGTTGATACGTCTTTAAAAGATTGTCCATCTTTAACAATGACGAGATCGTAAGCATAGCGCTGTTCTTCAACCTCATAGTGATAATTGATAAATTGGTTAGCACCTCCCCAAAAAACAAACCATTCTTCATTTATTGGCATCATGTAAGTGTTTTTAGTTAGTTCGTCGTCCGTTTCAGGGAAGGTGATAAATGGTGCAAGTAGAATACCATGGATGATATTTTCTTCATCAAAAACAACACTGATCGCTTTTTCTCTTTCGTTGTCTACCCATAAAAAGTGCCTTAGATGATTGGTAAGAAGTGTATTGTTTTCAAGAGTGTAGTGTTGGACATCTAAATTAAACGAAGACGATAAATCAATAAATTGTTCTAACGTAACCATTTCTTTGAAGCTCTTTAAAGTTTGTTCATAGATCTCTTGAAAATCGCCTTTTAATAAGCTAGCCCCAAATGTTTCACCCGTAATGCTTGAAGGTGTATTCTTCATATTTGCTCCTCATCCTTTTCATAATATGTGGTCAATCCTTTACTTTCCGGTACAAAAAATCCACTTTAACTGCATGAATTTATTCTAACATTATATTCCATTTAATGTTAATTTAAAGTAAATGGGTTATAAAGGGGATAAAGATTGTGGCAAATATTCATAAGGGTAGACATGTGGCAGTAGTGGAAGGAGACTTTGTCGTTTTTGTAATAGGGATGCGAGTGAATAAGTTGCTTTCATTTTCTAAGTGGATACCTGTATTTAAAGCTATGGGACCGATGATAAGAGAATTGTATCAAAACCCAGAGATCGGCTTCCTACATACAGAATTTCATTTTAGTTGGAGAAGAATAACACTCATTCAATATTGGAGAAGCTTTGATCAACTCGAAGCTTATGCTCATGGTAAAACGCACTTAGTAGCATGGAAAGAATTCAACAAGAATATTGGTAACGATGGCAGTGTTGGCATATTCCACGAAAGCTATAAAATTGTAAATCGTGGGGCTGAAGCCATCTATAACAATATGCCAAGCATTGGACTCGGAAAAGCTTATTCATTAGCTGCTGTAACTAAAGAGAGTCAATCTGCAAGAGAGAGAATGAACGTTTAGTGTTAGTCGATCTATCCTCCGTTGATAGATCTTTTTTAATTTCTCCACTCATTATGAAATAAATGCTGATTAACACTTGAAACTGACGTAACGTCATTTTGTATACTAATAGATAACGACTTACATAAAAAGGATGATGAGATGAAACGTGAAGATGTTGTTATCTATGGATGTGTCATTATCGGAGCTGGTGTTGGTTTAATTATAGATCAAGCGTTTGCTGGTGTTCTCATTGGTTTAGGAGCAGGTTACTTGCTGAACACTTATATAAAATAACAATAGATCTTGAGAGGTGGGTTTATCAATTGCTGCACATTCATAAGGTAAGTGAGATGACAGGGGTCACCGTCAGAACTCTGCGGCACTACGATCAGATAGGATTATTACAATCAACATCCAAAACGGAAGGCGGACATCGTCTCTATAGCAATGGTGATTTAAAGAAGTTACAACAGATTCAATTCATGAAAAAGATTGGGTTTCGTTTAAACGAGATTAAGAACATGCTGAATTCGAGTGACTGGGATTGGTCAGATAGCCTAAGAAATCAACTTTCTTATATAAAACAAGAGCAAGAAAACTTAAACAAAATGGAGAGTGCGCTACGGGAGTTAATACATGGCATGGCAATTGAAGATGAGAATAATGAGATTGCCATACAAAAGGTTATGCAATTAGCCAATAACAATAAAGAACTTCAGCAGAAATATAGAAAATCATTGTTTAAAGAAAGAGAATTATTGCTTTGGGAGAAGGTTCCAAACATGACTAGCGACAACGCAGATTCTTTAGAATGGATTGCTCTTATTGGGCAGTTAAAACGGTTTGTACATACAGACCCAAGTTCTCCTAAGGTTCAAAACATTATTAGAAGAATGGAAGAAAAGAGACTAGAAGCATTTGATGGTGAAAAGGAATTCATAGATAAATTATGGGAAATGAGGATGTCAGAAACAGAATCAGAAAAACTGGGGTTATATCCCATTGATCAAGATGTACTTCAATACTTGAACTCCGCTTATGAAATATTTATAACGAAAAAGGCTGAAGCTCATTCTGAATAGAGGAGGAATTTGGTGACTGTAGATCTACTTCTTTTAATTGGTGGGTTAGCTGTATTAGATATGCTAAGTCCTTCTACAATAGGGGTCACGGTATATCTCCTTTTAAATGAGAAAGAGAAACGAACATCCCGTATTTTCATCTACCTAGTAACCGTTGCTGGTTTTTATTTTATAGTCGGTGTTTCACTCATGTTAGGAATATCAACTTTGCTTGAGAGTGTCTCTAACATTTTTCAAAATCAAACCATAAGCTGGACTATCTTTCTCATTGGAGCCATTTTGTTTATTGCTAGTTTCTATGTTCCCGCAAAGAAAAATGCGGATCTGCCTACTCCAAAGTCTAAACGTTTGATTTCTATCATAATCCTTGGGTTGTCAACTTCGCTTATTGAAGTAGGAACCGCTTTTCCTTACTTTGCAGCGATCATTATTTTATCTACTACTAATCTTTCAAGTATGGAATGGGTTTCTATATTAGCTGGATACAATTTAATCATGGTTTTGCCACCGCTCTTGTTGTATTTCATTTATCTTTTGTTTGGTAGATGGATGGATAAACCTTTAAAAAATCTACGTGAAAGCCTGGTTAAGAATTCTGGTTCAGCTCTTTCATGGATCATGTGTATCGTTGGAATCATACTGATTTTTAATAGTTTAGATTATTTATAAGCAATGTAAAAAAATGATACTAGGGGAGTGTGTGCTACAAATGATAAAAGCTGCTATGTTTGATTTAGATGGTACACTATTAGATCGGGATGAGTCTGTGAAACTATTTATTGAAGAACAATACAACAGATTTCCGCAGCTAAAAGGTTATGTAACAAATGACATGTATGTTAAACGATTTATAGAATTAGATAACCGAGGATTTGTTTGGAAGGATAAAGTATATCAGCAAATTACTAATGAATTTTCATTACCTGAACCTTCTTGGGAAGATCTTCTTACTGATTACATAAATGAATTTAAGAACCACTGCCTTCCTTTTCCTCATCTTATTGAAATGTTAGAGGATTTAAAACGTAATAACTTCAAGCTAGGAATCATTTCAAACGGATTCGGACAGTTTCAGATTGATAATATAAATGCGTTAGGAATCAAAGAATATTTTGATGTGATATTAATTTCTGAATGGGAAGGGATAAAGAAACCAGATCCTCGAATTTTTAATGTAGCCTTAAAGCACCTACAAGTATCTCCTAATGAGGCTATTTTTGTAGGTGATCATCCTGAGAATGATGTAAAAGCTGCGCAAGATGTTGGGATGAAAGGGATTTGGAAGAGAGATGCTCATAGGGAAGATGTTGAAGCGGATTATATAGTGGATGGTCTGTTGGAGATTCCTTTAGTTATTCAGGAATGTAATAGATTAGGTAAATACCAGATTTCATCAGGAAAATAGAACTATAGATAGAAATATTAGCCCTTCGTATACTTAAGAAAAGGAGGAGTCATCACATGTCTGATAACTGGAATTTTTATATCGATGAATTGGATGGGAATCTTGCTTCATTTGTTGTTGATTTGGATGTAACTGAAGAAATTAATATTAAGAAATACAATTGGTTGTTTACAGTAAAACTTACTATTAAGTCCCCTACTGAGTTAGGGTTCCCTGAAGAATTAGAAGATGAATTACTAGGTGAGCTTGAATACGATTTGATGGAAAACTTGTATGATAAAGATATCATTCAAGTTGGACGATTAACTACGAATGGAACACGAGAATTCTTCTATTACGCTAAAAAAGAAAAACAAATCAAAATTATAGATAAACTGACATTCACTATTTTTGATAATAATAAATACGAAACGGAAATCTCAAGTATAGAAGAAGAGGAACCGTGGTCATTTTATTACGAATTCCTTTATCCAAATGAATTTCATCTTCAACAGATGAGTAACCGTGATTTAGTGGAATTGCTTGAGCAAGAAAATGACGATCTTGAACAACTCAGAGAGATTCAGCATTGGATTGAGTTTCGTACATTAAAAGATTTAAAAGCATTTGAACAAGACATTATTAAAGAAGGATTTAAAACGGAGGATTTCGAACAGGAAAAGAATGAAGAAGGAACATTTAACATCAAAATCTCTCGAGAAGACGGTGTAGATTACGACTTGATCGATTGTGTTACAAATCTGATTATTGAAATATCTCAGAAACATAATGGTGAATATGACGGGTGGGAATCTCCTGTTGTTCTTAAAAAGTAAGTTATTTTAATTGAGGAGCAATCTGATGACAGATTTAGTTAGCGGATACCAATGCACATGTTGTGGAAAATATCATGATGAACTTCCCTTAAATTATGGAATTAAAGCACCTGTATATTATGAAGAAGCTACAATAAAAGAGAGAAAAAAGCATTTTGAACTTACTAATGATTTTTGTGTAATGGACGGTGAACATTTCTTTATAAGAGGTTGTATTGAGATTCCCATTATTGGATCTACTGAACTCTTTGTATGGGGTGTATGGGTGTCACTTAGCAAAGAAAACTTTGAACTGACTTTAGAGCAATGGGATGACCCAAATAGTGAACAACTGGATCCGATGTTTGGGTGGTTATCTACACATCTTCCCATGTATCCTGAAACGGTAAATTTAAAAACAAATGTACATACCCGCTCACAAAATTTGCGACCTTTTATTGAGCTCGAGCCTACGGATCACCCATTATCGATTGAGCAAGTACAAGGAATTACAATGGATCGGGTTAAAGAAATTGCTCAATTTCTTTGCGAACTATGAAAGTAAGTCTATAGAGAAGTTTATGTAAGAGATCTGATAAATTTATTCATTGGATCTCTTTTTTTTATTGGGTCTCGTCGATTCATTACGTTCCTTATAAAAGGGATCATTCGTGGACTTACTACAAACTTCCATTATAATAATGCTAACAAGCTTCTTTCTTAGGAGGAACAATGATGAGCGCTAAAAAAATTCTGATTGTTGAAGATGAGAAAAAGATAGCAAGAATCATTCAACTTGAACTTGAACACGAAGGATATGAAACGGAGACAGCAACAACGGGCATGGAAGGATTAGAAAAGTTTAAATCTGGTAAGTGGGATCTTATCCTACTCGACGTGATGCTGCCTGAGCTAAGTGGTTTGGAGGTTCTTAGAAGAATCAGAGCAACTGGTAGTCATATTCCAATCATTTTATTAACGGCCAGAGATGCCCTGCCAGATAAAGTGAGTGGGCTGGATCTTGGCGCAAACGATTATGTGACTAAACCGTTCGAAATTGAAGAACTGTTAGCTAGAATCCGTGCATTTCTCCGCATGAATCAACACTACACAGAAGATCAAGAAAGCGAAATGTTTGAGCTAGGTGAACTGACCGTTGATTTGAAAACAAGGGAAGTTAAGCGAGATTCTTCCTTAGTAGAGTTAACACCAAGGGAGTTTGATCTTCTTGTTTTCTTGATGAGAAATAAAAACCAGGTATTAAACCGTGACCAGATCTTATCTAAGGTATGGGGTTATGATTATTATGGCGATACCAATGTTGTAGATGTTTACATACGTTATCTGCGAAAGAAGATTGATTCTACTTTTTCACACCCCTATATTCATACGATTCGTGGAGTAGGCTACACGATGAAGGAGTAACCCATGAACATAAAAAATCGGATAACCTTGTTTTCAACGGTATGGCTTTTAATCATTCTACTTATCACGAATAGTGGCATTTATCTTTTGTTTCAAAAGAATCTATATGATAATGCTTTAGAAGGTTCAGAGACAAGAATGGAGAGCTTAACAGAAGCGGTTAAAACGTCATCTGAGACAAAAATGAACATGACACAGCTTTTGCGTGCCTACCTTCCTGCAGATTCAATGATTCGTATTATTACTAGTGATAACCGTGTAGCTGCTACTTCATCAAGAATCACTGATGACGATAAGCTTCAGGAAATCAAACATACCTATAGATCGAATCAATACAGTGATGTTAAGAAGTTAGACGGAATGATATATACGGTTTCTCAACACCCGGTCATTTGGACGGACGGAGAGGTTGTTTCTTTACAGTTGATCGAAAAAGAAGCATCCATTCCAAACACAATGCAGATCTTAAGAATCGTTTTAATCCTAGCTACATTACTCATTTTAATCCCCTCTTACTTGGGAGGGCGATTCTTGAGCCGGTTGATCTTAGTACCGATCAGCAACTTAACGCGAACGATGGAAGAAAACCAGAAGCGTGGGACGTATAAACGGATCACGATCAATAAGAAATCGAATGATGAGCTGAATAAGATGGCAAGAACGTTTAACCATATGATGGATCTTCTTGAAAACAACTACAAAAAGCAAGAACAGTTCGTATCTGATGCTTCACATGAACTGAGAACGCCGCTTACTGTAATTGAAAGCTATGCGAAAATGCTGAAGCGCTGGGGAGGAAGTCGGCCAGAAATTTTAGAAGAAGCTGTAGAAGCGATTCACTCAGAATCCATTCGGATGAAAGAGTTAACCCAGCAGATGCTAATTCTTGCAAGGGATGAATCGCAAGTGGATCTGAAACTTGAACAAACCGATTTGGTTGAAATGGCTAAAAATGCAACTAAGAATATGAACAAGGCGTACGAACGTGAAATACATGTTCAATCCAACATAAATGAAATCCATATAGAGTGTGATTCATTAAAACTTAAGCAAGTTCTTATCATCCTTTTAGATAACGCCATTAAGTATAGCTCGAAGTCAATTGAAGTGGAGTTAACCAAACAAGGAAACTCTGTCAGTATCTCCGTAACAGACTATGGAATCGGCATTCCTAAAGAAAATCTCGAAAAAGTCTATGATCGATTCTTTCGAGTAGATCAAGCTAGGAGCCGTGATACAGGTGGAGCGGGGCTAGGACTGTCCATCGCAAAACAAATCGTTTCTGCTCACCAAGGGAAGCTTCATCTGGTGAGTGAAGAAGGAAAGGGAACAACGGTTACAATGGAGATTCCTGTGAAACAGAGTTAATTCTCATCATTTTCTCATCTAATTCTTATGGAGCTTTCATTCTTACATGAGAAAATCCATGTAAAGGGGGAATACGTATGAACAAAAAAACAGCAATGATTTCTGGAATAATAGTCGTTATTCTCCTTCTTGTCTTCGGAACAAGAGAGTGGGTGAACGGAAACCAAGGTAGTACATTAGAAAAAGAGAAAATGAATCAAATCGTAAGCGCGAAATATCCAGGAGAGATTCTATCTACAGAATTAGCGAATAGAGAAGATACACGGCAATACAAAACAGTGTTGAAAAGTGAACAAGGTGTATATGTGATCTGGTCTGATGCGGTTTCTGGAGAAATTCTCGACATGAATCGAACAGAACATGAAGAAACTTCAGGAAAACGTATAACAAAGGATGAAGCAGAAAAAATAGCTGCCAAACACGGTGAAGTGATGTCTGCTGAATTTAATGAAGAAAACAAAGTCTATCTTGTTTCTGTCCAGAATGAAGGGAAAACTTATCGTTTGGAAATTAACGGGAACAATGGGGACATCAAGAGTAAAAACGAGGTTGAATCTAGAGATGAACCGGCTGAGCCAAAAACAAAAATAACAGAAGAAGAAGCTAGCCAAATCGCCCTAAAAGAAGTAAAAGGGACCATCACAGATATTGAGTTAGATGATGAAGACGGTGTGATCGTTTATGAAGTTGAGATTGAAACGAAAACGAAAGAAGCACAAGTAATCATAAATGCGTTTTCGGGTGAGGTAAACTCTGTAACGATGGAAACAAAAGATAATGACTAAGAATGCTCTAATCTAGAGCGTTCTTATTTTTTTGAGAAAAACACCAGCTTTTCTCATCGTTTTCTAATCTTCTCTTCTCTTTGTTCTCATTTTACCTGTCTATTATAAGGTTATAGTTAAAAACAAGGAGGAAACAACAAATGAAAAAACTAACAAAAATTATTGCAGGTACAGTATTAGTCGGTGGTATTGGAGTAGGAACATATACTTATGTAGAAAACACACCTAGCGCGTTTGCTGCTAAGAATGTAATTTCAGAGAAACAAGCAAAAGACATCGCTTTAGAAAAAACAAAAGGCGGAACAATTGCAGAGATGGAACTTGATCGAGATGGTCTAAAAGACAAGTATGAGATTGAGGTTCATAACGGAGACAAGGAATACGATCTTGATATTGCGGCTGAAACCGGTAAGATCTCTAAAATTGAAGAAGGTATGAAAGATCAAGATGACAACGACGATGATGGTGATGACGATAACAATAGTGGGGATGACAATGTTAGCTCGGATCGCGATGATCAGATAGATCCTGCAAAAATTAAAATCACTTCTGAACAAGCGCAGTCCATTGCACTGAAGAAAGTATCAGGAACTATAAAAGAAATGAGTCTTGATGATGATTATGTTTACGAGTTTGAGATTCAAAAAGACGGTAAGGATGTAGATGTCAACGTAGATGCTGTAACAGGTGAAGCTGTCGTTGATGAGAATGATAACAATTAATCACTTTAATCACCAGAATAAACGAGGCTGCCTAATAAAGGCGCCTCGTTTTTGAGTATGTAAGAATTTTATCAACTGTTTTTCTGTTCATTTCGTTCTCTGTGTTTTCAAGTAGAATTCACCATTTAAAACGCAAATACCCATGAGTAAAAAACAAGATAAACCCTTTAAATATCTAACTTTGTTAAGTTTTAAATTCGCTTAAATAAGGTAAAAATCTAAAAAATAATATATAATCTTGTAAGTATAGAGTTGTTCCTAGTAGTGCAAGTATATTCTCGAAGAGTATCTTGCGACTAAAATGGTCATTCTATGGATATTACATATTATTTGTATGATTTGAAAGGAGATTCATGGATGGATTCAATTTGGTTAGAGTACGGCTGGGCATTATTGATATTAATTGGACTAGAAGGTTTGTTATCTGCTGACAATGCCCTTGTACTAGCGGTTATCGCAAAACATTTACCTGAGGATGAGAAGAAACGGGCGATTAGTTATGGGATTCTTATGGCGTTCGTTTTCAGATTTGGTGCACTTTTTGCCATTTCATTCATCGCGAACGTTTGGCAGATACAGGCGATCGGAGCAGCTTATCTTTTATACCTCGGATTAAAGCATGTAATACAAGCTAAATTCGGTAAAGAGAATGAGAAAATCCAAGAAGAAGTAGAAGAAGAAGCAAAAGGAAAAGGTTTCTGGCCAACAGTTGGTAAGATCGCTATCGCTGATTTGGCGTTTGCGATCGATTCAATTCTAGCAGCCGTTGCATTGGCACTAGGACTTCCAGATTCACCTCTTGGCGACTTCGGTGGTATGGATGGTGGACAATTTATAGTTGTTGTTCTCGGAGGAATTGCGGGACTGATCTTAATTAAGTATGCAGCAACTTGGTTTGTTCAGTTACTAGATCAACGACCAGCTTTAGAAACAACAGCTTATGCGATCGTTGCATGGGTAGGAGTAAAACTTGCGGTCATTACACTTGCTCATAATGATATTGGAGTATTAGATCACGATTTTCCACATAGTACGGTTTGGACGATCATCTTCTATGGTGTGTTAGTGGGTATTGCGGTAATCGGATGGTTTGCACCTGCTAAAAAGTCCGGTAACGTAACTGACTCTTCAAATTAATAAGGTTCAATGTAGGTGTACCATTTCATATGTGTACACCATTTTTTTATCTTAATCAAACATATTTCAGTCAAAGTGCATTCATAGAAGGAATGCACTTTTTTATATGGAAAGTATAGTGTTGTAAAAAAAGAAATGGTATTTGATTTAGGGGTGTAGAGAAAATGAGTTTAATTGTAAGTAATGTGTTCTTAATTTTTTCTATCTTTTCAATGGTGATGTGTTTTTATTTTACCTTGTCCTATTTTTATTATTTGAAATTAAATGATCATCGCACTATCAAGCAAACAAAATTTGCAGCAGTTATATCCTTGGCGCTTGGTCTTGTTTTCCCAACCGTGATTTTATGGAGTTAAAAACAACCTAAAAATTGCGGGGAGATCAAATCAACTGATGCTGGATGTTCAATACAATGATTAACCATCAGCTACTACTGATAAAACGATGAATAATCGAAAAAAAACATTAAAGGATGTGGAAACTTTGGAAGCAACTGAAATTTTAAAAATGAATAAACAAAGGTGGGAGGTATCAGCCGAACGCTTTTTTGGTAGAACGGCACTTCCGGAATACGGACCTTTTGCTTTTAATGAAGAGCAACTAAAGTTATTTGGCTCAATAAAAGGTAATAAGGTGTTGGATATAGGGTGTGGTAGTGGCCATTCACTGCAATATATGGGTAGAGAAGGTGCCAAAGAATTATGGGGACTAGATATGTGTACGAAGCAGATTGAGACAGCTAGAAACCTTCTACACGATCAACAAGTAGAGGTTACATTGATAGAATCACCTATGGAGGAGAACCCGGGATTACCAAGCAATTATTTCGATATGGTTTATTCGATTTATGCTTTGGGCTGGACAACAAATTTAAGTCTTACGTTCGCAAATATTTATAGTTATCTTAAACCAGGTGGTGTTTTAATTTTCAGCTGGGAACATCCTCTTCATGATCGATTAAAATACGAAGGGGAACAGTCTACGTTCATATTTAACAAATCTTATGTGAATGAAGGCCCGGAATATAATGAAGGTTGGCAGAATTTAGCTGTCATTCATCATAGAAAATTAAGCACCTACATAAATGCTTTAATCGATGCAGGTTTTATGATAGAAAAAGTAATAGATGATGTTTACTTACCTGAAGAGCCCTCGGAGAATCCGTCCAGATGGTATTCCACTCAAAAAGCAAACCTTGTTCCAGCAACATTTATTATAAAAGCGTCAAAAAAGTAAAAAGCATTTCAAAGGAGTTCACCAATGACTAGATGGAAACCTCAAGAATTTACTACAGAGAATAGATTACATGTTGCAAATGAGATCTTTGAAACGCTATTAAGAAAGTATAGAGAACGTTTGATTTCTGTCGCGGTTGAAGGATCAACAGCTAAGGGAACAGATCGTCCCCAGTCTGACTTGGAGTTACGAGTGGTAGTAAAGGGCAAAGAAAGTGAATGGTACCCTTTCTTTTATAAAGGAATGTTCGTAGGTATTAGTTTTAATACGGTTGAGAAAATTCATTCTAAAGCCAGAAGCATAGACTATGAATGGTGCGTTAAAGGTGATGTATTGTTCACGTGTAAAATCATTTATGATCCGACAAATCTATATGATTCGCTAAAAAAAATAGCTGTGGAAACTGAGTTGCATACAAATTTCAATGTTTTAATGAAAGATGCTCTTGCGGATATGTATGAACATGTATATAAAGTCTTTACTTTAAAGGATACAGACATTATCATTGCAGCACACGAGGCACGCCAAATCGCCTATTGGGCAACCATGTTGGTTGGATTAAAAAATAATCACAAATTCTTATCGAGCAGATCCATGTACGAAGAATCATTTAAACTGCCTAGTTTGCCGAACCATTATGAAATGAACATTAAAGAAGTATTATCCTTACATACAGATGTACAAAAACTAAAAAGCTTTGTTGGTGACTTATGGAGCTCTACAGCTGAATGGGCAGAAATGCATGGTATCAGCCTTAAAGAGGATCGCTTATCATTCTTATAAATGACGGCTTTTTTAATATGTTTAACGCAAGATTCTTATAGATAAACGGAAATTTCAATGGAGATGAGATTATGAAACCACGAGTTACGGTCATTACGTTAGGCGTTGAAAACTTAGAGAGATCGCTACAGTTTTATCGGGATGGTTTAGGGTTCTCGACTAAAGGAATTATAGGTAAAGAGTTTGAGCATGGAGCTGTAGCTTTTTTTGACTTGCAACAGGGATTAAAGCTTGCCATTTGGAACCGCAAAGATTTGGCACATGAGGCTAAGGTTTCAGCTGGAACACCAAACCCTACTGAATTTACTCTCGGTCATAATGTTGGAAGTATAGCAGAGGTTGATATGGTCATGGAAGAAGCGGAACGTGCAGGAGCCTTCATAACAGATCCAGCTCACGAAACGTTTTGGGGTGGATATTCTGGTCACTTTCAAGATCCAGATGGACACTTGTGGGAAGTCGTTTGGAACCCTGATTGGGAAATTTTAGATTGACAATTTAATGTTGAATGAAGGAATAAAATGAATGTGACATCTTGGAAAGGAGAACGCATATGACCAGTTTTGTAGATAGTCCCAACGGTATTTTTCCATCGGTCTGTTCTTTAGACTGTCCCGATCAGTGTGGGTTGCTCCTCCATAAAGAAAACGGAAAAATTGTAAAAGTGGAAGGTGATCCGGATCATCCGGTCACGAAGGGCTTTATTTGTAATAAAGTTCGAAATATGACTGACCGCCTATATGATGAAAAGCGTTTAGAATATCCAATGAAGCGTGTTGGAGCGAAAGGTGAAGGACATTTTGAACAAATCAGCTGGGATGAAGCGATTAACACCATCACTACGAGATGGAAGAACTTGCTTCAAAAAGACGGCGCCGAGAGCATTCTACCTTATAGCTTTTATGGGAATATGGGTAATCTTGCTGCTGAAGGAATGGACCGTCGTTTTTTTCATAGACTAGGAGCTTCAGAGCTTGATCGAAGCATCTGTAACTCAGCAGGGGCAGCCGGTTACAAGTATACGATGGGCGGTAGCTATGGAATTGATCCTGAAGATACGATTCATTCCAAACTGTTCATTTTCTGGGGTATTAACGCTGTTAGTACGAATATGCATCAAGTATCACTTGCACAACAAGCACGTAAACAAAATGGAGCGAAGATTGTTGTCATTGACGTCCATAAAAACCAAACTGCTAAATTTGCAGACTGGTTCATCCCTATTTTACCAGGAACCGATACTGCTCTTGCATTAGGCTTGATGCATATTCTATTTGCTGAGAACATGTTGGATCATTCATTTTTGAAACAGTACACCGTTGGATCTGAAGAGCTCCGTGAACATGTTGAACAATATGACCCTATTACAGTTTCAAGCATCACGGGAATACCAGTAGAGGATATACTGAAGCTTGCTCGGATGTATGGCCAAACGTCTCCTGCGTTTCTACGGATTGGAAACGGTCCACAGCATCACGATAATGGCGGTATGTTTGTGAGAACGGTATCTTGTTTGCCGGCTTTAACAGGTCAATGGGCTGTTAAAGGTGGAGGGGCGATCAAAGGAAATTCGGCTTATCTCGCGTTCAACACTGATAACCTGCAACGGCCGGATCTGCAACCTAACAAAAACACGCGTGTAATAAACATGAATCTGCTTGGAGAAGCATTGCTTGCTTTAGATCCTCCCATCAAATCACTTTTTGTATATGGGACGAATCCTGCTGTGGTTGCACCTGCAGGGAATAAGGTTCGTAAAGGATTAGAACGAGAAGACCTATTTACGGTGGTACATGATTTGTTTTTAACAGAGACGGCATTGTATGCAGACATTGTATTACCAGCTACGTCTTCTTTTGAGAATACAGATTTTTACACGTCGTACTGGCACCATTACATTCAGCTTCAACAGCCTGTGATTGAAGCTTACGGAGAATCGAAGTCTAATGTAGAGGTGTTTCGATTACTTGCTAAAGGCATGGATTTTACTGAGAATGCATTTGATGATACAGAAGAAGAACTAATTGACCAAGCATTAGATTCAACAGAGAATCCCTATATTCATAGAATAAACTTTGACGTATTGGATAAAAAACAATATGTAAAGGCAGAGGTGGAATTTCCAACTAAGCTTCCAACACCGAGCGGAAAAATAGAACTGTATTCTGAGAAGATGAAACAGGACGGCTATCCAGCGCTGCCGACATATATCCCTTTGATTAATGATTCTGATCATCCTCTTCAATTTATTGCAGCACCGAACCATAATTTTTTAAACTCAACGTTTGCAAATCAAGACAAACATGTGCGACTTGAAAAAGAACCTGTAATTGTTATGAATCAGTTTGACGCTGATCTGGCAGGAGTAAAAGATGGCCAAAAGGTACGAGTGTGGAATGAGCAAGGAGAATGTGTACTAAAAGCGAGCGTTGGTGATAATGTTCTACGGGGTGTAGCTGTTACTCAAGGTCTTTGGGGAGCAGATGGTGATACGAAGCATCTAGTCAATTCTCTCACCCCTGATCGCATAGCAGATATGGGTGGGGGAGCAACCTTTTTTTCGGGGAGAGTTAGCGTTAATAAACTCTGATAATAAGACTGTCTAAAATTAAGAAAGCTCTTCTTCACTAATGAAGAAGAGCTTTCGACTTTATTAAAGAGTGAATTTAATCATCACAATCTTCAATCTCTGTTTCTGATGAGATACCGGATGTGAAGGTAGTACTGAAGGAATCACCAGCTTGGTTTGTAGCAAGAATGTTCCACGTTGCTGTGCTGCCAGAACGAGTAAAACCGATGAACACGTCAAAGAGCCCTTGAATGGTAGACGATCCTGTAGCAATAGCTGTTCCTTCTAAAGTCGCTGCTCTTTCACCGATACAAGTGAAACGAATTCTTCTACCTTGAGCTAAGTTGAAAGTAAACGTTGCGCCTGAGAATGAGATACTAAAGTTGTCAACCGTCGGATCACATCTCTCTCTTCTGCCATAACATTGATTCGCTGTAACATTTATGTTACCGGTAACAGTTGAAGGGACGCCCTGATTCACTACATTTGCAGTAGCTGGGGCACTAGATCCTCGTACACCAAGTCTGAACTTACATGGACAATTTGTTGCACGACAACTGAAATCAATGTCAATAGATGAGGAAACAGTTTGGCCGGCAACGATTGCTGTTCCGCTAACTACAGTTGACGTTAAGGCTGTACCTGGTGGAACGGTGATATTGGTTGTGAAATTACCAGAAGCGTTTGTAGTTGCGGAAGGTATAGTGGCGACTGCTTCAGGGAATTGAGTAAAGGTAACAGTTACACCTGATTGAGGTACTCCGCCACATAATAAAGTACCAGATAATACACCGGAACAATCAATCTCTGATGCAGATGATAATGTTAGGGCACAAATATTCGCACATTGGCCAGAAACAGATATCGTTGTACTCAATGTTTGAGTACCTATTGTAGCTGAGGCTGTAATATTTGCAACTTGGGAAGGAGTATTAGGTGCGATATTTAACCCCGCTGCAACATCACCTTGTGAATCCGTAACGTCAGATGTTGGGTTGAGAGTAAAGTTTGGATTATCACTACTAAAGTCAACCGTTACACCTTCGACAGGTACTCCTCCACACGTTACCACTGCAAAGACATTACCCGTACAATCAATGCTTTCACCGGATGCTGTTAATTCGATTGAACATTGTGAGGAAGGACACATGACCATGCAGTTGTCTATAGCTGAAACAGTCTCGCCATTTATTACAGTTGTACCAATAATATTAGCGGGAGTTTCAGGTGTACCTTCTGGAATATTTACTTCTACAAGGATTCTACCAGATGAATCAGTTATTGCTGGATTTGGCGTATATGTTAAACCGGCAGCGATATCATCTGTAAAAGTAACTGGAGCTCCGGCTACTGGGATACCATTGCATGTTACAGTCCCGCTAATAAAACCAGTACAAACAATAACGGCTTCAGATTGAAGAGTTAAGTTCCCGCCTGTACTTGGTCTTAAATCAATTCCCGCAATACACTCACAATCAATTATTTGGGATCTTCCTAAAGGATCAATTCCTCTAACGCAATGATCGATAACATCTATAAAAGTTAGATTAAAAAGACCACCACGATCTGTGACAATAATAATGCTTCGTCCACTAGGAATCTCTTTTAAACACCTACATATGCAATGTCCCTTGTTTGTCATCAGAATTTTTCTCCTTTGATCTTTTTTTAGCATTTTAGTATATGAAAGGAAATTTTTCATGTATAGGTAAATATCTCAAAAATGTTGCCATCTGAAAAACTCTTTCTAAGTTGGGAAAAACAATAAGCGACACCTGTCTTTACAAGGTCTTTTCGACTACGATTTTCCCAAGTTCATAATCAAATATTATAGGTATAATTAACCACATAGGATTAATTTTTATAGTTCTTTTTTATTATGTGATTGTATTTATAGAGAAAGGGTTGAAGAGTTTGAAGCACTTGATATTACCGAATAAGCTATTATCACAATGGCATCCTACAAAAAATCATGGAATTGAACCGTGCCAGACTAGTTTTGGCAGTTATGAATACATATGGTGGGTTTGTTCAAAAGGGCATGAATGGGGAGCGACTATTCGGGAGCGCTATAAGAAGAATTTGGAATGTTCGGATTGTGTAAGAGAAGAAAGAGCGTTAAAACGATCGTATCAGTTTGAAGAAGTTAAAAGTGAAACGTTAGCAGACGCAGATCCTGAGCTATGTCAGCAGTGGCATCCGACTCTGAACAAAAATCTTACCACTGCGGATGTTGACAGCAAGGAAGATTGGCCACGTAGGTGGTGGATTTGCAAAAGAGGACATGAGTGGGAAGAAACCGTGATTGATCGAGTACATAATCCTAAAAGTGTATGTGTGTATTGTTCAGACAAAAAGGCGTATGAAAAGAACTGTTTGGCGACGATCCACCCCGAACTTGTAAAAGAATGGTCTACAGTGAACAATGGGAAAAGTCCACATGATGTCGTGTATAACTCAAACGAGGAAGTGGCATGGGTATGCGAAAAAGGGCATGTTTGGCGAGAGAGAATTCGTAAAAGAATTAAAAATAAATCGCGATGTCCAGAGTGTGTTAAGTTTGAGCAATCTCTCTTTTCTATGTATCCTGAGATTGCAGCAGAGTGGCATCCAGATCGTAATGGTACAATGTTCGGGGTTCATAAAACACCTAGAGATGTCTCCGTTACGTCATACAATAATGTTTGGTGGCGATGTAGGAAATGTGGTGACGAATACACAGCAAGGGTGAAGGATCGTGTGAAGGGAGTCGGGTGTAATTCTTGTTCTTCATAGCTTATTAGACACTAGTAATCGTATCGACAATTTGATTGTCTGCTTAAGCAATGATATGTAGAAAAGAGAAGCCTCTAAATCAAGAGGCTTCTCTTTTTGTTGAGTAACTATTTTCTTTTAGTTATTGTGGACACTTGGGTAAACCCCATCAATTTCGTCTTGTCTTTCTTTCTTCATCCATTGAAAGAATACATATCCTAACGCTACTCCATAGACCACTTCTTGAATAATCTTCATGAGCACTCCACCGAGATGCTGATCTTCTACTAAAGATAAAGGCATAATCATATCATAAAAATTTTCTGGCATGTGAGTTCCTGGCATTACGCATAATCCCATAACCTTTGCCCAAAATTCCGGATTAGAATATGTAGCATAAAGGGGATGTGACGAGAAAATAATGAGTGCGCATGCAGGTGTTAATAATAAGCCGCTTCCAAAGATATAACCGGTCTTTTGAAGATTTGAAAGACGGTTTGACTGCAGCATGATATACCATGTCATCAGTGAAGTTAAAAACAAGACAATATTGTAGAGATGATGTAAGTGGTAGTTAACCATCATAAAGTCGAACACTTGTGGTAGGTGATAGATTGAGAACAAAGCATTAAAAGCAATCAATGAAAATAAAGGGTCTTTACACAACCGTACAACTCTATTAAATCTTATAACGTTTGGTATGGCTTGGAAGAGCCATCTTGGCATTCCGTAAATGATAAGTGGAGGTGCAATGATAAAGCAGATAGCCATCTGAGTCATATGAACACTAAAGAAAATATGCCCTAAAAAATATAAAGGTCCACCAAATCCTAGATATGCTAATAATAGACCAATAAAAAAAACGATCTTTTTAACAGGGTGAACTTTAGTGCTGCCTGTAAAATCTTTCTTGTACGGACCTGTTGCGATTAAATACAACACATAGATCATCAAAAAGAAAAACAGTAGTTGCAAGTCCCATAAATTTCTTAGTTCAATATTACTCCGTATCAATTCCCACATGTTGGTCCTCCAGATTAGAACACTATTTCGTATAGTAAATTAAATCATACTTCATAAACTTAATCATCACTCAATGGAGGGATTTTGATAGAAAAAGATTCGATTACTCACCCATAATGGTGATGGCATTTATTAAAGAATGTGGCAACATGATAATAAGTGTAGAAAAGGTGAGTGAAAAAATGACGTATACCCAGATAAAATGGCTGATCTTATTATTACCGACTTTCTCGATTGGATTGTGGGAATACTTTAGGCATACATTCTTACTTCCCTATTTATCTATGGAGGTGGGGAATCTATTATCTCCAGTAATAGTCTTTGCCATTACTATCGTGTTCTTATTGAAACTTTTTGACAAGCTCGAACAGATCCAACAAGAACTTAATGAGGAAAAAGCAGAGTTATCTGCACTACAAGAAAGAACTAAAATATCAAAAGAGCTTCATGACGGAATCGCACAGTCCCTTTTTTTCTTATCGGTTAAATTAAACAAGCTTGGAAAGCAGGCAGATCTAGATAACAACGTTCACTTTATCAAAATGAAGAAAACCTTACATCATATCCATCAAGATGTGAGACAGGCAATTAATAATTTACGTTTTCCGCCCGTTGAAACGAATTTCAATTGGACAAATACCCTGCTCTCGCATATTAAAGAAATGGAAAGTGAACATACTCTAAACGTTGATTTGAACTGGCATGTCAATGAATCTCTTTTATCTACAAAAGACAAAATTGAACTGTTTGCTTGTATAAAAGAAGCTCTAATGAATGTAGTGAAGCACGCTAGCACAAAACAAGTATGGATCGATGCGCAAGAGCTTGAGGACGGATGGTTTTGCCTCATCAAGAATAAGACAAATACAACTGATCTAGTAACGAATCCAAACGGCTATGGACTCCAAATTGTTGAGGATCGAGTACAAGCTATGAATAGTAGATTAGACATTACCATTGAAAATGGAGAATTGCGTATTCTAATTACGAAGGAGAATTAACTCATGGAAAAGCGCAACAGATTATTGCTAGTGGATGATCACCAGCATGCACGAGAAGGTATTCAAGATTTACTAGAAGACTACAGTGAATTTGAAATCATCGGACAAGCTAAAAACGGAGCAGAGGCAGTGGAGCTAGCGGGAACATTAAGCCCTGACTTAATCCTCATGGATATTAGGATGCCTGTTATGGATGGGTTGGAAGCAACAAAAATAATCAAATACAAATATCCTTCCATAAAAATAGTAATCATGACCGTTTCAGATGACATTACAGATCTTTTTGAAGCTGTAAAGCGAGGAGCACAAGGGTACCTTCTTAAAAACTTGAACTCCAGTGAATGGTACAGCTACTTACGAGCATTCGCAGTTGATGAGGCTCCTATGTCACAAAAAATGGCTTTTAAAATATTGAATGAATTCACACAGGAAAAAGTAGAGGAAGAAAAGACACCATTATCTGCACGTGAAAAAGAGATTTTGCAGTTAGTTGCACAAGGTAAATCAAATCGAATGATTGCTGAAAACCTTTCAATCTCAGAGCATACCGTAAAAAGTCATCTAAAGAACATCCTTGGTAAACTTCATCTGGATAATCGAGTTCAACTTACAAGCTACGCATTCAACAAAGGATGGATTGAAAGAAATTAACACATAGGAGAGAATAGTATGTTTCTTACCAATGAAGAAGCACTGGTTAGACTGAAAAAGACAGGGAATAAACTCACAATGGCGAGGGGGAATTTTCTAAACTTCTTACAGTCGAATCAAAAAGTTACAAAAGAAGAAGTTATGTCTTATTTTGCTAGAAAGTATTCTAACATTACCCCTATTACCATCCAAAATACACTTAGGGTATTTGAGGAAGCAAATATCATTACTTTGTATGAAGCAAATGAAAATACATTTATTCAGCTTAACGATAAGAATGATAATGAAGAAAGCAGAAAACCATTCTGCTTCTGTATGGTATGTGGCAAAAAGACTGAATTAGAGCCTATGATGATTAGAGATATTAAGAAAGCTCTTAATACAAATTATTTTCTTATTCAAAACAAATGTAAGAATTGCGGTAACGTAAATTAATGTTTTTGATGTAATAGTGAAATCTTACTATGTTCAGGCATACTCCAAATAAGAGTATGCTTTACATAGATAAATATTGTGAAATTGTGAACAATCTATTTCGATATTGTTAACTCTATAGGCAGTACAAATTTTGTATTATATACTTTGCCTGAAGAACTCGTACATTCATACACTATCATGTGAAATACTTCACAAACTATAAGGTTCATTATTAACAGCTATTCTAAACTGCTTAATACAGAAGATTACTGTAAAAGTAAAAGGAGGAAGTACTTTGTTTGATTATGATCCAGTTTTATATAGTAGGATTTTGACAGGTTTGACACTTGCTTTTCACACCATATTTTCTACGCTTGGTGTTGGAATACCACTCCTCATTGCTTTAGCAGAGTGGATAGGAATACGTCGTAAAGATGAGCATTACCATCTGTTGGCAAGAAGATGGGCTAGAGGATACATTATTACAGTTGCGGTAGGAGTTGTAACAGGTACAGCAATCGCTCTTCAATTAAGTCTATTATGGCCAAAATTTATGCAAGTAGCGGGACAAACGATTAGTCTTCCGTTGTTCTTGGAGACATTTGCGTTTTTCTTTGAAGCCATTTTTTTAGGTATTTACTTGTATACTTGGGATCGTTTTAAAAATAGGTTGTATCATCTCTTATTACTGATTCCTGTAGCGCTAGGAGCAACATTATCCGGTTTCTTTATCACAACTGTAAATGCATTTATGAATGCACCTCTTGGCTTCAAGCTAGAAAATGGTGTTTTGACGGGGATTAACCCAGTGTTAGCCATGTTTAATCCGGCAACTCCGACAAAGATGGCTCATGTGCTATCATCTGCTTATTTGACATCAGCTTGTGTAATAGCAGCCATAACCGCATTTATGATTTTAAAAGGGAAACAGCATGTCTACTACAAAAAAGCATTACACCTTTCTATGACTGTAGCATTTGTTTGTGCATTAAGCACAGCAGTTATAGGAGACTTGTCAGGAAAATATTTAGCTGAATATCAGCCGGAAAAACTGGCTGCGGCCGAGTGGCACTTTGAGACAACTAAGGAAGCTTCGCTCATTTTGGGTGGCATTTTAGATGAGAACAACGATGTGAAATATGCTCTTGAGATTCCTTATGCCTTAAGTATTCTCGCTCATGCAACACCAGATGCAGAAGTAATCGGACTTGAAGAGTATCCTAAAGAAGAATGGCCGCCTTTGATTGTTCATTACTTCTTTGATCTTATGGTAGGAATCGGTATGTTTCTTGCATTCATTTCTTTTATCTACGTTTTTATGAAGTGGAGAAAGAAGGCTAATGAGCTAAATAGACCACTTTTATGGTTCATAGTTAGTAGTGGACCTCTCGCGATGCTTGCGATCGAAGCTGGATGGTTCTTTACAGAAGAAGGAAGGCAGCCTTGGATATTAAGAGGCTATATGACTACAGCAGAGGGAGCAACTTCTTCAGGTTATGTAGATATAATGCTGTATTTGTTTATTGGATTATATTTGATTTTAGCCATTTCAGCAGTAACCGTTCTACGTAGAACCTTTAAAGCAAATCCGGCTGAACGTGAACTAGATAAACGGGGAATGGAATAGGAGGAGAGTATGATGAACTTTGAAATCCTTGGAATCACGGTTCTCTGGACATTCTTATATGGATATCTTATTGTTGCATCTATTGATTTTGGTGCTGGATTCTTTAATTATTATTCAACCGTTACGGGCCGTGCCCCTATCGTGAAAAAAGTGATTAATCGTTATCTATCACCTGTTTGGGAGGTCACTAACGTTTTTTTAATCTTCTTTTACGTGGGACTGATTGGATTTTTCCCTTCACTTGCGTTCTATTATGGAACAGCCCTTTTAGTTCCTGGTAGCATTGCAATCATATTAATTTCGCTGAGGGGAGCATATTACGCTTTTCATCACTATGGACATCGTGAAAGCAGCTGGTATCAGTTTTTATATGGAGCAACTGGACTATTAATCCCTGCTTCTCTTTCCGTTGTACTCACCATTTCAGAAGGCGGATTTATTAATGCTGAGGCTAACAATGTTCGTTTGGAGTATGCAGACTTATTTTCAAGCTCTTATGCATGGTCTGTTGTATTTTTAGCAATTGTAAGTGTTCTGTATATATCAGCTTGCTTTTTAACCTACTATTCATACAAAGCAAACGACCATGGTGCATTTCAGCTTTTGAGAAAATATGCATTGTTTTGGAGCCTACCAACTATACTTGCTAGCTTGCTCGTATTTTTATCGATGAGGGTGCACAACCCTGACCATTTTTACAAAATGCTAGACTTGTCATGGTTGTTTGCTCTATCGTTCTTATTTTTCACAGGAGCTGTGTTTTTAATTTGGAAGAAGAAAAAACTGGGTAGTGCTTTCATTTTAGTCATGCTTCAATTTGCTGCAGCGTTCTATGGATATGGAGCCGCGCATTTGCCTTATGTGTTATACCCGTATGTAACAATCTATTCCGGGTTTACGAATGAAACAATGGCTATTGCGCTAACTATCGCGTTCATCGCTGGGTTGGTACTGTTAGTGCCTTCACTATATTTATTATTACGTCTATTTTTATTCAATAATGATTATGTGAAGGGTAAAAAATAGGAGGGTCATCTATGCATACATTCTTAATAATGGTTGCACCGGTTTTAATAATTGTCTTTACTCTAGCGGGTCTGTTTGTTTGGGGAGCATTCGGAAAGTCTCCTTACGAAAAATAGTCTCTAAACTTAATCGTTACAATCAAGCATCGTAAAGGAGTTAGCGATGAAACAAATTAGGAAAATGGCATTTGAACAGAAAAAGTGGATTAGGCGAATTTCTCTTTATGCAGTGTTAACTGGTTTGGCGATGGTTTTACAAGCCTATTATTTTGTAAATGTGGTGGAATCGGTATTTTTGAAAAGTGCCTCATTTACAGATGTTATTTCTGACTTGATAATCTTGCTCACAGTATCGTTCATACGAGTACTTGTTATGTATAGGGGTAGAAAATCAGGAATCTCTTTAGCATTGGATGTTAAGAACAAACTTAGATCTGACCTTTTGAAGAAACTATCCAATAACCCTATACAGACTTCACTTAGTGGACAGACAGGCAGAAAAGTTAATATGGTTCTGGACGCAGTCGATGAAATGACTCCGTATTTTAGTGTGTATATACCGCAGATGCTACAAACGATTATCATTCCTTTGATTATTTTGATTGCTGTGTTTTCTCAACATATGATATCAGGCTTTATTCTACTAATCACGGCTCCATTTATTCCATTGGCAATGGCGCTGACAGGAATGAAAACAAAACAAAAGTCAGAAGAACAACTTGAAAAGCTATCTATGTTTTCAGGACACTTTCTAGATGTACTTCAAGGACTAGTAACACTAAAGTTATATGGGCGTTCAAAAGTACAAAAATTAGAAATCGAAAAAAGCAGCATTGAAATTCGCGATGCTTCTATGAAGGTCCTTAAGATAGCCTTTCTTTCTGCTCTTTCACTGGAGTTCATTTCCATGCTAAGTATAGGGTTGATCGCGTTTGAATTAGGACTTCAAATAGTCGTTTTTAAATCAGTATTATTTTCAGCAGCTTTCTTCATCTTGATCCTTGTTCCTGATTTTTACTTATTACTAAAAGAATACGGAAGTGCTTTTCATGCTGGTAAGGGAAGCAGTGGAGCAGCAAAGGTGATTTTTAGTGAGCTTGAGAAAGAAGAACAAGGTGTCAAATGGGGGAAGCACCCTTTCCATGGTTCGTCTCTAAACATTTCTCTTGAAAATACTACATTTTCATATGCTGAAAGTTCTTTTTCACTGAAATCTATAAATATGGAAATACATTCGCATCAAAAAATAGCAATAGTTGGTCCGAATGGGTCTGGAAAAACAACACTTCTTCATATACTCGGCGGCCTGTTAGAAGCAGATGAAGGAAAGGTGTTGATTAATGGAAAGGAACGAAATCGTTATGATGAAAAAAGTTGGTTTGAACAGATAAGTTATATTTCTCAAAGTCCCTATATATTTTCAGGTACGATAGCTGAAAACATATCGATCGGCAGCAGTAAAAAAGTAGATATGGTAGAAATTAGAGCAGCTGCAGAGAGTACAGGGTTATCTTCAATGATTGAATCATTAGAATCTGGTTACAACACGATCATAGGTGAAGGTGGTCGAGGTCTATCAGGTGGAGAGAAACAAAGACTTGCTTTGGCAAGAGCGTTTGTGAAAAGACCAAAGTTCATTCTTTTTGATGAACCTACTACAGGTCTGGATCTGATGACAGAAAGTATCCTGCAGCAATCTATAAATGAGCTTGGAGAGAACGCCACCATCGTTACTGTAGCTCATAGATTAAACACAATAATAGATGCAGACCAAATTTATTTTATACAAAACGGAAAACTTATGGCGCGAGGTACACATGATGAATTAATCATGCAGAGCGACTCTTACCGAGAAATGATTACTATAAGTAGGAAGGAGGCAGTAACATGAAAGACTTAGCTCACATAATTCAAATAATGTGGAGAGAGAAGAAAGATATCTGGTTAACAATTCTTTTTGGTTTTTTGGCGGGAATGCTTGGTTTTTCTATGTTTGCTTCTAGTGGTTATTTAATTTCTAAAGCCGCTCTGCTTCCTCCGCTGTATACATTAACAGTTATGTTAGGACTCTTAAAGTTGATAAGTATTTCAAGAGCTTTAAGTAGGTATGTTGAACGTTTAGTTTCACACCGAGGAACATTTTCTATTTTAAAAGAAATAAGATCTTCCTTTTTTGAAAAAGTCGAGCGATCAATTCCTAGTATTTTGAATAAATACAAAAGTGGAGATCTTTTGGCAAGAATTGTCGGAGATGTAGAGAGCATGCAAAATTTCTTTCTTCGAGTGGTTTACCCACCTATTGTTTTTATTCTTGTTTTTTTGAGTGCCATATTCTTTATGTCGTTTTATTCAGGGTATATGTCACTTTCCCTCTTGATAGGGATGATCGTTTCAGGAATTATTGTTCCGGGATTTTTTGCTTGGACTCAAAAAAAGAAGGAATCTAATATAAGAAATACGAGAAATGAGTTTTCAACAGAGGTTACAGAATTTCTCTACGGATTTAGAGACTTGAAAATGTACGGTATAAATGAGGAGAAAGCAGCGAATCTACAGACTCTTTCAAGGGACTTAACGAACGAACAAGCTCATATCGACAACCGATCAAATTGGACTCAATCCATTAATTATGCTGTATCAGCATTGATAAGCTGCTGTGTATTAGCAACAGGTGCATATGAGGTAGCACAAGGTAATCTTGATGGGATTTATCTAGCAATGCTTGTAATGATTTCATTGAATGTATTTGAATATGCTGTACCTATGGCGGCATTTCCTGTCTATGCAGAAGAAAGTAGAAGGGCAGCTTCGCGTCTTCATGAAACTGTTAACAAGGAACCTGAGAAGGAAGTAAGCGATATTGAAATTAGCAATTTGTCACATTCTATTGAACTAAAAAATGTGAAGCTTTATTTTGAGCCTGTAATTCCTATCTTGGATAATATATCAATTTCGTTTGCAGCAGGTTCAAAAACAGCTATTGTAGGTCCTTCTGGTTCTGGAAAATCCACTTTGCTTATGCTGCTTATGAAATTGTACAGTCCTGATAAAGGAGAAATTACTGTAAACGGAAATCCCATTCAAGAAATAGAGAGCGAAAGCTTATGGCGAAATATGAGTATTGTTTTACAGGAGAACCATTTCTTTTTTGGAACAATTCGTGAAAATTTACTAATATCTAATGAAAATGCAACAGATAATGAAATGGAATCAGCTCTCCTTGATGTTGGGTTGCAATATAAGAATCTCAATGAAAGGATACAAGAAAAAGGAAGTAATCTATCAGGCGGTGAAAAGCAAAAACTTGCGATTGCTCGAGTGCTTTTGCGTTCTAGTGGGTTATGGCTTTTAGATGAACCTATGTCTTCTATAGACATGTTAGCCGAACAAAGTATATTAAATAAAATTTTTGAGAAGGCAAGAAATGATACGGTCATACTTATAAGTCATAAGTTAAAAAATCTTGAGCAAATGGATCAGATTATTGTAATGGATAGTGGTAGGATTGTTGAGGCGGGATCATTCGAGCAACTCTTGTCAAGAAAGGGCTATTTTTATCAATTAAGAGAAATAGAGAAAAATGTTATAGTGTAAGAATTGAATTGTAAGTTCTAACAAAGATATTTTAATACATGGATTGCAATATTTAAAAAATGGGCAACCTTTTCGAAAGATTTTTCAAGAAAAGGGTTTGTCCATTTTTCTTATTTAACATTTAAATATCACCCATTGGAGGGATGGCAATAAAAAATGTGTCGCTTATACTCGTAGTTGGGCTGAATAATACAAAAATTGTAACTTTATGCAGCTTGAAACAGCGGATTTTCCGTTATATGTAAACAAATTAGAAGGAGATTGCCATGAATAATAATACTTTTAATCCATTTCGAAGACTTCATTTTTATGCTGCATGGTTCATTACACCGCTATTAATAACATTAACTCTTTCAGGGATTGGCTTTCTTTTCTATCCTGAAGTTGAGAGTTATCTGTATGAAAAAGAATTTTTTGGAATGAGTGAAACAAAAGAAACTCAAAGCATGGACGAAGCCATCAAAGAAATTAGTGCAAAATACGAAGGATATTCCATCGGCAAGATTAGCATGATGGAAGAACCTTATAACAGCCGAGTGACCATAAGTAACGAGAATGGTGATTCACGAACGATATTCCTAGATGACAGCAATCAAATTGTTTCTTCACAAGATCCGAGTAATACATACTCTTACTTTATGAGAAACTTCCACAGTTCTCTTTTAACGGAAAGTACATTCATGCGTTATTTAGTGGAATTGACAGCTTGTTGGACAGTGTTTCTTATCATATCCGGAATATATATGACATTTAAAAAGAAATTACTTGCTAACAAAAACAAATCCAAATCATTAAAATTTCAAAAAGCACACGCGATTTTGGGAATTGCACTTGCAATTCCATTAATGGTAATTGTCATAACGGGTATTCCTTGGTCTGTATTTATGGGAAGCCAAATTGCCAAGTTCGGTCAAGAACACCCTGAGATTGGAAGAACTGAATTACGCTACACTCCTCCGCAATCGGATGTAGATGAGATTCCCTGGGCTACAAGAAGCCTGAATCAACCTGCTTCAGATGATAAAACAGAGGCTAACAATAATCTAAATAATCCTGGTCAGCAGAGTTTAGAATCTGTAATTGCTAAAGCTCAGGATGAAAAGATAAGCAGACCGTTTTCAATTGTATATCCTGCTGACGAGAAGGGCGTTTTTACGGTTTCAAAAGGAAGCAATACCGGTGTTCCAGGACTCGATGTAAGTCCATACGAGGAAACAACAGCTTATTTCGATCAATATTCAGGAAACGTAATTGCTAAAATAAACTTCGAAGATTACGGCATAATCGGTAAATGGTTTACATGGGGTATTCCACTTCATGAAGGACATCTATTTGGAATGCCTAATAAAATATTGAATTTAGTTGTCTGCATAGCGTTTCTTGGTGCAATTACGATGGGCTTTTTATCGTGGATGAGAAGAATGAAACAGGGCGAATCAAAGACACCTAGACGAGTTAATAAACAATGGTCTTTAGTTGCGATTCTAGCATTGCTAATACTGGGGATAATCATGCCTCTGTTTGGTATATCTATCTTGATCATATTTGTTATAGAAACTATCGTTTACTATTCTTCTAAAAATAAAAGAATTTCTAGTGAGTTATCAAAATAATAGAATTTATTTCTCGCTAAATCTGGTCAACCAGATTTAGTGAGAATATTAACTGTTTTTTAGAATAAATGAAAACGGTTTATTACTAATCGGCGGCCATTGATAGGATGTTAACATGTTTGATATTGCTGGCTCAATCTTGTTGTTATGTACACATATCAAAGCGTAACAATAAACTTTTTATATGAATGGAGGCTAAAAATGAAATTAAAGAGATGGCAACTTTTAAGTGTAATTTTTGCAATCTTGTTAATTTTCGCAGGATGTAGTCAAGAAAAAGCTGAAAATAAGCAGTCTGATAGGAGTCAACCAAAAACAAAAGAAGAATCAACAAAGACTATAAGCTTTCAAGATTCTACAGGAGAGAAAATAGTATTAAAGGAAACACCAAAAAGAGTTGTCTTACTTAATACACAACTATATGAAATCTTCAATGATTTGGGGGGAAAGCCAGTTGGCATTTCTACAGTACCAGAACTGAAAATACCTGAAAATGCTAAGGCAGCAAAGCAGCTTGGAATGATTAACGACATCAATCTTGAAGAAACGCTGAAATTAAAACCAGACTTGGTCATTGGACAATCTGTATTTCATGGAAAATTAAAAGAAGCGATGTACTCGTCAAATATTCCTCTTGCATTAACAGCAATTAACTCAGTAAATGATGTGAGAGAAAATGCAGAAATTCTTGGTAAGATCTTAGATAAAGAAAAAGCGACTGCAGAAAAGATAAAACAAATGGATCAAAGAATCCAGCGTGTTTTAGAAAAAGCACCAGATAAACAAGTTACCTACGCTGTCATTACAATGATGATGGATACCGTGTCCCTTCAGACTGACCGATCCATTGCACTTGATATAGCAAACTCATTTAAAATGAAGAACATCGCTGAAAGCTTAAAAGAGAAAGACTCAAAAGGAATGGGCAGTGTGCCATTCAGCATGGAAACTCTTGTGAATGAAGATCCAGATTATGTCTTTTTGATTGTTCATGGCTCCAAAGAGGAAGGACAACGAATGTTAAAAGATAACTTGGAATCCAATCAAGCATGGTCTTCTCTATCTGCAATTAAGAAGAATCAGTTTCGCTTTATTCCAGGTGAACTTTTTGTAAATAATCCTGGTCTATCTATGGAAAAATCATTCGAATATATGGGGAAAGCTGTATATCCTGAAGTCTATGGAAAACTTCCTGAGTAATCAATCGCTCGGATTAAATCGATAAACTCAATTAATGAAATAGTTATCATAAAGGAGATAAAAACATGAAGAATGGGATAAAACTTATAATCATCAGTTTAATCATGCTAGCAATGGTCAGTGGTTGTCAGAATGATACTCAGAAGGAAAGAGAGGGAAAGAAAGATAGCGCTGAGGTTAACCAATCAGCTGAGCCTTATCTTTCCTTTAAAGACTTTGATGGGGAACTCGTAACTTTAAAAGAAAAACCTAAAAACATAGTAATTTTGAAGGATGAGGTCCTTTATTCATTTTATCAAGTTGGGGGTAAAGCAGCTGGTATAACAAATGCATTTACTATAGATCCACCTGAGGAAGCTAAGGATGTTCCAAAAGTAGGATTCATGCACGAGGTTAATATCGAGAAGGTGTTTGCATTGAAACCCGATTTAGTTGTTGGTCAACGTTTTACACATGGTAATCTTAGAAAAACATTTAAAGAGGCTAACATTCCTTTTGCAAACCTTAACACGCAATCAATAGAGGACATTAGAAAAAACACACTACTTATGGGAAAAATCACGGGGAATGATAAAAAAGCTGAAAAACTTATCAATGAGATGGATTCAAAAATCAATCAAGTGATTGATCAGGTTCCAGATAAGAAGGAAAAGCCTACTTATGCAATCTTGACAGTTATGGGTGATGCCTCATTTATTGAACAGGGTCCGACAATATCGGTGGACATGGCTAACCAGTTGAAGCTACGAAATGTAACAGAATCATTAGATGGAGAAGTTATGGCAGGCTATATCCCGTTCAGTATGGAAGAGATGGTGAAGATTAATCCTGATTACCTGTTTGTGCTTTCTCATACAACGAATGAGGACGCAAAAAAGATGATAGATAACAATTATAAAAAGAATCCAGCATGGAATTCCCTTTCCGCTGTTTCAAATGACCAAATTTATTTTCTCCCAAGAGAAAAATTTGTCATGGCTCCTGGTGTCGATGTTGTGGATTCTTATAAATATTTGTCGGAATTGGTTTATTCAACCCAAACAAACTAATCTTGAAACTGGCTATTATTCTGCTTAAATACACCCACGTGGGAATGGAAGGGGCCAATTCAGAAGTTTATGGCAAACTTTCTGATTAAAACTATGAAGGTGAATAAGGGTATTAATAGAAAGATAGGATGGAAGCTTTCCGTCGTGGGACTTTTCTTTATCCTAGCAATAATCAGTGTAATGGTAAGTTTAGGATTCGGAGCGGTATCCGTAGATGCAAAGTCAATTTTGAGTATTTTATTTGGTTCTACTGATTCTCCATATTACACAATTATCTGGAATATAAGGCTTCCACGCACACTTGTAGCAGTGTTTGTTGGAATAAATTTAGCTCTTTCTGGTGCCTTATTGCAAGGGGTTATGCGTAATCCAATGGCTGATCCCCATATTATTGGAATCTCCTCTGGAGCTGGTTTATTTGGAATCACATTGTTACTAGTTTTTCCCGCGTTTTCCTATTTGTTGATTCCTGCTGCATTTATTGGAGCGATGATTTCGGCATTGCTCATCTATTTGCTTGCCTGGGACAAGGGAGTCTCTCCTATGAGGATTATTCTTGCTGGTGTTGCAGCCTCTGCATTTTTAAACTCCGGAGTATCGGCACTGTATACATTTTATAGTGATCGTATTCAAGGGGCTGTTTCTTTTATGATTGGAAACTTGTCGGCCAAAAGCTGGGGGCATGTAGAGATCATCGTTCCTTATAGTCTTATTGGATTAGTATTGGCTTTGCTTAGCGCTCAGCGGATGAACGTCTTACTACTTGGTGATGCTGAATCAAGATCGCTCGGACTAAACACTGAAGGCTATCGTTTGTGGTTTATTGCCATAAGTGCGCTGCTTGCTGCAAGTGCAGTAAGTATCGTTGGTCTACTAGGTTTTGTTGGACTAATTGTGCCCCATGCTGCAAGACTCCTCGTAGGAAATGATTATAGAATATTGCTTCCAGCCTCAGCTCTGCTAGGAGTGACCGTTCTGTGTTTATCTGACACAATCGGCCGTGTTGCCTTTGCGCCGATCGAACTTCCTGTTGGTATCATCATGGGGGTTATAGGTGCTCCATTTTTCTTATATTTGTTACGAAAGAAGAGAACGATATGACACTTGAAGCAAAGAATGTTCATATTGGATATCACGATAATGAGATTATTTCGGATTTAACGCTTCAATTTGAAGCAGGAAAGATCCATAGTATACTCGGACCGAATGGTTGTGGTAAAAGTACGCTGTTAAAAGCGCTTGGAAAGCAACTTCAAGCTTCTAGTGGAAAGATTTTATTTAAAAATAGTGAAATCAATCAGTGGAATAGGAAAGCTTTTGCAAGAGAGCTTGCTTTCTTAATGCAAGTTCATGAGAGTAACCCTGAAATTACGGTTAGACAATTAATTGAATATGGTCGTTTCCCTCATAAAAGGAAATTTGAACGGCTAAATCAAGAAGATCAGGCAATTGTTGATCAAGCCATTACACTTACTCATTTAGGGGAATTGTCTGAGAGAGCTGTAGATCGCTTGTCTGGAGGAGAACGTCAGAGAGCATGGATCGCAATGGCACTTGCTCAGCAGCCAACTGTTTTGCTGCTGGATGAACCTACGTCGTATCTCGATATCCACCACCAACTTGAGATCATTGAGCTAATTAAACAGTTAAATGTAGAACAGGGAATTACGATTATCTTAGTTCTGCATGATATTAATCAAGCGGCTATGGTTTCAGATCGAATGATTGTCCTTCAATCTGGACGTATTTATGATAGTGGTATCCCACAGAATGTCATCTCCAAGAAAATGCTGGGTGATGTCTTTAAAGTTGATGCGGAAATTAAAGTATCTGAAAAAGAACCGATTTCAATCTACAATTTTCAACTTCTAAAGACATGATAACTTTTTAAAAATGGAAACCGAGTGGTGATATTGTGCCTTCGGTTTTTTATTTTTTTATGAGCTTGCATAAATATCACCCATTTGAGTGATTACTTTACACTTAGTTTCAAATATACTCAAAAATGGTGATTTAGTTTATAACGTTTAATTTACACTTACTATACATTTGGATAATTGTTGAGATTCGCTAAGTTCACCTTTATTAATTTGGAGATTTTGAAACTTATTAATATTACATCTTGAAATACAGAATCGGAGGAAACATGAATAATATTCAGCGAGAAGAAACGTATGAAGTTAGTCAACCTACTCAGAATGAAGAACGATCAAGAACAAATTTTTACCGTACTATATGGAGATGGCATTTATATGCAGGGATTATTTTTGCTCCTTTTTTAATAATCCTTGCTATTACAGGGTCAGTTTATCTATTTAAGCCGCAGATTGAAAATATCATTTATCAGGAATATTATGAAGTAACACCAGAAGCTGATCGTATATCTGCGACAGATCAAATTGATTCTGTTAAAAATAAATTTCCTGACGCAACAGTTACACAATATCGACCAGGCGAATCAAAATCACGTTCTAGTGAAGTCAAGATTTCTACTGAAGAAACAACCTCAACCATTTTTGTTAATCCTTATACGGGGAAAATCATTGGGCAGTTATCAGATGATGATCGTATTATGAATAAGATTGAGGAGATACACGGGGAGTTAATGATTGGTACGACAGGTGACCGAATCGTAGAATTAGTAGCGTGTTGGGCGGTCGTCCTCATAGTTACTGGTTTATTCCTATGGTTCCCACGTAAGAATAAACAATTATCAGGAGTTCTGGTCCCTCGTCTTAGTCAAGGACGGAAGATACTTCGAAGGGACTTGCATGCAGTACCTGCTTTTTGGATTACTGCGGGTATGTTATTTCTAATTCTAACTGGTCTTCCTTGGTCAGGCTTTTGGGGTGCAAACTTTCAATCTATTGCTACAAATAATGGAGTGGGTTATCCACCATCTATTTGGGGTGGTGAAGCACCTGTATCTGCCGTTCAAACAAAAGATGTGGCCGAGGTTCCATGGGCAGCTGAAACTCTTGAAGTTCCGGAGTCCAAGGTGGAAGGTATTATTCCAGTATCAGTTGATGATATAGTCACAATTGCTGAACAGCAAGGAATGGATCCGTCTTTCTCAGTGAGTATCCCAAATGAGCCAACCGGAGTATACACGCTGTCAGCTTATCCAGCAAAAGCTGAAGACGAAGCAACGATTCATTTAGACCAATATTCCGGAGCAGTTTTAGCGGATTATCGATTTGAACATTACGGTATAGTTGGGAAAATTGTTGCACTTGGTATTACGTTACACAAAGGAACTCAGTTTGGTTTGATCAACCAATTCGTTAGTTTACTCATCTGTCTTGGAATCATGTTGGTTGCTGTAAGTGGATTTTATCTTTGGTTGAAGCGCAAACCTAAAAAAGGCACTGGCGCACCTAAAGGACCTAGCGCAAAAACAATGAAGTTATTTTTGTTTACCTTAATATTCTTGGGGATTCTCTTTCCTTTAGTCGGGCTATCCTTACTAGTCATTTGGTTGATTGATTGGTTAATTATTCAGAGGGTTTCATCAATAAGGAGGTTTCTAAATGCCTAACCAACCAATAAAAAAGAACATACATGTCTTAAGAGATTCATATTTCCTTATTGTGTTAGTTGTTGCATTTAGTAGTATCTTATCAGGGTGTTCGGTGAAATCTGATGCTGCGATTCAATACAAGCAAGAGAGACCACTGCTGGTTAAAATTGTTATTCCGAATGAATTCCAACCAAATCAGTCAGAGAAATTGGAAGCCATATTGACACAAGAGGGAAAAAGAGTCACTAACGCGGATTCTGTATACTTTGAAATTTTGAAAGCTGATGGTTCAATACATCATGACAAAAAATTGGCAACAGAAGAAGGTAATGGTGTGTATTCGTTAAGTGAAGGATTTGATCAGAATGGTCTTTATTATGTTAAGGTCCATGCAGAAAATGACAGCTCTACAGTAATTCCTAAAAAACAATTTGTTGTGGGTGAACTTTCTAAGCAAGATTTGGAAGTACTGAAGAAGAATAACGTAAAACTGAGTGAAGAAATGGAACACCATCACTAAGAATTATTAATACGAAAATGGGGACCGATGAATTCTATAAAATCATCGGTTCTTTTTTATGAGGCTATTTTCTAAGAGGATATTGTTTTTACCCTTTTTATTCTCTTCAACGGAAATATAATACTTTTGAAAGCAACATTATATAAAAGTTCCACTAAATATCACCCGTTAGAGTGATTACTTTGAAAATGCTTTCACATATACTCTAAGTTGGGTCTTACATAGAGGGAGACCAAGTAATTAAAAGAGGTGGAAGAATGAAAAAAGTTACTGCAATCCTTATTCTGGCAATGGCACTTACAGCGTTAACAGCATGTGGTTCTGGAGATTCTCATGAGGATCACAAAAACCATGAAAATCACGAACAGCACGAGAATAATTAGAAACCAGACGTTAATCATGTGTGGGGTTAAGGGAGAAAGAACAAGAAATGATGAAGAAAACTTACTGGTTAATTACACTCTCAATTATGCTTTTGATGTCCTCGTTGACACCGGCAGCAGCGGAAGAATCCAAAAAAGTAGTTAAGATTGGTATAACAGGAGATGAGAGCACCTTAAATCCATATACCTATATTACGGGTTACCCTGGTCTTGACCTTGTTAACTTATTATATGATAACCTGTTTCAGCTGGATGAAGAAAATACGCCACAACCTTGGCTAGTAGATGAATATAAAGTTAGCCAAGATGGTTTAAATTATGAAATGAAACTTCACGATGATGTATTATGGCAAGATGGCAAGAAGCTTACTACGGATGATGTTGCATTTACTATTCAATACTTTCTAGATCATCCCAAATCAAGATTTACAAGCCCTTTAGAAGAAATAAAAAAAGTAGAAATCAAAGATGATAAAACGATCATCTTACGATTGTCGAAAGCAAATCCGAATTTTTTAATTCAACCACTGGCGGACCTGCCTATTTTACCAAAACATATTTGGAAAGATATTAAGAATCCTGATGAATCAAGTAATTCTTTAGGTAGCGGTCCTTATCAACTGAAAGAATATAAATCAGGTCAATATTATAAAATGGTGGCGCACCAAAAGTACTTTAAAGGTAAACCACAAATTGATGAGCTTATTTTCCCAATCATAGAAGATACAACTGCTTTGTACACTGCATTACAGGCAGGAGAAATCGACGCTGCATCTTCAAGTGTTTCTCCTGAATTAGTGAAGCAATTTGAAGGTGCTTCTAATCTGAAAATCATGAAAGGTGCAGGTTACAATACTTCACTCTTTCAAATGAATGCGGAAAAGTATCCGATGACAGAAAAAGAATTCAGACAAGCCATTGCATATGCTATTGATACTCAATATCTAGTAGATCATGTATTGTTGGGTTATGCAGAAAAGGGAAGTCCCGGATTTATTCACCCGTCATCACCTGCATATAATTCAAGTTTAACTTTTAAGCCTAGCAAAGAAAAAGCAAATCAAATATTAGATGATGCAGGTTTTATTGATAAGGACAAAGATGGTTATCGTGAAGACCCTAATGGAAAGAAACTACAACTAACTTCATTAGTGTACGCAGATAACCCAATCCGTATAAGAACAGCTGAAATTATTGCAGATTGGCTTAAAGAAGTTGGAATTAGAGTATCTGTAAAGGCAATGGATGCTACTACAGTAGATTCTCTTATGTGGCCAGAATTTGATGTGAGTAAGGGAAGAGACTATGACCTCGGATTATGGAGCTGGTCTAGTACGATGCAATTGTTCCCTGATCGATTGGTTGATCTGTTCCATTCTGATCCGGCAATTGGCACAGTAAACATTGGCGGCTACAAAAATAATAAATTTGACAGTATGGTTTCTGCATTAAAAGATGCAAAAACAGAAGAAGATAGATTGGCGAAAATTAAAGAAATGCAAGCATTTGTAAGTGATGAAATGCCGATTGTGCCTCTTTACTATCAAGAAATCGTTAATGCTTATAATCCTAAAGCTTATGACGGATACACATTCCAATTAGGAAAAGGCATCATACACAAAGGCTCTTTTATACCATTTGAAAATGGGGAAAAGTCTGCACAAACACAAGATGCGGATTCAGGAGATGTAAAGAATTCTGAGACAAATACGAATTCTAACAAGTCGCTAATCATTTTAGGTTTATTGGTTATAGTTGTTATAATTGGTGTTTTCTTCATTAAGAAGAAAGTAAATGGAAAAAAAGGTTAAGAAAACGGAATCCCGCAAAAGTCATTAATTTGCGGGATTTTTAGCGTGTAATACATTAAAAAGAGGTGAAACGGTGTTAAAGTTTCTAACTAGTAAAGTGGTTCAATACTTCCTTGTCATTATCCTTATGCTTACATTAAATTTCTTTTTGCCTAGGTGGATGCCAGGAAATCCCCTCATGTACTTAGCGGGAGAAGATGTAGGCTTTCTTACTACAAAAGAAAAAGAAGCCATACTAGATAAGCATGGCTTAAACGATCCCCTCATACAGCAATATGGAGTGTATATCGCAAATATATTTACAGGAGATTTCGGTTATTCGTATCAACAAAAACGTCCGATTACTGATTTACTAAAAGAGAGAATTCCTTGGACACTTTTGTTAACGGGTACAGGTTTGGTGGTTTCTACGATTCTTGGGGTGATCTTTGGAGTCATCTCTGCTTGGAAAAGAGGTACTAAGACAGACGTTAACCTTCTAATCTTTTTTATGTTTCTTAGTGCAATGCCCTCTTTCTGGATTGGAATGATGTTAGTTTCCGTATTTTCTGCTCAGCTAGGTTGGCTTCCTGTTTTTGGTGCTGCAAGCGCTTGGAATAATTTCACTGGAATTGAGAGAATTCTTGATATTGGACGCCATTTAATCTTGCCGCTAACAACATTAGTTTTGATATCAGTAACAAGTACCTTTATGACTATGCGATATTCGATGTTAAATGTACTAAATGAAGATTTTATTATGATCGCAAAAGCAAAGGGCGTTAAAGAAAAGGTCATCATGTATAAACATGCCATGAGAAATGCATTGCTTCCCGTAGTAACGGTGTTCATGCTGAATCTCGGCTTCTTACTTGGTGGAGCTACAGTCATCGAAACTGTATTTGCTTATCCAGGCGTCGGTAGATTGATGTTTGAATCTGTTCTAAACAGAGATTATCCGCTCATACAAGCCACTTTTCTATTAATTACGTTTAGTGTAGTTATCGCGAACTTTATTGCAGACTTAATGTATCCTTTTCTTGATCCGAAGGTAGGGAAAGCTAATGAATAATGGAAGAAATAAAAATTTGTTAAAAGTTATCAGTTCTAGCAATCTAGGTCTTATCGGACTTGGAATTTTAATACTTTTCCTGTTTATTACCCTGGCAACACCTTTCATTTCTCCATTTGATCCTAATGAACGAGTAGGTGCTCCATTTATGGAACCGAATTCACAGTTTTTGTTAGGAACAAATGATATCGGACAAGATATTTTGAGTGAGTTGATTTATGGTACTAGAATTTCTTTACTTATTGGAATTCTAGCTGCTTTCATATCGATTACAATCGGCTGTGTTATTGGGATTATGGCGGGCTATTTTGGTGGGAGAATAGACACGTTTTTTATGAGAATCGTGGACCTTATTCTAGTAATCCCATTTCTTCCTTTAATGATCCTTTTAGCTGCATTTATTGGTCCAAGTTTTTGGAATATCATTTTTGTAATTAGTTTATTGTCTTGGGCTAGTCCCGCTAGAATCATTCGCTCGCAAGTCATCAGTATTAATACTAAGGGTTATGTGGAAGCCGCCCGATCGATTGGTTTAAACCATACTACTATTCTAGTAAAACACATCTTTCCAGGAGTTATTACGATTGCTGTCTCACAGTTCGTCCTTGCTGCGAGTCATTCAATCTTGATCGAAGCATCTCTCAGTTTTCTTGGTTTAGGAGATCCCATTCAAAAAAGTTGGGGTACCATTCTGTATTACGCACAGGCTAGAGGTGCATTACTTACGGATGCTTGGATTTGGTGGATACTTCCACCAGGAATAGCGATAACCACATTAGTCATTGGTTTTGCATTTACCGGTTATTCAATAGAAGAAGCGATAAACCCTAGGTTAAGGAGGCGTAAATTAGTTGGAAAAGATATTGCAAGTAAATAATCTTACAACACATTATCATACAGATAAAGGAACTGTAAAAGCTGTAGAGGGAGTTAATTTCTCGGTTGGTAAAGGTGAACTCCTTGGATTAATCGGTGAATCAGGCTGTGGAAAGTCTACTGTTGCGAATTCATTATTAAGGTTGATTGAGCAACCAGGTGAAATCGTAAACGGAGAAGCTTTTCTAGATGGTAAAGAATTGCTAAAGGCTACTGATTCTGATCTTCAGAAAGTGAGATGGAAAGAGATCTCAGTCATACCTCAAAGTGCCATGAATGCACTAAATCCTGTATTTAAAGTAGGAGATCAGATAGCAGAAGCCATTCTCTTGCACGAGAACGTATCAAAAAAAGAAGCACTTCATAGAGCTAAGAAGTTACTGAACCTAGTTGGAATAGAAGAACAACGGTGGCAAAGTTATCCTCATGAATTTAGTGGAGGAATGAAGCAAAGGGTAGCAATTGCAATGGCATTATCGTGTAATCCAAAACTCGTAATATCCGATGAATCAACCACTGGATTAGATGTTTTGACACAAGCACAAATCATTGCTTTGTTAAAAAAGTTACAAAAACAGATGAATTTATCCGTATTAATCATTTCACATGATTTACCGATGGTCACTTCAATATGTGATCAAATTATTATTATGTATGCGGGTAAGATCGTTGAATGGTGTAGCAACCGCTCTCTACTGGAGAATGTTCTTCATCCATACACTCAGGGACTTATAAAGGCTACACCGTCTCTATTAAACGGTGATAAAGAAATTGAAACGGTTGCTGGAAACGTACCAAACTTAATTGAACCTCCAACAGGTTGTAGATTTCATCCCAGATGCGAATTTTCAATGGATAAGTGTAAAAGTCATGTTCCTCCATTAAGTGAAGTAAAACCTGGCCATTATACAGCTTGTTTCTTATATGACGGTGAAAAACATGAACAATGATGTTCTTATACAAGTAAAGAATCTCTCCAAAGTATTTACGAAGAAAGCGGGTATGTTTAACAGAAAATCTACTCGTATTTTGGCTGTAAATGATGTGAATCTTTCCATACACAAAGGAGAAGTACTAGGAATCATCGGTGAGAGTGGCAGCGGTAAAACAACAACAGCCAGAATGATCATGAAACTTATCAACTCTTCTCATGGTGAAATTCATTTTAATGGGTTTAACTTGGATGAGCTTAAGCCTAAACAAATGAGAAAGTTAAGAAGTCAGATGCAAATGGTTTTTCAAGATCCTTATGAAACGTTAAATCCATCCATGAGAATAGTTGATATCTTGGCTGAACCTATTACAGCACATGAGCCACATTTAGGGAAAAAGGAGCAATTACAAAGAATAAAAGAAACGGTAGAATCTATCGAGTTAGTACCAGCAGAAGATTACATCTATCGATATCCACATGAACTAAGTGGTGGCCAAAGACAACGAATTGCTATTGCAAGGGCAATTATCTTAAAGCCACAATTTATTGCGGCTGATGAGCCCACATCCATGCTAGATGTATCTGTTCGTGCAGGTATATTAAATGTTTTAAAAACTTTGAAGAAAAAAATGGGTCTTACTATGATTTATATCACACATGATCTAGCGACAGCTAGTTATATGTGTGATCGGATAGCAGTCATGTATCAAGGTGAAATTGTAGAGATCGGCCCAACTGATAAAATCATCAGAAATCCTTCGCACCCATATACGAAAGCTCTTGTATCTGTCGTGAGCAACCTTCTGCATTTTATTGAGAATAGGAGTGATTTTATTTATGATGGTGAAGTCAAACCGTCAGAAGTAACTGAGGGATGTGTATTTGTAAATCGCTGCCCCTACCGAATAGAAAAATGTTTCAAAAACACACCTTCCTTAAAGGCGAAAGAGGAGCAACATCATGTTTCTTGTCACTTGAGTGTTACAGATGACGAATAGGTACAGCGTTTTACTATCAAGGAATCTTCATATAAACTGATAAGTAATGAGACTCTGTAAATTTTATCAGTGATAAGGAGATATTACATGGAAATCTTTTCGCAATACTTAGCTGGAATTGATAACCCCGATCATAGACCCCGAATGGAGGAGGTTTTGGAGTGGATCGCTCAAAAATTTCCTACATTGGAACCGCAATTCAAGTGGAACACACCGATGTATACCGATCATGGCACATTTATCATCGGTATCTCAATGGCAAAGCAACACATGAGTATTGCTCCTGAAGAAATAGCTATGGTGCGGTTTGCCGAGAGTATCAAAAAGTCTGGTTATAGCTCAACTAAAGGCTTGTTTCGTATTCGCTGGAAAGATGAAGTGAATTATGAGCTGCTTGAGGATATAATAGCGTTTAATATACAGGACAAAGCAGAATACACGAAATTTTGGCGTGAGTAACGATCGAAAGCATGATGTCAGAGTCATGCTTTTTTTATTTAAATGAATTGCTCTGGAGTTTTTACCTTTACCATTCGCAGATCAGAATACGTTTTTCAACTTATTACATAATGATGATTATACTTGCTCGGTGCCACCCCCATCCATTTTTTAAACATCCTATTAAAATACGATTGATCACAGTACCCAAGATATTCAGCGATCTCACTTATTGTCATCTGTGTATTTTGTAGTAGATGTAAGGACGTGTTAATTCTTAATTGGTGTAAGTATTGTATGGGTGTACTTCCCACTACTTCCTTAAAGATCCCTGATACGTAGTTAGGGGTTACACCTGCAAGTGAACTCAAGTCATCAATGGATATATTACTTCTAAAGTTGCGGAGAATATAATCTTGTATCTCGTTTGCAATCCGCTCTTTTGAAGGAGCCGTTCTTACTTCAGATGATTCTTGCGCGATTTGAGTGAGTAATTCTGACAATATACACCTTGCCATCCATTCAAAATAAGGTTTTTTCAACAGGATTTGTGTAAAAAGTGATGAAAATCTTTGTTCAAAATAAGGGGTGTTAAAAGTCTTATAACGATACATCTCATTCTTAGTTGTATAGTGCAAGATTTTCCGCAGATTTTCACTTTCCCATAAAAAAACCACTGTATATTTTTGGTGACTCTCATCGGCGTGGTTTTCCCATGCGCGATCTACACCAGATGGAATATACAGGATCTCTCCTTTAACCAATTCCACACCGACTCCATCGATCCAATACATCACTTTACCTTGTGTAACATAAACAAGTGTTGCGCATCCACGGTCTTTTCCGATCCTCCAAGTAGGATTAACGTCATGATAAACGCCTTGAATTTCCATATATTCAACTCCAATTAAAAAATTACTGGTGAATTATACAAATGGAAAGGGTTTTGTTAATTCCATTAGTAGCCTCAATGTTGATATTATCAAAATAATCAGAAAATATCTATAATCAAGTGGGGTGAGGCGACTAAATTTACATGCGTTAGTGAACCATTAACTGTTCAGGTGAATCTGAAAGGTAAGCAGTATAAGGTATTTTTTAAATCGAGTTTTGAATTATCCAAATTTCCATTTTACAAGAATCTTGAATTAAACGGGAGGGCATTATGAAATATACAGTTGCTTCGTATTCATTTAATGGCTTATTTAATCAAGGGAAAATAGATCTTTTTGGGTATTTAGAAAGTGTCAAATATCGTTATCACCTGAAATCAGCAGATATTTGGAACATGATGTTAACTAGCTATGATGAGGATTATCTCAAGAAAATAAGAGAAGCGATGGATGAGAAGGAGTTAACCCTTGCTAATCTTTGCGTTGACTGTGCAGAGGTATGGGACCCAGATCCAAATGCTAAGGAAAAGTGGTATCAAAACGCACTTAAAAATCTGCGAGCTGCAGAAATATTAGGAGCACGTACCGTTAGAATCGATATGGGTGGAAGAGATTTGAAAATGACAGATGAACAATTTGAGTATACAGTGAACCGTTATCAAGAATATGCAAAAATAGCACAGAATGGCGGTTTTAAAGTAGGGCCTGAAAACCATTGGGGAGCATCAAGGGATCCTGAAAACATTAAAAAGGTTTATGAGGCAGTTGATCATCCTTCATTTGGTATCCTTCTGCACTTTGATAATTGGGATGTGGATAAAGAGAACGGCGATCGACTTTGTGCAAAATATGCCTTTCATACACATTTAGCAGCTTGGGTCATACCTGACTGTGAAGAGAAGATCAAGATTCTGCAAGATGTTAATTATCAAGGATATCTTGGCATCGAACATCACTCAGGAGAAAATGAATACAGTCAAGTAGAATGGCAATTAGCTACAGCACGTAATACGTGGAGAAATCTAATATCTGCCGAGCACAAGAAAGTAGAGGTATAAGGTTATGAAAAAAGTGCGAATCGGTATTATTGGTGTTGGCATGATTGGTAAAGTTCATCTAGAAAACTATGAAAAGATATCTGGTGCAGAAATCGTTGCCGCATGTGATATTGATGAAATTGAACTCAAACAAGTAGCGGAAAAGTTCAATATTCCTGACACGTACAGTGATTATAGAGAGCTGTTAGCACGTGAAGACCTGGATGCAGTTGATGTTTGTCTGCATAATAATTTACATGCTGGGATTACGATTGAAGCATTAAGAGCTGGTAAGCATGTATACTGTGAAAAACCAATTGCAGGCTCATACATGGATGGAAAGAAAATGATTGATACTGCAAAAGAATGCGGTAAACAACTGCATGTTCAACTAAGCTTTCTCTATGGGATCGAAACGAAAGCCGCAAAGATGTTAATAGATGAAGGAAAGCTTGGCAGACTGTATCATGCTCGTTCTACCGGATTTAGAAGACGAGGTAGACCGTTTGTTGACGGATATGGCACGAAAGAATTTAATCAAAAAAAGAAGGCATCAGGTGGAGCATTGTTTGATATGGGTGTATATCGAATATCCCAATTGCTGTATTTAATGAATATGCCTTCTGTTAAAACGATTACAGGTAAAACGTATCAAGAAATGGATATGGATGAAAAACGTAAAATGATAAGTGGATTTGATGTTGAAGAGCTTGGTTTAGGATTTGTTCGGTTCGATGGGGGTCTAACACTTGATATTATCGAATCCTGGGCGATTCATTTGAATGGATTGGGAGGAAGCAGTTTAGTAGGGAATAAAGGTGGACTATCCCTTCACGGACAAGTAAACGGAATAAATACGCCATTAAGCTATCATACTACGATGAGTGACATGGATATGGATGCTACATTTGATCTAGGTGCGGCGAATTATCGATGGCATCAACTTCAAGAGAACCCGGATGCCTATGACTCCTCACAAGATCATTGGATTGCCGCGCTTCAAGGAAGAGTGGAACTGCTGCCGACCGCTGAGATTGCACTTCAAACAATGTTAATCAGTGAAGGAATCTACTTATCAGATTCATTAGAGCGAGAGGTGACCGCTGATGAGGTTATTAAAATGTCTAAATCGACAATGCTTCACCCTATACCTAAAACTGAAAATGTAAGCGATTACAAAATAAACCAGGAGCAATTAAGTTAATTGTTTAAGAAGAATACTAAAATTGAGGTGTCTTCATGAAAGGTCTTAAATTAACCATAAGTATTTTAATCATTACAATGTTGTTCGGATGTAACGCATCGAGCGAAGGTGGAAAAAGTAATGATGCGGACGGCAATAAGGTAACCATTTCTTATGCAAGTTGGGGATTAGGGACAGAAAAAGAACAAAATATAGAAAGACTCATGATCAAAGCGTTTGAAGAAAAATATTCAAACATCGAGATAAAATTAGTTGAGTCGATACCTAATGATAAATGGAATGATGGATTAGCAGCTGCGGCAAGCGCAAATGAAATGCCTGATGTATTCATGCTGTCCGAAATTCCACCTGGTGTAGCAAATGACTGGTTATTAGATCTTTCTAAATTGTCCTCTGATGATGCTGATCTTGCAAAAGTCCCTGAGGCCGTAAGAAAGGCTGCAACATACGGTGACACTCTTTTTGCACTACCTGCAGGTCAGCAATTTTTAGGATATTACGTTAATAAAGATATGTTTAATGACGCTAATTTGGATGCGCCAGAAAGTGGTGCAAACATAAATGAATTCGTTGATTCTGTAAAACGTATAACAAATATCAGTAAAGGCAAGGTTGGTATAAACAACCCAATGGCAATCCTTGACTGGTATCCTGCAGCAGTAAGTAAGACTCTTGGTTGGTATACCTACACAAAAGAAGGATATCATTTAGACAGCACTGAATTCAAAGAAGGTCAACAAATTGCAAAAGATATCGTTACGAACGATTATGCTTATGAATCATTAACAGAGGAACAAAAAAGCAACTTCGATGGAAGTAATGCAGGAGAGGTTTGGGCATCAGGGAATATGGGTTTAATCTGAGATGGGACATGGGCATTGACTGCGTTTGAGGAAAACCTTGATTTTGATTATGATTTCATTGGAATTCCCGGCGGAAGAACCGTTGTCGCAAATGATTATATGGGAATATCAAAGAATACGAAACATCCAAAAGAAGCTTATTTATTTTCGAAATGGATGTCTTTTGGAAAAGAAGGATATCTGAAACGAATTGATATTGCTGCAGAAAAAGGGAAAGTACTAAATGGTGTGCCAGTCACAACAGATCAAGATGTGCTGGATGCATATTTTGAACTACAAGACCTTCCTGGCGTTCGTTCAGCGTTTGATAATTTGGACAATGCTATAGTCGAACCCGTAAAAGCTGTACCTGGTTACGTTCAGTCACGGTGGGAAGCTCCAACAGGAGTTAGTATTTCAGAGCAACCAAACGCAAATATTCATAGTCTTCTTGAAGCATCGATTAAGGGTGAAATTAAGTTAGAAGATTATCTTTCACAGATTAATAACCTTGCTAATGCAAAGTATGAAGAAGCTAAGAAAGCGATTGAATAAGAAAAAATAATATTTTGCTGGTATGCATTTCCCGTAGCAGGGAAATGCATTTTTTTGTTGAAATAGTTTTGAGCATTGAGTTAATAAATTGTGAGTGACGGAAAGGTGGTTTATGTTATGGAAACAAGTAATAAAGTAACCATCACGGTGGAAACAACCGTGAACAAACCAGTTGCAGAAGTTTGGAAATATTGGACCGAGCCAAAGCATATTACAGGTTGGAGCTTTGCTTCTGACGAGTGGCACGCACCAAAAGCGGAAAACGATTTGAGAGATGGCGGAAGGTTTCTTACCAGAATGGAAGCAAAAGATGGCAGCTTTGGATTTGATTTTAGCGGGAAGTATGATGAAGTCAAAACAAATGAATATATTGCTTATACGCTAGATGATGGAAGAAGAGTTACGATTACTTTTGTCGGTTTAGAAAATGAAACGAGAGTCGTTGAAACATTTGAAGCCGAAGCGACGAATCCAGTTGAGATGCAAGAAGCTGGATGGCAAGCCTTCATGGATAATTTTAAAAGGTATAGTGAAGCTCAAAACTAATAGTGTTTTAAAAGAGAGTGCATTTCTTTAAATAGATTTGCGCTTTTTTGTTTGCCTATCTTTTGAATTATGGAACATTATGAGTCTTAAGAAAGTCTTAAGATTTTTGCTAACTAAATGTAAAGGATTGCTGTGTAGAATAAAGATAATTTCAAATATATGCCATGCTATAATGCAGAAGGGAGTGTGAAAAAATGAATAATTTTAACGTACTTGTTGTTGATGATGAAAAAGAAATACGCGATGCGATAGAGATCTATCTGAAAAATGAAGGAATCACAGTTGTTCAAGCTGGAGATGGCATTGAAGCAATAGAAAAATTAGACGAACATCCGATCCATCTAATTGTCATGGACATTATGATGCCAAAATTAGATGGTATCTCGACCACCTTTAAAATTAGAGAGCAAAAAAACATACCGATTATTATCTTAAGTGCAAAGAGTGAAGATACAGATAAAGTACTAGGACTGCAGATCGGTGCAGATGATTATGTGACAAAGCCGTTCAATCCTTTAGAGCTGATCGCTCGTGTTAAATCTCAGCTACGGCGTTACGTGACTCTTGGTACATATGAGGGAAAGACAAATCTAGTTAATCTGAACGGTTTGACACTTGATAAGGAAGCAAAGGAAGTCGCCATAAACGGGGACTCAGTAAAATTAACTCCGATCGAATACAAGATTGTGGAGTTGCTCATGTCTTACCCTGGAAGAGTTTTTTCCATTAATGACATATATGAGCGAGTTTGGAAAGAACCCAGTTACAATGCTGAAAACACAGTGGCTGTTCATATCCGAAAGATTAGAGAAAAGATTGAGATCGATCCGAAAAATCCTAGATATTTAAAGGTGGTATGGGGAATTGGATACAAAATGGAAAAATAGAAGCAAGTGGGTTGTTTGGATCATATTGTTGACTTTTGGGTTATGTGGAATCGTTTCGATCTTAGAAAATGGTCATTGGTATTTTAAAAAGGATTATTTTCATACAGAAGAATTTAACTCACAATTTGAGGAATTTATCAATTATATAAGTATTTCTGAAACCAATTATCTATCTGAAGATGAGCTTAAGGACAATATAAAAGTTTCTAAAGAAGAGATTGAAGAACATCGCATGCGCTATGGAAGTCTATCAGAGCAAATAGCCGATATCAAAAGTCAGTATGAAGAGCAGATTGATGAAGCGAAGGCTGCTAAGAACGATGATGTTGTTAAGCTTTATGAAGAACAAAGAGATGCAAAAGTTAAAGATATCATGGAGAACTTCAAAAGTGACGATCATATCAAAGCTAAGATCGTGAAGGAAAAAGAAAAAGAAGTAGAGACACTTGTTAAAGAAAGACAAAGTTATATTTCTGATTATGATCCTAACCTTTTGGGTTTCAACTACTATTTGGTGGATATGAACTCAAAAGAGGTATTTACTAATCTTTCTTCAGCAGAAGGCCCTAAAGATCTTAAGAATAAAACAAATTTGTTCACTAGAGAGTATTCATCATCATCTGAAAACGGCAACTTACGTATTAGTAGCCCAGATACTTTCATAGAATATCATTACGAATATTTTCCTCAAAAGTCCAAAACACTTCAGGGCATAATTACTCTTCCTGGACAAGGAAGTTGGTTACAAAAACAAGTAGATGATTTTGAGAAGAGACAAACGGTGTTTTACATTATATCGATCTGCAGTATTGTGATTCTATTTCTTGTGTTTTTATGGGGCAGAAGACTTCATCCTCTACAGATGGTTACTTCATCAGAAAAAGTAAATATCTATCGTAAAATACCTATTGATATTCGGTTAGGTTTGTTATTGTTAAGTTTGTTTTTTGCAATCATGGCAATTGTTATGAACGCACAAAACTACGATAATTTGGTATTCTCATTCATGTATAGTGATGGTCTATTCGAATTTCTAGTCACAGCGCTTATGTTGAGTATCACTCTTATCCAAACGACTTGGATCTACCGTGATGTGAGAAACAAACAGTTATATCGAGATGCGTTTATCTCAAAGTCAGCCCAATGGTTTCACCGATTAGTTTCTGACGCTTTTTACAATAGAAGTGTTGCTATACAAATCATGCTGCTACTTATCGTTATTTTCTTGTCAGGTTTCGGTGCTGCAGTCGTATTCTTTCATCCCATGGCTTTCATCGTTTATTTCATTCTGTTTTTATTCTTTACTGTACCGGTATTAATCTACCTTTTTAAAAGAATCGGGTACTTTAACAGAATCATCCAGCACACGAATGAGCTTGCGGCAGGACAAATGGAACAAGATCTTCCTCACAAGGGAAAATCAGCATTAGCCATGTTAGCTGGAAACCTAAACTTACTCAAGCACGGTGTAAAAACTTCAAAACGAGCTGAAGCAAAAAGTGAGAGGCTCAAAACGGAGCTAATCACGAATGTCAGTCATGACCTGAGAACTCCTTTGACATCAATCATTACGTATACGGAACTCTTGAAGTCACAAGAGGTAACAAAAGAGGATCAAAATGCTTATTTAGAAATTATTGATCGCAAGTCGAAGCGTCTAAAAGTTTTGATTGATGATTTGTTCGAAGTATCTAAGATGGCAAGCGGGAATCTGGAACTTATTAAAGATAAAGTAGATATTGTCCAGTTGCTTCAACAAGCCATGGCTGAATACAGTGAAACCATTAAAGAATCGTCACTAACTTTTAGAGTAGCAACTCCTAATGGTCCGATTTTTGCTCATGTGGATGGTCAAAAAATGTGGCGTGTGTTTGAAAATTTGATCGGCAACGTCTTAAAGTACTCTATGGACAATACAAGAGTATATATATCCATTACAGAAGAGAATCAAAAGGTCGTTGTTTCATTTAAGAATGTCTCGAAGTACGAACTAGGCGGTAACTTTGAAGAATTATTTGAACGATTCAAACGCGGAGACACATCACGTCATACAGATGGCTCAGGCCTCGGTCTCGCCATCGCAAAATCCATCGTAGATCTTCATGAGGGCAGTATGGACATCGACGTTGATGGTGATCTGTTTAAAGCGACAATTGAACTGGACGCGGTGAAATGATGAAAATAAACAAGAAATTCTTACTTGGTATGACGATTGTGTTGTTTAGTATTTTTGGATTTGCGGATAACGCGGGTAGTCCTAAATTGAAAGAAACCGTTAAAGTTACTGAGATCCTGCAGACAAGTGAATAGGTTGTGTGGAGCACTTCTTCAAATGGGAGGAGTGCTTTTTATTTTGTTTGTTCGCATAATGGTTTGAGGGTATTATAGAAGTGCGTTGTTGTCAGAATATGTCGACTCGCCGATATATGTTAAAAACTCGCTGAATTATGGCTAAACTCGCCGGAATATATCCGAAATTTCTAGAATTATTTCCAAAACTTCTTGAATTAAGAGTATATATACCCCGTGTGGTATGGATTAAGAATGCGATATTCACCTCATTTTGGCCATAAACGGGGAGATTTCACTATGCAACTAGGAGTTGCGCCTCTATGCAACTAAAGTTATCTTTACTTTTTGACCATAAATTCACAATAATGAGTCTATACATACAAAAAGGTGGCTACGATCGATGGTTTTTGGTGAGAAATTGAAAAGCGTAAGGAAGGCGAGAGGCTGGTCTCAGGAAGAATTAGCAGAAAAGCTGTTTGTGAGCAGACAATCTGTTTCTAAATGGGAGAACGGACAAAATTATCCCAGCATTGAAGTTATCATTAAACTAAGTGATCTGTTTGAAGTAACGATTGATGAATTACTTAGAACGGACGAAGAACTAAAAGAGAAAGTGATAAAAGATAGTAAACAACTAGCTCATCCTAAATTAAAGTTTCTGTTTGATGTTGTGTTCTTACTCGGTGTTACCTTGTTAATCATTAAACTAGGATTTCTAGGGATTAATAAATTTACAAATGTAGATTTTTCATTGCCTGGAGGGAAATTTCTGTGGAACTTTGGACCTTTGCTATTCATGGTTGGTGGAGGAATTGGATCTGGAATCGTTAAAGAAAAATATAAGGTGGAATAAACATTAGAAAGTAGGGTTAGGAAAAATGAATACACAAACCCAATCTAATACGGAAAAAAAGAGAGCAATCTCCTTGGATGTAGCAAGAGGATTCATGCTTTTATTGATCGTGTTGGCTCATGCTCCTTTATTCTTATATGAATCTAACCCAGGAGTCATGAGTCGTCCTGATAGTTTGAGTGCTCTTGAGAGTATTTTTAATTCCGCAGGTGAGCTTTTTATTGATAATCGTGCTCGGCCATTATTTGCAGTGTTGTTTGGTTATGGAATGGTCATGATGTACGAAAGTCAATTATCGAAAGGAAAGTCGTCCAACATAGCAAGGAAGACGATTAACAGACGCTCATTATATTTAATCTTGTTTGGAATCGTATTAGCAGTAGTTGTTGGTGGGCAAGATATTTTAATGGCTTATGGAATTGCGGGTCTACTCACTAGTAAACTACTTATGTATAATAACAAGGTCTTAGCAAAGGTTACTGTTTCTTTGACCATAGTCTTTATACTTTATATACCGGTCATTTGGGGCTTTTTCCTAAAGGAAATAGGTAGTTACGGATTTGGCAATGAATTTTCTTCAGATCAGTCATATAGTCAGTTGTTTTTGGAAACTATCATCTATTTTCCTACTATTCCTGTTCTTATTCATTTCCTTTTCCCAATCCTTCCTTCTGTACTTATAGGGATTTGGATGGGAAGAAAACGACTTTTAACAGAGTCACATAAATATACAAGAGAATTAAAAATGATTACTTTAGTGGGAATTTCAATATCGTTATTAGGTTCGATCCCATTAGTACTGATTGATGAAGTATGGAAACCAAGTTTATTTACAGCAGGAAACATTTACGGTTTTCAAATGATTACAGGTGTTGCAGGTGGTTTTGGATATGCAGCGTTATTTGGGCTGTTTGGCAGCCAAATTAAAAAGCGTGGTCTCTTAACAAATTCACTCATTGCTCTAGGAAAACGCTCGCTTACATTTTACGTCTTGAATGAAACGTTATTAGTGCTCTTACTATCACCAGTCGCTTTTGGTTTAGGAGGAGAATTAAGCATCATTAGTGTGACAGGGGTTGCCTTTTTAATATGGTTAATGGGTATTTTCATGGCTTTACTATTGGAAAAATTTAAGCTGAATGGACCACTCGAAACCCTCATTCGCTATCTTGTCTACAGATAGTAACTAATATTACGAAGAATATCTCTAAAACAACGACGACTAGAATCCATCTAGTCGTCGTTGTTTATATATCTTATTGATCAATCTCAAACATATAACGATTCGTTTGCACACTTACTCCGAGTACGATCCCCATTAACATCATATTGGATAATAATGAACTCCCTCCATAACTTAAAAACGGGAGGGTGACTCCTGTTACCGGCAACAACCCTATATTCATACCCACATTCTGAAAGATCTGGAACGAAAGAAGTCCAATTATCCCTGAACACATATATCCGCCAAAAGAATAGTTTGACTTCACACCTAATATCACAATTTTGTAGATTAATAAGAAAAACAGACTGACTACGATGGATGTCCCTAGAAAACCAGTGTCTTCGCCAATAATGGAAAAGATGAAGTCTGTATGTGCTTCAGGTACATACATAATCCCTTCCATCCAGCCTTTACCAGAATACCAACCTGAACCGATCGCAGTAATGGCTTGTTTTGTTTGATAACCTTGGTCTGTGTATTCAAATGGATTTAACCAGCCGTTTATTCTACTTCGTTGGTGAGGAAGAAGTAAGACGAGCAGTTTCGTCTGAAAAAAGTCATTAAATTTAAAATAGATGACAATTAATGCTGTTAGGACGATAGATGGCAGTGAAATAACGGCCAAAATAATCTTCCAGCTAACACCTGATATGAAGATGATGGACAGAATGATGGATAGGTAGAGCATAATCATTCCGGAATCGGGCTGGATGGCGACAAATACAATCGGGGCAAGACTAGCTAGTCCCATTTTGTAAATGAGATACAGATCCGATTTAATCGTTCGCTGAATATATTGATAATTATGTGATTCAACGATATTACTAAGAACTAAGATTAAAGCGATCTTCATGAATTCAGATGGCTGAAAAGAGCCAAGAAAAGGTAATTGATACCACGCTTTTGAGCCGTTGATCGGTTTTGCTATACTTTCTGGTGCGAAAATTAACATCACAATAAAAAATAATACGATGCCATAAAAATACCAAGACATTCTTTTAAGCTGCTCAAAATCTAAGCGCGCTATAGCTAGCATTAGTATGGTACTTAAGGTGTACCAGAAAATCTGTTTAGGAACAAAATTACCATTATATTGACCAGACTGTTGGCCGCTATATATGAACATAAAACTAATAATTGCTAGTACGAAGAGTATAAATAGAATTCCATAATCCAATTTATCTATAAAAGTTTTACTTTGTGGAGTCTCCATGTACCGCACTTCTTCCTGTTTTCATTATTTTACCAAAAATAATGATACCACATTTTGGGTGGGTTGATACAAGATTAAGTCATTTCGATATGTTGACTTCAAAAAATAGTGTGATAAGATTACCTTACGACCGTTCGGAAGGGGATTAAACAATGACATATGATCAATTGAAACAAACAGCACTCATTCAGTTTGCCCAACTAGGGTATGAAGGTGCTTCTTTATCTGTAATCGCAAACGAAGTGGGAATAAAAAAACAATCGATCTACACTCACTTTAAGAGTAAGGATGATCTCTATATACAAACGTTTCATGAAGCAACAGACTGTGAAATCGATTTTGTAAAACAATTTATTGAAGATCAGGAATCTCTTCAAATAAGAGAAGTTTTGTCCAAATTTTTAACGGAGTATTTAGAGCGATTTGAGAAAAACAATAATATGAAATTTTTTATGCGTACGTCTTTTTATCCACCAGTGAAGCATGATGAAGTGATAAAAGCGGGAAGTAATAGGTTTGTTGATCGTTTGGAAAGTTTATTTACTGCACTTTTTGAGCAACATTCGGATGAGTTGAGACACGATGTTACTCCGGAAACTGCAGCTCTAGCATTTCTTACAATGTTAGACGGACTTCTTGTTGAATTAATCTATGGTATTCCAGAACGTCTGCAAAAAAGATCTAAACAATCGTGGTCCGTGTTCTGGCGGGGTATTAGTATTGAAAGTGGTGAATTGTAATGAATCGTGCTTGGGCTTATGTATTAATAGGTTCAGTGTTTGAAGTGTGTTGGGTAATCGGCTTAAAGCATTCGGATAATATCTTGACATGGACAGGAACCACTGTAGCCATCATCTTTTCCTTTGCGCTTCTTATATTGGCTACGAAACAACTGCCTGTTGGAACGGTGTATGCCGTATTCACGGGATTAGGAGCAAGTGGAACTGTTTTGATGGAGATGCTTGTATTCGGTGAACCTTTTAAAATGTTAAAAATTATACTCATTCTTGTTCTACTTGCAGGAGTTATGGGACTTAAATTGGTAACTGGAAAACCAAAATCAGAAGGAGGGGTTCAATAATGGGCTGGATCTTTCTGGTGTTTGCAGGTCTATTTGAAGTAGTTGGTGTAACAGGCATGAACCTTGTTGCTAAGAAGAGAAACATCGTATCTTTTCTTGTTCTTGTTCTAGGGTTCAGCAGTAGTTTTCTTCTGTTGAGTCTCGCTATGCAATCTTTGCCTATGGGTACAGCGTATGCAATCTGGACAGGAATCGGTACGGTAGGTTCTGGACTCGTAGGAATTTTGTTTTATGGTGAATCAAAAAATGGATTAAGAATTCTTTTTATGGCAATGGTACTCAGTGCCGCAGTTGGACTTAAACTGATAAGCTAAGGAAGGATATCTATGTTCTTAAGTAGAATATAACTCGCTATACATTTTAAGTAGAAGAGGGATTACCTTGGGAATTCATGATACGTTTCGATTTGGTTCTCATGCTATGGTATTTAATGCAGAGAATAAGGTGCTTTTGTTAAAACGAACTTACGGTAACAAAGGTTGGAGTTTGCCTGGAGGTGCTGTCGACCCTGGTGAAACGATACATCAGGCATTGTTTCGTGAGTGTAGAGAAGAGCTTGGGATTAATGTAATCGATCCTGTTTTAACAGGTTTGTATTATCACCGTTCAATTAACACACATGCAGCAATATTCCGATGTATGATTTCAGATGATGACGAGATCGTTCTTAGCTCCGAACACTCTGCCCTAAGATGGGCCGATCTAACAGAATTAAGTGAGAGTCAGCGAGTTCGAGCTGAGGACGCAATGCGTTTTAAGGGGCAGGTATACAGTAGGGCTTTCTAATGCTGATGATTATTAGAGCATTTCTTCTTAGCTGAAGAAGTGCTTTTTATTATGAAGTAATAGATACTAATACCTAGTAAGTTTGTCTTTTTGACAAGGATATGCTTAAAAGTTGTCGAAAATCATGTAAGACAGGTAAATCTAGGAAGTAGGGAACAGAATGTTAGAGTCTATCCAAAGCATGTGCTTACACGTGGTCTTTATCCTTTTTACCATCCTTATTTATCAAGTGTTTTTTAATGAAAGAGATGACGAACGAAAACGAATTACTTCGAAGTTCTTTCTGCTTATGCTGATCATTTTAGTTTTCACGATGAGTCAGCCAGTCGTTTATTCTGAAATCTATAAGTACGACTTTAAATCGGTTGCTATTATTTTGTCCTTCTTATACGGAGGAAAAAGGGTGGGGTTTTCGAGTCTTTTAGCACTTCTTATGGTGGGTTACTTCACTGATCAGAATCTAGCTATTTTGCTTGGAAACTACATGGTGCTCTGCTTATTGTTATTGCCCATTACAAAGCTTTTTCATCGCTACGGTATCAAAGGCAAGGTTACCGTAATTAGTTTATTCTATTCATTGATACCCATTACTAGAGGAATCTCACTACTTATAAACGGGGATGAGCAGGAACTCTTTTTCGAGTTGAGTTCTTCCCTTATCGTATTGGCAACGTTAATTGCAGTCGTGCACTTAATTGAGAATATGAAAGAACAGATGGAATTGAGACAAGAGCTTCTTCGAACGGAAAAAATGAATGTCGTCAGTCAGCTTGCTGCTTCAGTTGCTCACGAAATTAGAAACCCCATGACTTCCGTACGAGGGTTTATGCAACTCATGCAAAAAGAAGATTTAACGAAGGAACAGCAGATGTACATAAGTATCTCGATTGAAGAATTGGATCGGGCACAGGAAATTATCAATCAGTATTTGGCGTTGGCTAAACCTCAAACAGATCAATATGAAACCATCGATCTCACATTAACTATTCAACAATCAATTGATGTGATGCACTCTTATGCCATTTTGAACAGTATACATATTGCACAACACGTAGAATCCTCTCTTAAAATCGAAGGACTTAAATTGGAGATTCAACAAGTCTTGATCAACATCATCAAGAATGCTATTGAAGCAATTAAGTCGAAAGGCGAAATCAGGATATTAGCGTATAAAGATATAAACAATTTTGTTTGTATCGAAATTAAAGATAACGGCGTAGGCATGTCTAAAGAACAATTAAAAAAACTAGGCAGTCCGTATTACTCTACTAAAGAAAAAGGAACAGGACTTGGTTTAACTGTATGCCACCAAATTGTAAAACAGATGGGAGGAAAAATTACGATTCATAGCGAGTTGAAAAAAGGAACAACATTTACGATTAAACTACCATCTAAGTGATGTTGCGCAGTAAAAATTTTCAATGAATAGAAGAGGAGACAAAAGTTATTTTACAAAGAAAATTAGTAGCGGCTTCTTTGTCAGGTACGATTTATGCCATCATTTTAGGGTTCTCTATGCCTAATCCCTTTGGAGATGAATCATTCAATTCAGTTCTAAGTTATGTATTTGCTAGTATTGGAATAATCCCTGTTTATATGATGTATAGTTTTCCCGCGATATTAATCTATGGTGTAATAACTTCTGTAATTAGTGATAAAGTTGGTGAATTTATTTTAATTAAGTCTGAAAATAAAAACGCAGAACTCATTATTTCTGGCGCATTGCATATGATTTTCGGGTTAATCTTGCTTTGGTATAGTCTAATGGCCGCTGTCTTGTATTATATTACTGATAGGATATTAAGAAAAAGAAATAAAGAAATTAAATGGTATGATGCGTTAATAAGTCTATCCATACCTTTCCTTACATGGATCGGCACTATGGGAACGGTTTGGATTAAGGAATCGTGAATAAAGGGATAACGTTTACCCCACAGAGGTGTGCAGATGAAATTGAAAGTTGTAAAGTACAAGGAAACTGATACAGAGGAGATCATCAATCTGTTTTATGAAACTGTACATACCGTAAATGTCAAAGATTATTCTTCACTAGAGTTGTATGCTTGGGTATCCTTTGATGAATTACAATCTAAGGTGGAATCGTGGAAGGAATCATTGAGTCGAAACATAACTTTTGTAGCTAAGAATAAGGATAAAATTGTTGGCTTTTCCGATTTAACATATAGAGGACATTTAGATAGACTGTATGTTCATAAGCATTACCAACGGCAAAGGATAGCTACGACATTAGTTAATTTAATAGAATCTGAAGCAAGGAAATTAGATTTAGTGTGTTTGGATACTTATGCCAGTATTACTGCTAAACCTTTCTTTGAACACCGAGGCTACCAAGTAGTTTGTCCTCAAAGTGTAGTCCGCAAAGGTGTTTCCTTAATTAATTTTAAAATGACTAAAAATCTTAAGTGATTGAACTATTCTAGGTTTTGAATTAAGATGCTTTTCATTCCCATTTCGGCAACACAAAAAAACGATCAGAAAACCTCTGATCGTTTTTTTGTTAACAGCTTGTTTTATAATTTTTGAGAAAGAGAGAACGTTCTGCCATGCTCAGCTTGCTCAACTGAATTTGTGGATAGTCCAACAAATACAGCCGTAAGTGCTAGTGAAGTGATGATAATACCTGCAGCGAATTTTTTCATTTTAGTGCCTCCTTTTTTTGTAAAGCGCGTTTTGCTTCGTAAGACTCTTTAAAATAATAACTAGCTTTATTGTGGTTCTCTTTGTTGAAGAAGACCTGTGCAAGTTCTCCAGCATAATCTTCTACGAAACCAAAGAGTTCGTGTTGTTTAAAATAGTCATTTCCTTCTTTAACAGTTCGTTCAAGCTCGTTTATATCTGTTGCCTGATTTAAGGCGTTCAGAATTTTGAAGTGATGCAAATATTCTTCATTCGCGAGCTCGATTCCTTTATTGTAGAAAGGTATTGCTTTTTCTTCTTTATTCAATCGATAGAATTCTCGAGACAATAAGAAGTGTGTCTTATAAAAGGCTTCTTCTTCTTCAAATACCTCTAACAAATAACGTACTGCCAGTTCGGACATGTTTTGTTCAGCATACAGATAACCAATATTGTATTTGATCAGTGAAGTATATGACTGATCAATGCGTTTAGCGAGATCAAGTGCGCACAGAAAATGTTCTTCTGCTTTCCCGTATTGTTTCAAAGATAGAGAAGCAAGACCCAGAATATTTTCACAACCGGATTGAAGCAGTTCGAAATCTTCCGCTTCAGATAACGTTTTCAAAGCTTCGTTCGCATAATCCAGAGCAGTGAGTGGCTGACGAATGTGATAATACAGAACAGCAGCTTTATGATAAAAGTCTGCTCGCACGATTTCATCCGTCATGCTGCTTAATACATTTAATAAGTTAAATGCCCTGATAAAACGCAATTCTGCTACTTCATAATTTCCTTCAGCTGTTAATAGCATTCCGGTAATTAAGTTCATATAGTACCCAAAAATATCTGTTCGATTTAAATGAACATCATTTAGCGTATCTAAAATCGCGTGTGCAGAAGTTAGCTCTTTCTTCAGAATCAAGTAACGGCTGTTTAACAATTGATAATACAATTGTGTAGACGGGTCTTTGATCTGTGAGATCTCACTCTTAATCTCGTTATGTATACTCTCTGATTGTTGTATGTGATTTGTCCGAATAGCTGTATGCCACCGCTCGAGTGACTGTGTGATGGGCTCTCTAGTTCCGACGTTCATGGAAAACTCCTTTCTATAAGACTTGTAATTTAAATCTAACATAAAATGGAAAAATAAAACTTGGGAAAATTCCGTGCTAGAGGGTAGCATAAAGTGACATCTTTTTCATCAATTTTCCCAATAATCTGACACTATAGTGGATACCTTATTGTTTCGTTTAATGAAAACATGATTATGAGGGTGGAAGGACTATAATGGCTTTTATGGAATTAAAGTTCATAGAGTCTAAATAGTAACGATAGAAAAAGAGAGTAGCGAGGAGTTGGCAGCTTTGTTTTTAAAAAAATCATCTCAATCTGGAGAAATTCACAATGTTACTTATCTAAATGGACAGGTGCGTTTTCAAGGCGTCTCTCTGAATGTATATAGTTTTCTTGTTGATGGCGTATTAATTGATACTGGCGCGCAATCTTTACATCAATACTTCAAACCTTTTATTGATCAAGCTGATTTCGATCACGTATTCATAACGCACTTTCACGAAGATCATACAGGCTGTGCTAGTTATATTGAAAAAACGAAGAAAGTCCCAATCTATTTAGATGAAAAAACAATTGATTATTGCGGTAAACGAGCACATTACCCCATATATAGGCAGTTCTTTTGGGGAAGAAGAAAACCATTTCATGCGCAAATCATGCCAAGTGAATTTCAATCTAGGAATGCACGTTGGGATGTAATACCTACTCCTGGTCATGCAAAGGATCATCATGCATTTCTTAACCGTGAGACAGGGCAGCTTTTCACAGGTGACCTATATGTAATGGAAAAGACTAAAGTGGTTCTCGAAGAAGAAAGCATTCCTTCCATTATTCAATCATTGGAACGTGTTTTAACATATGATTTTCAGGAAGTGTTTTGTAATCATGCAGGTTATATTCAAGACGGAAGAAGGGCACTACAACGAAAGCTCGACTACCTATTAGGTATACAGAATCAAGTATTAACATTACATCATAAAGGGGACAGCCCTGAAGAAATTCGTCAAAAGCTGTTTCCTAGAAGATTCCCTATCATCAAATTTTCTCGCGGTGAGTGGGATTCTATCCATATTGTTCATTCCATCATGAATGAGAATCATGCCATCAACTCATAATTATTTAAGAAAAAGAGGTTAACACGATGTCGACTAAACAAGAAATGAAATCAAACATCAGGACTGTCCGTGTTGAGGATGCAGAAGCTATTCTTCAGATTCAACGTGAAGTGATATCTGAACAGAATTATTTTATTGCGGTGTCAAAAGAATTTAATAAGGCGAAAGAAGATCATGAAGAATGGATACGAAACATTCTTGAGCATGAACGTGAGACGATGCTTGTGGCAGAATATGAAAACAATGTGGTCGGATGGATCGTATTTAGGTCACAAGAAAGAATGAGAATGCACCACACTGGCTCTTTTGCCATCATGCTTCGTAAAGAATTTAGAAATAAAGGGATTGGCAAGCTAATGATTCACGAGCTATTATCTTGGGCCGAAAAACATCCGGTCATTGAAAAGGTTACGTTAGGGACGTTCTCTACCAATACTAGGGCAATAGAATTGTATAAAAAACTTGGATTCATAGAGGAAGGGCGAAAAGTAAGAGAGTTCAAGTTTAGTAACGACGAGTATGTGGATGATGTGTTGATGTATAAGTTAGTTAAATAATGTGATATGAATCCAATCTAAAACAATGAGAAGCTGATTCTTTGAATAGCTTCTTTTTTCGTGTGAAGCTACGCTATAGAAAAAAATGGTAATCATTGCAAGGTTTCTCCGCGTATATTAAATCGATGTTAATTTTTCGCCGGAGGTGTTGGGATGTCTTTTCCCACAAATAGTCAGTTTACAGCCATTACTGTAGGCGGTGTTCCTTATGCAGATGTGATACGTGATATTTCTCCTGCAGGAACAGATATCGTAGGGAATGCCAGTTTTCCTTCCTTTTACTTCGCTTATGATGAAATCAATGTGTACTTTAGAATGCGTGTACGATCAGATCCAAGAAATAGCGCCAAGACCGCTTTTGCAAACTTTGCATGGGGTGTTTTGTTAAATACGACCGGCGTAGCGGGGACTTATGACTGGCTGCTTGCAGTTAATGGTTTAAACAAAAGAGTGAATTTGGTTCAGAACACAACTAAACAAGTCAACTCTTGGAGTGATCCTGCAGAAGGGACGGATGGTAAAGGGAACCCAAACTATTCTCGGTCCATCATCAATTTTGACGTCGCACGGGTCGTTCAGGCTGACTCTACATTGGATAATACACAAAACTATTTTATCGATTTTCTAGTTCCAGCTTCTACATTTTTCTCATTGCTCGGTATTACTGCTCAAAGTTCTGTACGGATGGTCGCGTTTACTGCTTCAAATAACAACAACTACAATAAAGACTCTCTACGTGATTCAGAAGAGTTTCAATTTCAAAATGCATTTTCCAATCCAGTTACAATAAATTCGGGAAATGTCCGAGCTAACCTGCAGGTTTCAAAAGTACTGCTTTCAGGACCACAATCACCTCTAGCCGGTCAGGTTGGGGAGTGGACGGGAAGAATTACTTTATCGAATACAGGAAAAAGTGCTGCAAATATCCTCAATGTTACGGATATCGTTTCATTAGATGAGGTGTCACTCTTTTCAGTTCTTAGTGTTTCGCAAGGGACAACAGCATACAACTCTTCAACGAAAACACTTACGTGGTCCGTTGGTAATATCGCTCCTGGCGCTAGTGCGACTCTTCAGTTTGCACAGAACGGAATCTTTTATACAGCAGGAACGAAAGCACTTAATACAGTACGGGCAACAGGTATTGATAGCTTTACTGGAGGAGATCTTACCCCTGCTTCTGCTTCTATTTCCGTGAATGTTCAAGCAACAGGTGGAGCTGCAGGTACGTTATTGGATAGTTCAAACGCTCAGCCAGTAAATGCTGCAACTGTAAGACTTTTAATGGGTCAAACACAAGTGGCCGTTACGCAAACAGATCTATTCGGAAAGTATAGTCTTACGAATATAGCACCAGGTACTTATACGATTGAATTCTCAAAAGCAAATTACACGACCTTGGCGCAATCGGTGGTTATTCAATCTGGCACGATAACGGTCATCAATCCTGTCCTTGTAGCTATTCCAGGAATTCTTCAAGGAACGGTTACCTCAAACGCAGGTTCTGCTGTTAGTGGAGGGACCGTCTTGTTATCAGATAATCTTGGTACAGTTATTGCAAGTGTAACAACTTCTCCAATAGGAGCTTATACATTTGGAGCTGTAATCCCAGGGCATTATACACTCACGGTCTCTGCTAATAATTTTCAGGCTGCAACAATTGGGCAAAATGTGCCATCTAATCAGACAACGACAGCAAACTTTGTACTGCAGCCGAATCCTGGAACGGTAAGTGGAACGATAACAGGAAGTGGAGGACCTATAGCTGGTGCAATAGTTGAAGCTCTTAGCGGTACAGGGATTGCCGTGGCAACCGCAACGACGGATGGGGCAGGACAGTACACAATAAATCGTCTTGCACCAGGTTCTTACAGATTACGCGTGAGTGCACCTGCTTTTCAAACATTTGTTGTCGGTTTCTCGGTGAGTGCCGGTCAAACTGTGGTAGTAGATGTGAATCTATTAGCAAATCCAGGTTCAATCATCGGAACAGTGATTGATGAAGATAGCGGTGTTCCACTTCCAGGTGCAAGTCTAAAAGTTGTAAACAGCTCTGGGATTACGGATGCCTCTGTAACAACTGATGTAAACGGACAATTCTCAGTCGATTCTCTAGCTCCCGGTACGTATGTAATCACCTTTTCTTCTGATGGTCATGGTACAAAAACGATCGGTACGTATGTTCAGTCTGATCAAACTACAACGGTAGATGTCACACTTAGAAGACTAGCAGGTGTTCTTACAGGTAATGTTTCTTCAGGTGGAAGTACAATTAGTGGTGCTTCAGTGGATGTCGTTCTCAATAACATCGTGGTAGCGAAGACCATTACTGACAGCAATGGAAATTATACGATAAGTGGGTTAGCACCAGATCGATATACCGTTATTGTTGGGGCAGACGGGTTTTCACCGGTTACGCTTGGTGCTGTTATTCAGGATAATGAAACAACAGCGATCAGCACAGAACTTCAGCCTATTTTTGGTTTACTTTCAGGAAGTGTACTGGATAATGAAGGAAACATTCTTCCAGGTGCAGTCATACTTGTGAAAAATGCAGATTCTGATGTGCTTATCTCTAGAGCTGTAGTAGATACAAATGGAAATTATGTGATTGGTGAATTGCTCCCTGGAAGCTATGTTGTTACAGCAAATATTATTGATTATCAAACAAACTTAAGTGGAGCAATCATTACAGCTGGTGTGACTTCTGTTGTTAATTTCTCATTAATGCCAAACCCTTCTTCTATCTCGGGAACGGTTATTAATAGTGAGACTGGAGATCCTCTTGCAGGTGCTTCCGTAGAAGTACAGCTGCTTGATGCTAACGGTCTTATCATAAATACAACTTTTTCAGACAATGATGGTGTGTTCATTGTTGAAGATTTAATGCCGAGCACATATACAGTCATCGTTGCTGCAGAAAGTTTCCAAACTTCTTCTGCATCAGTTACGTTATCACCTGGAAACGTTTCTTCTATCACGATTAGCCTTGTTCCGTCTCCGGGGTTTGTTTCAGGCAGATTAATCGATTCTCTTTCAGGTCAGCCGGTTGTTGGTGCAACTATTAATATCAGCAACACACTAGGAGCATTTGTTGATTCAGCCTTAACGAGTGCGGATGGAACGTTCATTTCGCTTGGATTGCCTGGAGGAGTTTATTCTCTTACTGCAGTTGCAGAAGGATATGAAACCAGGATCATAGGTGTAGTTGTTCCCGCTGGATTAAATAAGTTTGTTAACTTTGAACTTCAACCTAATCCTGGGACCATTACAGGAACAGTAGCTCCAGCCGCTGACGGACTTGTGCTTCAGCTGTACACAATGGATAACCAGTTCGTAAACACAGTTGCAGCTACTCCGGAAGGAAACTTTTTGTTTCAGAGTCTGGCTCCTGGTAACTATATTGTAAAAGCTGTTGCACTTAATTATTCAGTTGGAAGTACGGGAGCCTTTGTTGTTTCTGGTCAAACAACGAACATCTCTCTATCGATCCAACCGAATCCTGGAACTGTTTCAGGTACGTTAATTTCTGATCTTGGTACGCCGATAGCTAACGGTACCGTTTCTCTTCTTGATGTAAATGAAACACCTATTGGAAATGGAACAACAGATGCTGATGGAAATTACACACTCAGCAATATTCCGGCAGGTTCTTATGCAGTCGTCATACGAGCAGGGGGCTATGCAAACGCGACTGGGAACGTTGCGGTTGCCCCAGGTCAGGACATCACAGCGCTGAATTTTGAGTTAGTGACGATCCGTGGTTCTATCTCTGGAACGGTTTCAGATTTAATATCAGGTGCACCAATTCCAGGTGCGGCCATACTTGTGCGTGATAGTCTTGGAATTTTGGTTCGCTTCTCAACAACTGATCAATTCGGCAACTTTTTGCTACGGAATTTTGTTCCAGGTTCCTATGCTGTTACTTCATCTGCACAAAACTACTCTACAGAAATTACAGGTGTGATCGTACAAAGTGATGAGACTGCGGGAGCTGATATTCAATTAACAAGTACTGTAGGAAGCATTTCAGGGCAAGTCACTGACGGAGATGGAAATCCGCTGTCTGGAGACAATATTCAATTAAAATTGTTTGGAGCTAACGGTGAATTGCTGCAAGCTTTAATTGCACACACTGATGGTTCGTTTCAAATTCCTGAACTGTCGATTGGCACATATTTTGTAAGTGCAGAATTTGACGGTTATTCTCCAAATATGACAGCTGTTATTGTCAACAGCAGTGCAGTAAGCAGTATTACAATACCGTTATCGCAAATTCTTACAACTCTAACAGGATCCATAGCAGATTCTGCAACTGGAAATCCGATCAGTGGTACTGCCGTTTCTGTTACTTTAACAAATAATACAGGCATGTTTGTGGCAAAGCAGTATCCAGGTATCGATGGCACATTCACGTTCGACTCGATTGCACCGGGAATTTATCTGTTAAATGTTAACGCAGTGAACTATGGAAATGAGATTATTACGGTTACTGTGCCTATCACTGGGTTTAACATTGCGGTTTCATTAACTCAAAACCCAGGAGCGGTTACAGGGTATGTCACAAATCAGTTAACGGGAGATCCATTATCCAATGCCATCATTATCGTTTCATCTTCAGGAAAGCCACTAGAACGAAAAGGAGTCTCGGATAGTTTCGGTCAATTTATATTTGCCAATCTGTCACCTGACACGTATCGTGCAATCGTTAGTGCTGATGGTTATTCGAGTCAGAGTGCAACATTTACCGTTTTACCTGATGAAACAACTTCCTTGAGCTTTATTTTAACTCCTGAACCTGGGACTGTTTCGGGAACTATCACAGACGCCGTAACAGGGATTCCGATTTCTCAAGTCATGGTTCAAGTCCGTTATTTATCACCAACTGGCCCAGTTATTGCGAATACTGTAACGGATCAGCAAGGCAATTATGTAACTCAAGGTGTGTATTCTGGCCCTTATACAATAGTTGCTTTTACTGACGACGGCTATGGATCATCGAGTGCTTCTGTTTTTGTACCTCCAAACGATACGAGAGTTGTTGATTTTGCACTTGAACCGTTCCCAGCTACAGTGGAAGGGACGATCACTTCCGATTCTGGTGACCCGTTAGTTAATGTTTCAGTAAGGCTTTTAGATGTTTACGGTTTTACTGTTCGAGTTGTTAATACCGACTCTAACGGATTTTATAGAATACTAGGTTTTACGGAAGGACAATATCTAGTTACGGCTATTATCCCTGATTACCAGAGACGGCAAGTTTCAATCAATGCCGGACCAGGCGAGACACTAACAGCTAATATAAGCTTAGTTCCAGAACCGGGTCAAATTTCAGGTGTGATCCTCGATGAACAAACTCTTGCTCCACTCGTTGGTGCACAAGTAGAAGTGTATGCACCAAGTGGTGTTACACCAATTGCAAGAAGAACGACAGGTGCAGCAGGAGACTTCTTAATAGAAGGCGTGGCTCCAAGATCATATACGTTAAACGCCTTTCAGCTAAACTATAGTATTCGCTCTACAGGTGTAATCGTAACTTCGAATGCTACAACTAATGTACAGATCGCTTTAGTGCCTGATCCAGCATCGATTTCAGGAACCATAACTGATGGTAATGGAATACCTTTATCGAATGCTAGTGTAAGAGTGGTTGATGAAAATGATAGTGAAATCGGAAACGGAATCACAGATTTTGAAGGAAACTATGTTATCGGAAACTTGCCAGAAGGGTCTTATACAGTAATTGCTGGAGTAGAAAATTATTCATCATCGACTGCCGGAGTTTCGTTGCAGCCGGGAGAGCAGCTGACGGGTCTAAATGTGATCTTAACCCCGGTAGGAGGATTGATCTTTGGGACAGTTGTAAGTGCAGAAACGGGAGAAGGATTACCAGGCATCCTCATTTCTATTCTTACACCGGAAGGAATTCCAATTATATCAACTAATTCAGACACTGCGGGTAGCTTTACATCCATCCTTCTGTCACCTGGAACGTATACTGTTATTGCAAGTTCACCTTATTATGTACAGGATCAACTCGGTGTTATTGTTCTACCGAATCAAACTTCTGCGGTATCTTTTGAATTGTCGGAAGTAGGAGGATCGATTGTTGGAACTGTTACTGATCAATCGGGAAATCCGATTTCAGATAGAACAATCTCTATTCGACTTCTCAATGATGGTGGTGTATTGCTGCAGACGCTGATCGCTCTCTCAGATGGGAGCTTTGCATTCCAGAACTTATCAGCAGGAACGTATCAAGTGAACGTAATAGCAGACGGATATCAAACAGCAACAGTAGGTGCAATCGTAGTGAACGGGGAAACAACAAATCTAATAGTCCCGGTTACAGAAGATCGTGGTGCTTTAGAGGGCGTTATTCAAGATGTTGTAACAGGTTTACCGATATCAGGAAGTTTCATTGAAGTATCTGATGTGAGTGGGATTCTTGTTGCAACAATTACAACAGACCAGAACGGATTTTTTAGACTAGGTAACCTTCAAACTGGTCCACTAAACATTCGTGCAATAGCAAGTGGCTATGGTGCAGCGTCCATTGGAGTCATAATCAATTCTTTGTCTCTATCAAATGTAACCCTTAACCTGCAGCCGGATCCTGGCATAATCATTGGAACGATAAAAAATCCCAGTGGAGCACCGCTTAGCAATACCACGGTTCAGATATTAGATCGAAAAAACACACCTATTTCAACGGTTATAACGAATGGAAATGGCTCTTACGAGGTTGATAATCTGGTTGAAGGCCAGTATACAGTGACTGCTAAAGGAAATGGAACGGGAACAGGAATTGGCAGTGGTGTTGTTTTACCCGACCAAGAAACTGTCGTGGACATTATCCTCATTCCAGAAGGTGGCGTCCTCTCAGGTAACGTTACAAATTCAGCAACTGGGGAACCATTAATTGGAGCTTCAATTGAGATTAGGGCCATTTCACCATTCGGTCCCGTAATCAATACGGTTTTAACAGATAGTAATGGTAATTATAACTCTGGATTGATATCAGCAGGAACTTTCACTTCAACCATTACAAAAGAGAACTTTGGAACCGCGACAGGCTCTGTTCTTATTGAAAATGGCGTAACAACATTCCAGAACTTTACTCTTACACCGAGTCTCTCGAATGTTCGAGGCACGATTTCTGCAAGGATCATTCAAAATGAGAGTTTAACAACTACTATATCTGCTCAAGACGTTGTGATTCCACTTATCAATACGGTTATTAGATTAATTGATGAATCGGGTGCAGAACTAGCAGAAGTTCAAACAGATGATCAAGGAATGTATTTAATCGAGAACTTTTTATCAGGCATCTATTCGTTAGGAACTTCTAATCCGGATTATGAGACTAATACAGTTGGCTTTTCGGTGGATCCTGGTCAAACACAAATTGTTGATATTGAGCTCACTGCACTTCCAGGAATTCTAACTGGAACAATAATTGATCAAGAAACAGGTATATTGAACGCTGGAGCGATCGTTCAGTTGTTTTTTGGAACGAGTGTTCAGCCTGCTGGCAGAGCAGTGACAAATAATGCAGGTGTGTATGTGATTAACGGGCTTTCTCCAGGGCAATATACCGTATCGATGACAACACCAAACTATAATACGTTTTCAGCTGGAGCAACGATTCAAGCGAATGCAACTACAACAGTTGATGGCTTCTTATTGTCTAACCCAGGTGTACTAACAGGTATAGTTAATGGTCTGAGTGATGTAATAAGTGGCGCAAGTATTAAGGTTATCGATGTAAATGGAACAGTTATCGGCTCTGCTGTCTCAAATGATGATGGGACGTTCTTTATTGGAAATCTACCTGTTGGAACTTATGCCTTAACGATTGTGGCACTTGACTTCCAAAGTGAAACAGAAGGGATAACCATTACACCAGGGGAGACACTAAACGTTTCAATAAATCTGATCCCTGATCCTGGAGCTATAACAGGTATCGTTACTGATGAAAGCGGAATTATTTTACCAGGGGTTGTAATGAACATCCTGTTGAACAATATTATTATCGCATCTACCGTTACTGAACAGAATGGAAGCTTTACCTTTAGAAGTTTAAAGCCAAACTCTTACCAAGTGACTGCAAATCTCTCAGGGTACGCTGTATCTTCAGTTGGAGCAGTTGTGAGCAGTAACATAGTAACAACTACGAATCTATTTTTATCAAGTCTTTATGGCAGTATTTTTGGAACGGTTATAGATGAGGATGGAAATCTCATCACTCAACAAAGTATTAAAATTAATCTTTTTGATCTCAATAACAGTTTAATAACTACCGTTCTAGCACAGTCAAACGGAACCTATATTATTCCAGAAGTCACTGAAGGTAATTATTTTGTTACTGTTACAACTGAAGGTTATAATGCTGCTACTTTTGCTGTAACCGTTAACGGAGGAGAAGAGGTTTCTCTTGATCTCCAACTTATTGCTCTTGGAGGTACGCTTACAATTAGGGTCATTGATGCTGCGACTAACAATCCGATATCAGGAGTTAAAACGAACATTTTTAACGAAACAGGTATACCTATTACTTCGGGTATAACTGACCAAAACGGTGTATTTATTCAGCAGAACTTGGAAGAAGGCGCGATAGTTATTTCAACTGTTAAAGGGGGCTATGGAAGTCTTTCGCAAGGCGGAATTATTGTGAATGGTGCCACTACAGAGGTCAGTCTTGCTCTTACTTTGGAAACAGGTAATCTTATCGGAACGATCTCCGATTCGAATGGTGTTTCAATTGCTGGGGCAGTGGTGCAAATTCTGGATGCCACTCGAGCTGTTGTTACAACTGTTCTAACGCAGTCAGATGGTGCTTATAGAGTTTTGGACTTACTGCCTGGCATTTATACAATGATCGTGAATGCACGCGGTTTTGAACAGCGTTCACTAAGTGTTTTTATTGTAGCGAATGAGACTACGATTACGAATTTACCATTAGCTTTTGAACCGGGCAGTGTAGAAGGTTTCGTTACAAATGAAGGGTCAGGTTCTTTTATAGCTAGAGCTAGTGTTGAACTTCGTTTAATAAGCCCGTCAGGACCAGTCGTTGCCTCAACGCTTACTGACGAACAAGGTAGATATCGTTTTAGCCAAGTGAGAAACGGAAACTACACGATTATTTCTACTAAACAAGGATTTGGAAACGACTCTGCTGAAATTTCAGTTATCCCAGGAGACACGACTTTCGCAGATCTTCAATTGGCACCTGTTACTTCAAGTGTTAGAGGGACGGTTCGAAATGCTGGCGGTTCACAGCCTCTTGTTAATACCTTGCTTCGTTTAGCGGACAATAACGGTGTTGTGATTGCAGAGGTACAGACTAACAATGATGGAGATTATTTAATAGAAGGTCTTCTACCAGGTGATTTTAGCCTTGCTGCCATCAATGCAGATTATAGAAGCAGCGTACTGGATTTTACGGCTGTTCCCAATGTTCAAAGCGTTGTGAACTTTAATCTAGTTGCCGTTCCAAGTTTGTTTACCGGCTTTGTTACGGATGCAGATACAGGACTGCCGATTGTAGGAGCGATTGTAGAAACCTTTGATCAAGTAAGCGGTCCAGTTGAAGCGAGTTTACTAAATGCTGAAGTTAATGCTTTAGCAGTCAATGTACGCCCAGTAGCGGTAGCCTTAACAAACATCGACGGTTTTTACACGATTCCTGGATTGAATAATGGATCTTATACGTTACGAGCATCTGCATTAGGATATGGTACAGATAGCAGACTATCGGTACTGCCTGTTAATACAACTGTAGAGCAGAACTTTGCATTACCTGGTCAACGTCAAACTGCTTCAATAACGGGTACAGTCATCATTTTAGGAAATGGACCATTACCAAATGCTGAAATAAATGTATTTGATGAAAATGGTGCTCTTGCAGGAAGTGCGAGAACGGGTAATGATGGAACGTATTTCATTAGTAATCTTGGTTCAGGAAGATATGTAATAACAGTGGATGCCCAAGGGTTTCAGCAAGAAACACTCATTATTTCCCTTGCAGAGGGAGAGCGTTTAACAGGTGTTGACTTTGCTTTAAGTCCTGGAGCGGATGGAGATATTTCGGGTCAAGTATCTGAGCGTCGAACAGGTCTGCCAGTAAATGGAGCGGTCATACAGTTGTTTGATCTAAGAGGGGTTTTGGTTAGGGAAGTAATCTCTAATGATGCAGGAGTATTTTCAATAACAGGCATTCCTTCTGGCTCTTATGAACTGCGTGTTGTTGCAAACGGGTTTGAACCGTTATCGGTGGCTGTAAATGTGCGAGAGGGGGAAGAACTACTTATTCCAATTTCACTTATTTCAACTACTCCGGATCCGGTTCCTCCGTTTGGTGAAGCACAATTCTTAATATTAATCGGAGGTAAACCGTTATCTTTAGACAGCTTAACATCACCAACTCTATTTACTTTAGAGCGTATAGATTCAAACAATAATTGTGCTACATTTTCTTATGAGGCAGAGGTACAAGAAGGAACGATCAGAAGGTTTATCACTTTTGATCTTTCCTGTATTGATTTAATCCGATTTATCGATTGAGTTAAAATGAAGTAAGTTATCAACATGAAATTGTTTTAGGAGGGAACTTCTTTTTGTGGAGTTCCTTTTTTTTTTAAAAGATAAAATTATAAATAGGATAACCACTTCAGTTAAAATAGATGAATTCATCAATCATGCAACCCCCTATATTTAAATTAACAAAATATTGTGACAAAATTCGCTAAATATGTATATAGTTACACATTTAAATGGTAAAATATTACTATACAGTATAAATATTAGGGATATTTGTACTGTCTTTCATTTCCATGGGGATTAAAATATTGAGGAGGTATTGAATGAAGCGTAGAATTGTGCACGAGAAAGTGGAAAAGTATTTAATTACGAATAGGACCATTGCTATTCATCCATTTATTAATCAATGGGGAAGGGTATGCGCAGAAATTTATGAAGAAGATGCTGTCTTTCTTGTAGAGAAAAAGCCTTTTCGAATCATCAAAGATTCCTGTCCTTATTATGGAAGTACATACGATGGCAAGAAAGATGCAACACAGATCATATTAGGGAGGATGTGCTTCCCTCCGATCATGATTGACACGAAACTTGATATATTCTTCTTTCCCACGAAATCACCACGAAAAGACTCCTGCATCTGGCTCTCACAGCCACACATTGATGATATTGTATCCATTGACCGAAAAAAGGTTAGAGTCATTTTTTCAAACGGAATGGATCTACCTATTGAAAGTACCTCCACATCCCTAAAAGGGAAACTCCATCGAGCCGCTCATTACAGAAGTGTACTAATAACTCGAACGAACCGAAGTCTAGAAAAGGATAGTGAAAAAGGATTGAAAAACAGTGATTTACTCTTAACTTAGATCATTTTTAGCGTGAGCGCCTGATGAAGTAATTCAGGCGTTTTTGATATCCGAAAAAGTTAAAGTTACATATATTAGTATGTGATCTTCTGTTAAAAATTTTCCTGAATTCCTATATAAACTCTGGTGGTTAGAGAGTTTGGGCACACTATTCATATAATTATCACTATTTATCGGCTTTCAAATAATTTATAATTATCATATAATAAAGATATTAAAGACTTGAATTTTAGCAATACTAGTTGATATGGTTTTCATGGAAACAGGAAAAGCAGTAACCAAGTTGTCTCTTCTTATACATGAGACGATGGCTTTTTTCTGTAAATTTTAGGTGAAAAGGTTGATAATGATGAGCAACAGAGAAACGAACACAGACGTCCTTTTAATTGGCGCTGGAATCATGAGTGCTACATTAGGAACGATCTTAAAAGAAATAGCTCCAGAAATGAAAATTAAAGTATTTGAGAAACTTGATAAAGCAGGAGAGGAAAGTTCAAACGAGTGGAACAATGCTGGAACTGGGCATGCTGCACTTTGTGAACTAAATTACACATCGGAAAAACCGGATGGATCTATCGATATATCGAAAGCTATTGAAATTAATGAACAGTTTCAAGTGTCAATGCAGTTTTGGTCCTACCTTGTTGATCAAAAGTTGATTCATAATCCAGAAGACTTCATCATGCCATTGCCACATATGAGTATGGTTCAAGGTGAAAACAACGTTCAGTTTTTAAAGAAACGTATGGAAGCGCTAACAGAGAATCCTCTTTTCCAAGGGATGGAATTCTCGGATTCTCCAGAGAAATTGATGGAATGGATTCCACTAATCATGGAAAGACGTTCGTTAAACGAACGTATCGCTGCTACAAAGATCGATACAGGAACGGATGTTAATTTTGGTTCTCTTACTCGTATGTTATTTAGTCATCTTCAAAATAAGAATGTAGATGTTAAATACAAACATAGTGTAGAAAACCTGAAGCGTACGCCCGATGACTTATGGGAACTGAAAGTGAAAAATCATAACACAGGTTCAATTGAACGCCATACAGCGAAGTTTGTGTTTATAGGCGGTGGTGGTGGAAGCCTTCATTTGCTCCAAAAATCCGGTATTCCTGAAGGAAAACATATCGGTGGATTTCCGGTAAGTGGGATCTTTATGGTATGCAAGAATCCAGAATTGATTGAGCAGCAGCACGCGAAAGTATACGGAAAAGCTAAAGTCGGTGCTCCGCCGATGTCTGTTCCTCACCTTGATACAAGGTATATCGACAATAAAAAATCTTTGCTTTTCGGGCCGTTCGCGGGCTTTTCACCAAAATTTTTAAAAACAGGGTCGATGCTCGATTTAGTGACTTCAGTAAAACCTAATAACGTTTTGACTATGCTAGCAGCTGGTGCTAAAGAAATGTCATTAACCAAATACTTGATCCAACAAGTATTATTGTCAAAGGAACAGCGCATGGAAGAACTTAGAGAGTTCATCCCAACTGCTAAGAGTGAAGATTGGGATCTCGTCGTAGCAGGGCAACGTGTTCAGGTAATTAAAGATACTGAAACTGGTGGAAAAGGAACGCTTCAGTTCGGTACAGAAGTAATTACATCCGCTGATGGTTCGATCGCTGCATTACTCGGCGCATCACCAGGAGCTTCAACAGCTGTTCACGTTATGTTAGAGATATTAAACAAATGCTTCCCGCAAGAGATTGGTAAATGGGAACCAAAGATCAAAGAGATGATTCCTTCTTATGGTCAGCGATTAATGAACAATCCTGATTTGTTGAAGAAAGTTCATGCTTCTACAGCCCGTTCTCTTAAACTTGATACGAAAGAACCTACCTTAGCAGACTTTTCGCATATAGATGCTACAGTGTTACAAGAAAAGATTTAGGATTATTTATGTACTTGAAATCGGTTAATTTCCATTTCAAGTGCTTCCATTTTCCAAGTTTTTAAATAGTACTCCAAAAAGAGCCATTCATTT
>NZ_JACZDW010000005.1:0-204898 GCF_015903875.1 Fictibacillus sp. 7GRE50
CAAAAAGGCTTCTCTTTTCTTACGTCAGTATGTTTATCCATCTGTAGATCGTCCAGCATCCTATGCCTAGATTTACTGCATATAATGCCGCTAGCATGACTTTGTTACGATGAGTAACGAGCTGCACGAAATATAATGTCCCCCATAGGATGAGAATAAGCAATGCCCATATGAGGCTGCGATCATTTCCTTGCATGACTGCTCCATAGCTAAAGATCCATGTATACGGAAATAAGAGGCTTCCTGTAATAAAGTACATGCTATGAACACCGTGGGTTTGAAGTTTGTTAGCTAGAGGTGCTCCCTTAATCATTACACTATAAAGCAAACAAATCCCAATCACTACCCCGAGAAAAAAACCGATCTGAAAGATGTCAAAAAAGAAAACTGGCAGTACAGAAATGGCCTGCATCCAAAACAATCTGCTAAAAAACAGAATCGATAATCCGAACAACGTATAAGGAATGGAATAAAGCGTGCGAATCCCCTTCCAAACTGTATGACCTAATAAGAGTAAGCCATAAATAAAAAACAAAAAACCCAGCAGTTTGCTGGAAAAAAGCATCAGGAAACTGTATAAACAGAAAAGAACGGCAAACGCAATATGATAGAAGTAATCATATTTTGTATGCCTAGCTTTTTCGAACGTATTATTTATTAAAATCATGTTGCACCTGCCAAGACTAGTCGTGTTTATACATTTATCGTCAAAGACTGGTTATTTTTCAAGTTAGTCCTTTGGCACTTTAACCACGCCTCGAATGTGCCAAAGATGAATGAGCTCTAATCGTTTTCGATATTGTTTCGCCTGAAGCCTTCCTTTTTTGTATCTTTTCTTCAATAGCTGCATATAATCTTCAATCTTGATATGATAGTCATCCATTCTTTTACCCACCCTCACCAATTATCTCATTGTCATATTCCCGAATTTAGTCGAAATGTAACATGAAATTTTAAATAAATGAGAAAAAGTAAGAAAAAAGGATTACTCGCCTAATTGCTTAATATCGTTCAATAAGTCAGTGTACACTTTCACATCTTCTAGCAAACCACTCTTCTCCAAGAAATCAGGGGTTATTTCTCCGTTCTCTACCGCAGTTAAATATTTATCTATTCCATCTTGGAACGTTTGATTCTGTTCCATCACCTGATTATGAATATCTTCAAATACAGACGGTGGGGATAGTTCATTAAATTCTTCAATCGTCGTATTCATTTCTTGTAGTGCCTTCTCTAACTCAACACGTGCATTCTGATCTGAGACAGCTTTCTCAGCTAATGAAGGAATTTCTTTAGAAAATTGTTGAACGTCGTTAATGTATTCAGTTGCTTCTGGTACATAATTAATACCGTTCGTTACGTCTTCCACCGCTGAACAACCTGTAAGAACACTGAATGATAAAAGAACTGCCAATAGTGTTTTTTTCATATGATCTCCTCATTTCGATTGGGTTTACTATATTTGAATCTCTTGTATTCGATTTTTCACTTATTATTTTATACGAGTTTGCCGAAAATAAGTTTCGAAATAGGACAATCTAATACTAGTCCAAAAAAGAAAGGCTGATCAAAATGGCTAAAAAAGATAAAGAAAATGAAGGAAAAAAAGATTTATATTTAGACGTTGACCGGATGATGAATGAAGGAATGGCCGGTGGTACGGTGGCTGACAAAAAAGATTTGAATCAGATCGGCTATGATTCTGGAATAACTGAGCAAGAAGAACCACCAGTAAAAATAGATAAAAACAAGTAGAGCCGCTCATGTGAACGGCTCTTTTCTTTATGACCTTAACTTGTTAATCGTGCTTAAAACCTCTTTGTACCTCTGATCGAGATTTACTTTTTCCCTTACGTCTAAACATGTGGAAAGCTGACTGATCAGTTCCGTCATCTCAAACTGCAGCTTGAGCAACTTATCGGCATCCTCCTGGTTACCCTCGTTCTGATTTTCGTTTCGTTTATTATACTCTGCATAATTTCCTTCGAACCAAGATGCTTTCGGTTGCTCTAGCTCTAAAATGTGTGTAGCTGTCTTTTCCATTAGACGTCTATCGTGTGTGGCCAAGATGAACGTACCGGGATAGGCTACCAAGACTTCTTCTAACGCTTCTCTTGTAAACAAATCCAAATAATTGGAAGGTTCATCTAACAACAATACATTGTAGTCACTCAAGAAAAGTTTTGCTAAAGCTGTCTTCATCTTTTCGCCGCCACTTAACACTTCTACTCGTTTAAAAACATCCTCACGTTTAAACAACATTCTAGCTAAGACTGTTCTCACCCATGTTTCATCGTAAAGACTATGTTCCATCACGTTCTCCAGAATACTTTTTAGTGGATCTAAAATATTTAGATGCTGGTGGAAGTAGCCTACTTTGAGCTGATTGGACTTTACGATCGCTTCATTTCCGTTATAGATTTCTTGAAGCAAGGTGGATTTCCCGGTTCCGTTCTTGCCTGTCAAAACGATCTTCATCCCCGGTTTTACAGAGAACGTAAGATTTTTAATCAGCTGCTTCCCATTAAATCCTAAAGTGAGATCTTTAACGGCTAACACTTGCTTACCACGAACTCTAGAGAATCGCTGTATATCGAATTCAACATTTTGCTGTTTCTTTGGCTTTTCTTTTTTATCGAGCATTTCAATTCTTTTTTCGATTACTTTTGATTTTTTTTCAAGTTGGCGTTTTGCACCTTGAAGCTTTCCTTTCCCTAGCTTTGCTTCACTATAAGACATGCGTGATGGTTTATCTTTCATACTCTTGGCTTTCAATGCTTTATCTTTTGCCGTTTTCTCTAGCCTTGTTTTTTCTTTTACATATTGTTCATATTCAAAATGCTTTCTCTTTAGCTGCTGATCTTTTTGGATCAGATAATCTGAATAGTTGCCAGGGTACGTTGTGAATGCTTGTTGATCCAAATCAATTATCTTTGTACATACCATATCTAAAAATACCCGGTCATGAGAGACGAGTAATAGCGCTCCTTTAAAATGTTGAAGAACTTCTGCGAGCTGATCCATTCCTTCAACATCGAGATGAGAAGTAGGTTCATCTAAGATGAGGATATCTGGATTTTGTTCTAGGGCAGCAGCAATTTGAGTACGCGTTCTTTCACCACCACTCATCGTGTCATAACTTTTGCCCTGCAGATTCCATGCTGCCTCACTTTTTGAAGTAATACTTTGCTCTCCTTGTTCAAATTGACTCACGATCGCTAGGGTTCCGTAATGCTGGACGGTTCCAGCATCTCTTTCCTCCGTTTCTGCCAGTAATTTGAGAAACGTTGACTTTCCAGTACCGTTCAAACCAACTAAACCCACTCGGTCGTTAGCAAAAAGTTGTAGCGGTTCTGTTTGCTTTAAAATTAATTTTCCATCATACGATTTTTCTAGATGCTTTGCTTCTAATAAAAGCATAAAAAAACCTCCCCTATTAACTAGAGAGGTCTGCCCAAGCCAAAATAGATATCACAAAAAAACGTAGTAGTGTGTTTTTTTGCAAACAAAAAACAGGCCTGTAATGAAGTCCTAAAAATGGGCAGAGAAATCCTATCTAGCGTTCTACTTTTTATTTAAGTAAATGGCTAAAATCAGATTAATTGCGCATTGGACGTATACACCTGTTCCTTCCGTTGTTTTTCTAAATTGTAAGCGAGCTCATAGCTGTTCGTCAAGCTTACACTCACTACTCCTGCACCCAGTTCAGATTGACCTTTCGTTGATTAGCTCCAGGTCGTGTATCTTTTAATAACCGAATAAACAACAACCCTTTTCGATAAAAAGCTTGAACAGGCTCCTGAAGAACTTTTTCAGGTAAATGAATCTCTCGATTAAAAGTACCAAGTTGAAATTCCTCTGAACTTAAGTGATAGGAATCTAGCGTCAATGATAACTTGCCTTGTACGGTCAGCTTAAACGGGTCGACCATCACTTCAACATCCTCTGTGCGATTCAAACCGGGAAGTGCCAACACACAGCATATTTCCTGTGGTGTGTCATAGATGTTACAAAGCGGACTTTCGTTATTTTGATTAGCATTCGACCTTTGATTCTGATTCGGCGTAAAGAACTGATCACCAAAGTATTCTTCGGCCATCCTTTTCCAGTCCATCATTTGTTTCCAAGTGTCCAATTCAATCACCTCTTATGAAGGCGGCCCTAAAGGAACAGAAGGAGTATCTGGATCCGGAATCTGAGGGGCAGGACCTGTAAAACCGCCTGTGTTAAATAATTGCGATATCGGCTGTATAACCCCGGCGCTTCCTATTTGGAGCACAGATGAGTTTTGTATGCCATCCACTCTTATCTGCTGAATAACGATCGTCTGACTAACAAAAAGGTTCATGATTCCTCCTCCTCACTTTCCGGATTAGGATTAGTTAAGAAATTACGAACATGCTTAACACGAGATTGAAGCTTTATATCATGGACTGATCCGATATGAAGGATCGATGAACTGGACACCCCAAGAATATCTATTTTTCCAACTCTGATATATGGGTTCGCATGATACGTTTGTTTAATCTTATACACCGGACAAACTGGAACTAATACCGGCTGTGAAAAAACTTTGTATTTGCTGTATGGAACATTGAAGGTTCCAAACTTTGTACTTTCTCTCTGGATAGCAAGAGCTGCAGAAAAACTATTGATCTTGTCAGTATCTCCTGTTTGTAGGACACCTGAATTAGCAAGTGAATTTAGGATGACACAGTCTACGACAGATGTTCGATACATAGTGCACCTCTTATAGGGGAACGAGTGATGTACCTAAAACCAATGATTCAGGAGGTGTGTCAAAGGCAGAACCCAAGCTGATACAATCTGTATCTCCGATTAATACGACCGATGACAGCCCCACGCCGATGATGTTAATCTCTCCCACAAACAACTCATGATTGGTTACGCAAAATTTCACTTTCATCCCCTCCAGTAGACTTAGAATCTCTCAAATGCACGATAAAAGTTTCGATTCCACGATAGATGTCCTCTTTTGTTTTTTGAATGATATCTCTTCTTCCCCGCTCATCCTTAGGCTCATATTTAGTCAGATAGTGCTTGATTCTTCCTGGAACTTGTCGCTGAACATCTTCTAATATGAAGATTCGATAAGGTTCATCTAAAGGAATATTCATTTTACTTTCAAGTGATTTTAAATAGACAGGAGCTTCTTTCTCAAAAAAACCATCCATCACTTGAATCATCTCACGGTAGTTTGGATTTTCAATCGTACTTCGTTCCATCTTTCCTGGCATCTGAAGGGTATTCTGACCAATATTGAACTGTTCGATCAAGTCTTTGCTATCATCTGAATGCCCAAGTCCAATGTGCAGAGTGCCTTCGAGTTTTTCTATCTTTAACTGATCAAACTTATATTCTACATTTTGAGGTTGGGATGATAGATCGCTCACTTGTTTCTTTAATGCTTTTATCTGGTCTTCTAAGTCTCTTATCTTATCATTCTGATCGAGAATCATCTGTTGAAGCTTGCTCAAGTAATAGTTGCTCTCTTCATTCATACAATCAGCTCCTTAGTTAGATGTATGCCTTCTACCTAAGGAATTTGCTTGTTGTTTAAAAATTTGCTGCTGCGTTACTATCATTTACATCAGGGTCTTGCGTAAACGTAACATTATAACCGTTCTCCAGACGTAGATTATCCCCAGTATTGAAAGATCCTGCTCCTGCATACGTTTTTGCATAACTGACTGGACATATGGTCTGGACGTCTCCTACATGAAAAACGCTGCCGCTCGATACGGAGTTTACCGATACAGATCCCACAATTGCTGGCATATACGTTCATCCCCACCTTCAAGTACTTCTCACATAATATGCATCCGCCCAATCTTTTGTGCTTAAACGTTAACATTCACCTTTAGGCTTCTACCTACATAACTTATCTGTAAAGGACGACGTCACAATCGTTATTTCTTAGACAAAGGGAGGTGCTAAAAGTGCCCTGTTTAATTGTAGCTCCTATCAATATTAATGCGGCAGAAGGGGTTGTGAATTTTGGCGATACCCTCGTCATCAATCCCAAATCAACAGGCAAAGGATACAACGGCTCTGGCGGAGGAAACACAGGGAATTTTATACAAACAACCAATGTGGTTAACGCAACAAACACATTAGATCCTGATATCTTTGATTCAAATAATGCCGGCAATGCTTAGGGGGTATAAGGATGTTAGGCAAAGGTCCATTGATGCCTTTTTTTAATAACCGTTCTATGGATGACTGGCTAAAATCTTTTGACCAATATGTCAACAAAGGACTCACTCAGTTTGAGAAATTTGCAGACCAGATGTCTTTTGAAGTGGATACAGAAGAAACAGCGGACGACTACAAGATTCGTGCAAATCTAAAAGACTATAACCCAGAAGATCTTCAGATTGAAATCCTCAATCAAGGACTTCAAATAAAGGCACAACGAGAAGAAATCCGATCCACAAAAAATAAAAGAACAGGGCATTTTCAACAAAGAAAGTCCATGAAACGAACGGAGCGGTTCGTACAATTGCCTTTTATGTTTAGAAACGAAGATGTTAACGCTCAATATACGAATGGGATCTTAACCATTTCCGTTAACAAAAATGGCGGAGAAGTGATGAATCCGACCGTACCCATACAAGTAAATTCAAACGAGACCAGCGGTACAGTTGCTGAGAACAGCATGAACGCTAATAACACAACGAATCAAACAACTGACAACGGGCAGTTTGAAGAGTAGGTGCAGCTTTTAGATCTCATTTCAAGATGTACTTCTTGTGACTTGATGTGTGTTGAGGCTTTAGATCCCAACAAAAAAAATGCTGACACGAAAGGATGAGGCGTTCAACCTTTCATGTCAGCTTTTTCTTTTATCTTCCTAGTGTCGGTGCTATCCACACCTCGCCGGTTCCTTCAAAAACGTGCAGGTAACCCTCTCCACTTGTCGCCGATCCGATGATAGAAGAGGAAGCTCGTTTAACAGAAAAATCGATATCCCCTTTTCTTAAAAGTGCAAAGTTACCATCCACTTGAAGCTTTTCATCATGAAGCTCTACCTTCATAATCTGTTGAAGCGGAACAGGACTTTGAAGCACGCAAAAGCCAGAGCCTCTTAATCTCGTTTGAAACAGCCCGTCTTCTCCTTTTATAGAAGAAGTTAGTTTTTGTCTGGCTACACCTAATTGTACGGATGGTTCTGCCGCATAAAACATTCCGCGATCAGCAACTACTTCTTCGTCATTTAAGTTCAACAACAAATAGTGACCATACGACGGCTCTAAGTAGATTTCTCCCGTTCCTTCATACAATGGTTTAAACAAAGATTCTTCCGTTAAAATATTGGAAGCCATCTTCTTCATGAATCCTCCAACTCCACCTGCATTACTTTTCAGTCCTAGATCACCTTTCATAAACTGCAATGCTCCCGCCTCAGCTTGAACAGCTCCTTGGCGCAATGTGATACGAACTTGCTTTAACGATATCCCGGTTTCTTTGGCATAATATGAGGAACTTGAACCTGCACTTGTTACAGGCAACTGCTTATATTCAAGGACTTCAAATGTCGCTCGACGTCCTTCTTCTTTTTCAATAACGGTAAAAAGAGATTCATTCATAACCATCATCCTCCTCTTTCTAGCATAACAAACTCTGACTTTGTTTAAACAAAGCGTGGTATAATTCACACAAAGATATTGGCTATCGCCAAAAGAATATGAGAGAGGCGTGATTTGACGTGCAGAACAAAATCATTCTTGTAACAACTGACTCATTTGGTACTGGCAATGATCCTGCTCTTGGAGAAAATGTAATGGAAACGTATTTTACTGTTTTAAAACAGCAATCTGATCTTCCAGCTGCTATCTTTTTCATGAATCGCGGCGTATATTGTCTCACAGAACAGTCTCTATGTTCGCTGCATCTTAAGGAAATTGAAGAAAAAGGTGTTAAAGTATTCGCCTGCAAGACATGTGTTGACCACTATAACGTTGAAAATGAGCTTGCGGCTGGGGAAATTTCAGGAATGGCACACTTTGTAGAGCTTTCTGCTACATATGAAGTTATTACGATTGCATAATATATAAGTGATTTAAGGTAATTTTTCGCACTCGATGTTGGGATTGAATGTGGTTGATTTCCGCTCCAGGTTGCTCGCTTTCCGCGGGGCAGGCGGTGAGCCACTTGCCGCTTTGCGCCACTAAATGTCTCACCTGCCCACCTGTCCCGCAGGAGTCTCGCACCTTCCACTCCAATCAACTTGCAATGAAGTGAAGAAAAAAATTTAAGGGCAACAATCCTCGAACAAAAAAGAAGATTATCTACTTCCCATCTTCGTTTTTCTTCTAATTAATGTGACATAAAAAAAGCGTACACCTAATTTGCCGGTGTACGCTTTTTTAGTTCTATCTTTTTTCTTCTCGTATGATTCTCTTTTCTCTAGTCGTTGCCTCGTCTCGGATAACGGGTTCTTCTCTAATCACCGTTTCACGATGAACGTGATCTGCTTTTCTTACTGAGAAAAGCCTTTTTAGCAGCATGCCCACTACGCCATACACAATGATTGCAACAATCGTGGACAATTCGATCAGAAATCCATTGGCTAGTTCGACGTTTGGAAAAATCGCTGCAAATGGTAATAGAAGCGGTTGGCTCAGACCGTATATGAGCTGTGCGAAAGCTGCTCCTTCATTTGCATTAAACAGCTGGAAAATAAAACGTAAAATTAAGATAAGCTGAATGATACCGACTATGAATGAAATAATTGTGGCTGGAACGGAACGCCTCATCGCAATTCCCTCATTTCATTGGATTTGCTACTAAACATACCCTTCTTTTCACAACATTAAGCATGCTCAATCGGTTTATTACTTTGGTCATACTGACTTAGCCAATTCTCCGTAAAGTCTACGAGTTCTTTCTGTGGAATCAGTCGACAATCAGCCATCCCAACTTTTCCTTTCTTGACTGGATAACTATTTTGCTCGTAAACCTCTCCAATCTCTTCAAACAATTCTTCTCGATAAGAGATCTGAGTGAACGACTTCCAAACTCTTTTTCCATCGCTAAAAAACGGGCCTGCATTTTGTTCTGTTTTTGGTGACGGTACGCGATGTTCTGCTAAGTGCATGGAGGTATTCGAATCATAGTCTACACCTAATAAAAGAACATGACCTTGAAGTTCATAAACTCTTCCAAGAGGTGACTGTTCGCCTAAACCGAAATCCACTGAATGATCGTTTATGATCGTTTCTTTATTTTTTCCCCATGCAGCAAAAGATTCTGTTGGATGATTGCTTCTTAAGACACCCGGAAACGTGCGAAATGCTTCTACAATCGCTCCCATAAAATAGGTCGGTGTTACAGCTGGATCAAACGCAGGCATCTCTTCTATGATTGTTGGCCACCAATCCTTTGGAACTGGTGGATTCAGCCACCCTGCCGGATCAGAATAATGAGCCGTGTGTGTAGGCATAACCAATGTTCCTTCTTCTGTAATAACGTCCATTAACGCTTGCACAACTGCAACAGGTCCTCCTACAACCCAACCTAGCGACTTCAAGCTAGAGTGAACGATAACAGTCATTCCTTTTTTTAATCCTAATAATCTAAGATCCTCTGCTAAAGTCACCCTCGTTTTTGGATAATCTGTATGTAATTCTATACTACTCACACTTCTCACAACCTTCAGCTTTTTATGTACCCTCATTATACCAAAAGAAATGGAATACTTTGGCTATGGCTGATTTTGATTATTTTTGGTTGTTTATGATTGAAAAATGTAAGGGCTTACGTTAAAATGATGTCAAAGATAAAGAACATTTGGAGGTGTCAGAATGCTTACACCTGAAAGACATCGTAAGATTATTGAAGTTTTAGGCGAAAAGTCAGTAGTAACCATACAAGAACTCGTAGAAGCAACAGCGTCCTCTGAGTCTACGATACGCAGAGATTTAAGTCAGTTGCAGAAAGAAAAGAAATTAAAACGCGTACATGGCGGAGCATCACTTACTCACCAAAAAAGTGAGGAATTGAGCGTTTATGAAAAATCCGAGAGAAACGCTGTAGAAAAACAAAAAATTGCACAGTATGCATGCGACTTAGTTGAGACTGGAGATTGTATCTATCTCGATGCAGGTACGACAACACTAAAGATGATTCCTCATCTAAAGGATAGAGAGATTACGGTTGTAACGAATGCCATCTCACACCTCGATGCGTTAAGTGAGCTCGAGATTAAGACGTACTTGATAGGTGGACTCGTAAAGTCTAAAACGAAAGCACTTGTTGGCAGCAGTGCGATTAAGAGTTTGAGTTCCTACCGATTTGATAAGGTGTTTCTTGGGATGAACGGCATTCATATGGAGGCAGGCTTCACTACGCCAGATCCGGAAGAGGCCGCAGTAAAAGGTTTAGCGATCTCTCTTTCACAAAAAGCATTCATATTAGCTGATCATACGAAGTTTCATGAGACTTCGTTCTCAAAAGTAGCTGACTTAAGTGTGGCTATTATTATTACGAACGAAATTGATGATGACGTCATCTATGACTTTCAAGACAAGACAGAGATAAGGGTTGTGACACCATGATTTATACTTGCACACTCAATCCATCCATCGATTATATAGCTCGAGTGGAGGATTTTAAAGAAGGACATTTAAACCGCACATCAGACACCTTTGTATACCCCGGTGGAAAAGGCATCAACGTTTCACGCGTCCTAAAGCATCTTGGGATAGACAGTACTGCGCTTGGATACACCGGTGGCTTTACTGGTGCTTTTTTAAAAGACTTTTTAACAGAAGAGCAAATTCTTCATGATTTTATAAATGTTTCAGAAGTTACGAGAATTAATGTGAAGCTCAAGTCTCATAAGGAAACAGAGATTAATGGTCTTGGACCTTCTATCTCTATAGAAAAACAACATGATTTACTTCAAAAGATCGACCACATGAGCGAAGGTGATTTCCTCCTTCTTGCTGGAAGCATTCCACCATCGATCTCAGAGGATTTTTATGCAGAGATCGCAAAAAAGTGTAAAGACCTAGGCATTCACGCGGTCATTGATACGGCTGGAGAAGCACTGCGGAAGACGCTATCGTTTCAGCCCTTTTTAATCAAACCAAACCACCATGAACTGGGAGAACTTTTTCAAACAGACGTTAACAGTAAAGAGGATGCTATTTTTTACGGCAAAAAGCTGTTAGAAGCTGGTGTACAGAATGTCATCGTTTCTATGGCTGGAGATGGGGCAATCTTTCTTAACAAAGATACTGTCCTAATATCAAACGTACCCGTTGGAACCGTTAAAAATTCAGTAGGTGCTGGTGATTCGGTTGTAGCAGGATTCCTATCTCAGATCATCCAAGAGCGTGACCTCTCAACCGCGTTTCAATACGGAGTCGCTGCAGGAAGTGCCACTGCTTTTTCAGAAGACTTGTGCACGCTAGAACAGGTAGAATCGTTACGCAAACAGATCGTTATAGAAGAAGTAACACGATAACGAGGAGGAATGATGATGAAAATCACGGATTTATTAACAAAAGATACAATCTTATTAAACTTACAGTCTCAATACAAAGAAGCAGTAATCGATGAATTAATTGAGAAACTGCATACAGCTGGAAAACTAAGTGATAAAAAAGGATATAAAGAAGCAATCTTAGCCAGAGAAAGCCAAAGTACAACAGGTATTGGTGAAGGAATCGCCATACCTCATGCAAAAACAAATGCTGTAAGCGAGCCTGCTATCGCTTTCGGCCGTTCAACAGACGGCATCGATTATGAATCTTTGGATGGTCAAAACGCGCATCTGTTCTTTATGATCGCTGCATATGAAGGCGCTAACAATGACCATTTAGCAACACTCTCTAGACTCTCAAGCTTTTTGATGGACCCTAATTTCAGATCGAAACTCCAATCTGCTACAACAGAAAAAGAGATCTTAGATGCGATTGATGCTAAAGAAAAAGAGATGGAGAAAGAAGATGCTCCGACCTCTTCTTCATCAAAACAAAAAATACTAGCCGTTACAGCCTGTCCTACAGGAATTGCTCATACGTATATGGCCGCTGATGCGCTAAAAGCAAAAGCGAAGGAAATGGACGTCAACTTAAAAGTAGAAACAAATGGTTCGAGCGGAATTAAAAACGCACTTACGAAAGAAGATATTGATGAAGCTCATGCGATTATTGTCGCTGCAGACAAACAAGTTGAGATGGAGCGTTTCAACGGCAAGCACGTAATTCAAGTCCCAGTTGCTCAAGGAATTCGAAAGCCTCAACAGCTCATTCAGCAAGCGTTAGATCAAGATGCACCCGTTTATAAAAGTAACGGAGAAACCAAGGGTGTTGATAATAAGAAAGCTGCTTCACCAGGAGGAAGATCTGGTTTTTATAAACACTTGATGAGCGGTGTCTCCAACATGCTTCCCTTCGTTGTTGGTGGAGGAATCTTAATCGCTATCTCGTTTATTTTCGGCATTAACGCAGCTGATCCGAAAGATCCTTCTTATCATCCGATCGCTGAAGCACTGAGCACGATAGGTGGCGGTAACGCGTTTGCTTTAATGATTCCTGTATTAGCAGGTTTTATTGCGATGAGTATCGCAGATCGTCCAGGATTTGCGCCTGGTATGGTCGGAGGATTTATGGCCGCAACAGGCGGAGCTGGATTCCTTGGCGGGCTGATCGCTGGTTTCTTAGCAGGATATTTAGTTCTTGGATTAAAAAAGTTGTTTAGCAGCTTGCCTCAATCACTAGAAGGAATCAAACCTGTTCTTCTTTATCCTTTATTCGGTATCCTTCTCACCGGTCTGATCATGATGTTCATTGTGATTGAACCCGTGAAAGCATTGAACGACGCATTAACGTTGTGGTTAAAAGGGATGGGAACCGGAAATCTTGTATTCTTAGGTTTAATTCTAGGCGGAATGATGGCTGTCGATATGGGTGGACCTATCAATAAAGCCGCTTTCACATTCGGTATCGCGATGATCGATGCAGGTAACTTTGCCCCACATGCAGCCATTATGGCTGGTGGTATGGTGCCACCACTTGGTCTCGCACTATCAACAACATTGTTTAAAAAGAAATATACAAAAGCAGAGCGAGAAGCAGGGAAAACAAATTACATTATGGGAGCTTCTTTTATTACAGAAGGTGCTATACCATTCGCCGCTGCCGATCCTGGTCGTGTAATCCCGGCCGCCGTTATAGGATCCGCTGTAGCTGGTGCATTGTCTATGGTATTCGGCATCGGACTTCCCGCTCCACATGGAGGCGCGTTCGTTATCCCAATCGTAAACGGAAATCCGTCGTTATATGTATTAGCGATTCTAATCGGTTCAATCGTTACCGCTTTTATCGCGGGTATTCTAAAAAAAGAAGTTCAAGAAGACAAAAAAGAACTCGCAGCGTGATGTGAGGGGAAAAATTGAAACAGAAAAAGGATAAAACTAACTCGACATGACGAGTAGTTTTATCCTTTTTTCTTATGTGATGTTTTATTAACTAAATCAATATACTCATCCTAAAACCGTTCCGTTATCAAGTAGAGGTTTAGCAAAAGGTTGTTTTTATGTTTTTCTCTTCATATGCGAGTTGATTGTAGCGCAAGGTGCGAGACTCCTATGGGACGAGCGGTCAGACCGAAAAGTGGAAGTGGCTCGTTCAGCCCCGACAAGCAAAAGGTGAATGGGCTAGGAAGGCGCACTTTGCCTTCTTGACCGTTTAACTTTTGACCTCGAGGGGCTAGTCACTGCAACTAGGCAGGAGGCTCACCGGTCGCCCCATGGAAAGCGAGCAACCTGGAGCGGAAATCAACTACTATTGAGAGCTGCTAAGTAAATTGAAACAGCTTTTTAGTTTGATAATTAAACCTCTCTCGGAATCCATTCACCAAGAAGCTCACCCATCTTAACTTTTCCTTTTTTCCCTGTAAACTTCAAAGCACCTTGTGGAATACATAATACTACGGTAGAGCCGAATGAAAAGTACCCAAATGAATCTCCTCTTTTTACAGCAGGCTCATAATTCGTACGTTCAATCGTATTTACATTCAAAGCACCGACCATAACATGTGCAAGAGGTTGGCCACCTGCATTCATTCTAGTAACTAATCTGTAATTCCGTGTTAACGGTCGTAGTCCATGACGTAATCCAAGCTCGTTGACCGGGGCAGCTTCTCTTCCTAGTGTGTATACGGACTCAACTTCAGCATCCACAGGTACATGGACTTGATGGTAATCCGTAGGACTTAAATAGAAAACAAATACTTGTCCTCCACTGTATTTCTTTGCTTCTGATTCAGAACCTAATAACTCAGCCACCGTATATTCCTGTCCCTTTACAGTAAAACGGCTCTCTTCAGTAAGATGATCTACTACTGATAACACAGCATCACAAGGACTTACAAATGCATGAGCATCCGTTGGAACTGGACGAGCATCAGATTTTAAATCACGGATAAAAACATCATGAAGAGAATGATACTCTTTTAGCTCACGAGTGGCTTCGTTAATGTTTATTTTATATAGTTTCACGAATGAAGGAATGAAAGGTTTACTTGCTTTAGATTGTGCGAATTTTTTTAATGAACGTGCCACGACTGGGTGGCCATTCAGTTCAAATAAATTTCTGTAAAATCTAGTCATGTTCATGCTCTATCACCTAACTTTTAATTTTATGGAATGTTATCATTATTAATAACGGTATTCATTTGGTATTTTTTGATATGAATACAGTATAATGCATACTGCTAAATATATCAGCGTTTCATCTTCTTACATACTCTTTTTAGGCTCAGGTACCAACATCTGAACGAGCTTAACCCTTTTATTATGCTTCGAAGGTCTGTTTGGCACATATTTGCCGATTAGTTCCTGCATTCCCTGACTAAGTTCTTCCCACTCTTCATCATTTAAATAAAGATCCAACTGGTTATATCCAAAAATGTCTGTTTTAAGATTTGTATTGCCGTTTAAATAAGCTTCCACTTCGCCCGTAACATTTGATACAAACGTCATAAACATTTTCATATGTTCTTCTTTTGATAAGTTAGCAGCTTCTTCAGCAGATATATATGCTGAATTCTGGTCCAGAGCATACGTACGCTCGACCGCACCTCGTACTTTTCTTTCTTCAACAACATATATGATCTCATTTTTACTAAGTAGATTTAAATGTCTGTATAACGTCGCTTGAGGAACTTCAGACACCCATTCTTTTAATTCCATTACGGTAGCAGGACCTTTAGAAAGCTGCTGTATAATTTTCATTCGAACAGGATGTAAGATAAAATCTGCTTTGCTTTGCATGATACAGAATCATCCTTTTTTATTATTGTTATCGATAATGATAATAATAATAAACCTCTTTATTGTCAATGAAAAAGAAGCATCCCTCAAGATGCTTCTCATTATTTGTTATGCTGCTGTATGATCATTATCTATTTGATTAGTTTTTTTTTGCCCGATACTCCAACCTGTATAAGCGAGTAATAATGTAAACATTGGAGACAGCCATAAGAATAATGCATATGGAATGTATTCTATAACTGATACACCTAATGTTGATGCAAAGAATGCACCACTCACACTCCAAGGAACGAGTGGATTTACAAGTGTTCCTCCATCTTCTACCGTTCTAGATAAGTTTTTTAACGGGACGCCGGACTTAATGTATGCATCCTTTAATGCCTGTCCCGGTAACAGGATGGAAAGGTACATCTCTCCTGCAAGTAAATTGATTCCTACTGAAGAAGCTAGGGTAGTCGCGATTAACTTGCTTGCTTTTTGAGTCGTGTTTTTCACAGCTCCAAACAATAGATCAAACATTCCTAACGCTTGAATCACTCCACCTAAACCTAATGCAATTAGTACTAGCGAGATCGACCACATCATAGACATTAATCCACCTTTGTTTACGATGGTATCTACTGTTTCATTACCAGTCTGTGTTTGTAAACCATTCTGCATAACATTGATCACTTTTTGTAGCGTCAGGTCTGGTACTAAGAAAAATCCAACGATGATTGACACCGTTACCCCAGCTAAAAGAATAGGTATGATAGGCAATTTACGAAATGCCAAAACCAGTACAACGACTGGTGATATCAAAGTTAAAAGATGGATTGGGAATTCGCTCGAAAGTACAGATTGTATTTCTTTGATTTCTTGAAGATTCGCGTTGCCTCCACTTCCACCAAGTATGAAAAAGGCAATAGCAGTCAGAATGAATGCCGGAACCGTTGTCCACATCATGTGTCGAATGTGCTCAAACATATTTACGCCAACGACTCCTGGTGCAAAGTTTGTTGAATCAGACAGTGGTGACATTTTGTCTCCGAAACATGCTCCAGAGACAATAGCTCCTGCAGCTAATGCTGGGTTCACTCCAAGCACGTGACTGATACCCATTAAGGCTACACCAACCGTACCAACGGTTGTAAACGAACTTCCTGTAAAAGACGAAACAATAACAGTAATGATGAGGGCACTTACTGCAAACCATTCAGGCTGAATGATATCCATCCCATAAAACAGTAACGTAGGCACTGTTCCACTTAACATCCAACTTGCTATAACAAGTCCTACTGTTAACAGAATCATGATCGGCTGCAATCCGGCAATGATTCCGTTCAATATTCCTTTTTCTATCGTCTTCCATGGTGCGCCAAAGACAACGCCTACTGCTCCCAATAAGATCAAGCAGGCTAACAATGGTATATGTGGTTCAACTTTTATATACACGAGACTCGTGAACATCACAGCAAAAATCATTGTGAATAATCCAATAGCCACCGGTAGCTTCATTTGTTTTTTCATGAAAATCTCTCCGTTCATCTTCTTACGCTTATTTACTTAAACGCTTTTACGCGTTGAAGCGTGTTGGTAACTGTTATAATACTAACGAACTTTACAGAAGCTGTCAACATTACAGACATGGTAAATTAAAGAAGACATATTTACGGAGGCCTGACAATATGAAAAGAATTAGAAGTTCAGTGAAAGCATTAATCATTCATGATCATCATGTTTTAACGATTAAAAAAGGAAACGAATATGAAGCAAAATATGTTATACCAGGTGGTGGACAGGATTTTAATGAATCTTTATCAGACGCTGTGATTCGAGAATGCTTAGAAGAACTAGGTGTAAAAGTAGAAGTTGGTCCATTGTTGTGGGTTCGGGAATTCATTAGCAAAAATCACGTTGTGAATCAAAAAGAGGAGGACCGAATACATATTGTAGAACATATCTTTGAAGCTTTCTTAGAAAAGGTTCCATCACGTTTTCAGCCGCTTTCTCCAGATTCTACTCAATTAGCCATCAAGTGGCTGCCGATCGACCGGCTCTTAGAGTATAATTATTATCCCCATGAAATCATTCCATTGATTCAGGAAAAGAGCTTTTCAAAATACAACGGACCTACTTATGTTGGCGATATAAATTAATTCTAAGGTAAAATCACTTTAATAAAAGGGGGTATTACTTTGTGGTGGTTGCTACTATTCATCATCGGAATTTTAGCATTAGCATTTATCATAGATTATAGAAGAAAGAAAAGAAATGATAAACATACCACTAACGTTGATCCTCGTGTACGACAAGGTGAAGTTGGCAGTCATTGGAATAGTGGTGATGGTCCTAATGGATTTTAGTCACAAAAAAACCGCAGAGGATTTTAATTTCTCTGCGGTTTTTTGTGTGATTCTCCTGCTATCATTCATCTTCCCCGCCTCGCAAAATCGACAAATCGGAAGCGATCTAGGCGATGGCGAGATTCTGTGTATTGAAACAGACTCGCATCTTCCAGGTACACATAGTTTTTTACAACGACAATATGCTCGAAAGTACCAAGATCCAACAATTTCTTATCTTCTTCTGTACAATCTACGACGACAATTTCCTTTTTTGCAAAACTGATCTTCAGTCCCAACTCATGCTCTAAATAAGCGTAAATGGACTGTTCAGCAATTTCTTTCGTGAGCTTGGGTACGTATTTTTTCAAGAAGTAATCCTTGTCCAAAATGATGCGCTCTCCATCAAGCTGTCGTGATCGAATGACTTTCCATGTTAGCTCTTCAGACTCTGTTTGAAGCTGCTGCTGAAGAAACGCATCAGGCTCTATCAAGTCAAATTCATGAACAGTCGTTACACTGTTTTTCCCCATGGACTCTGACAACTCTTGAAAACTTACCAATCCCGAAACAGGAAAGCTAAACTTATTTGTTTCTAGAACGATTGATCCTCTACCACGGATTTTTTGTATAAAGCCATTTTGTGATAAAAGATTTAGTGCCTTTCTTACAGTTTCCCTCGATGTTTCATATTTGTCTGCTAAATCGTGTTCGGAGGGAAGCTGAGTATTGGCTTTTAAGACACCCTCTTGAATTTGATCAGATATTTCCTGATAGATTTCTTGAAATTTATTTTTTCTCATCATTATTCACCATAATTAGTGTAGCATTATTTTTTCAAGTGAAAAACGATAGATTCATACGGCCGTAATGAAAATGAAGAAAGATCTGTAGGTGTTCCCTCATAGTTACTGATCAACACTTCCGCAGATAGACCTGTAAGATCAATGGATTTTGGCAATTCAAAATCTGTGCTCTTACGATAGAAGTTATTCACGACAAGAAGTTTTTCACCATTCTCTGCGTTACGAACATACGCAAAAATATCAGGATGATTCTCTAGGATTAACTCATAATCCCCGTATGTTACTATATCTAGTTCTTTCCTTAAATGATTGAGCTTCTGATAATGATAGAAAATAGAGTTCTCATCATTTACAGCTGCTTCGGCATTGATTTCATTATAGTTAGACGCAACCGGTATCCAAGGTTCTCCTGTCGTGAACCCAGCATTTTCACTATCATTCCATTGAACAGGAGTACGAGAATTATCACGTGATTTATGTTTAAGAATCTCTAGTACTTCTTCTTCACTATTGCCTTCTTCTTTTAATAGGTTAAACATGTTTAACGACTCAACATCACGGTACTGATCGATCTTCGTGAATTTAGGGTTTGTCATCCCGAACTCTTCACCTTGATAGATATAAGGCGTTCCTTGCATCATATGAATCGCAGTCGCAAGCATCTTGGCTGATTGTACACGGTATTCACCATCATCACCGTAACGTGAAACGATTCGTGGCTGATCGTGGTTGCACCAGAATAACGCGTTCCACCCACCGCCTTTATGCATCTCAACTTGCCATGTCGAAAGAATTTCCTTTAATTTAAGAAAATCAAAATCAGCTATACTCCATTTCTCACCATTCGGATAATCGACCTTTAAATGATGAAAGTTGAATGTCATGCTTAATTCGTTTCGGCCAGGATTCGTATACTTGATGCAGTTATCTATCGTTGTGGATGACATCTCACCTACTGTGAGGACATCATATTTTGAGAACACTTCCTTGTTCATCTCTTGCATGTATTCATGCACGCGCGGGCCATCTGTGTAGAATCTCCGTCCATCTCCTGGTGCTATGGAGCCATCATCGTTAGGGAAATCTTGGTTTTTTGAAATAAGGTTGATTACATCTAAGCGGAAGCCATCCACGCCTTTTTCAAACCAATAGTTCATCATCTCATAAACTCTTTGACGAACTTCATTGTTTTCCCAGTTTAAATCCGCTTGTGTCACATCGAATAAATGGAGATAGTATTGACCTGTTTCCTCATCAAGCTTCCAAGCCGATCCACCAAATTTTGAAATCCAATTAGATGGTTCTCCACCTTCAACAGAATCTTTCCAAATATAAAAGTCACGGTAAGGATTGTCTTTTGATGAGCGTGATTGTTGAAACCATTCATGCTCTGTACTTGTATGGTTCACTACGATATCCATAATGATCTTCAAATCTCTTTGATGTGCCTCTTGAAGCAGACGATCAAAGTCTTCCATCGTCCCATAATCTTCAAAGATTTTATAATAGTCTCGAATGTCATAGCCGTTGTCTCGTTGAGGAGAGTCATAGATCGGAGTTAGCCATAATACGTCTACTCCTAATTTTTTTAGATAATCTAACTTCTCAATGATTCCGTCGATATCTCCTGTTCCGTTTCCTGTCGTATCGTTAAAGCTCTTTGGGTAGATCTGATACACAACAGATCGCTTCCACCATGGTTCCTTCTTCATACTTTCACCGCCATATATGTTTTAGTAATGAAAACAACCGGAAATAAAATGTTGCTATCCCGGTCGTTTTTGTTTAATTGTCTTACTTAGATTTTTTTACTTTTGCATAAAGGTACGTTAATACAAACGGTACGACAAGTGCGATTCCCATACCGAAAAAGAATGATCCCCAGCTTCCTGGTAAGATTGAAAGGAAACCAGGTATACCTCCAACGCCAATAGATGACGCACGAACGCCCGCAACTGTAATCACGATTCCAGCAATTGCAGAACCAATCATCGCGAAGATGAACGGATAACGGAAGCGTAAGTTCACTCCAAACATCGCTGGCTCAGTGATTCCCAGATATGCTGATAATGCTGACGTTCCAGCAAGCCCTTTAAGCTTTTCATCACGTGTTGCCATAAACATCGCAAGTGCTGCAGAACCTTGTGCAATGTTTGATAGTGCAAGCATCGGCCACAGAAAAGTACCACCTGTATTTGAAATAAGCTGCAGGTCGACTGCTAAGAACGTATGATGCATACCAGTAACAACAAGCAATGAGTAGAAACCACCATAGATCAACCCGCCTAGCCATGCAAAGTTATCAAAGATTGATACGAAAAAGTCCGTAATACTATTACCGATCGTAAACGTGATCGGTCCGATAGCGATAAACGCTAAAAATCCTGTTACTAATAATGTGATCGGTGCTACCAATAATAACTGCAAAGCATCAGGAATACGCTTTTTTAAGAAAAGTTCGATTTTCGCTAAAAAGTAAGACGCGATTAGAACGGGCAATACTTGACCTTGATAACCTACTTTTTCAATCGGTAGACCGAATAAATTCCATGTTGGGATATCCTTTGTCTTTCCATAATCCCATGCGTTTAAAAGATCTGGATGGACAAGCATCAGTCCAAGAACGATACCAAGTAATGGACTTCCTCCAAACTTTTTAACCGCGGACCAACCGATCAGACCTGGTAAGAACACGAAAGCAGTATTGGCGATCAAGTTAATCATTCCAGCAAGATCAGCCCAGTTCTGGTGAACATCAATGAATGATTTCTTATCATAAAAAATACCTGGACCAGTCAGAATATTGTTAATCCCCATCAATAGACCTGCCGTTACGATTGCAGGAAGAATCGGGATAAAAATATCTGCTAACGCTTTTATCGCGCGTTGAAGTGGATTAAGCTTCTTACTCGCTTCATCCTTAATGTCTTCTTTAGACGCGCGCCCTGTACCCGTAATATCAATGAACTCGTTGTACACTTTGTCTACTGTTCCTTGCCCAATGACGACTTGATATTGGCCGTTTGTTGAGAAAGAACCTTTAACGAGATCAATATTCTCCAGAGCTTTCTCGTCTACTTTTCCTTCATCCTTAAGAGCAAGACGAAGGCGCGTCACGCAGTGAGTAGCTGCTGATATATTTTCTTTACCGCCGAGAGCTTCGACGATTTGTTCAGCTGATTCGCGTATTTTACTCATTCTGTTCCCTCCTAGAAACCGTTTCCATTTCATTTTAAAAAAAGTGATATAACTCTATACCCTTAATTAGCATTCAATGAAAACTTGTTCACTTCTTTAATGTGTCTAAGCGTTTCATAAAAACTAAACTTGTATATACATCTCACAAAAATAATTTAACCTGTATATACAAATATGTCAATCACTTCGATTACTTGGTGGAATTTACCGTTGTAAGCTACTTTTTCTTTTCTCCTTATTTTTTGCTATAATCTGTTACATATAGAGAAACGAGAATAAAGGAGATTTTATGATGTCACCTAAAAAAGCACTTACGATTGCAGGATCCGATACAAGCGGTGGAGCTGGTATTCAAGCAGATTTAAAAACATTTCAAGAGCTAGGCGTATACGGAATGACTGCTCTAAATGTTGTGGTCGCACAAGACCCACATCGTGAATGGTTTCATGAAGTATTCTTGCTTCCTAACGATCTTTTTAAAGCACAATTAGAAACGGTTGTTTCCGGAATCGGTGTTGATGCACTTAAAACAGGCATGCTTGCTTCAATTGAAGCTATCGAGATAACTGCGGATCTGATCGAAAAACACGATCTTCAAAACGTTGTAGTGGACCCTGTTATGGTTTGTAAAGGTGCAGAACCCCTTCACCCTGAACTCGCTAGCACACTTCAAAATGTATTGGTACCTAAAGCGACCGTTGTAACGCCAAACCTATTTGAAGCTGCACAACTTGCTGGTATGGAACCAATCACAACTGTTGAACAGATGATGGAAGCTGCTCATAAGATTCAAGCAAATGGCGCAAAGTATGTAATCGTTAAAGGCGGCGCTAAATTAGAACACGAAAATGCCGTTGACGTTCTTTATGATGGACAAGAATTTGAAGTTTTAGAATCTGAAAGAATTGAAACAACGTGGACGCATGGCGCAGGATGCACATTCTCAGCAGCGATTACAGCAGAACTTGCTAAAGGAAAGCCAGTCCGAGAAGCTATCTTAACAGCAAAAGATTTCATTACAGAAGCCATCGCAGCAGGGTTCGAAATTAACCAATATGTAGGACCAACATGGCATGGTGCTTACCGTGATAAATTAAACAAATAATTTTTAGTGAAGACTGATCGTTTTAGATTGGTCTTTTTTTATTCTATAAATATTTTGGGACTGCTAATCGGATTCGACATCATGTGTGGACCCACTAACGTTGTTCAAGTCTTTAAAACAAACTAACTTAATGATTTATGTTTTTTGCTTCAATGCCAAAGTGATTGGAGCGCAAGGAGCGAGACTCCTGCGGGACGAGCGGTCAGACCGAAAAGTGGAAGTGGCTCGTTCAGCCCCGACAAGCAAAAGGTGAATGGGCTAGGAAGGCGCTTTTTGCCTTCATTACCATTTAACTTTTGACCTCGAGGGGCTAGCCACTGCAACTAGACAGGTGAGACCCCTTAGGGCGCAGAGCGGCAAGGGGGCTCACCGCACGCCCCGCGGAAAGCGAAGCACCTGGAGCGGAAATCAACTACCTTCCAAAAATCTTCGAGGTTTACAAAATGATAGGCATATCATACACGTTATTTAAGAATTTGAATTATAATAAGTACATCTATTCTGCACTGGAGTGTGAAGATATGCAGCTCATACAGACCAATGAAGTCCAGGAAACACTGGATCAGCTTATTGGAAAAGAACTTTATCTACATTTAGAAACAACCAATGGCGCATATGCCAATCATAATAACGAAAGTGTTCTAACCGTTAACGCATATATTCGAAACGGTAAAGTCACACCATTATCAGGAAAAATCATGGGGAGCGGTCCATACCGTGTTGGCTTGAAGATTGAGCTAGGTTGGATTTATGCAGAAGGGTTAACACATTGGGAAATCGACTCAGAGGGAAGATTACTAATGGCAGGTCACGATGCTGAAGGTCGACTTGCAGTAGCTCTTCAACTTAGTTCTTCCCCATTTGACGTATAAGGAGGTTATATAATTGGATGATCATTTACTCGTGATCTTCCCTCACCCAGATGATGAAGCATTCGGGGTGTCCGGGACGATTGCACAACATACAAAGAAAGGCTTACCCGTTACTTATATCTGCTTAACGCTCGGTCAGATGGGTAGAAATATGGGAAATCCACCATTCGCTACTCGTGAATCGCTTCCTCTTATCCGCCAAAAAGAGCTTGAGGATGCATGTGCCGCAGTAGGCATTCAAGATCTGCGACAATTCGGGTTCCGTGACAAAACAGTAGAATTTGAAGATGAGAAGTTTTTAGCTGATCAATTCTTAGCTGTCATTGACGAGGTAAAACCAACGCGTATCATCACATTTTATCCAGGATATAGCGTGCACCCTGACCATGAGGCTACAGCAAGAGCTGTTGTGCGTGCGGTAGGAAGCATGCCTGAGATGGATCGTCCGGAACTATTATGTGTCGCTTTTGCAAAAAACTCTGAGGCCGACCTAGGAGCTCCACATGTAGTGACTGATATCTCTGATGTTTTTGAAGAAAAAATGAACTGCATCAAAGCACATCGATCTCAAACACAATGGCTTGTTGATAGCGTTGATAAAGATCCTGCCATGCTGGCTTGGGTAAAAAATGAAAGATTCTGGCGTTATCCTTTTTAAATTCATAGACTAAGAACCCGCTGCCCTACCTAGGCTACGGGTTCTTTTTTTAGTATTAATACTTGAATTTTCAAAAAAATGTACAAATCCATGTAGCATTTTCCTGATATTGTGGTATACTAATTGTAACAAATCGTTCACAATTTAGACGCTAATTCGTCAAAATTGTAAGCGTAAACAATACTTCAAGGGGTTGATTAGTAATGGATGTTTTTATGGTTTACTTATTCGTAGCGACTGCCACGCCATTATTCTTATGGAATGATAGTCGTAAGTTAGCCTTATGGCAAACGCCGTTCATCGCCCTTTTATGGACTTACGTTGTGTTATTCATGGCTAATGATAGCTTAAGCTTATTCGTTCACAGTTTCTTCATCACCGTATTCATCGCAAACGTTGTTTTTGCTCATTATGCAGCATACATCGTATGGGGCCGTCCATATTTGGCGAAGCGCAAGATGGAAAAAGCTAAATATTAATTTAAATTTTAATCCCCTCTTTTTAGAGGGGTTTTTGCATTTATTGGTATTTTTTCTCATTCAAATATCCTGATATACTCTTTCCTACCACTGTCTAGTACCCCCTCATCTCCTATAACCTATATATCCCGTTTTTCTTCTGTTTTCTTCACTTTTTGCTTGTTTTCTACACTATCTCATCAATACCTGTTGTGTTTAAATCTCACCATGTTATACTCGTTACCGTTGAAATTTTGATCGGAAAATGAGTTGATATAACTTACAAAACAGGAGTGATTTTTAACACATATGATATTAAATGAATCAAAAAACAAACGAATTGTTATTAAAATTGGATCTAGTTCTTTAACGAGTAGACTTGGTGATATTAGTAGACATAAATTAGAGCGACTTGTTGATGAGGTCGTGAAATTGAAAGATGAAGGACACGAGGTGTTGCTCGTATCTTCAGGCGCAGTTGCCGCAGGGTATAGACGTTTAGGTTGTTTGAACCGTCCGACTTCCCTAGCCGAAAAACAAGCGGCTGCATCAATAGGACAAGGTTTATTAATGGAATCTTACTCTGAACGCTTTATCTCTCACGGTTATACCGCTTCACAGATCTTAATTACGAGAAGCGACTTTTCTGATCGTGATCGGTATCATAACGCTCGAAATACAATCAACGTTCTTTTAGATCGCGGAATCATACCAATCGTCAATGAAAATGACACAGTTACAGTAGAACGACTTAAGTTCGGTGACAACGACACCCTTTCTGCTAAAGTGGCAGGACTTGTGGATGCCGATCAGCTCATCATTCTCTCTGATATCGATGGCCTGTACACGGATGATCCTCGAAAAAATCCTGATGCAAAACTCCTAACAAAAGTTAGTGAAATCACACCAGAAATTGAGGAATCTGCAGGAGAACCCGGAAGTGCAGTGGGTACAGGCGGCATGCGTTCAAAGATCGATGCAGTTAAAATTGCGATGGCATCTGGCATTTCATCTTTCCTTGGGAATGCAACATCACCAGATATCATTCACAAAGCAGTCATCGGCAATGCTAGAGGAACATACTTTGTCCCTGGTAAAAATGAATTCAACCTGGATACGAAGCGTCAATGGATTGCTTTCCATTCTGGTCCAGAAGGTGAAATTGTGGTCTCAAATAAAGCTAAACAAGGCATTGATGAGCTCAAAAGCCTTTATCCTACAGGCATTCGCTACGTAAGTGGTCATTTTAAAAAAGGGTCTGTGGTTCGTATTAAAGATTTAGATGGAAATGAAGTTGGTCTTGGTGTTTCAAATTATTCTTCTAAACAGTTAATCAAGATTAAAGGTATCTCTCGAGACGAGCTAGCTGATGTAGGACCTGAAGAAGCCATCAATAACAACGATTTAGTCTGCCACACTCGTTTGGCAGTTCCCATTCACTAATATATCGTTACGAAAATGTGAGATTTAAAAATACAAGGAGGCGTTGGATGAGTACTTTTAATAGTACAACCAAAAATATCGATGTGAAAGACCAAGCAAAGTTAGCACAGGAAGCTTCAAAAAAGCTCGCACTGCTTAGTGAAAAAGAAAAGAACGAAGCATTATTGGTGATTGCAGATACGTTAGAAAGAGAAACAGATTACATCTTAGAAGAGAATGAGAAAGATTTAGTTAACGGGAAGGAAAATAATTTCTCAGAAGCCTTGATGGATCGCTTGCGTTTAACAGAAGATCGCGTTAAAGAGTTTGCAAACGGACTACGCGAGGTTGTGAAGTTAAAGGATCCTGTAGGTGAAATCTTGTCTGACTGGACACTAGAAAACGGATTAAACGTAGAGCAAGTTCGTGTACCTTTAGGTGTAATTGGTATGATTTATGAGGCACGACCAAATGTAACAGTTGATGCGACTGGACTTGCATTAAAGTCTGGAAACGCCATCGTACTAAAAGGCGGTTCAAACGCTATACACTCAAACTCAGCGATTGTATTCGTTATTCATAAAGCATTAACAGCAACAAAAATTCCAGAAGATGCTGTTCAATTTATCGCTTCTACAGATCGCGAAGCGGCGGGTCAATTGTTTACGATGAAGGAGCATATCGATGTTTTAATTCCTCGTGGTGGCGGTAATCTGATTAAAACAGTTGTCGAGAATGCTACGGTGCCCGTCTTAGAGACAGGTGTCGGCAATTGTCACATTTATATTGATCAGTTCGCTGATGTTAATAAAGCTCTCGCCATCATGGAGAATGCTAAAACAGATCGACCAGCAGTTTGTAACGCTGCAGAGACGTTTATTTTTCATGAAGCATGGCTGAATGAGCATGCGGAACAAGTTACTGCTCTTTTTGAAAAGTACGGTATTGAAGTGCATGGTGATGAAAAAGCTGCAGAGTTATTACCGGATGTGATACCTGCCAATGAAAAGGATTGGGCTGAAGAGTATTTAAGTTTGGCTGTAGCAGTTAAAGTAGTTAGTTCTGTCGAAGAAGCTGTCTCTCATATTGAACGTTATGGCACAAAGCATTCAGAAGCGATCGTGACAGAAAATGCAGAGAATGCCGTTGCTTTCTTAAACAGTGTTGACGCAGCTGCCGTTTACCATAACGCGTCTACCCGCTTCACTGATGGGTCAGCGCTTGGGTTCGGTGCTGAGATCGGTATTTCCACGCAAAAATTACATGCTCGTGGTCCAATGGGTCTACCAGCACTAACGACGATTAAATATCGTATGACTGGTGACGGGCAGGTTAGATAATTTTTATGTGAGCAGTCCCTTTTTGGGGGGCTGTTTTTTGTGTGTTTTTGTAGAAATAAAGAAGGTAAAGTTAGGGTGGTCAGAGAATGTTTTTAAAAAGGAGGTCTTATATGTTAGTTAAAGATCGCGGAAAGTCTATAAGGATAAGAAAGCTTGAAGTTATGCAACGAAGAGTGATTAAGCTTCATCCCAAATATTTAACCATGGAAGATGAATTAAGCGGTAGGTTAGCCGGACATTTTGGCGAGCAGTCAAATGACTACTTTTTAAAACCTTTCCGGGACTTTTCCGTTATGCACGGCCTGAGGCTTACAGCGCACGAAAGTTATTTTCAGATCGACACCCTGCTTCTCTCCCCTCGTTATCTCTTAAACCTCGAAGTGAAATTCATTACCGGAACCTTGGTTTTTGACCATCTCAACCAAGTCATCCGAATAAAAGATGATGGATCCGAAGAAGCTTTTCGAAACCCTATTTTCCAAGTAAAGCGCCAACAATCTCACCTTATTGAATGGATGACAAAGAACCGTATTCCTCCCATTCCCGTTCGCTCGCTAGTAGTCATGAGCAATCCGAGAACCATTATTAAAGCACCACCCTCAAATAAAGATGTACTTCATTATATTACCCATAGTCCCTATTTGCAGGAGAAAATTAAAGTGATTGATAAGATGTATACGGACGAGAAGCTGACGATAAAAGAAGTCACTAAATAAACTCTCCAATATGCTTGTTCGACATCATGTCCCTGAAAACCCTGATCTTTTAAAAAGGTATGGTATTGAAGACAAAGATATTATCAAGGGTGTTTATTGTACGGAGTGTTTTTATTTGCCTGTGGTGCGAAAAAAAGCTGTTTGGCTTTGTCCTAAATGTTTGAATAAAAGTAAAGACCTTCACCTTTCTTCACTTTCTGATTATGTACTTTTGTTTGGGAAAAGCATCACTAATAAAAAGTTATGTGAGTTTCTGTGTCTTTCATCCAGACATACAGGGAAGCGACTACTTAATGAAATGAACTTACCTCATACTGGTGGAAAGAAAGGGAGAGTTTACACACTACCTGATCCGTATTGAGATTATTCATGAGTCGATGACAAACTTTTTAAATCGCTCACAAACTTCTGGAATCGCTCATAAACTTCTGGAATCGCTCATAAACTTCTCGAATCGCTCATAAGCTTCTCGAATCGCTTATAAACTTCCTGAATCGCTCATAAACTTCTCGAATCGCTTATAAACTTCCTGAATCGCTCATAAACTTCTCGAATCGCTTACAAACTTCTCAAATCGCTCACAAATCGACAATTGACTTAATACAAACACGTGCAAGAGCCAATAAACACAAAAAACCTCTTGCTAAAAGATCAATCCCTTAGCAAGAGGCTTTAACATACTAATTCTTATTAATGACTCCCATGATCACCGTGATCACCAGAATCACTTTCACTTCCGCCACCATGAGAACCGTGATCTTCATGATTCTCAGTGTCCGGTGCGTGCTGATGCTTATCGTGCTTCGCGTGACCTGCTGTCATAACCCAAACAGAACCGATTACGATAACAATCGCAACGAATGCTGCAAAGAGGATGTTACCGATCTGTACGCGGCTCGTCAGGTTACTCTTCGTTGAGTTCTCTGTTACGTGCATGAACATCAAGAGCTGAAGAGCAGCTTGTAGAAACGCAAAACCGAAAATGATAATTAAAATCCAAGTCATCGAAAGATCTGTTTCAAGCGCAATCCAAAGTGCGAATAGTGTCAGCACGATGGATAACACAAAACCGATTAAATGTTTCCACGGAAAACCGTGGTGTTCATTAGCTGCAGTTTTACTAGCCATTATGCATCACCATCCCCATCAGATAAACGGCTGTGAAGATAAAGATCCACACTACGTCTAAGAAATGCCAGTATAGACTGGTGATGAAAACTTTTGCAGATGTAGCTGGCGTTAAACCGCGCTTCGCTACTTGAATCAAGACCATCGTTACCCAGAAGATACCGAACGTTACGTGGGCACCGTGAGTACCGACAAGAACGAAGAATCCTGACCATGCTGCACTTGTACCAATATTAGCACCTTCATGAATGAAGTGTAAGAACTCTTCAATCTCAAAGTAAAGGAATCCAAGACCTAGACCTAAAGTGATGGCCATCCACGTGATCAAACCTTTTACATTTTGACGGCGCATCTCATGAACCGCAAGTCCACAAGTGAAACTACTTGTTAAGAGCAAGAAAGTTTGGATCAACAAACTCTTTACTTCAAAAAGTTCACCTGGTGATGGACCATCAGCGATACGATGTTCTAAAACCATATAAGTTGCAAATAATGTTGCGAACAACGCAATTTCTGCCCCGAGGAAAATCCAGAAACCGAGTATATTTAAACGCCCAGTCTCCGAACGATACTCTAAAGGCGTGTTGGGGTCGTGTGTTTCTGCATGTGCCATTTTTTCACGCCTCCTTATTTAGATATCTTTTCTGTTTCGATTACTTCTTCAACACTTACATAATAACCATCATCATACTCAAATGAACGATAGAACAATGTTCCAAACACACCGATTATTCCAGCGATCGCCATCCACATCCAATCGAATACCATTCCGAATCCGGCAACAAAGAAGAAGGATGCCATAATGAATGGAACACCAGAGTTACTTGGCATATGAATCGGTTTAATATCTTCAGCTTTTAACTTCTCAACTTTTCCAGCTTGCTTCTGTCTCCAGAAGTGATCAAGACCCGTTACTTCAGGAATCTTAGCAAAGTTATAGAATGGAGGCATTGCTGAAGGAGTAGACCATTCTAAAGTACGGCCATCCCAAGCATCTCCAGTTGTTTCACGCTTCGCGTAACGGAAGCTGTAGTACATGTTGTAAACAAGGATTAAGAACGCAATCCCCATCATGAATCCACCGATCGTAGATACAAAGTTCAATGGACCCCAGCCAGACTCTTCGCTGTACGTGTAAACACGACGTGGCATACCATCTAGACCAAGAAAGTATTGTGGGAAGAAACAAACGTTAAATCCGATTGTGAATACCCAGAATACCCATTTACCGATACGTTCGTTCAGTTTGTAACCAAACATCTTCGGATACCAGTAGATTAAACCAGCGAAACAAGCAAATACTGTACCTGCGATCAACACATAGTGAAAGTGAGATACTAGGAAGTATGTGTTGTGATACTGATAGTCAGCAGCTGCCATGGCTAGCATGACACCCGTAACCCCACCGATTACAAAGTTCACGATAAACCCAAGTGACCAAAGCATCGGGGTAGTAAATTGAATCTTACCCTTATACATCGTGAACAGCCAGTTGAAAATCTTAACCCCTGTAGGAATACCTATTACCATCGTTGTAACAGAGAATACCGAGTTGACTAATGCTCCTGAACCCATCGTAAAGAAGTGATGGACCCATACCAAGAAACTGTATCCTGCGATTAAAAGCATTGACCAGATCATGGCTTTGTAACCAAATAGCGTTTTTCTAGAGAACGTAGAGATGATCTCTGAGAACATACCGAATGCCGGTAGGATTACAATATATACCTCTGGGTGACCCCATAGCCAGAAAAGGTTCGCCCAAAGCATATCCATTCCAGCACCTTGCAGAGTAAAGAAATGGCTGCCGAATAAACGGTCAAACGTCATAAGTGCTAGTGCAACTGTAAGAATCGGGAAAGCGAAAATAATGATTACCATTGTTACTAGTGAAGACCAAGTGAACATCGGCATACGGAACAATGTCATTCCCGGTGCACGCATCTTAAGAATCGTAACTAAGAAGTTAATACCCGTTAAAAGCGTACCAATACCTGCGATCTGCAGACCGAGCAGATAGTAGTTCTGTCCAGGTCCTGGACTGAGCTCGTTACTCGCAAGCGGCATGTAACTCGTCCAACCTGCTGATGGAGATCCACCAATAACGAATGAGATGTTGAACAACATCGCACCAATAAAGAACGTCCAGAAACTAACTGCGTTTAAATATGGATAAGCTACGTCACGCGCTCCGATTTGCAATGGAACAACGACGTTAATCAAACCGATCAAGAACGGCATCGCCATGAAGATAATCATGATCGTACCGTGTGTTGTAAAGATTTCGTTATAATGCTGTGAGTCGAGGAACTTAGCCTCTGGAACCGCTAGCTGTGTACGCATTAAGAGGGCATCTACCCCACCGCGGAACAGCATCAATACAGCAGCAACAATATACATGATACCAAGCTTTTTATGGTCAACCGTTGTAAGCCATTCGTCCCACAACCATTTCCACTTTTTATATTTAGTAAGATAGAACAGGATACCCACCATCGTTAATACGATGGATGCGTCAGCACCATATATCATCGGGTCGCCTGTTACGAAAAATTCATCCCATTTCATATTGAAATGCCTCCTCTGTTAATGGGCATGAGAATCCCCATGAGACTCTGATTCTGATTCTTCCAGCTTCTTCATCTCTTCTTCACGCTTTTTCTTTTCTTCCTTCGCTGCTCTTGAGTGTGGAATCTTCTCTTCATAACCTAAGCGGTCGCGAGCATCTAACGCGTATTCAGCGTTTGTAGCATGGTCTACCCAATCTAAGTGAGTAGAAGAGAATGTCATTTCTTTCACGTGACCAGGAAGCATTAGCTTGTCATACTGCCCCTTTGTAAGTTCTGGAGCATCAGCCTTGGTTTCACTCGCCCATTTTTCAAACTCTGCATTAGACATAGCCATCACATCGAACGTATGATTAGTGAATCCTTCACCTGTGAAGTTGGAGTTACGTCCTTCATACGTGCCTTGCTCGTCAGCTTGCAGATAAAGCTCTGTCTCCATGCCAGCCATCGCATATTTCTGACCGCCTAACTGAGGTACCCAGAACGATGCCATCGAATCGGCAGAAGTAAGCTTGAACAAAACAGGACGATCTTCAGGAATGTGAAGATAGTTAACTGTTTCAATATTTTGCTCTGGATAAGAAAACATCCATTTCCAGTTTACAGATGTAGCATGGATCACCAATGGTTTTTGATCTTTAGACTCCTCTGGAGGCCCTTCTAAATAGTAAATACTCTTAACCGTTGGGATCGATAATGCAATAACAATGATAATAGGAATGATTACCCAAATCGCTTCAAGAAGATGACTTCCTTCATTATCTGGATCATAGCCTTTATGGTTTTTGCGATCACGATATTTATAAACAATAAAAGCAGTAAGTGCGTAAACAACTAGTAGGATAAATAACATAAACCAGATGGAATACATGATCAGATCCCTCTGTTCTGCTCCTACAGGTCCTTTTGGATCTAAAACAATCATATCGCTGCAGCCGCTAAGCATAAATACGGCCATCAATAACCCGAATGTAAAAAACGGCTTCAACCGTCGCATCACCAGGTCCACCTTCCTTTCTCTATTTACAAGCATTTACTTTTGCCTAATAAAAAACGAACCAAGAGTGATTATAGAGCATTGTGAATTAAATCACAATGTAAAACATAGGCAAAAATTTAAATGACAAAAACCTTTGCTTTCATAGTACCAGAATCCTAATAAATGTGACTCTATCCACAACAAATGTCACGATTACTTCAAATAAAGCTCACAACTTTATCACAGTTTTGACATAGAATGTTCACGATTTTGGAAGAGACTTCTTTCATTGGTAAAGAATCATGAGCTTTTTAAAAGTTCAGTTTTTACTTTTTACCCTAAATCCCACCAACGTACACCTGCCTATGTAAATTTTTCAAATAAAAAACGACCTTGCCCATATAGACAAGATCGCTCATTTTTTATATCTTATGCACTTACTTCAACTTGATTTTCGGTGTCATTGTAAACATTTGTATCAAGCTGATTTTGCACCTTACTTGTTAATAACCCTGATGTCATCGAACCACTTACGTTAACAGCGGTACGACCCATGTCGATTAATGGCTCAACTGAGATCAATAATCCTGCTAAAGCGATAGGAAGATCCATTGCGGAAAGTACAAGTATGGCCGCGAACGTTGCTCCACCACCAACACCTGCTACACCGAACGAACTTAGTGCTACGACTACTACAAGCGTCAACAAGAACGATGGAGACAACGGATCGATTCCAACTGTCGGAGCGATCATAACGGCTAGCATCGCTGGATAAATTCCAGCACATCCGTTTTGTCCGATCGAAAGACCGAATGAACCTGAGAAGTTTGCGATTCCGTCAGGCACACCCATGCTCTTTTGCGTACGAATATTTAACGGAAGTGCTCCTGCACTCGTACGAGAAGTGAAAGCAAAGGATAGTACCGGGAAAGATTTTTTCATATAAGTAATCGGATTTAATCCTGCAAATGTTAAAAGCAATAAGTGAATGCCGAACATGATTAACAAAGCTACATATGAAGCAATAACGAACTTACCTAGCTTTGCGATTGCATCCATATCACTCAGTGCAACTGTTTTTGTCATGAGCGCGAGAACCCCATACGGAGTTAGACGCAGAATCAACGTTACTACTCGCATGATAACCGCATAAAACGCATCAACAATCTTAGCAAAAAGCTCTGCATGCTCCTCTTGCTTACGTTTTACCCCTAAATAAGCAACGCCCAGGAATGCAGCAAAGATAACTACAGCGATTGTCGAAGTCGGACGAGCTCCTGTGAAATCTAAGAATGGGTTAGCAGGTAATAATGAAAGAACCTGTTGTGGAAGCGTCAGATCTTTTACCTCTGCAAACGTACCTTCCATCTGCTCACCACGAGCCGTTTCTGCATCTCCTTGCTCGATTTGCACCGCCTCGAGATCAAAAATCGTTGAAGTTGCAATTCCGACAACAGCTGCAATTGCAGTTGTACCTATTAATATACCGATAATCAATCCACTAAGTTTTCCGATATTTCCTTTTAAGTTCAGACGCGTAAACGCTGAAAGGATTGAAATAAATACAAGTGGTACAACGATCATTTTTAAGAACGTTACATAACCGCCACCGACTAGATTGAACCAGTCAGTCGATTTAGCAGCAACCTCAGAGTCTGCTCCATATCCGTACTGAAGTCCAAGTCCGAACAAAATCCCTAGACCGAGCCCCGTAAAAACACGCTTAGAGAAAGAAACGTGCTTTTTTTGCATGTAATACAAAACACCCAATAGTATAAGCATAATTGCAATATTCGATAAAACTAAACCAGTAGTCACCTACAAGCCCCCCTTTAGTTAACTAAATTAAATTAATACAATAAAACCTATCTGTCAAGTAGGGATTACGAGCAGGATATTTTTAGCAGCCACCTCCTCAAACAAAAAATGACAAGCTTTAATAAAAGTAAGCGAGTCATTAGTGTGTTTATGCTTTAGTCACAGGTGAAATATTTAGTTGTGATTCAGATATATTCAACTTAAAACTAAGATATGCTTGTTTTTGTAACAAATTCTTATGACTTGGTGCTAAATGTAATATCTTCGCGTGCTTTATTTCATTCATAAACACACCTCTTCATGGGCAAAATATTCTCTAAAGAGATGAGGAGTGAAAAATATGGCACGCGGAAAATCGTTTGAACATAAAAAGCAAGGTCATCCAGGAAGGTTTCCTGATAACACCCTTCAAAATCGCCTGGTTGAAAAGTCTGATGAAACAGATTCAGTGAACCTTGCAACAAAAGAAGCATTCAAGAACCGAACTGGTGAACAAGAATAGATCGTATCATGGCACTCTTGGAAAATCTTCCATGGGTGCTTTTTCTTTTATAAGATTACGTATGCACCTATTGAGTTCCTTCCCCATTCAATACTATAATCAAGAGGGTACAAATTACTGACAGAAAAGGTGTTATATAGATGAGTATTTTAACGGTGCAAGGCTTAAGCCATGGTTTCGGCGATCGTGCCATATTTAATGATGTTTCCTTCCGCCTGCTTAAAGGTGAGCACATCGGATTGATCGGTGCGAACGGTGAAGGTAAATCAACGTTTATGAATATTATTACAGGTAAATTAAAGCCTGATGAAGGTAAAGTAGAGTGGGCAAAAAAAGTTCGTGTCGGCTATCTTGATCAGCACACGGTCCTTCAAAAAGGCATGTCTATTCGCGATGTATTGAAAAGTGCATTCCAATACTTGCTCGACATGGAAAACGAAATGAACAGCATGTACGAAAAAATGGGTGAAGCAACACCTGAAGAGCTTGAAAAGATGCTTGAAGACGTTGGTGTCATTCAAGATACATTAACAAACAACGACTTTTACGTGATCGATGCAAAAGTTGAAGAAATCGCGCGCGGACTTGGTCTTGATGATATCGGTCTAGATCGTGACGTACATGATTTAAGTGGTGGACAGCGTACGAAAGTATTGCTTGCTAAGCTTTTATTAGAAAAGCCAGAGATTCTATTGCTGGATGAGCCAACAAACTATCTGGATGAACAGCATATCGAGTGGCTGAAGCGTTATTTGCAGGAGTACGAAAATGCGTTCATCTTAATTTCGCATGATATTCCTTTCTTAAACAGCGTAATCAACTTGATCTATCACATGGAAAATCAAGAGTTGAACCGTTATGTAGGAGATTACGATCACTTCAAATCCGTTCATGAGATGAAAAAATCTCAATTGGAAGCTGCGTTTAAGCGTCAACAGCAAGAGATTGCCGGATTGAAGGATTTCGTTGCACGTAATAAAGCACGTGTTTCCACTCGAAACATGGCAATGTCTCGACAGAAGAAACTCGATAAAATGGATGTTATTGAACTAGCCAAAGAAAAGCCAAAGCCAGAGTTCAACTTTAAAGAAGCTCGCACGCCAAGCAAACTGATCTTTGAAACGAAAGATCTTGTTATCGGATATGACGAGCCACTTTCTAAACCGTTGAACCTGCGTATGGAACGTGGTCAAAAAATTGCTTTAGTCGGTGCGAACGGTATCGGTAAAACGACATTGCTAAAAAGTATTCTTGGTGAGATCACGCCTGTTTCAGGTTCCGTTGAGCGCGGTGAAAACCTAGAGATCGGTTACTTCGAGCAAGAAGTAAAGTCAGCGAACTATAATACATGTATCGATGAACTCTGGAGCGAGTTTCCTGGTTTCTCTCATCATGAAGTTCGTGCTGCTCTTGCGAAGTGTGGTCTAACAACTAAACATATCGAGAGTAAAGTTGAAGTGCTTAGTGGTGGAGAAAAGGCAAAGGTTCGTCTTTGTAAACTTATCAATCACGAAAACAATGTTCTTGTTCTTGATGAGCCGACAAACCATTTAGACGTAGAAGCAAAAGACGAGTTAATGCGTGCACTGAAGACTTTCAAAGGCAGTGTGCTGTTGATCTCCCATGAACCCGAATTTTATAAAGAAGTGGCAAATGACGTCTGGAACTGTGAAAGCTGGACTACTAAAGTGTTTTAATTCTGAGACCCTCACATTGGTGGGGGTTTTTATTATGTAGATTATTTGGGCAGAGGGATGGTATAGGTTGCTGCTTTTCTTGAGCCGGTCGGTTTTAAATCCATAGCACGGAGAATTTTATACATGCTAGTCGAGGAATTAAGATGCAAAAAACTTCGTAATTCTTCATTTTTAATCTGAGGATTTATCAAGAGTGCATAATCATAAATTGCTTTTATATGCGCATCAGCATTCTTGTTGGAACATGTTAAACAAATCCAGTGTCTAATTGCTCTTTTCATAGGTAAGTTACCACAATTAGGGCAAATAACTCCTGTAGCTAAATCCTCTTTTTTTATCTCATATTGTTTTAAAACATCTATATTTATCTTTTTATGATTCGTTATCAAAATTTTACTCAATTTTTTTATATCTTTTTGAGATAAATAATGTCGTGTATTATTTTCCGTTAAACGCTGAACCGTCCGAATCAAGTCTTTGCCTCTAACAATTTTATTATGACTTTTCTTATATGAAGGAGAAATTTTTATAACTGAGTGAATGTTTGTTATTACAACCAAATAAAAGATAGGGATATCAGCAAACTTATGAGAGGAAAGCCACTCCTTAAAACATGAAGCTTGAAATTCAACTTGTATAATCGGATCAGGAAAAGCTTCTTCAATTCCGTTTCTGGTGCGAATTACTTGGTTGAATTGATGGTCAAAATACAGGTTTCCTATTAAGTTCTTCACTTCAATTATTAAACAATAGTGTGGAGTTATGATGAGAGAATCAAGCTGGAAGTAAAGTGTCTTCGTTTTATCTCTGGGGAGCCTTAAATCGTGGAAAATATAATAGTTTTCTTGAGGTAAATCAGTTAAATGATAATCAAGAGACTTCTCTCCATTAAACCCAGCATTAAATTTCGCCCTATCACTTAGAATATCTGGTTTTTTGGGGAGATTAAGAGGCATTCTTTCTAATAATGAATCTAGTTTGAAAAGTGTTAATGGTTTTGTTCTTTCTTTTACTATCAAATCATCACCTCACGCTTAATTTCCTTATAAAAATTCAACAATTGCCACTAATTTCCCTCTCATGACAAGGAGAATTTTTTTTATAAGTCCTCATCATGATTTATAAGTCTTCAAAAAAATTTATAAGTCCTCAAAGGATTTTATAAGTCCTCAAAAATTTTTATAAGTCTTCATCCCAATTCTCCGCTTTTACAGTGTAAAAAACACCTCCTGCTAACAGCAAGAGGTGCCCACCCAATCAACTATCCAACTCTTCCACTAACAGAGAAAGCTCTTCCCATCGTTCCATCGCAGCTTCAAGCTCGCTCTCCACTTTCTTCTGCTCAGCCATAAGCTCGCTGATCTTGCCAAAATCGCTGCCAGCAGCGACGATCTCAGATTCAATCTGCTCTTTTTTCTCTTCTAAGTTCATGATTCGTTCTTCAATCGTATCCCAATCTTGTTGATCTTTGTACGACAGCTTTTTCTTCTTTTCCTTACGGTGTGGTGTAGCGGGTTCAGTAACCTCTACAGAAGAGGCTTCTTTCTTCACCGCAGCAGCCATTTCATCACGCTCTTTTTTCTCATCCATGTAGTCCGTATAGCTGCCTTGAAACCTTACAACCTCTGCGTTCCCTTCGAATGCGAGAAGATGATCGACAACCCGGTCTAAAAAGTAGCGGTCATGAGAAACCGTCAACACTACACCAGGAAAATTTTCTAAATACTCTTCTAAGATCCCTAAAGTTTGAATGTCCAAATCGTTTGTTGGTTCATCCAAAAACAGAACGTTCGGCTCTTCCATTAACACTTTTAGCATGTACAAGCGGCGTTTCTCTCCACCTGATAACTTCCGAATATACGTATATTGCATATAGCGAGGAAACAGGAAACGTTCGAGCATCTGTTCAGCTGTAATCGACAGGCCATCTACTGTCGTGATGACCTGTGCCGTTTCTTTGATATAATCGACAACCCGCAAGTTGCCGTCGAGTTCTTCGTGATCTTGTGTGTAGTAGCCAATCTTAACCGTTTCCCCTACTTCAACAGAACCAAAATCAGGAGTCATTCTACCTGCTAACATATTTAACAAAGTAGTTTTCCCGCTTCCGTTCGGTCCGATAATTCCAAGTCGTTCACCCGGAACGATCAGATAGTCGAGGTTTTTAACTAGCTCTTTTCCATCAAAACTTTTACTCAACCCTTCAACTTCAATCACTTTTTTACCAAGTCGTTGAGACCCGATCGCAAATTCAACAGAGCCCTTAACTGCTGGACCAGTTTCTTCCTGCAAACTCTCTACACGTTGAATTCTAGCTTTTTGTTTTGTCGTTCGTGCTTTTGCACCACGGCGCAACCAGGCTAACTCGCGGCGTAGAGTATTTTGCCGCTTATCTTCGTTCTGCAGAGCGATTTCTTCTCGTTCAGCTTTTTTCTCCAAGTATGTTTCGTAATTTCCCTCATATACATAAAGTTTTCCATTATCGAGCTCGAAGATATTGTTAGTTACACGGTTTAAAAAATACCGGTCATGGGTAACCATCAGTAAGGCGCCTTTATAGTTTCCTAAGAATGTTTCTAGCCATTCAACTGTTTCATTATCAAGATGATTTGTTGGCTCGTCCAAAATGAGCAAATCAGCAGGTTGAATGAGTGCTTTTGCAATCGCTACTCGCTTCTTTTGTCCACCGCTTAAATGCTTCAATTGACGAGAAAAATCACGAAGACCAAGCTTAGTAAGCACTGTTTTCGCGATGGTGTTTGCTTCCCATGCCTCATTTTCATCCATCTTTTGCTGACTGTTCATCAAACGCTTCAGCTTCTTTTCGTTGGACGGATCCGATTCCAGATCGAGTAAGGCTTGCTCATATTCACGCATCGTCTTCATGATGAGAGAATCTCCATAATAAATCTGGTCTAAAACGGATAACTCTTCATCAAGTTCTGGCTCTTGGGCCACATATTCGATCTGAAATGAATTCGCATGTGACAGCGTACCTCGCTCAGCTGGTTCGAATCCTGCTATTGCTTTCAATAATGAAGACTTACCGGTTCCGTTCGGGCCGATGAGGCCAATTCTTTGCTTGTCGCTGATTGAAAAAGTGATATTGTCAAACAGCGTTTTTTCACCATATGTTTTATATAAATTTTCAACTAATAAAATACTCAAAACCATATCATTCCTTAGGCTAATGTCTTTGTTTTCTATTGTATCTTAACCGTGTCAGAATAGCATCTCTCGGTTATGATTTGCATTCTTTTTGGAATTTTTGTTATAGTGATAAACATGTTCTGAAAAGAAGTGGGCACGTTTTTTGCTCAAAACGGATGCCACCTATTTTCAATTCACACATCGGCTTTGCTTTTTTCTTGTAGTTGATGCTGGGTTTATTTAATCCAGCAAGTTTTTTAAATGCGTTTTTCGACCGCGCTTTTGACTTCAAGTTTTTTTCTGCTATTCCCCGCAAGCTCTTTTTGCAAATAAAAAGCTCTAAGAAACAACCTGCCAACTTTTTCATAAACAAGTCATCCGTTGAGCAAACTAACATGACCCATTTCATGAAAAAAGAAAAGGAGAGAAATTTTTACATGCAAACAGGAGTTATTATTTCTTTAGTTATTTACATGGCCGGTATGCTTTATATCGGGTACTGGGCTTACAAAAAAACATCTGATTTAAATGACTACATGTTAGGTGGACGAGGACTAGGTCCTGCTGTTACTGCACTTTCAGCTGGCGCATCTGATATGAGTGGTTGGATGATGATGGGTATTCCGGGTGCGATGTTCACTGACGGAATAAGCAGTATTTGGATCGCTGTTGGACTCACGATTGGTGCATATTTAAACTATCTTCTAGTAGCACCCCGTCTTCGTACGTATACAGAAGTTGCGGATGATTCCATTACGATTCCTGATTATCTTGAGAATCGCTTTAATGATACACAGAAAATTCTACGTATCGTTTCAGGGCTCGTTATCATTATCTTCTTTACACTTTATGCATCTGCTGGACTTGTTTCTGGTGGTAAGCTGTTTGAAAGTGCATTCGGTACAACTTATCTAACTGGTATGTTGATTACGGTTGGGGTAGTTGTAGCTTATACACTATTTGGTGGATTCCTTGCAGTAAGTTGGACGGATTTCGTTCAAGGCTGTATCATGTTCATCGCTTTAATCTTAGTGCCAATCGTTGCATTTACAGACATTGGTGACTCACAAACAGTAATTGACACAATTCGCGGTGTTGATCCATCCCTTCTTCAAGTATCAAAAGGATTGACCACTCTTGGATTAATCTCTTTACTAGCTTGGGGATTAGGTTACTTCGGTCAACCACATATTATTGTTCGTTTTATGGCTATCACATCTGTTAAAGACATTAAAACAGCAAGAAGAATCGGTATGAGCTGGATGATCATCTCTCTTATCGGTGCTTCTCTTACAGGATTGATTGGTGTAGCTTGGTTTGCTAGAGAAGGAAGAGAACTTGCTGATCCTGAAACAGTATTTATCGAATTTGCGAATCTGTTATTCCATCCGCTGATTACTGGTTTCTTATTAGCTGCCATACTAGCTGCAATCATGAGTACCATCTCATCTCAGCTGTTAGTAACTTCGTCTTCTGTGACAGAAGACTTTTACAAGCAATTCTTAAAGAAGGATGCTTCTCAGAAAGAACTTGTTATGATCGGACGTATTGCGGTACTAATTGTAGCTGTAATTGCAGTATTGTTGTCCTTGAACCCTAGTGATACTATTCTTAGCCTTGTAGGCTATGCATGGGCTGGATTTGGTTCAGCATTTGGACCACTCGTCCTATTAAGCCTGTTCTGGAAGAAGATGACGAAGTGGGGAGCTCTAGCAGGTATCATCGTTGGTGCTGTAACAGTTCTTACTTGGGTTCAGTTCCCTGATTTAAAAGAACAAGTGTATGAAATGATCCCTGGATTCTTCTTAAGCTTAATCGCCATTATTATTGTAAGCTTATTAACGAAAAATCCATCTAAAAAGGTTCAAAACCAATTTGATGATATGGAAGAAACACTTGATGAATTAAAATAAATACAAACAAAAGCGTTCCTGACTACTCAGGAGCGCTTTTTTAAATTTTCTTTATGAGTCGATCTGAATGTGCAAGTTCTTCTATACGACTAGCACCTATACCAAACATAGCTGCACGCATCTCAAATTCGATTCGTTCCATCTGTATGAGCAACGCTTCAACATCATTTTCTACAGCTGATGGCAGTAGCAGCCTTCCAAAACCAGCAAGATTAGCACCTAGAGCAATCGTTTTTGCAGCATCAACACCGTTTTTTAGTCCTCCACTTGCGATCAAGGGAATATCAAAATTGTTCTTTCTCACAGCAAGAATACTTTCAGCAGTCGGCAGTCCCCAATCTAGAAAAGCTTCAGCAGCTTCTTTTCGAATGCTGTCGTTTGAACGATAACTTTCTACTTGTATCCATGACGTTCCACCTGCTCCAGCTACATCAATGAACTGAATACCTGCGGATGTAAGGCGATCTGCCGTTTTTTCGTCGATACCCATTCCTACTTCTTTCACACCGACTGGCACATGAAGAGAATTTGCGATTCCTTCAATTTTAGATAGTAAATGAGAGAAGTTCGTATCGCCTTCTGGCTGAAACACTTCCTGTAACGTGTTTAAGTGCAGTACAAGCATATCTGCTTCAGCCATCTCCACTGCTTTTTTACATTGAACTGCCCCAAAGTCATAATTCAGCTGAACCGCTCCGATGTTCGCGATAATCGGAATATTAGGAGCATACTTTCGAATCTGAAACGTATAGGCAAGATCCTCGTTCTCTACCGCTGCTCTCATTGAACCGAGGCCGATCGCCCATCCCTTTTCTTCGGCAGCCATAGCTAAATGTTGATTGATTTGATAGGCGGTATCTGTTCCACCAGTCATGGAAGAAATCAAAAAAGGCGTCCTCATCGTTTTATTTAAAAATGTAGTTGAAAGCGTAATTTCATCGAATGATAATTCAGGCAGTGCGTTGGGTACGAACCGATAGCTTTCAAGCCCTGTCGTGATGTTCTTACCTTCCACATCTTCATTCAAGCTAATTCTAATATGTTCAGTTTTCCGCTTTTCCGTAAGGTCCTTCGAAATATCCAACAACTTTCCTCCTCTTTCGTTCAAGCGTCTTGTTCTTAAGGTTCAGGATTCGAATCAGTCTGAACCTGTTATATCTCTGGATAAATATAAAAGGAAGATTGAACAGAACGGCATACAGAATCATGATGTTGCCGATCCAAACAGGGTTCCATAAGAAAAACAACAAAGCTGGTGGCATGGAAAGCCAATGCGTTAGTTCTGCACGACGTGTTTCTGCTAAAAAACGGGCTAGATACTCTAGGGAATCACCCTCCAGTGTTTTCTTAGCGAAACCTCCCCGATAAAAATCTCCACCATCAGGCAGTATCGTTTTCCATTTGCGTATTCCTATTTTTTCATACCATACTCCACTGTTTTCCCAGCCAAAAGCCGTATCCCATCTACTCTCTTTCGTGAAGGAAGAAAAAGGAATTCGATGAATGATATAAGCTACAGTTAAATGAAAGATGAGCCAGGCAAGAATATTGATCGTTACCGTCCAAAACGGAGAAAGTTCAATCAGCATTTACGCATCTCCTTTTTCAGAAACCGAGATTTCTCTACCTTTCCACTTTACTTCTTTTTTGATCATACTCAAAATAAAAGACCAGATGTACACTAAAGAAAAAAACAAGAAGTGAAACGGGTGTGATAGAGCTGAAAGTATTGAATTCGTTCCTATTTTCTTCATTAAGGTCTTAATCTGAATCGCAAAAAGCAGATAGAAGATTCCCCACATCAAAACTTCGTTGATTTCTTGAACCAACAAGAAAGGAAGCTGAATGGCTAGACTTATTCCGCCTGTTATCCATGCTACTGTCAGCACTAAGGGCAGGAGAGGCGTTTTGGCTGAACCAAGTGCAAAACTTTTACACCATCCGAAAAATAATGCTGTTAGACCTTCTGAATACATTCTGAAATAAACCGCCTTGTATCCTGAGAAACAAGTAACGTTTACATCTTGATTCATAGCCACTCTTCCCATTTCCATATGTTCAAGAACTTGGTGCTTAATCCCTTCATGGCCACCAATCTCTGTATAGGTTTTTCTATCGATCATTAAGCACGGACCAAACGCACCAGCAGGTTTTTTACGAAAGAGTGTAAAACATTGCATGGCCGCCATTACGATAATGTTAAATAGAGAAGATAATTTTTCTCGTGCACTCTTCATCTGATGAAAAGGCTGGACACTGATCAATCCCCTGTTTCTTTCCCATTCACCACATAAGCGTTCAATTCCGTCTCTCTCAATTTCTAAATCTGCATCTAAAAATAACAATAGAGAACCTGTTGCATATTTTGCTCCATTCCAGCATGCCCATGGTTTTCCAAGCCAACCGATCGGAAGACGCTCTGGTTTCACAACAGTTACACCAAACTGGTGAGCGACTTCTTCTGTTCGATCATCAGAATCATCGTTAACAACAATTACTTCATGAAGTTTCATACTTTGGTTACTCAACGTCGGTAATAAATTTTTTAAGTTTGCTTCCTCATTCCTTGCGGGAATAATAACTGAAACAGAGTGTGGTTCATAAGGAGTTTTATCACTTAGAGCGCGAATATTCCATAGCATGAACCATCCACAAAGCCACATGATTGATAGATACAAAATGGTAGAAAGCATGTCGACTGTCTCCTTTAGAAAATAAGTTGTAGTTACAGCTTGGGCTTTGTATTCTTTTTTCAAACAATTCTTAAAAAAAGAGGAGTTTTTATATTCAGTCAAGAACTGAAAATAAAGAATGACTTTCTGAATATGTTGAAAAAGCGTTCAATAATTTTACAATGGTTGTACATAAACTATACAATACAGAGGAACAGTCGTACAGCAACAGCTAAGAAACAACCTTAACCTTTCATTCCCAATACCGAGGAGGATTTTGATGAAGAAAAAAGTGTTAGTTGTAGGCGGCGGACTTGGAGGACTATCAGCAGCTCTTCGATTAGCAGCTGATGGACACGAGGTAACTGTACTCGAAAAAAATGAACGAATTGGCGGCAAATTGAATCAGCGTTCTGGAAAAGGCTATACCTTTGATACAGGGCCTTCCATCTTAACCATGCCATGGGTGCTTGAACAGCTATTTGAATCTGCTGGAAAGAACATCCACGATTACATAAACATCCAGCGTATCGAGCCACAGTGGAGAACGTTCTTTGAAGATGGCACGGTTATTGATGTGACGAGCGACCTGCCAGAGATGCTGAAAGAAATCAGTAAAGTAAATCCGCAAGATGCTGCTTCGTTCTTTAAATATCTGGATTATTGCAGCCAAATGTACGAACTTAGCATGAAGAGTTTTTATAAGAAAAGTTTAACTGGATTAAACGATCTGCGCACTCTTCACAGCTTTAAAGAGCTTCTTGCGATGGATCCTGTAAAATCAATGGACCAAGCAACGAAAAAGTTCATTAAAGACAAACACCTTCAACAACTATTTAATTTCTTCATCATGTATATCGGTTCCTCCCCTTATCAGGCACCAGCTGTTCTTTCTCAGTTGATACACGTTCAGCTCGGCCTTGGTATTTATTATGTGGAAGGCGGAATGTACAAAATTGCTGAATCGATCTTAAGTGTTTTAAACGAATATAACGTTGATGTTCGAACGAATCAAAAAGTAGTAGGTATCTTAACAGAAGGCACTACGGCTAAAGGAGTAAAGCTTGAGAACGGCGAAGAGATGTATGCAGATATTGTTGTTTCTAACTTAGAAGCGATACCAGCATACAAGACACTTCTCTCAAATCATCCGCAAGCTAAAAAAGCAGCAGAAGATCTAAGTAAATACGAACCTACTGTTTCTGGTCTCGTCTTATTGCTTGGAGTCGATAAAAAGTATGATGAATTTGCGCATCACAACTTCTTCTTCTCTCAAAGTGGGGAAAGAGAATTTGATCAAATCTTTAATACTGGTATTCTTGCAGATGACCCTACAGTCTATGTGGGAATCTCATCAAAAACGGATCCGACTCAAGCACCTGAAGGTAAAGATAACTGGTTCGTCCTAACGCATGTACCACCTCTTAAAGAAGGCGAAACGTGGGAAAGCAACCTTGAAAGCTATCGTGAGCTTGTCTTGAACAAACTTGAGCGCATGGGAGCTAAAGACCTACGCCAGCACGTGGAGTGGGAATACACTTTTACACCTGACACTTTAAAAGAACTGTACGGACCGAACGGAGGATCTATCTACGGCATTCGAACAGACCGTAAGATGAACGGCGGATTTAAGATTCCGAGCAGAAGCAATCAGTTTACAAATCTATATTTCGTAGGCGGTTCTACACACCCTGGCGGAGGCGTTCCAATGGTAACACTATCTGGACAGCTGACAGCTGATTTAATAGGGGAAGATTTAAAAAATGTTTCAAAGGAGATCGGGTAATATTGCAACCAGCACAGCAGCATGGCACCATCGATAAAGTACTTTTTCGGTTCTTTATCTTTTGGTACAGCGTAGGATTAATACTTCTTGTTTTTGATATTCTTCCTCCTTCTCTGGAGTGGGCAAACAGCGTGTTTCTAATCGCATGCGGTGTTCTTGGAGGATTTTACTTTTATCGAACTTACGGTAACTTTGGCGTTGTTTTTACATTATTTGTTCTGTTTGGAAGTATCGTAGCTGAAAGTATCGGCGTCAAAACCGGCCTGATTTTCGGCCACTATAATTATAGCGATCAGCTCGGTTTACAATGGTTGGGTGTTCCTGTTGCCATCGGATTCGCGTGGGTGATGATTATCGCTGTCTCACACGCGATCGCTGGTGGAATCGTTAATCCATATAAAGGTCAAACAGCGATAAAACTTCCACTCTATGTCGTTACAGGTGGTCTGATCGCTGTTGTCATGGATGGGATTATCGATCCTGTCGCTTACCTTGTTAAAGGTTACTGGTTCTGGGATGGCTCAGGGATGTATTACGGAATACCGTTGCAGAATTTTGTTGGCTGGTTTCTTTTGGCTAGCTTCTTTCATATCGTTTTAGTTACAGGATTGAACATTACAAAAAAAACAGCAACCACTCCGCATCCTTATTGGCATTCTCGTACGGTCGCTGTGTTTTTAATGGTCACGAGCATGTTTGTGGTACTAGGATTAACATCAGAGCTGTATCTAGCTTCAATCGGTGTGACTCTCGCTAGTATCGTCTTGTTGAGTTTATATCGCATTAACAATAAACCACTTTCTCTAAATCGCAGTATAGCTTACAGCCCGGGGAAAAGGTGATAATGATGATTCTCTTATTTATTGCAGCTGCCATTCTCTTTTTAGCGGCAACCCTATTAAATAGTCTCTTTTTACCCTCTCTAAAAAAGCCCTCTTTACGGGCTACTCATTCAGAGAGGGTTGCTGTTTTTGTACCGATGCGTAATGAAGAGAATAACGTAGCTGGTCTTGTTAGCACTTTAAAAGGACTGACTCATCGTCCTATATCTTTTACCATATTGGATGATCATTCAGATGATGAAACCTATAACTTGCTGTTGAAGCACATTGATAACGATAGCCGTTTTACTGTTCTTCAAGGAAAGAAGCTTCCTGCCGGTTGGGCTGGTAAAGTTCATGCCTGTCACCAGCTTAGTCAAAGTGCCACAGGTGATTACCTTTTGTTTATCGATGCGGACGTTCGCCTCCATCCTCATACGATCGAGACTTCACTAACACTATTAAAAAAGCGGAAAGCTAGTCTATTGTCTGGATTTCCAAAGTTTCCTGTAACTTTGTTTTTTGAGAAGCTGATTGTTCCTCTACAGCATTTTGTTATCCTTTTTCATCTTCCGCTTCTTTTTGCGAACTTTACAAAATGGCCACCCGCAACAGCTGCACATGGTGCGTTCATGTTGTTTAAGAGTAAGGATTATCATGCTATAGGTGGTCATGCTAGCATTAAGGATTCTTTAGTTGATGATGTAGATTTGGCTAAAGCTATGAAGCGAGGGCGTCATGAAGTTGTACTCGCGAACGTAACGAAATATGTATCGTGTTTCATGTATCACAGTAATAAAGAAGTGTGGAACGGCTTTACAAAAAACCTGTTTCCTGGATTAGGTCGTTCCATCTTTCTTGTAATTTTTTTATCTGTTTTTTACACCGTATTTTACATAGCACCTTTGTTTTTCTTCATATACGGTATACTCACTGAGCAATTTTTATGGCTGCTGCCTTATTTGATCACGGTCATCCAAAAAGCTTATGTCGACCTCTTCACGGGACAAAAAGCTTACCTTGCCTTCACCATGCCGTTATCTGCATTAGGGTTGGTCGTGCTTGTGAATGCATCGATGTGGAAAGCACTGAAAAAGCAAGGCTACGAATGGAAAGGACGTTCTTATCAATGAGAAAAATCGCAATTGTCGGCGGCGGCCTTGGCGGATTATCTGCAAGTATCTCTCTTGCTAGTAACGGTTGTGAGGTTCATGTATATGAAAAAAACGAGCATTTTGGCGGGAAGCTGATGCCCGTATCTTTAGGTACTCACACGTTTGATTTCGGACCGAACACCATCACGATGCCTCAAATATTTGACGAAGTGTTTCAGGATGCCGGTGAAGATCCTAGAAACTATTTTGAGTGGATTAAATTAGATACGCATACTCGAAATATTAGCAGCCACGGTGAAATTTTTGAGATGTCGACTGATGTGGATCATGTGATGAATCAATTAAAAGAACTTGATCCCTATGCGGCACAACGATATTCAGATTACCTTGCAGAAGTGACTCGTTTGTATCATCTAGCAGAGAAAGAGTTTTTCCCTAGGACTTTTACGAGTATGAAAGATTATCTTTCCCCCTCACTTTTTAATGCTTTTACAAAAGTGAGACCACTGCAATCTATGGACAGCTTTCATCGTAAATATTTTAATCATCCGCTATTGCTGCAAACCTTTAACCGGTATGCCACTTACATAGGTTCATCCCCCTTTCAGGCACCTGCTACATTCTCTCTAATTGCTTATCTAGAGATGATTCAAGGTGTTTATTACGTAAAAGGTGGCAACGTAAAAATCGCAGAAAGTATGGTGCGCCTAGCAGAAAAGCTTGGGGTTCATTTACATGCAGGGGTAGAAGTTACAAAAATAAGCGTTATGGATGCTGAAGCAAAATCTCTGGTCCTTTCAAACGGAGAAGAAGTTACGTTCGATGCTGTCGTAATGAACGGAGATCTGCTCGAAGCGTATCCTAAGCTCGTAGAAGAACGCTACAGACCTTCTATGAAAAATAAAAAAGTCGAGAGCTACTCTCCTTCCATTTCTGCGTTTGTTCTCTTAGTCGGCTTAAACAAACGGTTAGATAACCTATTGCATCATCAAGTGTATTTCTCAAATGATTATAAACGTGAGTTCGAAATGTTATTCAACGGAGAATACCCTGATGACCCAACCATCTATATTTCAAATTCATCTGTAACCGATCCATCCGTCTCCCCTGATGGAGATAACCTGTTTATATTGGTTAACGCACCACCTATAAAAGCTGCTGCTTCTAAAAGTCTTGATACGTACGAGCGATACAGAGATTTAGTATATGACCGTCTAGAGACGTTCGGTCTACAGATCAGGCCGCATATCATGCTTGAGAAGATGATAACCCCACACGACATACAAGCTAAGTTTGGAGCTTTTAAAGGGGCATTATATGGTATATCAGCGAATGAACGTAAGAATACGTTCTTACGCCCTTCTAACCGCTCTAAAGACATCAGCAATTTGTATTTCGCTGGAGGTACAACCCATCCTGGTGGCGGCTCCCCAATGGTCATCATGAGCGGGCGTAACGTCGCCCGCGAACTGCTGAAGGGACTAAAGGGGTCAGTCCCCAAACAATTATCATAAATCAATAAAAACGAGCAAACACCCTAGGCGTTTGCTCGTTTTTAAATTCATCTTTCATATTACTTCCATTTTGTGGTACACTAATTTTTAAAAATATTGGGGGATATCATATGGAAGTCCGACTCTTAAAACCTGATGACGCAAAAGCATATTGGGAGCTTCGACTAGAGGCATTGAAATCAAACCCCGAAGCGTTCGCTTCGAGTTATGAAGAAGCAATCCAAAGAAAAGAGCCTATCAAAGAAGTAGCGAGCAGATTACAAGAAGAAGGCAGTTATACGTTCGGTATGTTTAATGAAGGGAACCTGATCGGCAACGTTACTTTAGTACAAGAAAAAGTGTTAAAGATGCAGCACCGCGGCAACATTTATGCCATGTATGTGAGCGCTGAGAACAGAAAAGCTGGCGTTGGCCGCTCCCTCATGGAAGCAGTTATCCAACACGCAAAAAATATATCTGTTCTCGAGAAACTGAACTTAACAGTAGAAGCTAACAATGAAAAAGCAAAGAACCTTTACACTTCACTCGGCTTTAAAACATACGGTTATGAAGAAAAAGCACTTAAAGTAGATGGTCATTTTCACGATGAGGAGCACATGGTATTGTTTTTATAATCATTGGTAAAGATTTTTTTCTGTTATTTTTCTCTCTGTTTAGTACTTAACAAGCACTCGCTACATTGGTTTGATTAAAATCTGATAAATATACAAAAGAGCTGATAACACAGGCATAACCTGGTTTTCAGCTCTTTTCCTAATAACGGGTATTTATTTCACAGCAATCTGCTTCAACAGATCCCCTTTTTCAGCACTTGATACAAACACTCTTCCGCTAAACACTTTATAATTCTGCTTACGAACCTTGTTTAGAATCTCGCGATAATAGATCGCTGCTAGCTGCACAGGCATTCTTGATTCAATCGGATAGTGTTCTAGTGTTTCATTAAATTTTGCATAAAAGACTTCCGCACGAATCGCTATACTCTCCCATGCCGCAATAAAGCGATCATCAACGATTTCCTTTTTCAGATCTTCTTCTGTATAGCTGTGTTCAGCCATCACTTTCGCTGGAACATATACTCTGTCACGATCTAAGTCTTCTGCGATATCCCGCAGTACATTCGTAAACTGCATACCGATGCCTAGTGAAATCGCTCCTTCGCGAAGCAGATCTTTTTGTTCAGGAGCTAATATCGGCAACAACATCAAGCCAACTGTACTAGCAACATGATACGAGTAGTATTCTAGCTCTTCCACCGTATCATAATGGGTCTTATATAGATCCATTTCCTGACCTTTAATCATATCTAAAAAGGCTTGATGATCCATCTCAAAGTTTTGAAAAACATCCTGCAGTGCGATCCACATTGGCTCGGCTGCAGGAATCACGCCGTTAAGAAACTGGTTGAACTCTGCCTTAAAGACAGCTAGCTCTTCCTTTGGGCTATCTCCCTCATCTACAATGTCATCTACCGTTCTGCAAAATGAGTACACGGCCCAAACGGCACGTCGCTTGTCTTCCGGTAAAAATGAAAATGCTTTATAAAAGGTTTTAGAATGAACTTTAATGATACTTTCACAATAAGAATAAGATTCCTGAACCGTTACCAACTGTTTCACGCCCTTTCAAGATATTTGGCTAGATGTTTTGCACTCTGCATAACGATGGGAACGCCACCACCTGGATGGATGGATGCACCGACCGCGTACAGATTTTCGTATGGAAGAGGTTTGATCTGAGGCCGGAAGACGCCAGATTGTTTGAGAGTCGGCGCGATACCAAAACTGCCACCTTGGTACAACCCATCAGTGAGTGCATCATTAGGTGTGCGGATTTCGCTCCACACGATAGACTGCTTCAGACCTGGATATCCTCTTTTTTCCAAAGAATCAATAATAAAATCAGCATAAGCTTGTTTTTCAGACTCCCAATCTACTGTGTCTCCTGATGGAACTGGAACAAGTACGTACAAAACGCTTTTCCCTTCTGGTGCGAGTGTCTGATCTATTTTTGAAGGATAGAACGTATAAATAGCTGGATCCTGAGGCAACTTCTTTTGTAAAAACACTTCTCGCATATGTTCATCGAAGTGATCAGTCATAAAGAACTGATGAACATCCGCCTCATCAAACATTCTGTCTAGACCAAGATATAAAAGGAAACAGCCAGAAGAAGATTCGTAGTTTTTCTTGACCGGCTTTGGTCCTGGAATGAGATGGTGAATACCAGGAAAGTCACCATTATAAATGACCATGTCATGCAGGTGAGTGCCTTCTTCTGTCACCACCCCGTTACAGAAATTGCCTTGTAACGATAATGCTTCTACTGGGGTACTCAATCGAATCTCCACCCCTTGCTCGACTAACTTTCTTTGCAGCAAGTCTACAACACTTCCATACCCACCTTTTACATACCAGATCCCGTGAGCATGTTCACTAAAAGGCACTAGCGAATACATGGCTGGGGAGTTTTCGGGTGATCCTCCGATATATAAGGTTTGAAACGAAAAAGCTTCCTGCATTCTAGGATGGCTGAAATATGCTTCTGCTAATCTTTTTACAGATTGATAAGCTTTTAGTTTTGTAAGTGTGTGCAGATTTTTCGGTGTCCAGAAATCCCTTCGGTTTACGAAAGAACGATCTAAGAATGCTGTTTTCCCCTGGTGAAAACGCTCGTACATATCCGTAACGTACCGTAAGAATCCTTGCTCTTCACCTGGAAACATTCTCGTGATCTCGTTCAACTGTCCAGGCAGGTCACTCGTTTTATAAAAATGAGATCCGTCTGGATAATTCAGCTTATACATTGGACTGCATAAGATCAGCTCTAGCTCATCGCGCTCAATGCCAACCTCACTTAAAATTTCATAGATCATTTCAGGCAGCAGCACGATTGTAGGTCCGCTATCAATTTTGTATCCTTCTTTTTCAAAAAAGTTCAGCCTGCCGCCAAGTCTGGAACTTTTCTCGTAGATTGTAACCTCTTTACCTTGTTTTCTTAAGTAGAGTGCTGTAATTAAGCCACCTATACCTCCGCCAACAATTCCAGCATTCATACGGATCGAACCTCCATCGAGCTATGTTTCTCTGCCATCATCGTAGTTGTGATGCGGGCAGATTCCATAATCGTAGGAAGGCCGCTGCCCGGATGGGTACCTCCGCCTACGAGCCACAACCCTTCGATCTCTTTTTGCTTATTATGGGGTCTAAAGTACATCATCTGGGTTAATTGATGCCCCAGGTTAAACGTTGCACCTTTGTATACAGAGAGTTCGTTTTCCCAATCAAGCGGTGTAAACATATATTCTGTTTCGATATGCTGTTCCAAGTCTTTAAAATCCGTCCGTTCTTGAAGCTGCTCTAGAACAAGCTTTTTAAAAGCATGCTTATGATGTTCCCAATCGATCAAACTAAAATTGTTAGGAACAGGGGCTAAGATGTAAAGAGCAGACTTTCCTTCAGGTGCAAGGGTCGGATCAGTTACAGAAGGATTATGAATATAGATAGAAGGGTCTTGAGACAAAATCTTCTTCTTCGTAATCTCTTCAACATTCTTACGATAATCTTCAGAAAAAACGATCGTATGATGCGGAAGGTCGTATTTCTTATCCACACCCACGTATAGCATAAAAGCAGAACAAGAATAGCTCTTCTTCAGCAATTTATCGCTCGTATACTTTTTAGTAGATCCTTTAGGCATCAACTTTTCCATCGCATGAGCGAAGTCCGCATTAATCACTACTTCATCCGCAAGTACCTTTTCGCCTGAATCCAGTTGAAGGCCCTTCACTTTTCCTTTTTCGATAATAAGTTCCTTTACTCCTGATGAGGTTGCTACTTCACCACCATATTCTTTAATCACTTTAACCATTGCTTCTGTAATTTTGTTAACACCACCTACAGGATGGTACACCCCGTAAGCATGTTCCATATAAGAAAGAATCGTAAACGCACCAGGGCATTCCCAAGGAGACATTCCTAAGTATTTTGCTTGGAACGTAAACGCGAGTCGCAGCCTTTCATCAGAAAAATACGTTGAGAGTTGATCGTGCAATGAATCGGTTATCGTTAACTTTGGCAGTGCTTTAATAAACTTAAACTGCAAATAATCCAACAGAGAGTCATGCTTATTTTGTAGAATGGGCATGAGCGCTTCAAATTTTTCTTTTTCTTTCTTCATAAAACGTCTATAGCCTTCGCCGTTTCCAGGAAAGACTGTCTCAATATTCTTATACATCTCGGATTGATCTGTTGTTGAATCAATCGTTGCATCTTTAAATTTCAGTTGATACATTGGTTCAAGTTTTTTTAACTCGATATAATCTTCTAAGCGTCGATCCGCAAGCTGAAACATTTCTTCCAAGATGTGAGGCATATTTAAAAAGGTCGGACCCCGATCAAACGTATAACCATCTTGATGAAAAGCAGAAGTACGCCCGCCGATAAACGGTTGTTTTTCGTATACTGTCACTTGATATCCCTTACTGGCTAATAGCATGCCCGCTGTTAGACCACCAGGACCCGCACCAATTACAGCTACAGATTTCATACATACATACCTACCTTCTACTTTTACAAACTTTATACAAAATATTATACAAAAATTATACGATGCGTGTTCTATGATTGGCAAATTTAAAAGATATAAAAAAGCACACTCAAAAAAGTTTCGTTGATGTGTGCTTCTTCACATATGATGTGTATGTAACTTCGACGTAAGAAATAGAAAACCTTCCCAAAAGTTTAAATAAAATAAACTTTAAACATAAAACATAAAATATGACAAATTACCAAAAAAGCCTGTAGGTTCTACAGGCTTTCTGAACATCATTCTTTTGAATGTTTTTCTTTGTGATTAAGATAGTCTTCTTCTTCATTTTTTGGTTTTTTCTTTCTAGCTTGGCGCACGATTAATATAACAATAATGACAACTAACAATAAGCTGACATTTAAGAAGCCTCCAAAAAACTTAAAGAGTTCAGACATAAAGTTATCCATGCTGCTTCACCTCTTCTCAGCATTTTCCCCCTTTTTACGGTTTTTAAACCGTTTCTCTACTAAGAAGGTGAGTGAGAGGCAGTGTAACACTAACTTTCGTCCCTTTTCCCAACTTACTCGTATAATCTACTCTTCCACCCATTGATTCAATGATTCGCGTAGATACCATCGTTCCTAAACCGGTTCCTTGCTCTTTCGTGGAAAAGAAAAGTGAACCCACCCGTGCAAGCTGTTCTTTCGTCATTCCTTTACCTGTATCCCTCACAATAATCTTTACGCTGTCATCCTCTTCTATTAATTTTATAGTCACGCGTCCTTCTTTCGGTGTTGCCTCTACAGCATTTTTCAAAATATTTATAAGTGCTTGTTTTAACTGATTGCGGTCCGTAGTTATGACAGCGTCTGATTCAATAGTGTGTGTGAGCGAAATTCCTTCCTTTAACGCATAAGGGTTTAATAGAATGCTTAATTCCATTACTAATAAGGGAAGAGGGAATGTCTCGATCTTTTTAAATTCAGGTTTTGCAAAATTCAAGTAATCGCTAATAATATTTTCAGCTCTTCCTAGTTCACTAAGGATGAGTGGATAGTAATGCTTATGCCTCTCATCTTCCCCTTCCATCAACTGAAGAAACCCTTTTACAACAGTTAGCGGATTACGAACTTCATGTGCGATGGATGCTGCGAGCTCTCCAAGCGTATGCTGCTTCTCAGAACGACGGATCTCATCTTTCATCAAGTTTCTTTCAATGACAGATTCATTAAGAACAGCTGCGAAAACAACTGCTAAGATCTGAATGGTGCCAAACACACCTATGTATAGTACTAATTTTTGATCAAACACTAAAAAATCCTGATTAAAAGACAGATAAATCAACAGGATGATCAACTGAACAAGCGCTGGCCATGACCCTATTATAATTGAGAGATGAACCCTCTTCTTCGGGGTGGATTTCCAGAAGTATTTATAGATGAAAAAAGGGACTGAGCAAGCAATTACTGCTACGATATACGCTAAGAACAGGGTTTCGCCACCCATAGCTGTTCTAGTCAGCATAAGAGCAGCTATCGTTATGATTCCAGAAATCGGACCACCATAAAAAATAGACAGAACGACCGGAACATACCTTAGATCCCAGTACAGTGAAGAATCATAATAGGCAAAATACATACAAAGCGATGCGGCCGAACCATATAATAAGCCTAAGAAATATGGTGACCTGCCTATTTTCCGATGTTCGAACAAAAAGCTATAGCTTAATACGGGCGCAAGAACAATTAAAACATGTAAAAGCAGCTTCTCAACGATCATTCTATACTCCTTAGTCCGAGTGTCTTATGTTTTATCAATACGACAAAAAAAGGGCAATTCCTTCAAGAATCGCCCTTTTGTTATGACTAAAGTCTCATTCACCAATCATATTCACTTATCATGCATCTTGTTTTAATTGACTGTGATAGAGAGAATAATAGAATTTCTTGTTTTTTAACAGCTCTCCGTGTGTCCCTTTTTCTAGGATACCACCATCGTGAAGGACTAAAATTTGATCAGCCTGTTGAATCGTGTTCAATCGATGTGCGATCACAAAGCTCGTTCTACCCTGCATAAGACGCTGCAGAGCTTCTTGTATCTTCATCTCAGTAATCGTATCAATGGAGCTAGTCGCTTCATCTAAAATCAGTAAAGACGGATCTGCCAATATCGCTCTTGCGATAGATAAAAGCTGCTTTTGTCCCTGACTAATGCCGCTGCCTTCTTGGTTCAGTATCGTTTGATATCCTCTAGGCAGCTTCTGAACGAAAGAATGAGCATTCGCTAGTTTTGCAGCATTCATCACTTCTTCATCCGTCGCATTCAACCGTCCATACCGAATATTCTCAAGGATTGTTCCCTCAAACAAAAAAGAATCTTGAAGAACAAACCCCATATGACTACGGAGCGAGCTTCTTTTCACTTTTTTAATGTCATGTCCATCGATTAAGATCTGACCACTATCGCTTTCATAAAACCTAGAAAGCAGATTTACGATGGTAGTTTTTCCTGCACCAGTCGGCCCCACCAAGGCAACCGTCTCTCCCTCTTTCACAGAAAAACTCAATCCACTCACGGTTTTTTCATCCTTTTCATAAGAGAACGAAACATCTTTAAATTCTACTTTTCCTTTTACAGAAGGCAGTTCAGCAGCCCCGGTCTCATCCTTCTCTTCTTGTGATTCATCAAGGATTTCAAAGACTCTCTCTGCTCCAGCAACCGCAGAAAGTAACGTATTAAATTGGTTGGCTAAATCATTGAGTGGTCTCGTAAATTGTCTCGAATACTCAACAAATATAACGATTACACCGATTGAAACTTTTCCCTCTAGAGCAAGCATGCCACCGATTCCAGCAATTAATGCAAAGCTTCCATTGTTGAGCACGTTCATCAATTTCGGTATAAAACCGGAGAAGGTCTGCGCCCAATAACCAGACTCTCTCAACCGCTCATTCTTAGCCATAAATTCTTCCATTACTCTTTTTTCCTGTGAGAACGATTTTACGATACGCTGACCAGAAGTGATCTCTTCGATATATCCATTGATCTCACCCAGATTTCTTTGCTGCTCTTTAAACCGCGCACCTGTTCTTTTTGTAATCCACTTTAGACCAAAGAACATGAGTGGAACGATAGATAAAGAGATCAGCGTTAGTATGGGACTTAAATAGATCATGACACCGACTGTTCCAACAAGGGTGAGTATGCTTGAGAATACTTGAATAAATGAACTGTTCAACGTGGAGCTGACATTTTCTATATCATTCGTCACCCGGCTCATCAGTTCACCATGTTGCCGTTTATCAAAAAAGGAAATCGATAATCGGTGAAACTGGTTAAACAGATCGTTTCTCATTCTTAATACGGTATCTTGTGCGATGCCGATCATCCAATAGTTTTGCAGCCAAGTCGAAAGAGATTGACCTACAAATACAAAGATAAGACCGAATAAAAGTTTGTTTAATCCATCTATATTTTCTTTTACGATATACGAATCTATAGCCATCCCGATCAAAAAAGGACCGAGTAAGCTTAAAGCCGAGCTTATGATGACCATGAGCAACACTAGACTCAGAAGGAATTTTTGATCAGAAAAATAACTTCCGATCCGTTTGATCGTACTTGCCCAATTTTTAGGTTTTACTTTTTTTCCAAATAAATGATTATGTGGATGAGGTCTGTTTGAATCCTTTGACATGCTGAAAGTCCTCCTCCCCAAACTGTGATTGAACGATTTTTACATACAATGGTGAGGTATTCATCAATTCTGTATGTGTTCCCCATGCCTCAACTGCTCCATCGTCTAAGAGCAGAATATGATCCGCTTCCATCGCAGTACTGATTTTTTGCGTAATAATAAACGTTGTGCAAGAATACGTTTTTAGCGCTCTTAACAGCTTTGCTTCCGTTTTCAAATCCAATGCACTCGTACTATCATCCAGCATGAGTATCTTAGGTTTGCGAAGTAGTGCTCTTGCAATAGACAAACGCTGTTTCTGTCCGCCAGAGAGGTTGACACCGCGCTGCCCCACTCGAGTATCATAGTGATTCGGCAATTTTTGTACAGTCTCATGAATTTGTGCATCGACTGCCGCTGATACAACTTCATCAGAAGTGGCTCCCTCTTTTCCCCATCCAATATTCTCTGAGATGGACCCAGTAAAAAGAACGGCTTCTTGTGGGACAACACCGATTGCTTTTCGAAGCGTTTCAATCGGATAGTTCTTTACATTTATCCCATCAACAAGTACTTCACCTTCTGTTACATCATAAAGCCTAGGTACGAGTTGAAAGAGTGAAGTCTTACCAGAACCTGTTGAACCAAGAATCGCTAACGTCTGTCCTGGATTTACAGAAAAAGTGAGATTTCGAAGAACAGGTATATCACTTTCTGGATAGTGGAAAGAAACATTCTTAAATTCGACTGCTCCGTTACCTATCTTCAGAGAGTGATCTGTATCTTGAGATTCAACGAGGTCTATCTCTGTATCTAGGACTTCTCCAATTCGCTGTGCAGATGCTTTTGCACGGGAGAAAGCCATAATAATAAACGATATAATCGTCAGTACAGAGGAAATACGGAATGAGTAGTTTACGATTGCTACCACTTCTCCTACCTCAATTGACCCCATACTAACCTGTCTGCTGCCGAACCAAAGGATGAACAAAATTCCAATATTCATGACAAACAATAAGACAGGAATTGATACCTCAATTAAGCGAAGAGATGAGACTGTCTTTTCCTTCAATTCTCCGCTCACTTGTTCAAAGCGATTTTTCTCGAAATCTCTTCGTAAAAAGGCTTTAATCAGACGCATTCCCATCAGATTTTCACGCATCACACGATTCACGCCATCTAGCTTGTCTTGAACATCCCTAAACATACTGCCCGCAGTCTGGAGAACCCATTTTAAGAAAAATAACAAGAACGGTAATAAAACGACTAGCACTAGAGCCAGTTTCCAGTTCACGATTAAAGACATGATCACGCCACCTGCTAGTAACAGAGGTGCTCTAAGCATGATCCGCAAACTCATAAATACTGTATTCTGAAGCTGCGTCACATCATTTGTCATTCGTGTTATTAACGACGAGGCAGGGAACTTATTGAAATTCACAAAAGAAAAAGACTGCACCTTCTCAAAAACACGCCTTCTAATATCAAAACCATAGTTCTGACTAACATGTGCTGAGAAGAACGAATTCGCAATACCAGCTGCAAATGCGACTAGAGCAAGCCCAAACATGACTGCTCCCCAATACTTAACAACGCTTAAATCACTTTTTAAAATACCGTCATCAATAATTTTCGCCATAATTAACGGCTGCAGAAGTTCAACTCCAAGTTCAGTTAACGTTAAAAAAAGAGCAACACCTATCGCTACACGGTACGCTTTTAAATACGAAAATACTTTCCACATAATTTATCCCCCGAACATTACCGATGTTTAACAAACTTAACCATCTATCATTATATTATCCTTTTTCTTAAAAATATTTAACTATTTCGACTTCTTATCCTATTTTTTTCTAAATGAAAAACCCGCCAATATGCTTAGCGAGTCTTCTCCACCTTATCTTCTTTTCCGTTCACTTCAATTTCTGCTTTCTTTGGCCATGTTTTTACATGATCAGTTTCTAAGATCCCCATTGTAACATCACCAATGTCGGTATCTTCTAAAAGCTTATCTCTCACCCGATACTTAATATCATCAGCATCAGCCAGAGTAAATCCTTCTTTTAATTCAATATAGCTTTCTACGTGATACCTTCTACCTTCTTGTAGGATTCTTAGCTCTTTTATATCCACGACATCTTGGTCTGAAAGAATCACATTCGCAATTCGATCTTCAACTACTTTTGGTGCAGCAACACCAATCAGCCCTCGTGTGTTTTCAATTCCTAACTTAAATGCTACAACGACCAAAAGGATTCCGATCAATAACGTACCGATACCATCTAATATGTACGCTCCGGTTAGGTCGGCTAATACGATAGATATGAGAGCTAACAAAGCACCAGAAGTTGCGATTAAATCTTCGTAAAAGACTAAGCGTGTTGGTGGTGCAGCTAAAGCAACATTCTTAAAAGACTCCTTTACGATCCCGAATCCTTTTGCATCACTTCTAGTCTCGTGAACAATCTCCTTCATCGCCTTTATGAGGATAAAGCCATCAACTAAGATCGCAAGTATCATGATAGATATATTTAATAATAGATTCGTTGAAGATTGTGGATCCTGTATGAGTTTCCACCCTTTTAATATCGTTTCGTAAGCCATGATCGAAACTACGATTACAGCCACTAGAACGAACAGATTCACCACGCGGCCAAAACCTGCCGGAAAGCGTTTAGTCGGTTCTTTTTCAGAAAGAGCACTTCCGAAAAATACAAACGCCTGGTTTAATGCATCTGCAGCCGAGTGCAGAGTTGTTGCAAACATAGCACCACTTCCGCTGACTGCGGCAGCAATTCCTTTAGCAATAGCAAGTACTGTGTTTCCTAATGCGGCAATGCCAGACGACTTATTTCCTTTTTTAAGTAGTTCAATCAAAGGTCTGCCTCCACTCTTGTTTTGTTTTTTTAAGAATAAAAATAGCTTGTTAATCTTATTCTTTATGATTCCGTTATTGAAGCTTAGATTGCTTAGCCATACAACAGCTAATTTGGGTAAATAGCTTGAATGACTCTCCTTGGAAAGAAAGTGTAACGAAACATGGATATAAATTAATTACTTCCAAAAGCAAAAAAGAAGAAGAAAAGACTTGTTACGCACTTTTCTAAAAATTTTTCCTTCAGCTCATTGACTCCCTTGAAGTTTATTGGAGTGGAAGGTGTGAGACTCCTGCCCCGCGGAAAGCGAGTACTTGGAAAGGAAATGAACTACTTTCATAAAACATCAATGAACATGAAAACATCTTTTTAATAAGAATTCCTGTAATGCTTCTTATTTAAACCACAATAAAAAAACAGGCTGCTATAAACAGCCTGTTCATAATTGTTCACTATGATACTTTCTCTTCGTTATTACCTTGTGACTCTTTATATCCGCCTTCCCAATACTCAGCATTCTTAATGCCCAGTTTGGTTGAATCAAAAACTGGATCAAGCCCAGCTTTCTTTTGCTCCTCGTAATCTTTTAATACACGAAGTGCTGGCTTAGCTAAAATCAGGATAGCGATCAAGTTCAGCCAAACCATGATACCTAAGCCGAGGTCTCCTAGTGCCCAAGCTAAGTCTGCTGTTTTCACTGCTCCGTAATACGTCGTTCCTAACATTACAATCTTAAGCAAGAACATAGGAATTTTGTTGTTACGGCCTCTCATAAGGTATGCGATATTCGTTTCTGCAATATAGTAGTACGCCATAATCGTTGTGAATGCAAAGAAGAATAATGATATAGCAACAAATCCAGAACCGAACCCAGGAAGAACAGATTCAATCGCCTCTTGAGTAAAAGCAGTTCCCGCTTCTACGTTAGGAAGGTTCTCAACAATAAACGACTTGTCTGCTTCATTTTGAACATTGTACATTCCTGTAAAAAGAATCATGAAAGCTGTTGCTGTACATACAAGCCATGTATCAATATATACAGAGAACGCTTGTACAAGTCCTTGTTTAGCAGGATGAGATACTTCAGCTGCTGCAGCTGGATGAGGCCCTGTACCTTGCCCCGCTTCGTTTGAATAGATTCCTCGCTTAACGCCCCACATGATCGCAGAACCTACAATTCCACCAAATGCAGAATCAAAAGAGAACGCACTCCTAAAAATTAAAGAAAGTACTTCAGGAATCTGAGGGATATGGAAAGCAACAATGATTAATGAAACAAGCACATAGCCAATTGCCATAAATGGAACCACATATTGCGCTACATTGGCAATCCTTTTAACACCACCAAAAATGATAGCGGCTAAAATAACAATTAAGAAAATACCCGTTACGGACGGATTGATGTTAAAAGCATTATCAAGTCCAGCAGCAATCGAGTTAGACTGGATACCCGGCATCAGTAGTGCCATAGCAGCTAAAGCTGATATGGCGAAAATAATCCCGTACCATTTCCAACCTATACCCTTTTCAATATAATACGCAGGGCCACCACGATATTCCCCGTCCTGTTTCACTTTATACACTTGAGCAAGTGCTGATTCAACAAAAGCACTAGAAGCACCGATAAATGCGATCATCCACATCCAGAAAACCGCACCAGGGCCACCAAATCCGATCGCAGTTGCTGTTCCTGCGATGTTACCCGTTCCTACTCGGCCTGATAACGCAATCGCCAAAGCTTGGAAAGAGGAAACTCCCGCTTTCGAACTTTTTCCTTCTAACATGAGTTTGATCATTTCTTTAAAATGACGAACTTGCAAAAATCTCGTTAAAATTGAGAATAATAGCCCTACGCCTAAACAAAAATAAATCATCGGCTGACTCCACAGAATCGCCACTGCATCTCCTACAAACGTTTCAAAGCTGTTCAAAAACTTTACCCCCTTGTATTTGACTGAAAATTTTCTCTATTTGTAATTATATGATAAATCATATATGATTACAAATTGTGACCAGAAACGCCAAAATTATTTACGGTTTTTTACCTATTATGAAGTTAGTCATGGTAAGAAAACAAGATAAAATTCTTTCCAGTATGGACATTTGTATCTTTTGTCGTGTACAGTTCCTAGTTGAATCTCAAATATTCAGAAAAAAATAGTAGAATATAAGCATAAATAAATGTGCAATAAAAAAAACCACCTGATCATCAGATGGTTTTACATAACTATTATTAGGGTTAGTGTGTTTTGTTTACAATCGTCTTAAGCTTTGATTTCCGAATAATCTGGTTGATGACTTCAGAGAAAACAAGACCGATCGCAATAGAACCTGAAATCATAAAGGCTTTAGCAGCTAGATTAATTGCAAGATTATAATCATTCTCCACGAAGCTTCTCATTGCATTGTATGCAATACCGCCTGGTACTAAAGGAATGATGCCAGCTACGCTATATATGATAACGGGTGTCTTGTACTTTTTGGCAAAGTATTGTGAAGCGATAGCGATCGTAAACGATGCGATAACCGTTGCTAATACCATATCTACACCATTTGTTTCTAATAAAAAATAGAAAATCCATCCGATCATTCCTACTAATCCACAGTGAAACAGGGAGCGCTTCGGACCGTTAAAAATGATAACAAACGCTGCTGACGCTATAAAACTTGTAATGATCTGTTCAACAATTGTCATCGTGAACGCTCCTTCTTAAAAAAATGAAAAGATAACAGCGATTCCTGCACCTATTGCAAAAGCTGTTAAAAAAGCATCTGCGCCTTTAGCCAGGCCCGAGATAAGGTGTCCTGCCATTAAATCACGAACAGCATTCGTAATCAGCAAACCCGGTACCAAAGGCATAACGGACCCAATAATAATTTTGTCCAACTCACCACCAATTCCTGTCGAAACAAAGAAGAGAGCTTGTAATCCAATTAAAAGGGAAGCAGAAAACTCCGAGAAAAATTTTATAGGAACTAGCTGGTGAAAATAAAGCAGGGACAAGAACCCTAGTCCACCTGTGATAAAAGCGGGCAAAAAGTCTCTCCATTCCCCTTGAAACATGATTAGAAAACAGCCTGAAGAGACAGCTGCTGCTAATACGTGAATCCACAAAGAATAAGGAGAACCTGATGCACTAATCATTTTTAGCTCTTTATATGCTTCTTCGATCGTAAATTCACCAGCGCTGATTCTACGCGATATACCATTCACTTGTGCGACCTTCTCTAGATCTGTTGTTCGTTCGACAATTCGAATCAGCTTCGTCTTTGTAGGCTCATCACCTTCTACAGAAAAAAGAATTCCTGTTGGTGTTACGTAAGGGTGCGACTGATAAGCACCAAAAGAAGAAGCGATACGCATCATCGTATCCTCCACACGGTACGTTTCAGCTCCGCTTTGCAGCATAATTTTGCCTGCTAGTAGACAAACTGCCATTATGTCGTAGGTTTCTTGTTTCTCCATTTCCATTTAGCATACTCTCCAATTAATTACTTACCTTCATTCTACCCAAAAGTAGAGCGTTAATATTTTTACAGTTTAACTGATTGTGACTAATTTCGGCAATGGAGTTGAACAAGTTTACAGATGTTACTACAATAAATTTAATAGGTTAGTCACCATACACATCAAACAAATAACTGAACTGATCCTTTTTATCCCTTTTCTTTTGGGGCAGTCCGCTTTTTTCCTGAAGTGAAACTGTAAATGAAGACAGGGACAGGACTGAGAAGCACATAAAACTAAGACTAACGATGCCAGTTAAAATCACCATACGGCATACCTCCTTTTGGATATATACAAAGGGTATGGTATGAAACGCGTTTCAGAGCAAGAAAAACTTTTTTAAAAGAAAAGGTGAAGGCATGACCAACATAAGAGATATAGCAAAGATGGCCGGTGTTTCTGTTACGACAGTCTCCCGCGTGATCAATAATCATCCGTATGTAAGTGAGGAAAAAGTATCAGCCGTTAAAGCTGCTATGAAAAAGTTCAATTATCACCGTAACATCAACGCCGTTCATCTGAGCAGAGGAAAGACGCACTTGATAGGTGTAGTCGTCCCTTTCTCTAACCACCCTTATTTTGGTTTATTGATCGAGGGAATCGCGAACGCAGCATTGAACCACAACTATAAGCTTGCTCTTATTCAAACCAATTATGAAGAAGCGAAAGAAATGGAAGCTTTAAGGATGCTTGAAGATAAGCAGATTGATGCACTGATCATCTGCTCTAGGATCTGTGAGTGGGACGTCATTGAAAGTTACAGAAAGTATGGACCAATCGTCCTTTGTGAAGATTCAAGAAACGATAAGATCTCTACTACATTTATTGATCACTATAAAACATTTACAATGGCTCTAGATTATCTGTACAAAAAAGGGCATCACCATATTGGCTACACGATTGGGAGACAGACTGGAACTAACAGCAAGCAACGAGATGCTGCTTATAAAGAATTTCTAACAAGGTATTCCTTACGTTATGAACCAAATTATATTTTCACAAGCCGTTTCGATGTAGAAGATGGGGTCAGTGTGGTAGAGAATTTATTGGATATGAAAAATCGTCCGACCGCTTTACTTGTCACGAGTGATCAAGTAGCTGCAGGAATCTTAACAGCATGCAGAGAAAACGGTTTGTTTGTACCTGACGACGTCGCAATCATGAGCTTTGATAATCAACCCATCTCAAAAGTAATGCATATTACAACACTTGAAATACCTTTTGTTGAAGTCGGCAAAAAACTTTTTCAGCAAGCATTGAACGGTCAGGAAGTTTCGCATGAAGAGATCCAGGTACGATTGATCGAGAGGAAGACGGTTTAAAGGGAATAATTCTCCATGCTTTTATTCTTTCTATTGTAATAGTACTTTTATCGGTGAAAGATCAGTTCGATTTTCTCTATTCATTGAAACAACTTCTGGATATACCATTTAGTAGTTTACATCATCGGCAATTTTTCCTAACTGTAATTCTCTATATTGCTAAACGTCTTCTGAGTGTTCAATCCTATTCACTACACCATTACTCAAATAGAAAAACCTGCAGAAGTTATACAACTTCTGCAGGTTTTTCTACTAGATTCTATAATAATCGGCTTTCCAGTTCGAAATCGCTTCTTTTATTTCCTTTGGTTTCATGTTCTCAGCTGCTGCTTTCTCAGCCAGAAGTGGAAGTTCCTCGTCTGGTGCGAATCGAAGGGCTACGATCTGCCCTGCAGTAAGTCTTACATCCAACAACTTTCCTGTTAAAACATAATAGCGCAAGTTCTCTTCTGCACGGATTGCTCGATCTTGAGCTTTTAATGGGTACATGCGAAGTAAAGCAAACGTCACTAACAGGCTGAGAGACATCACGATTAATATTACGCCTAGGAACTTATCTTCTGCTTTAACCAGATAAACAATGCTTGTAATTAGTCCTCCAAGCACAAGCAATGAAAGTACATAATGATAGATGGGATGCATCCGTGCATGATTGTTATAATTTTGTGTATTCATTTCGTTCTCCTCTTTCTGTTATTTATCTATTCCCACTTAAACGTAAAACTTGCTACGATAAACGCTCCGATTAACCAGCCTCCTAGAATCAGCGCTTCCATACCGAGATCTAAGAACGAAGCTCCAACGTTCATCGTCTCACGAAGAGCATGGCTTAAGTGAGCGATCGGTAGAATTTGTACAAACGGCTGCAAAAACTCGGGCATGTCTCGTATCGGAAAGAATACTCCTCCTAAAAACAGCATCGGAAACGATAGAAAACCAGCAATCGGTCCAGCACTCTCAGGAGTCTTGGCAATACCTGCGATGATAAAACCGATTGCCATAAAGGCTAACGTCCCAAGGGTTACAAACGCAATTACGGTTAACCACGAACCTCTCACTTCAATGCCGAACGCCGCCCAAGCGACAGCTAATACAATCATCGCTTGCAAACCGTTCAGCATAAAACGAGCGGTAATTTGCGCCGCAATAAATGTAGATGCTTTTAGTGTTGTTCCTTGCATACGCCGTAAGATTCCTCGTTCACGCCATGACGAGATCTGGCCTGCCACACCATTCATGTTGTTGCTCATGATCATCATCGCCACGATTCCCGGTACTAGGAAGTCGATGTAACGAAGGTTCAGTGCTTCTACACCTTTTGACTCTGTTACAACAACAGGCTCGTAATTCAAAGATTTTTTACTGATCGTATCAACTGCATTATCAACAAGCTGAAGTCCGACTTGGGACATCGCCATGTTCGTTTCATTATAGTAAACAGGCAGTTTGAACGGATCTGCTTTATTTTCTGCAGAAAGATTTTCACCATAGCCTTTTGGAATAGTAACTACGAGCGTTAGGTCACCTTGTTTTAGCTGACTTAACACATCTTTTTCGTTTGAACTTTTTTCAAGAGATACCGCTTCGTTTTTTTCTATTTCTTTCACTAAGTTCTTTGATTGTTCACTCTTATCCTGATCAACAACAGCTGCCGTAATGGAAACGCCATTACCGTTTCCTAAGAATGAACCTAACATAACCATCAGTACGATCGGAAAGGCAAGGGTCCAGAACAGTACTTGTCTGTTTCTAAGGAAGATGCGAAGCTGCGCGAGTGTTAGTAAGTAGTATGATTTCATCCTTCTCTTAACCTTCTTCCTGTCATGTGGATAAACACATCTTCAAGTGTTGCCGTTCTCGTTTGGAGATCGACAAGCTTCAACTGTTTTTCAGAAGCAATAGCGATTAAACTCGTTAAAGTCTTCTGTAGATCATCTGTATAGAGAACGTGTACATCTTTCTGACTGCCCACCTGCTTCACTCCATCAATCTCTGATAAAACAATATCTACTTCATCGTTAAACTTAAATTCAACTGCGCTATCCGACTGAAGATTTCTCACAAGTTCACTAGGCGTATCGAGAGCTATTAGCTTTCCTTGGTCCATAATGGCGATACGATCGCATAGCACGTGTGCCTCATCCATGTAATGAGTCGTCAGTACAACGGTTTTGCCACGTTCCTTCAATCGTAAAATAATGTCCCATAACGTACGGCGTGCTTGTGGGTCGAGTCCAGTCGTAGGTTCGTCCAAGAAAATAATCTGCGGATCGTGCACGAGTGCAAGCGCGATCGCAAGTCTCTGCTTTTGGCCACCAGACAAACCTTTTATTCTGCTATTCTTTTTCTCTGTTAAAAGCATGTCATCAATTAGTTCAGGAATCGAAATATGTTCGCGGTAAAAACTGCCGTAAAGATGAAGAATCTCATCTACGGTCAATAGCTCAAAAAGAGTTGTAGATTGAAGCTGTACACCGATTACTTCTTTTACTTTATCAAGCTCTTTTGTAATATCGAATCCACCAACGATCGCTGTTCCTTCATCTGGTTTACGAAGACCTACTAACATCTCAAGTGTTGTCGTCTTCCCCGCTCCGTTCGGGCCCAGCAAACCAAACACCTCTCCATTATGTACAGAGAATTCACTTCCATCCACGGCAGTGAAATCTCCATATCGTTTCACAATCTTTTGCACCTTTATTATTTCATCCTGCGTTTCCATTGTTCACTCTCCAAGCATACGTTTCACTGCTTTTTTTGCTTGCTGCAGCAAAACATACCTTCAAATTTTGTCCAAAGCTCTTTAAGCGTAGAAATCCATTCACATGCTTCATCCATTGAATCCGGTTTTATCGCGTAATAGCGAAAACGTCCCTCTTTTCGGTGTGTGACAAGACCTGCATTCTCTAAAACTTTCAAATGCTTTGAGATCGCAGGCAGCGACATATCAAAAGGCTGGGCTAACTCTTGCACACTCCTTTCTCCTTTTGATAGCTGCTCGATGATCGTACGCCGAGTCGAATCAGATAGAACTGAAAATACATCATTTAAATTATCCGCGTTATATTTAACCATTTGGTTAAGTATAATGTGACACATATTCACCTGTCAATTTACACCTGTCCTTCCTAACTATACGTGTATTGGATCTTGACAGAGGCTGTGATCTTATTCTCGCCTGGCTGTATAGGGGTTTCCGTACTTTGTGCATACATTACGGCTTGAAACGGAACAGGTCTAGGAGGTAAGGATTGAGATACCTCTTGAACGTTGAGCGGTACCGGCCGAAGTGTAACTTGTAATGCCCTTGCCATCGAAATAGCTTTTTGTTGAGCATTCTGAATTGCTAGTGACATCGCTTGATTATAAAAGGCATCTGGGTTTGAAACGGTGAATTGAATGGACGATACAGAGTTAGCTCCGTTCGCTACCGCTTGATCGATTGCCTGACCTGTTTGCCGAATATCTTTTACCGTGACCTGCAGCTGGTGCTCTACACGATATCCTCTAAATTGTTGCTGTCCATTTTCATAGTTATATTGAGGTTCAATTCGAAAACTAGAGGTTTGAATATCGCTTTGAGAAATACCTAGTGATATTAGTGTTCGAATAACAGAAGACGTTTTATCAGCGTTATCCTTTTGAGCCACACTTAAATTTTGGTTTTCTGTAATGACTCCTATTGTAAGCAGAGCTCGATCTGGCACAGCAGAAACAGAGCCTTCACCCGATACAATTAGGCGATTCATCATTGTGAGGTCGTCTTGGTGCCTCATTCCTGTATTTTGAAAACCTGGATGATTGTAATACATATACAGACTCCTTCCGCTTACTTGTTCTATATAAGCTATGAGAGTTTATAGGAGAAAAGAAGAGCATATGAAGTGGGCTTTTGTGGGAGTTTTGCTAGGTAAAGATGACTTATGCTCGGTCGTGTGGTTTTATGATCGTTCACGGGACGGTTATGCTCGTTCACGTGGTTTTATGATCGTTCGTGAAGATTTATGCTCGGTGACGGACTTTTATAATCGTTCCCGAAGACTTATGCTCGCTTATAAATCGTTCGCGGCAATTACGCTCGTTCGCAGCTAGCACTACTATCCTTCTCCATAGAAAAAAGCTGACATCCCAGGAGAAAGCCAGCCTTACCTTACAAACTATATTTTAGAAATAAAATTCAAGAAGTTTTGAGACGCAAATCCACGGACTTCTTCTTCAGAATAATGCTTCAATAACTCATTGATTAAGTTTTGAGTCATAGATGCATCTTCTAAACCTGTAATAAGTTGCGAGATGCCGTCAAAATCAGAGCCGAGCCCAATTTGTCTTACCCCGCCAAGTCCACAAAAATGGTCGATGTGCTTAATTAAGTCAACAATACTTGCTGATCCTTCATTGTTCGTAAATGGCGGGTTATACACAACGTGCACCACTCCACCTTTACCAAACATCTCTTTTGCCATCTCATCCGTCATGTTACGCGGATGGTCACACAATACGCGTGAATTAGAATGGCTGGCAAGCGGATAATCGGCAATTTCCATCACATCCCAAAAAGCGCGATCACATAAATGAGATACATCGGTTAAAATTTTATTTTTATTATTGAACGCTACAATTTCTTTTCCAAACACCGTCAGACCAGCTCCACGCGGTTCTTGTGCACCATCAGCTGCAAGATTTGCGTGATTCCATGTTAGACCGATCAAAAGAACACCGAGTTGATGCAGGATGCTTAACTTCGTGAGATCGTCCCCAATCGCGTCCACTCCTTCAAGCGTAAGCACTGCTCCAATTTCTCCATCCTTCAATGCTTGAAAGTCATTCCAGTTCTTCAAATGCTTCATCTCTGGATTTTTACCAAGAACCTCTTTATAAAAATAATCCACTTGTTGAAGAGCAGATTGGAACTTTTGATCACTAGGAATAAAAGGCTCAATAAAAATCGCAAAGAACTGAACGTTCACTTTTCCTTTTTGCAGTCGTTTCTTATTTGTCGCAAGCTGTGGCGCATCTGCATAACTCAGCCTGCCGTCCGTTTCCCATAGTTTTAATAATGCATCGCAATGCAAGTCAATGACATTCATGTTGATCCCACCATTTCTTTGTTAAATAATCTCCATATCCCTAAAAGAATACGTTTAGTTAAAATTTATTTTTGTTATAATGTAAAGTATATCTTAGTTTACATATAAGGAAAGGCTTGATACGGGATGGAGAATAGTTCTTCTAATTTTATTAAAACAATCATCCAAAACGATCTGGAATCCGGAAAGCATAAGAAAATCATTACTCGTTTTCCTCCAGAACCAAATGGATATCTTCATATTGGACATGCAAAATCAATCGTAATCAATTTTGGACTTGCGGACGAGTTTGGCGGAGAAACAAATCTGCGCTTTGATGATACGAACCCATTAAAAGAAGACCAAGAATACGTTGATGCGATTAAGAACGACGTCGAGTGGCTTGGGTTTGAATGGGAGAACCTTCGCTTTGCTTCTGATTACTTTGAAGAAATGTATGCGCGTGCTGTGCTTTTAATTAAAAAAGGAAAAGCATATGTTGATGACCTTACTGCTGATGAGATTCGTGAGTACCGCGGAACGTTGACAGAGCCAGGTAAAGAAAGTCCTTATCGCAACCGTTCTGTTGAAGAGAACTTAGATCTATTCGATCGCATGCGTAAAGGCGAGTTCGAGAACGGTCAAAAAGTACTTCGTGCGAAGATCGACATGAGTTCACCTAATATTAACTTACGTGACCCAGTCATTTATCGTGTCTCTCACGCAACTCATCACAATACAGGTGATACGTGGTGCATCTATCCAATGTATGCATTTGCTCATCCGATTGAGGATGCGATCGAAGGCGTTACACATTCGCTTTGTACAACAGAATTTGAAGATCAACGCCCTCTTTACAACTGGGTTGTGGAAGAGTGTGAGATGAATAGCCAGCCACAGCAGATCGAATTCGGCCGCCTAGGATTGACGAATACGGTAATGAGTAAACGTAAGCTTAAGCAGCTGGTAGACGAAGGCTATGTAGATGGATGGGATGATCCACGTATGCCGACAATCTCTGGATTACGCCGTAAAGGCTACACGCCTGAGTCAATTGTTGAGTTTGTAAAAGCAGCTGGTGTTTCTAAAGGGTCTGGTGTAACCGACACAGCGATGCTTGAACACTTTATCCGCGAAGATCTTAAAGTAAAAGCACCTCGTACGATGGGTATTGTTGATCCATTAAAAGTGGTCATCACAAACTACCCTGAAGGACAGGTTGAAATGTTAGATGCTGAGATCAACCCAGAGAATCCTGAAATGGGATCACGTCAGATTCCGTTCTCGCGTGAAATCTATATCGAGCGTGAAGACTTTATGGAAGATCCTCCGAAAAAGTATTTCCGTCTCTTCCCTGGTAACGAAGTACGCTTAAAGCATGCTTACTTCATTAAATGCGAAGATTTCATAAAAGATGAAAACGGTCATGTCGTTGAACTACATTGTACGTATGATGTGGAGACGAAATCCGGCTCAGGTTTTACAGGCCGTAAAGTAAAAGGTACACTTCACTGGGTTGAAGCGACACAAGCCGTACCTGCAGAATTCCGTATTTATGAGCCACTCATCTCTGATGAAGATATGGAAAAGGAAGAAGATAGCGAGGGCAAGACATTCTTGGATTACGTGAACAAAGATTCTCTTATCGTAAAACAAGGATTTATTGAAGCAAACATGAAGGACGCGAAACCTCAAGATAAGTTCCAGTTCTTCCGTCATGGCTACTTCAATGTTGATCCGAAGCATACAACTGATGAAAAAATTGTGTTTAACGAAATTGTTTCACTGAAGAGTTCGTTTAAGCTTTAAATCATAATAATGAAAGAAGGGCTTCCAGCTGTGGAGACCCTTCTTTTCTTATTAGGCCCTAAAAATGAGTTTATAGGCCCTTCAAATCCATTTATAGGCCTTCATAAATTTTTATAGACCGTTACAAGATATTTATAGTCCTTGAAATTAATTTATAGGCTTTTCGACAAATAACCTCAATTATTACTTAATTCCCAGCTTAGCTCATTGAACTTTTTTATTGTTGGGTGGTCTTTCCCCATACCGCAACTCCCGAATACTCAACCCAAAGTCCATCTCGAGGTGCGGGTAATCCTTAAAACCAGCCCAATCTCCACCCCACTCGAAACCTAAATCTTTGGCAATCGCAACCACTTCCATCCAATCCGACTGTCCATTCCCATTGTCATCTCGTTCAAGATCCCAGACGACAGAATCATCATCCAGTTTAAGAGCAAAATCAATCGCTAGACCGTAGTTATGATAAGATTCGCCACCTTCTACATGAGTCACAATGGTTCCTTCTCTTGAACGGCCTTGTTCATACAGCCGATCCTGTTCTGCTGCGGATCGAAAATCATCTGTTATTACAATATTAATTCCTTTTTCGGACGCTTTTTGTATTAAAAGATCACGGTTCTCTGCCACGATCGGATGCAATTCAGTAGGCAGTGGTGTGTTCCTCTTTTTCCATTCCAATGTGATCAGATAAAAGATAGATGCAAGGATCGCGAGAAACAGTATACTTTTGAATATTTTCAATGAAACAAACTCCTTTTGTCATGCAGCACTCTACCTACATTTTATATCAACGAATGGATTGCGGAAAAGCAAACACTCTTTTAGGATCGTATTTTTGATTGATCCGCTGAAGTTTCTCCACATTTCTGCCAAAGTACTCTATTTCATAGTCTTTCAATTCGTTGTATGGAAAATTAACAAATGACCCTTTCGTGATCGTCTTCAAATATCTGAACCTTTTTTCCACCCATCTTCTATTTTCTTCTGCGACGGCCGGATCTTCCCATACGGATTGAATGCCTAAGATATAACGTGCTTTTCGGTAATAAAAAGCAGACTCTGTTTTACCAACATTTCGAATCTGACCTCCCATCGCATACACAGTGAGTGCTGCAAACACGGAACCTTCCGCACGCTTTTTCACAAGATTCACGATTGCTTCCACTTCTTCTCGATCGTATTCCTTGTATACGAAGCGTCCGGTCGATTTAAACTTTTCATATGGCGGATAGGTAGACTGTACCTCCGTGACAGCTTCTAAAAATGTTAAAGATTTAGCATTGATTTGAAATCCGTCTATTTTTCTATATACATCTAACAGTTTCAATGCTTCTTCCTTCGTTCCATAAAAAAATCCCCTACCAAAGATAGCAAGTCCCTCAGACACAGCGTTATACATGCTAGCATTCAAACACATTCGTTCATCTAAATTTACAAGCCACTTCTGCCATATTCGCAAGAACTTGCCTAGCTCTTTTGTTGTGGCACTGGGCTTATATAGCTCAAACAATGTCACTTGTTCAATTTTAGGTGGCAGTTTGAACGTCATAGAAACGACAACTCCAAAGTTACCTCCTCCTGCACCTTTGCATGCCCAAAACAGATCACTATTTTCTGTTTCATTCACTTTTAAAATTTCACCTCTGTAGTTGATTAACTCTAGTTCCACCAAGCTGTCACAACCTAAACCGAATAATCGACTAGAAAAACCCCATCCTGCACCAAGTACAAAACCACTTACGCCTACAGTCGGACACGTTCCTCCTGGAAAAGGGTATCCTCTAGAACCTACCGCTTGATAGAGATCTTTGTTCTGAATCCCTCCTTGAACGGTAACAGTTCCTTCCTCTTCATTAAAAGCCACACCATTTAATCGACTGATATCTATGACCAAAACACCATTACCCGTCGAATAACCTTCATAGTGATGACCTCCTGATCGGATTCGAATATCTTTACAATACTTTTGTGCCCAAAGAATGGCAGAGCTCACATCTCCATATTCAGAACAATAGACAATAACACTAGGGAATTTTTGAATGGCTCTGTTCCATTCTTGACGTGCAGTGTCATATTGCGGATCATTCGGTAAAATTATTTCCCCCGTTAAACCTTGAAAGATATCCATCCTCAACACCCTTTTAAGAAAATGAATTACATTTTTAAGTTTATGAGAAGGTGGCATGGCCCAATTCTGATATACGAAAATAATAAAAGACCAGGTTCCCCTGGTCTTCATTCACTCATGTATTCGTTATTGTTGTGAACCGATCGCTTGAGCGAGGTTCGATTTAATGGAAACTTTCTCAAAGGATAAACCTAATTGAATAGCGGTCATTGCAATTTCAGGTCGGATGCCAGACAAGGTTGACTTTACTCCGATCAGACCAAGCGTTTCAATAAGAGAGAAAATCTGCTGAGCGACCATCGTATCAATAATTAGTACACCAGAGAGATCGATAAAAAGATGTGTGATCTCTTTTTCGGTACACTGCTCGAGCGTATTTTCAACAATGTACTTTGCTCTTTGTGTATCGATCACACCAATTAAAGGCAACAGGCCCATATGATTATTCAGTGCGATGACAGGTGAGCTTAGCTCGTTGATCATCTCTTGCTGCGCGATTAATTTCTCTTCGCTATACTTTTGGTTTTCTTCAACAAACCATGTCACAATTTTATTAAATGTTTCAATAATAATCTCGTTCCAAGCATCGATGATGGTTTGAGGATATTCACCTTGATGAATATTAACAAATTCTTGAACCAGATTTAAATACTGTTTTTGTACATTGAAGAATTCTTTCATGATCACTGTAACAGGTGTGTTTAAATGCTCATCATCTTGAGCAATCATAAGCACCCATCTTTCAAAGTCTTTTAGAAATTTACTTTCTTCTGTAACAAAAACCTCACAAAAATGTTCATGAAATTCATGATTTTGCTGTTTAAGCGTTTCGATCGTCTTGGGATTTGTGGAAGCGTATACCCCCGTGGCCTTTGATTTATCAATTGATTGGTACCAATCTTCCGTCAACTGCCATGTTTTTTCAATTAAAAAAGAATGCAGTGCCTTATCTCTATGCATCTCTTTTCCACTCTCCCCATCTACCCTAATTTATCATTGCTCTAATCTTCGTCTTTTGCATCCCAATCTTCTGGAATGGGTTCACTCAAGTACTCCTCAACCATTTTCTTATATTTTTCTAACTGTTCAAAATGAGTATTGAACTGTTCTTTGTTAATAAGATGCTGGTTACCGTCAAAAATGGTACGGATTTTATTCTGCTGAACTAAGCTTTCAACTGCCGCTTCAGGCATCGATAAGTATTCAGCCGTTTCTTTTATTGTAAGATACATACTCATACATCCTGTCTAACTTTTGTTTAATCTTAGCTTACAGCAAGTACGGTATGGATTCAATATACCCTAAATAATAGCTTCTAAAATCTAATTGAAGGATTTTTTATTTTGTATTAAATGTTTTCTCATTAAAATGATAAAAAGGAGTAGGAGTACATCTACAAATCCATATACCAAACCGTAACTACCAAGATGATAGAGAAAACTGCCTAACAGGGGTCCGATCGACATCCCCATGTATCTGAAAAAGTTATAAGCACCAATTGCTGTAGCACGATTGGCTTGGAACTCTTGTGTAAGGAGAGCTGTCTGTACGGGTAATGACATACCTAAGAATAGACCAAAGAATGAGATCGAAATGATCAATAAGATGAGCGAGACGTTTGAGACTAGGATAAACAACAATAAAGAAATGACGTTTAAAAAGGCAGAGTATACGATCACTTTTCGTTCATTGTATTTTCTCATTTTGCCGCCAATAAAGCTGCCCACTACGATGCCGAGAGATAATGGTAGAAATACTAGACCTTTTTGTTCTACAGACAATTCGTACCTTTCACTCATAATAGCAGGTAGGAACACTAGGAAGTTATACAGAGCGTAATACTGAATGAATCCTAAGCCGATCACAGTGTAACCGATACGGTTTTGCAAAATAGTAAGGAAATCTGAAAACCTAAAGTTCTGTTTCTTCGATGTACTTGGTTTTGTTTCGTGCAAAAAGATAAAATTTCCTGCAAAGATAATAAATCCAACACACATTAACGCAATAAAAATCATATGAAAATCGAACGAAGCACTTAAAAAGCCACCAACTACAGGACCTAAAACAGGGCCAAGCGAAACCATCATCTGAAATGTTCCCATCGGCTGAATCCGATCTTTCCCTTCGAACAGATCCCCAATAACAGTTACTGCTACAACAGAACCCGCAGCAATTCCGATGGCTTGCATAGAGCGAAACACTAAAAGAAATTCAATGGATGAAGAAAAATAACATCCGATCGTAGCCGCTAAGTAAATCAGGATACCTGTTAGCATCACTTTACGCCGTCCGATCGAATCCGTAAGTGGTCCATAGACCATCTGCATCAAAGCCAGGAAAATCGTATAGATCGAGATCGAAAAATTAACCAAGAAAGATGTTGTATGAAGTTCTTTCGTCACTTCAGGAATAAGAGGTACGTAGATCGTTTGAGAAAAAGGACCGAGAAACGCAGCAAGTGCAACAAGGTAGACTAACAATCTGCGGTGCTTCACAAATAAAAACTCCTAACATTTATAAAATAAAAAAGTCTGCTGAAAAAATTCAGTCAGACTTCCCTTACATTAACTTTTTAAATTATACACCTTGTGAAGCACTTTTAATAAGATTTAGCTTATTCAGGGTGTTAGCGTATCTTGTTCTTCCGATTCATTCATCTTTTCAATATCTTTTCGGTGTTTTTCATGATAAATGGCCGGTTTAAGTTCTCTAAGAATTACTGGCAAGAAGATAAGTACCGGTGACAGAAAACTGAAAAAGAAAATTTCAAACGATAAAGCCAGTGTAAACTTCTCTGAAACCTTACTAATAAGACCATCTACTGTATATGTTGCCACTATCCATGAAAAGATTGTAACAAACGCATATTGAATACAATGCTTAATATTGATGTGAGAAATCATGTAGATATAAATTGAGAAAAACAGTATGAATCCTGTGTAGAAATAAATACGAGAAGTTAATGTCAACATTTCATCCGATGTATATTCATTATGTAAGAAATAAATAAATAACGTCATCGCTAGAAATTGAACACTATAGATTGCCACTATGGGGATTCTAAATTTCACCAATTTGTTAGAAGCTAGTTTTTCCTTTGTTTCTGGTAAAGTATAATCATTAGGTTTTTCCCTAGTTACCCCTACATTTAAATCTTCTATAGAATATCTATAAAAATACGGTCTTCTATCTACTTCATCCATAACAACACTAAGATAGTCTTTTTGAGATACATACCTTAAATCATAATCCGTGATTTCAAGGGGAATTTCGTTCTCCCTCAAAGTTCTAAGCCATAAATGTATTTCCTCTTCGTCATGATGCGTAAATTTCATCACTTCCAACTTGCCCTTACCCGTTCGAAACAAAATATTAAAAGTTATATGCTTATTGTAAATCGTTTCAAATGATTCTATTGCAGACGGGCGAATGATGGAATGAGGCGAAAGTAAACACTTTTCCATATCTGAATATAGAATTTCTACTTTTAATGATTTTAGTGTATTGGTGTCGATAAAAGTTGTCACATACCCTGTGTCTGTAAGCTCTGAATCACTAACAATACTGGTTTGTGACTTTGTTTCCTTAATAATAAAAACTATGAGTGCAGTTAATATGACAACTGGTACAAGCATTACAAACGATACGACAGGATCTTCTTTTAAATTACGAATTACAAAATACAAACAAATGATTAAAAAGAAGGAAAGAAATACCGTTAGATGGATAGTCGTTTCTTTCCCCGCCTGACTCAATCTTGTCGTATATTTCCCATTCTTACCGTTAACCTCCATTGCTACCTCCTATACTATTTAATCTCAATGACCAGTTTATCTGATTTCGCACGTGATACACAGGGAATCAAACAATTATTTGCGACTTTTTGTTCATCACTGAGAAATGAATCATAATGATGAACTTCTCCCTCTATCATAGAGAGTTCACAAGTGCCACAACGACCAATTTGGCAGGAATATGGAGCATTGATACCATGTTTATGGAGCGCTTCTAGTATCGTTTCCGTTTTGGATACGTTTATCGTAGCTCCATTAAGAACCTTAACTTGAAATGCATTTAAGACCTTAGGCTTTGGCGGGCTAAAACGTTCAAAATGAACACATGAATGCGGATAGCCCATCTCTATTGCGGATGTCCTAAACTGCTCAATAAAGCCTTCAGGTCCACAAAGATAAACATGCGTTCCGATCGGATGGTTTTCTAAGGAGGCGGTTTGCAAACGTTGTTGTTGATCGGAAAAATAAAAGTGGCTTTGATTAGGATAGTGTTTTTTTATGTATGTATAAAATGCACAGTTATCCTCAGATTTAAAGGCGTAATGAAGTTCAAAGGTTTGTCCGTTAACTGAGAAATCCTGCATCATAGAAAGGAATGGGGTAATCCCGATGCCTGCCGCGTAAAATACGTGATGTCTCGCTTTAAAGCTAAGAGAAAAATGATTCTTGGGGTAACTGATTTGAAGTCGATCACCGACTTTCATTCCCTGATGCCAGTAGAGTGAACCACCTTTAGAATCCTCACATAATCGCACAGCAATTTCATATTTCGTACGATCGTCGGGATGACTCACTAAAGAGTATTGCCTTACAACAAGTCCTGACGGTGTTTTTAAGTAAGTAGAAACATGTGCACCTCCACTAAATCTTGGAAGTCCCTTTCCCGTTTCTTGGGACAGCGTAAACTTCTTAACCTGCTTCGTTATCTTTTCTATAGATGAAACCCGTACAAATAAATTAGGTTCAATAGACAAATAGACTCCCTCCTAACTTGTAGCTGGATAGCCTAAAAATGCATGGTGTAGTTCAGAATAGTGGTCTGACACTTCAAGCTTTAATTCACATTGATGGCAAGTTAATTCGGTAAGTTGTTCTTCTGCTCTGTTCAGTTCATGACAACGGCAACAGAAAACGCGAATCCACTTCTCGCCATAACCAATAAATTGTGACTCATCCCTCGAAAAACCGATACGAGCTGCCATCGTTTGTACGATATGAAGTTCAGAATACGGTAACACTACATAAAGGAAGGTTCCCATTTTTTGCTTTCTTAGAAAATCTTCTAGGAACGGCCAAGTTTTAGTAGAAAGGTGATACCACTCATAAGCCAACTTCTCTTTCTTCACATGTTCGAACACACTGCTTAAAACTCTTAATCCATGTTCATCTGAACAAAATATATATTTTCTTTTTCCTTCAATGAAGACCGCATCCATACTCATAACGTCTTCAGCTGTTGGAGCTGACCTTGTAAATACTCCAACACAGCTTTTTTATAAGTAGAGATTCCTTTGTATTCAACAATATGTGTGGGAAGTTCGGACAGGATTTCGTAAAATTGCTGCAGCCATTCTCTGTTTGTTGATAGTTGTTCAAGGGACAGCAAATGTGTGTGAATGGAAAAGAGAATGCTATTCGTTCTTGGCAGTCTGAATAACTTCTGCACCTCTACGCGTATATGAACAAGCTCACCTGCGTTCTCACTTGTGACCTGTTTACGGAGACGCCCCCACTGATCAAAGGTTTCAAGAGATGTATCAAGTCGATCACCTGCCATAAGCGACCAATTCAAACGTTCCCAAGGTGTTCCGGCTTCAAGCCTCATTAGAAATTGTAGAATTCGTTGATCTAGCCCCTCTTCCTTAAACCGAGGGATGGGATGATGAATGTTTTTAAATTTCATTCCTATGTTAAAAGCGAGAGACCAGTTAGCAGGAAAACAAAGCTGTCCTGCATCCAAATACAGATCATCGTCACGCTGTCTCATATAAATAAGATCTTCTTGCACATGATGACTAATAAAGAATAACGGTTCACATGAAAGAGAGTTTTCATCACCAAAGATAAATTCTACTTTTTCGTCCAATATCTTATTGAAAAAAATCCAACTATTATTCTCTTTCTCTACTGAAAAATGTTGTGGGTATTGTGAAACTAAGTGATCGATCACGAGCTCAACAATCTCCCACTGCCCTATAATAGAATGTGGCAGCGATTGATAACAACGCTCGGGGTGATCACTTAATAATTTCCGCTTTAATAGCATCTCTTTTTTGTAGCTCGGGGTAACTTCTATGCAAAAAGGCTGTTTCATGGGGATTGAATTGTTGGAATAACGATACGTTGAATCTTTAAACGGATAAGGAAAATGTGCAAGATCACCTGTCCATTTCATACCTTCACCCTTTACAGAATATTCTTATAATTAATTGTAAAGAAAATCTATTGTTTTGGAAAGACAAAAAAGAGAACCGACTTTTAACAAGTCAGCTCTCCTTCTTCTTGTCCGGATAATCACACAGCTCAATAATCTGCCCTTGTGAATGTGCGGGGTTCATATAAATTAACCTTCTGCCAAAAGGATTTGTCCGATACGTATCTTTTAAAAAGGTATACCCTCTAGCTTCAAAGTCATCAATCGTTTGAAGAAGATCGTCCACTTCATAAGCCAGGTGATGCACACCCTTTCCCTTCTGCCTAATGAACCGCTCGATTGGAGATGTCTTACTCGTAGGTTCAAGAAGTTCAATTACCTGATTTTCAAGCTCAATCACGGCAATGTGGGTCTCTACTCCAGGCTTTTCACTTGTATATCGTTCAGTTAGCTTTCCGCCTAGTACATTCGTATAAAATTCAATGGCTTCATCTATTCGTCTCACGGCAATTCCGGTATGGTCTAGTCTCATCACGTTCACCTCATTTAACTAGCATTATAGAGGGTAGTAGGGATTTAAGCAAAAAGATAGCCCTTTATTGAAAGGACCACCTTCATAGATTATTTAATTCTAATTTTTTCGTTACCTTTGATCCACTCTGGATAAAAACTTAAGTCAATGGTTAGAGGATTTTGGGAGGGATCTATTTGAGGCAGCTCTATTCCTAGTCGGGTTGTGCCTTTTTCTTCTTCAGTACTCATGGACTGTGAGCTCACTTCAATTTCTTTACCTTGTGCATCAGTTATTGTGCTAAAGATCGCCGAATGGAAAGGTTTTTTCGTATGCAGATCAAAGACGAGCTGCCCATCTTCTTTCCTTAGATTTCTTAACTTGTTTCCATTAGGTTGTTTTAGAATCTTCATTTTTTCTGTATCCACCACAATGACTGCATTCTCTTTATCTATGGCTTGAGCACTATTTAAGACTAGATACAATTCTTTCGGTTCTTTAAAATAGTTACTTTGCAGATAAACTTCCCTCTCAGTGTCTTTATCGCCCGAACCGGTAATACCATTTGTTATATTACCCCAGACTTCATTATTTTCATCAACTAATCGTAGGTCATCAAGTTGCAGGATGTATTTTTCATTTTCATCGTTCATCTTTAATTTCACAACAGCTCGTAATGGATAGATGGTTACCTTCTCAATATTGATTTTTTGACCTTCTAAGTCCATCGTTTGTTGGACTGCATATTCTTTTTTCTTCTTAAATTCATTAAGTTTTAAATTGATTGTAAAATTCTTATCCTTTATTTTGAGATCTACAATATATTCTTTTGCTTCAATAGGAACTTCAAAGAAATATTCAATTTCGCCGCTAAACTTGGTCTCGCCTTTTTCTGATGAATGGACATCTCCGAACGAATTATATGCTTCATCCAGTGCGGTTCCATCTTTTGCTCTGATCTTTACATCATCAAACATAACCTCTTTTATTTTTTCTTTGGATTCAATCGAATAAAAAAGCACCATGCCCATTTCATCTGCTATCGTTCCATCGATAGTAACTTTCAACCCATCTTTTTCATCTGATACGCCTTGTTTTTGATAATATTTTTTTTCAACAGCTGCTATTCTTCCTTTATCATCACGGATCATACTCACTATTTTTTCCATGCCTGGTAACTCAGAAATGTAATTAGCTAAAGCCGGTGACATCTTAATAGAAGAAAATAATCCAATGAGTAAAAGAGCTGCCGCTATAAAACCAAAAGCACTTCTCTTCTTCTTAATTCTAGATTTTCGTTCTTCTGTTTTTGCCTTCTGAAATCCACTTAATATCGCCTGATCAATTGAATCTAGTGAAATCGGTATATTTTCATATTCTTTCTTCAAATCGTTTAGTTGTGCTTTCTCTCTTTCAAACATGTAGATTACCTCCTTTCTCATCTAGCTTTTCTCTTAATGCTCGTAATGCCTTATTCAGCCACGTTTTAACTGTACCTTCTGGACACTGCATCATGATCGCTATATCTTTAATCTTTACGTCATTAAAATATTTCAAGGTAAGGATTTCGCGTGACCTGTCGTCTAAATCTAACATCGCGTCCTTCAGCTCTAATTGTGTATGGTCCTCTGAAACACCTAACGAATTTAACATTTCATCATTCATGACGACTCGCTTTTTTAGTTTCAACTGATCATTACAATAGTTGATCATAATTCGAATCAACCACGTTTTGAAATAGAACTCGTTCTTTAACTTTTTTATGTTTTTGTAAGCACGATACGTAACTTCTTGAATTGCCTCGAGTGCTTCTTCTTCATTACGCAAAAAAGATAGAGCTGTCTTATATAAATCGACTTTATACGTTTGAATCAATTTCAAAAACGCCTCGTCGTTTCCTTTTATCGCTTCCTTCACTAGCTGTTCTGTCTCCAATTTCTAGCCTCCTGACCCTTACCTATATATTAGACCGTGGAAAGTAAAAAAAGTTTTATAAAAAATAAAAAAATCAGCCTTTTTAACAAAGACTGATTTCATGAGCTATTTTTTTGCAAGCAGGTACATAAAGTACGGTGCACCAATGATGGTCACAATGATTCCTGCTGGTATCCCACTTGGATCTAATACTACTCTTCCGATCGTGTCAGCTGCCAGGAGTAAGATGCCTCCGATTAATGCTGCAACGGGAAGGAAGACTTGGTGTCTCGGGCCGACTAGTGAGCGTGCGATATGAGGAGCCATCAATCCTACAAAAGCAATTCCTCCACTGACTGCAACAGAGGCTGACGCAAGTGCTACCGAGATCATGATCAAAGAAATTCGTTCTCTACTTACATTCACACCTACACCGACAGATACGTTCTCGTGCAAATTCAACGTATTTAATACATTGGATTTAAACATCGTATAAGGGATAAGCAACAAGATCCATGGCAGCAATGATAAGACAAACGTCCAATCATCGCCCCAAATCCTGCCTGCCATCCAGTTCGCCATGAACGAATAATCTTCCATATCTAATCTCGTAGATAGTGTCAATGTTGCTCCATATAAGGCGGCTGCTAAACCTACACCGACTAAGACGAGCCGGGTCGGTTCAACACCTTCACCTTTTATGTAAGACATGATGTAGATCACAAACGCTGTTAGCATACCGCCAAATAGGGCAAATAACGGCAGTACGTATAAAAAGCTTGTGGTTTCCACTGTAAAAAACATGATATACACCACAACCATCAGACCAGCACCAGCATTTATTCCTAAAATGCCAGGGTCTGAAAGCGGGTTCTTCGTGATACTTTGGAGGATGGCACCAGATACAGCGAGCCCCATCCCCGCAAGAATAGCAACGATGATACGTGGTAAACGGAACTCAAAAAGAATAAGATTCTCTCTCGGTGTTCCTTGCCCCATTATGGTTCGAAATAATTCTGAAGGTGTTAATGAAGCAAAACCAGTTGCAACACTTATAATAAAAACGGCTATCAGCAACAAGATCGCCGCAATCGTCGTTACTCTTACTCTCTTCATCTGGTGTGCATTCATCATGATAGTTTTCTCCCTCCCTTTCTTGCAAGGTAGAGGAAGAACGGTACCCCGATCATAGCGACTACTGCACCAACTGGTGTTTCATAAGGAGCGTTTACCGTTCGGGCAAACGTATCTGCTAGCACCATGAGCACACTCCCGAATATCGCGGAACATGGAATGATCCACCGATAGTCCGTTCCAACTAAGAACCGCACGATATGCGGAACCATAAGACCTACAAATGCAATAGCACCAACGAGTGAAACGGCAGCACCCGCTAAGATCAACACCACCGTCATGAGAACGATTTTCGTAAATAGAGTTCGTTGACCAAGGCCGCGTGCTACTTCTTCACCAAAGCTTAATATAGTTAACTGCCTTGAGAACATGACAGCTACAATGATTCCAACCAATACGACAGGTACGATAATTTTCAGCTGTGCCCAGTTTGTGCCTGATACACCACCTGCCGTCCAAAACGCAAGGTCCTGAGAAAGCTTAAAATATAACGCAATGCCTTCTCCTAAGGAAGAAAGCAGTGCAGAAACCGCTGCACCTGCTAACGTAATCCGGATTGGAGTCAATCCACCTCGGCTCATAGAGCCAAGCCCGAATACTAGCATCGCACCTATTCCTGCACCTATAAAAGATAGAATCATCACGGTAAGATAGTTCGCTCCTGTATTAAAAGCGAACACACAAGCGAGAGCAAGGCTTGCTCCCGCGTTCAAACCAAGTAGACCAGGGTCTGCTAACGGGTTTCTAGTCATCCCTTGCATGATTGCTCCACTTACAGCAAACGCCGCACCGACGATTGCTGCACCAAGCTCTCTCGGTAATCGTAGACTCATAATGATACGGTCAGCTTCCCTAGTAGGATCATAGTTGATCACAGCGTTCCAAACTGTCAGAAACTGAATCTTAGCGGCTCCCACAGATATCGCAAGAACGATACTCAACAAAAGAAGTGCGAACCCTAGCAATAAAATCGCTGTCCCTACCGCTGGCCTAGAATACACTTTATTCTCTTTTATAAGCTTGGTTTTTGTTTTGAACATAGCGTTTGTCCCTTTTTATAAAGTGCTTATTATTTCTTTTTCGTTAACTCTTCAACGATAATATCTAATTCTTTTTCTAGTGAAATCGGGTCATTGAAATAGAATGACTCTGAATCAAACTTAATTGCGTTACCGTTCTTCACAGCTGGCAATTCTTTCCACACATCTGACTCCATAAATGAGTTATCTGGATTTCCTGCTCCTGTTCCTACAAAGATATAATCTCCAGCGTATGTTGGGATCACTTCGGTTGAAATGGCTTTCCAGCCTGGGCCAAATACATCTTCTTCTAACTTCTTAGGAGCTTTAAGTTCTAGCGCTTGATAGATAACTTCTGTACCACGGCCCCAGTTCTCACCGTATACATACATGTCTTTTCCGTATGCTTCCATTACCATGAACGTCTTGTCTTCACCGATTGCCGATTTTACTTTTTCACGAGCATCAGCGGCTTTCTTCTTCCACTCTTCTACCCATGATTTTGCTTCTTTTTCTTTGTTAACCATCTTTCCGATCTCTACGTGCTGTTCCATGTAGTCATACTTGTCATACGTCATTGTAACCGTTGGAGCAATCTCTTCATATTTCTTAATATTTTTGTCATCAGAATACGTAATGATTAGATCTGGATCTAATTCTAGTAGTTTTTCATATGAATCAGCAGTTACCACTTCAGCTTTGTCTAATTTGTTTCCATAAAACTTGTTTGCTTTTGGGTATTCATTTACTGCTACTGGTGTGATCCCTAAGTCTAGCAAGTTACCTGCATACGTTGCAGCCATCATCGCAACACGTTTCGGTTCAGCTGGCACTTCAATCTCTTTACCTTTTTCATCTTTATAGATTCTCGTTTCTTTTTTCGACGATTCCTTCTCACCAGTGCTTGCGCCTTCTTCTGATTTATTTCCGCATGCCGCTAGTACAAACACTAAAAGTAATGTCATAAAGCTAACGAGTAATTGTTTTGATGTTCTTTTCATTTTTTTATCCCCCTATATTTGACAATAAAAATCATTCTCAATTAACTGTAAAAAAGAAAGGCGAATTTACGCCAAGTTCTCAACTAACTTTACATTCTTAATCAGATCATACGTAAGACACACTGGTTTTCTCGTCCTCGGGTCAACACCGATCTCTGCATCAATATGAAATACATTGCGTAGGACCGTACGTGTCATTACCTCTTCAGCCGTACCTTCTTTTAAAATAGATCCGTCTTTCATCGCGACCATATGATGAGCAAAGCGAGCGGCATGGTTCAAATCATGAATGACCATTACGATCGTTCTCTTCTCGTCCCGGTTCAACTGGTATAACAACTCTAGAACTTCCAATTGATGAGACAAATCCAAGTATGTAGTCGGTTCATCCAACAAGATAATATCCGTTTCCTGAGCCAATGCCATCGCGATCCATACCCGCTGGCGTTGCCCACCTGAAAGCGCGTCTACAGAACGATCTTTGAACTCAAGGACACCTGTAACGTCTAATGCCCAATCTATTACTTCAAAATCTTTTTTCGTAAGCTTTCCGAAGCCTTTTTGATAAGGAAATCTTCCGTAAGAAACAAGTTCACCGACCGTAAGTCCTTCTGGTGAATCTGGTGACTGAGGAAGAATCGCCATCTTTTGAGCAATCTTTTTCGTAGATTCTTTGCTGACGGCTTTACCATCTAGATAAACCACACCGGATTTAGGATTTAGAATGCGCGACAACGTTTTCAAAACCGTTGACTTCCCACACCCGTTAGGTCCAATGATTGTCGTGATTTTACCGTCTGGAATGGAAATGTTAAGATCCTTTACGATGTCTCGTTCACCATATGAGATTTGCAAATGCTCAGCATACAGTCTAGACACTTTATTCGCCCTCCTCTATAACAGTAATTTGAAATATATTTAAAGCATCGAACTTAATTGAAAATGATTATCAATCTCGTTCTCATTTTATTGGATATCGAGGAGTGTGTCAACGGGAATTTCATTTTAATAAAAAAATCAGCCCTTTGTCTTTCAAGGCTGATCTCCCATTATTAAAACATTCCGAGCGCTTTTTTAGTCGCTGGACCTACCACACCATCAACTGTGAGCTTCTTAGCTTTTTGAAATTTACGAACGGCAGCATCAGTGTTGGCGCCAAATATACCGTCGATTCCTTTTGTGCTGTACCCTAGATTCGTAAGCCTACGTTGAAGCTCCATGACTTCAGCTCCACGGCTGCCCTTTTTTAGATTAACGACTGAGAATACAGGCACCGTCGAACTGTTTGTTACCTTGTATCCATTCGCTGCTGCTAGAGCAGGGAATGATTTACCTGAAGTTGTGATCACAACAGGGGTATTAACCGAAATCCTAGCATATAACCACTGCACCTCGTTGTTGTACATACGGATACAGCCTGCACTTACATACTTACCTATGGAACTTGCATTATTGTTTCCATGGATGGCATACGTTGTGCCCCATGTTCCGTTTGCGTTTAAGCCTAACCATCTGTTTCCTAAGGGATTGCGCGGATCTCCACCTGGGATATTACCTGTATAATAAGGCCGATTCGTGATCTTGTTTACAATTTTAAACTTACCTTCTGGTGTGTAAGATGGCAGTTTACCTGTAGCCACTTTGAAAACCTTCGATAATTTATTATTCTCAAAATACGCTAACTGGTTTGTCGATTTATTTATGACGATAAATGATGAAGCTGCTGCCTTTGCAGGTTGAACAAGTAAGAACATGAAACCAAACATCAGTAATGCAATCAGTACTTTTTTCGTTTTCATTCTTTCTCTCCTATTCTTTATTGAAATAACAAATCCTCATATTCTATGCGAGGGTATAGGAGAAGCATTACTAATTTTGTTAAAAATTTAATCAAAAAAACATGAATAATAAGCTTGCACGATGAATAGACTGGTAGGTTATATTTGTCTTATACATATGAACAGAAAGAAGGTGGAATGATGCGAAATGTTATGTTAAAGAACACTCATAGAGTGGAAATTCGCGAAGCTGTAAGTGATGATGCAGTGAACATCATCGATTTTTATAATGTGGTTGGCGGTGAAAGTGATTTTTTATCCTTTGGAGCTGGTGAATTCAAACGAGAAATAGAGGATTATAGTAATTACATTGTCTCTGTCTCAAATGAATCGAACTCTATCATGCTGCTTGCGACAATCGGTTCAGAGATTATTGCGATTGCAACCATTAACTCATCGCAGAAGGAAAGAACCAAACATGTTGGAACATTGGGGATTGTTGTTTCTAAGTACTATGCGGGGTTGGGTTTAGGCAAAGCATTGATGAATGAACTTATAGTGTGGGCAAGACAAAATGGAATCACTAGAAAGATTAGTCTCGTAACAAACGAGCATAATACTAAGGCAATCGACCTTTATAAAAAGTTCGGTTTTGACGAGGAAGGTTTGCTGAAGCAAGATAACTTTATTAATGGAACCTATCAGAACACGGTAATGATGGGGTTGATTTTATAGTAAAAGGTACCTGCATTTAAACAGGTACCTTCTTTTGTTTATTCACCTTTAATCTCAAGCAGCTTCTGCCTTAAACCGATTTCCATCGTAGCTAGCTCTTCTTCTGCAAGACGTCGCTTTACTCGTCCCTCTTCTTGAATACGGAGTGTCTCTTCTAATGTTGAAAGAAGATTCTCCTGCGTTTTCTTTAACGTTTCAATATCAATCAAGCCGCGTTCGTTTTCTTTTGCGGTTTCAATCGTATTGGTTTTTAACATCTCTGCATTTTTTAGTAAAAGCTCGTTCGTCGTTTTGGAAACTTGTTTTTGAGCTTCTACTGCATTACGCTGCCTGATTAACGTTAATGCAATAGCGACTTGGTTCTTCCATAATGGAATAGCTGTCATGATGGACGACTGAATTTTTTCTACCAGCGCTTGGTTCGTGTTTTGAATAAGGCGAATTTGTGGTGCACTTTGAATCGTAATCTCACGACTTAGTTTTAAGTCATGTACACGTTTATCTAAACGATCGGCAAACTGAACCATATCATTTACTTCTTGGAACTTCATCTGATCGTTCGTCTGTTCAGCTACTCTTCTCATCTCAGGAATCGTAACCTGGTTTAGCTCATCCAGCTTAAGTTCTCCCGCCGCTATATATACGTTCAACGCTTGAAAATACTCTTTGTTGTTTTCATACAATTTTTCAAGCATGACGATATCGGACATAAGAACATTCTTGCTGCCGTCTAGCTTTACCGAAATACGATCAATCTGAGCTCCTGTTTTTTGATATTTTGATAGGACCTCCTGAACAGAGCCTGAGATCTTTCCGAACATGCGGCCGATCAATGTTGGTTTGTTTGACTTTAATTCTTCAGGATTCACATCTTGAAGCTTTCTCATCAAATCACCAATGATCTCACCAATCTGTCCTGTGTCTTTCTTTTTCACATGATCAAGCATCGTGTTCGAAAAGGAATGAAGCTTTGCCTGTGCAGGTGCCCCGTACGTGATCATCGTCTGGTGATTCGTCGGATCGATCTGTTTCGCCAGCTGATACGCTTTTTCTTTATTTTCTTCTGGCAGAACATCGATTAATCGTACCTGCTTGTTTTCACTAGAAGGCACAGTAGATTCTTGCTGTTCGCCAAAAGGATTTGCCAACAAGTCATCCATTAGATTTGTCGGTTCATCTGAATGGTTAAGTGGTGCATTATTTTCTTTCATTTATATCTCCTGCCTTTTTTATGGATTGGGAGTCATTTTGAGATTTAATTGAGTACTTCGCTACATCGATCTCATAATGTAAGTCATCTATATCATTTGACAATACTTGGTATAAATCCTTTTCGATCTGAACGATCAGTTCGTCTAGAGTTCTTCTCGTTTCTACTAAAGAATGTGTCAATTCCCTCGATTTTCTTGGCTGTGAGGATAGAAACATATATTTTTCAGTGAGCTCTACGGCTGAATCCAAATGAGAAAAATAGAACTGTTCAGCTTGATAAAAACGTCTTGGCTCTTTTTGGGTTAAACTCTGGATCTTTCTAACTACACGTACAAGATCCGCTCTTTGTTTTAAAGTTGGCAGGTCACGGACTGAAAACATTGCTTTTTGTAGTCTGTAAATTTTAGGTTTTGCTTCATCTAAATTTTTTCTGATGTATTTATACTCTCTTCTAGATAAGTGATGTTCACTTAGAAATCTCTGTTTTTGAAGAAGTCCTGTTGCTGTGTATGCGGCAGCTCCTCCAGCTACTGCGATTCCTGACGACAAAAGGTAGGTCTGGTCATACCCGATAATACTTGCCAGCCATACTCCTACTGAAGCTGGGATAGCAACAAACATGCGGATAAAAAAAGCTAAAAATCCGTTCATTGTAATCGACTCCTGACATAAACTCTTTACTATTCATACGGATGTAACGGTTTCTGAGTTTCGTTTAAATAAAAATTCATCTATACTATGTTTCTATTATTACCTTATCGAAACCTTCCTAAAATCACCATGGCTTTAAGAAGTAATGTGTTCTAAGACTTGAGGCGTATATAAAAAAACCCACCCCCATAATTTTAAGGGTGAGTTTTGATTTATTATGTATTTGAATTAGTATTCGATTGGAGTTTCTCCATATGCTTCCCATAAAAGCGGAAACTTTTTTCTCAATCCCTCTTCATCATCTTCGTCCCAGTCAAATTCAATTTCTGATTGAATATATTGGTTGTTTGTTAACTTATCATATACATCTTGGTACTCTTCATACTCTTGACCTGTCTTTTCTTCATACGCTTCACACGCTACAGACAATAACTCTTCAAGTTGAGGCATTTCATCTTGCTCTTCTATTAATTTTAAATAGGGTAACAGTGACTCAGGATCTTTAATAGCTGTTTCATAAGGTTCTTTTCCTAGGTATAGAAGAAACGCTCTAAAATAATCAAAACAATCGTCAGAACAACCTCCCATTATGATGTATGCTGCTGCCCATAAATCTGATGTGTATGACTTTAAATAATAGGTATTGAATATGAAATCAAACATGATGATGTCTTTAACAGGTCTCTTTGACAGCTGATATATAACCCATTCCATTTGCTCTTCAGCATCATCACCCTTTTCTTTGCATTTATCGATCAGTTCCCAGAATAGGGTTTCTGTCATGGTGGTATCTTTTAAAACTATGCTGCTTGAATCAGCGGGTACGTAGCCTTTTTTCATCTTTGAAGAAATGAGTTTATCGATTTCTTTACGACACTTCTCTTCAGATTCAAATGTTTTTGTTTTTATCGCTCCAACTGTTCCTACTTTTCCGTATGTAACCACATAGGCATTTCCTGTTTGGTTAATTTTCCAAAACTTATTAGAAGAATCATCTTGATAAGTAAGTAACACTTCCATAAGAATAACTCCCTCTTCTCGTATGTATTTTTAATTAATGCTTATAATTTTATGTTATAACAAAACAAAGACGCTGAATATGTATACATCACATAAACAGCGCCTTTAGCTTAAAATCACTTTATTCACTTAAACGTTCTTTCCTTTCTTACTAATACACAAATGCTAGTTATTGTCCCTAACTAGACTTCAATTAATTGTTCGTTCAATCAATTGCCTTGCATTAGATCTTATTTTTCCTCTACTTCTGGTAAATTCCCACACGCCCACATGCTGCGAAAATAGTTTTCACCGGCTATTTCCATCTGCAACACGATCTTAGCATGCTTCGCTCACATACGTCATTGGAATCATCCTCTTTCGTTATGTGTATTTGCGCGTTCCCACATACCCACACATCTCGAAATCAGTTTTCACTGGCTGATCTCTAACTGGATGTGATTTGATATGCTTCGCTTCCTTATTTCATTGGAATCACGCCTTCCTTTATTTGAAGTAGTGTTTCTTTGTTAACTACATATTAACCCATTCTAAATATTAATTAAATATTCAGAATAATCAATATTATGTGATTTAGGGTGTATTTATTCCACATTTTTAAGCCATGCTCCTTCATTCGTAAAATTTCTTTTTATTTCATCATATTTCAACAATTTAATTAATAAATGTGTTTTTTAGGCTTTCACCTATTCCAGCTTCCCTACATAACATGCATGTAGAAACACAACTACAAAAAAGAGGAGTGTTTTGAACCTTGACTGGAAAAATTCTGAATTATTATGCTGGCGGCAATACAGCTAGAGGTTTTCACAACTTATTTACATCAAATCTTAATGGTCTTGATCGCCTCTTTATTTTAAAAGGCGGACCTGGTACTGGTAAGTCGACACTCATGAAAGCGGTCGGGGAAAAGTGGAACAAGGAAGGCTACGATATCGAATACATCCATTGCGCTTCAGACAACGGATCCATTGATGGCGTGATTATCCGAGAACTAGGAATAGGAATAGTGGATGGTACTTCTCCACATGTTATTGAACCGAAAGCTCCAGGAGCGATCGAGGAATACGTAAATTTAGGTGAAGCGTGGGATTCTAAAAAGCTGGCCAACAAAAAGGCGGAAATTTTAAAGATTACTGATTCCATTTCTGCTGATTATCAAAAAGCATATGCGACTTACCATGAAGCGCTCCTTATCCATGATGAATGGGAAGAAATTTATATTATGAACATGAATTATGAAAAAGCAAACGACATTACGGATGAACTGATGCATCAATTTTTTTCTAAGAAAGTAAATAAAGCCGCCAACGTTTATCACCGTTTTCTAGGCGCAGCTACCCCTAAAGGTGCTGTCGATTTTGTACCTAACTTAACTGAAGGTCTGGAAAAGAGATATTTTATTAAGGGAAGACCTGGGTCTGGAAAATCAACTTTATTAAAAAAGCTGGCCGCAAATGCAGAAGCTTCAGGTTATGATGTTGAGATTTATCATTGTGGGTTCGATCCCAACAGCTTGGATATGGTGATCGTGAGAGAGCTCGGCTTTGCGATTTTTGACAGTACAGCACCTCATGAGTATTTCCCTGAACGTAAAGGTGACTCCATCATAGACATGTATGAAAAGACGATCAAAAAGGGTACGGATGAAAAATTCTTTGATAATTTAAAAGAGATCAGTGGGCGTTATTCAAAAAAGATGAAAGAAGCGATCGGATATCTAGCAGACGCAAAAAGTAAGCACGATGATTTAGAAAAGATTTATATTGCCGCGATGAATTTTTCAAGAATCGACAAAATTCATAAGAAGATTGATCTAGAAATCGAAAAACTAACCGCTGCACAACAACAAAAATAATATTTGATGCAGCCACTATTTTGAGGATGGTGGCTGTTTTGTTATGATGAACATAAGACACTTTTACATATGGAGGACAGGTTTAGTGATGCAAACAGAACATACAAAAGCTGTTGAAGATTTATATTTTAACTTCTTACATGCGTGGAACGAGCGGAATTCACGTGCAATGGCTGATTATTTTACCGAAGACGGTGAGATGGTTGGATATGATGGAAGTCAGGCATTCGGTCCTGAAGAGATTCATGCTCATCTCGAGCCCATTTTTAGCAGCTTCCCAACTCCACCTTATTACGCAAAAGTGAAGAACGTATCTTTCTTAAGCGATGAGGCTGTCATGGTTCGCGCTATTGCTGGCATGATACCAGTAGGGAAAAAGGAACTATCTCAAGAGTTAAACACACATCATACGGTAATTGCCGTTAGAGTTGAGGGGAAATGGTTCATTAAACTTTTTCAAAACACACCTGCTCAATTTCACGGACGTCCTGAGCTTTTAGATCAGATGACAGAAGAGCTTCGTGATTTGCTTCCTAAATAAAAACAAGGAAACCCGCTTAAGTTTCAGCGGGTTTCTTCATGTCTATTTTCTTAATATTTCCTTGAGCCCTTTATAAATTAATACAGCTCCAAAAACAAGAACCGTTAAAATCGCGATAATTTTAACAGCTGGACCGAATGCAGCTAAAAACGTGCCGCCTAGTGGAAGTGCAAGTAGAAAATAACCAGCTAACAAAGCCCCAATCAGTGTTAATACATTTGTATTAGACATATTGCGCCTCCTTATAACAATTTCTCTTCTCGTTATAAGGTATGCGCTGATGTGGAGAGTGGTTAATTCCTTATCATGCAGGTTTTATTAGGTAATCTGTCCAATCTAGGAGTTAATCTGTCCAATGTTCACTTTAATCTGTCCGATTCCCAAGATAATCTGTCCAATGTCCCTAAAAATCTATCCAATCTAAGAATTAATTTGTCCACTCTTAAATTTTCAGTAGTTTCGTATAATCCTTCTTCGGTACGATGCCTTCTTCTCCAGCTCGGTTCAATAGAGTCGTAATGGCCTCGAAGCCCTTCTCTCCAAGATCAGCGGTAAAATCATTCACATACAGATCGATGTGGGATTTCGCTACATCCTCAGAGAGTTCGCTCGCATGCTGCATCACATAATCTCTAGATGCCTTAGGATTTCGCCATGCGTACTCTACTGATTCACGTATCCAAGCTGTAATAGACTCTAAATCTAGTGAACGGCGCGCGATGATCGCTCCGAGGGGAATGGGCAGTCCCGTATCTTCTTCCCACCAGCTTCCCATATCCGCCAACAGATTTAACCCGTAATTTTGATACGTAAAGCGAGCTTCATGGATTACAAGACCTGCATCAATCTTGCCGTCTTTTACAGCAGGCATGATTTCATTAAACGGCATAACGATGATCTCGCCCACTCCGCCTGGTACATTTTGAGCCGCCCATAAACGGAACAGCATGTAAGCGGTAGAGCGTTCACTTGGAACAGCCACCTTTGCTCCTGATAGCATGTCAGGCGTAACATCACCTGGCTCCTTCACAAGAACTAACGGACCACATCCACGACCAAGTGCACCTCCGCATGGAAGCAGAGCATATTTATCCAAAACATAAGGAAGCGCTGCGTATGAGATCTTTAATATATCAAGTTCATCTGACTCAGCAGCTAATCCGTTTGTGATATCTATATCTGCATATGTAACATCAAGTTCTGGAGCACCAGGAATAAGCCCATGAACCAATGCATGAAAAACAAACGTATCATTGGGACAAGGTGAAAACGCAATACTCATTTTACTCATAACAAAACCTCCGCGATAACTTTACTAGCTCTCTCTAGTGTATCGAACGCTTCCTTCATACGCCAAGCAGAACGATCTCGCGGACCAATCGGATTTGATATGGAACGTATCTCAAGTACCGGCTTTCCAAATTCTTGTGCCGCAAACGCTACACCATAGCCTTCCATCGCTTCTGCTAGGGCATCAGGCTCACGATCCTGAAGATTCTTCGTTGTTTCAGAAGTTCCTGTCACAGTAGATAGCGTTAGAACGTGACCGAGTTGAACAGGTACTTCTGCGAGCTTTAATGACGTTAAACAGTGCATGACCAGTTCGCTGTCTGCTTTTATGCGCGTTGAAGCACCAAAACCAAGCTCATCTAATGTGATGAACCCTTCAGGAGATTCTGCCCCAAGATCTCCTGAAATCATCTCATCTGCAATGACCAATGTCCCAACATCTGCTTTATTCTGAAAGCCTCCAGCAATCCCCATGTTAATGACAAGGTCATAGTCTTTTGTTAAAAGTGCCTTTGTTGTTTGGATACCCGCTGATATCGGACCAACTCCAGCTAATACGACATCAATTGAAGATGTTTGGCCAATTCCTTTTAAGATTGCCTCTTTTTCAGCAGCTACAGAAGTCATGATTAAAATACGGCGTTCGTTATTCATCGACATGAAGATCCCCTTTCGCCGGTTAGCTTAATTTTTCAATGAACACTACTTTTAAATAGTTACCCTCTTTGAACTCTTTGTGTGTTTTAAAATCTTGTGGAAGCTTAAATTCTTCCAAAATGTTATACGTTCCGCCTGTTTGTTTAAAAGCTGATGATATCATCTCTTTAAACTTTTTCATCCCAAACGTTGAGCAGTTAGAAGAGGCTACGATTACACCGTTTCTTTCTGTAATCTGGATCGCTTGTGCTAATAAATCAGGATAATCTTTCCCAGCACTGAACGTATGTTTCTTAGAACGTGCAAAGCTCGGAGGATCTAAGATTACTAGGTCGAACGACAGCTCTTTTCGAACAGCATATTTAAAGTAGTTGAATACATCTTCTACAATGATGTCGTGGTCCTCATAGTTCAGACCGTTCACACTGAACTGTTCTTGTGTCTTGCTTCGACTTCTATTCGCTAAATCAACGCTTGTCGTTTTCAGAGCACCGCCAAGAGCAGCCGCAACTGAAAACGCACCTGTATAAGAGAACGTATTCAGAACGGTTTTCCCTTTCGCATATTGATCACGAATGGTTCTGCGCACATCACGCTGATCTAAGAACACACCGACCATTGCACCATCATTTAGATAAACGGCAAAGTGGATGCCGTTCTCTCTTACGATTAGTGGACTTGGTGCTTGTTCACCTTCAACAAAATCGTTATCATCAATATATTTTCCTTTTACAGCAAAACGCTTCTTTTCATAAATCCCTTTTACTTTAACAAGTTCTTTAAGAGAGGCGATCACTTCCTCTTTAAAAGAGTAGATGCCTTCACTATACCAAGTTAGAACGTAGTAGCCGTTATAGTGGTCGATCGTCAGCCCACCAATTCCGTCTCCCTCACCGTTAAAAACCCGGAATGCTGTTGTTTCATAATTGTTAAAAAGATCTTGGCGATGGTTGATCGCTTTTTTTATTTTCTTTTCAAAAAATTCTTGATCGATGAGTTCTTGTGAATTTTGCGTGAGTACCCATCCACGGCCTTTGTTCTGTTTACCGTAGTATCCCTTACCGAGGAACACATTCTTTTCATCAAACAGTTCAATGATCGTTCCTTCTTCTTTTACGTTGCTTATATTTTGAACAGCATCTTCCGTGATCAATGGAAAACCTGTTTTTAAACCTTTAACATAAGATGGTTTTACTTTTAATCGGACATTCTTCTTCATCTTGTCACCCGTTTCTTATTTTCGTTTTGCAGCAAGTACACTTTAATCATAAAGTAACTTACTTCATCAGGAAGTAATTCTTTGATCGGCTTTAACTTTTCTCCGCCAGCTTGTTGAATGGCATGTTCGATTTCTGAGACATATTCATCTGGAATGAGATCCTCCATATGAACGTCCATTCCATCTTGTATGCATTGAACGAGATGACTCTCGACCGTACTCACGGCTAGATTGCGGTGTTCAGCGATCTCATCGACTGACATCTTCTCTTTATAGAGAGTGTATGTTTCAAGATGAGAATCAGGCGTTGTCTTTTTTACAGGCTCTTTTGCAACGGTGCTCTGATCCGTATTTTCTCTTCGCTCTGGATGCTCAGCCAAATAAGTAGAAATAGCAGAGATAAACTGCTCTCCGTACTTCTCAAGCTTATTTTGACCAACACCCGTCACACTCAAAAATTCAGTTCTTGACTCAGGCAGCTTCACACACATATCTTTTAACGCGGTATCTGCGAAAATAACGAACGGTGGAACGTTCTCCTGTTCAGCTATCGTCTTTCGCACGATTCGAAGCTCTTCAAATAACGGATCATCTGCAGCCACTTGTTTCGTTACGACCGCTTCTTTACGCATGATTTGTTCTTTTCCGAGCAGGATGTCTTTCCCTTTTTCTTTTATATAAAGAGTTGGGAACGTCCCATGCTCAACAGCGATGATCTCTTGTGAGATAAAAAACTCGATGAGATCTGTAATTTCTTTCGTGCTTTTATTTTTCAGCATGCCGTATGTTGGCAGCTTATTAAATCTCATCTCTAAAACCTTTTTATTCTTGGACCCGGTCAGTACTTGCGCAATCAACGTCTTACCGAACCGCTTCTGTCCCATCCGCACGATACAGGACAATACGATCTGCGCTTCTCTTGTTACATCGATGCTATCGCGATTATCCGTACAGTTGCCGCACCGGCCGCATGGTGGTATTTCTTCATCACTAAAATAACGGACGATTGATTGCTGCAAACAACTTTCTGTGTAGCAATAGTCCACCATGAGCTGAAGCTTCTCCAGCTCTTGCGCCATTCGATCCTGCTCACTAGACTGGTCGATCAGAAAACGCTGTACCTGAACGTCTTGCGAAGAATATAGCTGGATACATTCACTTGGAAGTCCATCACGACCAGCACGACCGGCTTCTTGATAATAACTCTCCATGTTTTTAGGAAGCTGAAAATGGATAACATATCTGATATTCGATTTATCGATACCCATCCCAAACGCAGAAGTAGCCACCATAACCGATGATTCATCTTGAAGAAATTGTTCTTGTTGTTCCATACGCTCGTTGTCATTCATTCCTGCATGATAACGAGAAACGTTGATACCATTTTTTTGGAGTGTTTCATAAAGCTGATCAACCGTTTTACGTGTTGCTGCGTATATGATTCCCGCTTCTTTCTCGTTCTTTCTGAGAAAATCTTTTAAGTAAGAAAGACGATCTTGTCCCTTAATCACAGAAAAAGATAAGTTTTCACGTTCAAATCCTGTTAATACTGTCTTGTTCTCATCAATATCGAGCGACCAACAGATGTCCTGGCGAACACGCGGTGTAGCTGTTGCCGTTAACGCGAGCACTACCGGACGATTCGGCAGATTTCCGATCATTCTTTGAATACGTTGGTAGCTCGGTCTGAAGTCGTGTCCCCATTGCGAGATACAGTGGGCTTCGTCTACCGCGATTAAAGGTATATCGATCTGTCTCAAATGATCCATAAAGTCATAGGATTCTAAGCGTTCTGGTGCAATATATAAAAGTTTATACTCACCGCTTTTCGCCTTTTCAATTCGTTCTCTCGCCTCTGCTGCTGTAAGTGAAGAATTGATGAAGGCCGCGGAAATACCCAACTGCAATAATGTATCAACCTGATCTTTCATTAATGAAATTAAAGGAGAAATAACAATTGTTGTTCCTTCAAAAACAAGGGCAGGTATTTGATAGCAGATCGATTTTCCGCCACCAGTAGGCATAACACAAAGTGTATCGTCACCCGCTAAAACCGATTGTATCGCTTGCTCTTGTCCGTTCCGGAATGAAGAATAACCGTAATGCAAATTCAGCATTTGCTTTGCTTTTTCTATCAAAACTTAAATTAGCCTCCCTCAGGTAGAGTCATCTCTTGATTATAAAGGTACTGACTCAACATAGCAAAGACACATCTTACCGTTTTCTTCCGATAAAAATAGACAGACTACTTAATAAAGTGTGATACATTAGGAATTGGAGAAATGGAAAAGGAGTTTTTACATATGACAATTCAAGAAAACAACAATTTGCCACCAAAAACATGTTCAATTGAAAGACTCGTAACGATGCCAGCTGATGTTGCTAAAGTTCTAGAAGGCAAGAAAACGGCAACTCGCCGAAACGGACGCTATGCTGACATTGGGGAAATCATGGAATTAGAAGGGCATTCGTTCGTAGTGAACAACGTATACCGACAATCTCTTGGTGAACTAACTGACCAACACGCCCAAGACGAAGGCTTTGCAACGGTTGAAGAGTATAAGAACGCTATTCTTTCATACCACCCTGGTATGCCGTGGCTTCCTCATATGCAAGTATGGGTTCACGAATTCAGTCCTGCTAAAGGCTAGATCTTAACTCCATGGATGTTTTGTATCCTATTTTCTTGTATATCCATATTTTAAGCGTGATTATTTCAGTTGGACCGTTTTTTATCCTGTTCCCACTGATCAAAAAACTGAGAACCGCTAGTGGAGATGAGATGCAGGCTCACCTCGGCACATTTCGGTTTGTCGTTTGGCTCGCCAAACACGCGGGTCACGTCTTAGTATTGTCAGGTTTATTGCTCGTGTTCACAGGACCTTGGACGTGGGACACACCATGGATCCTCATGACTTTAATCATCTTGTTCTGCTCACTGTTCTTTTTAGCGCGCGCCTTTTCACCGACGCTTCGAAAGTTTGATGATGAAACGCATGATAAAACGGCGCTAGCTCAGAAACTCCAGCGTGCCGTTTGGATATACCTCGGATTATTGATGATTATGCTTTGGTTTATGGTCGGAAAACCATATTTGTGGTTTGGATAGGTTGGCGGAAGCTGCTCCCTTTTGTTGTGAGGGTGCAGCTTTTTTAGTTGCGTCCATATGGAGTGGACAAATTTAAATTGGTAGGCAAAAAATGTGGATTGGAGCCTAAAACTCGTGGATTAAACAGCTAAACTTTTGGATTAAGCATGCAAATTTCTGGATTCAGAAGCTATTTTTGTGGATTCATTATCTCGGTGTCCAGCTGGCATAGAAATGGCCGCCTATGTAAGAAGAAATTCGCCTCTCTATATAGAATAAACTATGTATGAAACTCCATTTTTTGAACAGGGGGCACATACTCATGGATTTGCATCCGATCACAGTCATTGAAATTATATTCACTGTAACTTTGATCAACACACTTTTCATTATTGCTTTCTTAATACCAAAAACAAAGCGAAAAACCGGCTTATACACAGCTACTAGCATTACAGCTCTCATTTTACTATTTTTCATCATACGTCCCTTTTGGATTAACTATCACGTTTCCGTAAAAAAAGAACAGCTCACCTTTTATTTAGAGAAACAATTTCCTAATGAAAAGTGGCAGATTACACAAAACGTCGGACGGCAATACAATCCTTATATTTTTTTAGTAGAGTTTCATAACGAAAAGGGTTGGAAGTATCACTTTTATGTAAAGAATGCAGACCATATTAGGCAAAACGGCTATTCTCAACCAGATAGTGTTGAACAAATAGAAGGTAAACATCAGCGAAAAGATTGGTAACAAAAAAGAAAACCTCCTTTGGTTGGAGGCCTTACGGTTACAGTGAATCTCTTGTTGTTATAGTCAGTTCCCAACCCCTATTGATGGCTCCTTGATCTAGAGCAAATTGATCATATACATACAGTTGCCATGTACCATTTGGATTCGTTCCATTCAAAACGCTAAGCGTCGTTCCATATGGAAGTCCTGGCGCACCTGGTAATGCTGTAACTGGAGGAAAAGTGCTTGGTTTATAAATGCCTGGTGGAGGAATTGTATTTTCTGTCATTGAATTTACTGCTGTATCACTGAACGTATACGTAACATTTACAACTCCAGGATTAGTGCCTCCAACAGTAGACATTAAGATGACATTCTGTCCTTGAGGACCGACAAGTAGTACCTGCAGATCTGATAGATATGAATGTGTAAGGTTACGAAGAATTACCGTTACATTTGTAATTGTCCCACTTAAACCTGATACATTAATAATCGATGGATACGGTGTTGCTGCTCCGCTATCAGGAATTGTAATGACGTTAGGATTAGCAAACTGATTTGTGTTTACTGCAGTCCTACCACAGATAACTGCTGTTATACATCCGCAGTCTAAAGCTAGCACTTGATTACCACTCGTGATTCCTACGACGCAATTCCCTCTAATCTCTTGAAAAATAAAAGGAACTTGTCTACCACCCACTACTAACACAACGACTTGTCCGTATATTAAGCATTTTAACGTGTGACAAACACATGAATGAATCATTGTTTCCCACCTCCCTCTTATACGGTTACTTCTAATATATGCTAGTCTCCGATTTTCGCTTAGGTAACACAGTATTTAATTTCACAGATAATGAAAACCCTTTCATTATCTAATAATATTAAATATTTTAAAAATTTATATAATTCCCCTTGTCCCTATCTTTTTAAGCTGTTATGATTGTGAACATTATCTTTCTAAAAACACCACAGAAGGGACACATGCAGCATGAAGAAATTATTATTGATCGTATTGATTTCCGCTCCATTTATCGCACAACTGGTCGTTCTACCGTTCGTAAACAGGATCGATCCTATCATTTTCGGGCTACCGTTTCTTCAGTTTTGGTTGTTTTTGTGGATTGTGCTAACTCCTTTTTGCACATTAGGAATCTATCAACTTCAGAAATCAGAAGGGAGCCTGGACTAAATGCAGCAAGGTAATCTTACAGCACTATCTATCACGATTTTTATTATCTTAACAGTCGTTTTGATCGGCTTTCTTGCCGGAAGGGACAAAGCTACCCGAAGCTCAGTTGAAGAATGGTCTGTTGGCGGAAGACGCTTTGGCGGCTTACTCGTTTGGTTTCTAGTCGGTGCAGATCTTTACACAGCTTATACGTTCCTAGGTTTAACGAGTACCGCTTACACAGCAGGAAGTCTCGCCTTCTTCGCGATTCCCTACTCGGTTCTGGCGTATTTTATCTCTTATTTTTTCCTTCCGAAGTTATGGAAAGTGGCGAATGAGCATAAGTTAACCACTCTAGCAGACTATGCTCGCGAACGTTTTGACTCTAAGTTATTATCTTCACTCATCGCCATCGTCGGCGTACTTATGCTGATTCCGTATATCTGTTTGCAGCTGAGTGGTATTCAAGATACGCTTCAGGTTGCTGGGACAGGCTTTATCAATGTAAAAGTGGTCGTGATCACCTCTTTCTTGCTTGTTGCACTTTATACATTTTTCAGTGGGATCAAAGGACCGACTTATACAGCGATTATTAAGGATGTTTTAGTGTGGGCAATCATGTTATTCATGGTCGTGTCTCTTCCAATCATGCACTTTGGTGGCTGGAATCCTATGGTTGATAAAATCGTAACGGAAGCTCCTCACCTCTTAACGATTCCAGACTCTGGGCCAAAAGGTGTTACATGGTTCATTACAGCAGCTTTTGTATCATCACTCGCTCTTTTTATGTGGGCACATGCGGCAACAGGCGTTTTCACAGCAAAAAGTGCAGATGCCATTCGAAAAAATGCACTGTTTCTGCCGCTTTATAATATCGTTTTAATTCTTGTTGTTTTCCTTGGATTCATCGCTTTTCTTGTTTTACCAGATGGGACGGATCCTAGGTTTGCTCTTCTTGCATTGATTCAAACGTCTTATGGTGGAATCGGTCAGGGTTTAGCGTACTCAACAATCGCACTGGCTTCACTCATTCCTTGTTCCATCATGGCGATCGGTGCATCGAACCTATTTGCAAACAACATCTATCGTGACCTCATCAATCCGAAAGTAAAAGGACCGAAACTAACGATGATCACTCGCGGCATGGTTTTCGTTGTTATCGGACTTGCGTTATTGTTCGGTCTTGTGTTTCCACAAGCGCTCGTTTCCCTACAGTTGCTTGGTGTATCAGGAATGGTGCAGATTTTCCCTGCAATCGTTATCAGCTTGTTCTGGAGAAATCAATCTAGAGAAGCTACCATTATTGGCCTGATTGTCGGACTCGTGGTTACCTTCACAGTCTACTCAACAGGTACAAGCCTTGGAATCTATGAAGGTTTCTGGGGATTGATGGCTAACTTTATAACGGTAGTTGGGTTGAACCCTTTCTTTGTTAAAAAAGCGAAGCATTCCTCAAACGCTGTAAAGAAATACTTGTTTGATCAGTCATCAAAAGAAGAACAACTTGTACGAAAAGGAGCATAACAAAAAAGCGTGAGTCCAAATCGTTTGGACTCACGCTTTTTTAGCTCATAGAGAACTTGATGCTTCACTGACGAAAGAAGCCAGTTGTTCGGAATCAATCGTGTCACCTTTCCGCAGCTTAATAGTTTTACGTTCTGGCGGGCCACTGAAGAGACCTTCTGGAAGTTTTAATGAATTTGCATTAAAAATCGTAAAACTTACGGCATCTTTGGATGTCGAGATCACTGCAGCGTATTTTCCGTTTTTTAAGAAGTGAGGCTTTTTATACTGAATCCGCTCATGAACGTCAGGTATCGCTTGGTGAACAACTCCGCGTAGATTCGTAGATAACTCTACCTGCCAGGAGTCTTTTAATTCGTCAATAAATTGGGTCACATCGTTATTCATCGTTTACTGTCTCCTTTATTTTTGTCCTATCGGCCTTTTGCAACATAAATATATGTTCTTCTAAGTCCTTTTTCAGACTTTCTTTACTTGGACTCGAAAGTGGTGGCTTTCGACGTAATGAATGATGTCCCTTGATTTCTACTTTACCTCTCTGATATCGCATCCATCGTTTCCTCCTTTGGATTGTGATCAGCTTTCCTACCTTTACTACGAAACTGAACATCTATAATCGACTAGGTTTGAAAAAACTTCGTTCAAGACTCACATTCTTTTACTCTGGTCATCAGAAGGCTTTTCTCTTTTTCATTCTTAGTCATAGATGCAGCGCGTTTAAATTCTATACGCGCGTCATCAAATCTTTTCAATTTAAAAAGAAGATTTCCACGCACGCTATAAAGGAGGTAATACTCCTGTAAAGAAGATTCCCCACTTAATTCATCTACAAGTTGAAGTCCTATAGAAGGACCAAATGCCATTGAGATGGCAACAGCGTGGTTTAATTCAACGATAGGTGAAGGAGATACCCTGTATAACGCCTCATAAAGCGCAGCTATTTTTACCCAGTTCGTTTCTTCAACGGAATGAGCCTCTGCATGACAAGCAGAGATTTTCGCTTGAATCGCATATTGTCCGAGTGGTACACCTATCCTTTCACTTCGCTCGAGTGCAGCTAATCCACGACGAATCAGTAAACGATCCCATTGTGCTCGATTTTGATTCATGAGTAAGATTGGTTCCCCTTTTGCATTTATCCTAGTCTTCAACCGTGAAGATTGTATTTCCATTAATGCTACTAGACCATGTACTTCTGATTCACTTTGGGCGAGCTCAGCAAGAACGCGCCCTAATCTCAATGCCTCCTGACACAATAAAGGACGAACCCAATGATCGCCTGATGTTGCCGCATACCCTTCGTTATACATCAGATAAATAACTTCAAGCACCGTTGATAGACGTTCTTTTCGATCTTCTTTTGCTGGAACTTCAAAAGGTATATTTTCAGATTTAAGTGTCCTTTTGGCACGTACAATTCGTTGCGCTACAGTAGATTCTGACAGAAGAAAAGAACGGGCGATCTCATCAGTAGTTAAACCACATAATAAACGCAATGTTAGTGCAACCCGAGCTTCTTGTGATAACACCGGATGACAGGTCATAAAGATTAAACGAAGAAGTTCATCTCCAATTTCTTCGTTTATCACATGATCAACATCTTCTTCCGTGTAAAGATCAGTTCCTCTGGCCAGCTCGGAATATTTTTGTTCACGTTTTTTTGTACGCCTTATTAAGTCAATCGCACGCCGTTTGGCCACAGTCATCAGCCATGCCCCCGGATTATCTGGAATACCGATATTTGGCCATTTTTCTAATGCGACGATTAATGCATCATGAGCAATATCTTCAGCGATACTTACATCTCGCAGCATGTGCGTTAAGCTTGCGACCAACTTCGCAGATTCTATTCTCCATATCTCTTCGATCGCTCGATTTACATCGACCATTGTCACGCTTTTTGCTGCTCCTCAGCCTTTTTTCGAATTTCTCTTTCTTTCATTAAATGAATAGGGTTTTCCATTATTTCCTCCGCTTCAAAAACCTGTCGCAGTTCAATCTCACCATGCCCATACCCATGTGGATCCGGCATACGCAGAGCCCACTGGATTGCTTCTTCTCTTGACTTCACTTCAATGAGCGTATAGCCTGCAATTAGTTCTTTTACTTCTGTAAACGGGCCGTCAATTACTTTAGGACGACCGCCCCGTTCCGTGTAAGAAATTCGTATACCACTTGAACTAGGTTGTAAGCCGTCTGCAGCAAGTAGCACACCTGCCTTTACTAATTCCTCGTTATATTTTTGCATGGCATCTATTAATTCCTGGCTCGGCATAACCCCAGCCTCTGAATCTGCTGTCGCTTTAACGATCATCATAAATCTCATGTGTAGTTGCCTCCTCATTTTTAACTCTTCATTTTAATGATCTGCACGATAAATCTATAAAAAGGTTTCGGTATTTGTTAAAAAAATCCTTTAGTAATTTTCTCTAGTTTATACAGCAGAAAAAAATAAGACGAGCTCAGAAGAAATACTTTTAACATTAAGCTGTTTCGTATGTCCAAGCCCCTTCTTACTTATTAATTCAGCATTAGGAAGCACTTTTACTAAAGCATCTGCTCCGTCACGAAGCATTAAAGGACTTTCTGTGCCTTTAAGTACAATTGTTGGCACTGTAACGTTATTCCAAAAATCTTCAGGCAATGACTTTCCCTCCATATATCCTTCTAATAATGTCGCATCGTACGGAAGGGTATGTGCAACCGCCATAAGCTTGGACCAAACACCAGGCATCATACGCATCATAGTTACAACGAATGAAGGAGCCCCCATGCCCTTCTTCATGAAATATTTAATCGTATCGGCACTGCGATCATCAGAAACAAGTTCACTAACCTTTTTTGAAAAATCCCTTGGTGGTACATGATCTTTGTCATTGACGATAAATGGCGGTTCGTGGAGCGCTAATTTTGCAATGCTCGCTCCATGAGCAGCTGCTTGTAAAGCAAGAACAGCTCCTGATGATAACCCCCAAACGAATGCCGTTCCTCCTGCTTTTGAGATAATTGCATCCAGATCTTCATACTCTCGTACGGGTTCATACTGTTCTGCGTCACCACTATCACCACGGCCACGTCGGTCGTATGTGTAAACTGTAAAATGGTCTGATAATAATTTTGCAAGTTTAACCATGCCTGGGAACTTTCGATAACTGAATGCGCCTCCGATTAAGATGAGTGAAGGTCCATTTCCTACCTTGTCATAAACAATTTTTGTTCCATCTTTTGAAATTACAGTATTCATATGAATCTCTCCTTAGCATTTCAATTGTTTTTTAAGCTGATTTACTTATACGACGAAGAGGAGACGATAATATCGACACACTTTTTTAATACTTTTCAGTTTTTTTACAGAAAAGAATAATCGCAACGAAGTCGCTGCGATTATGATTGTTACCCCACTATACTCTTAAAAAAATTTTATAAACTAGCGAACTTGATTCTGCTTTCGATAATGCTGCATCTTCTGATTGAATTGAAATCCTAGCACTTTAAAATAGATAGTGAACCCAAGTATGCCGCCCAGATAAAGAATGTGAAACAGAACCAACATCATATAAAATGTTTTACTTCCCCACTCGAACCAGTTAAATACTTGGGACATCCCTATTAAAACGAAGCCGAGAATAAAATATTGTATGATCAGTTTCCAACTATTTGTTAACTTTACTTTAGTGTCCTCCGTCCAAAATAAGTAATGCAAACCAGTAACCAGAATACTGATAAAAAAGATTTGAACGATCATCTCGAAGGCGATCTCCCTTTTTCCGAGCATATAGCCGAACACAACATAGATGATGATTCCTGCCGAAAAGAATAAGCTCATAATCGTTTTAAATGCTACCGTATACGCCATTACTTTTTTAAACATATCATCGCCTCCTTTAATTTAAAAACCTAACTTTGCCTTTAAAACAGGCACATACTGACGGGACACTAATAGGTTCTCTCCGTTCTCCATTTTCACTTCTAACCTGCCTCCAATTCGTGGGGAAATGGATTGTAATCGATCGAGATTCAATATACTTGCTTTTGTAGCACGAAAAAAATTCACATCACCGAAGAGCTCTTCAATTTGATACAACCTTAATGACACCTCATAGACCGATTTTTCGGTATAAGCAAATGTCTTTTTATCAACTGACTCAAAATAATAAATATCATTTGGTAAAAGAAGATAGACCTTTCCATCCTTTGTACCCAATACTTTTCTTTCAAGGGACCTCAACGAAGTTAGAACTTTAATAACTTCATCATTTAACATTTTGCATTTCACAATGATTTCCAAGCCTTCATGATCATCACTTTCAAGTATTGTAAGCTTCATCTCACGCCCCCTTTATGTGTTTCACTTTATTTTTAACCAGTATATGTCATGATCTTCTCATCGTAAATCCACTTCTGACCAACCTGTCACAAGCCGTTACCAAGTTGCACACTCAGCTTCATGAATAACAAAAATAATTAACGTTCAGTTTATTAGAAATGCTAGTTACTCCTAATCCATAATATTAATCATTAAAAAAACACTTGTAAGTTACACAAGTGCTATCTATGTCAATTATTCAATTCTCTTCTTACAATATCTAAGAGGACGGTGTTCTGATCGGTCTGGATATCACCTTTGTTTTCAAGGTTTTTCAAGTAGTAAGGTAGTTCCAACACATCCTTCAGTCTTCCTTCTGTTAAGAATGGAACGGTAACTTTTAATCGGATGTCTTCTCGCTTTACCGGTAATGTCGAAGCGAGGACATAACCCCAATCCACACCCGTCTTGTTAGAGAAATTATGAAAGGGAATTGTGAAAAGTCCACATTCTTTTAACGTCTTTTCGATGCTCCACATATATTCTGGCATCAGGTTGACGGTTGAACAAGCAATGGATACAACACCACCCGGGTTTAAGTGTTCTTTTAATTGATGATAAAACTCTAAAGAAAACAATTGGGATAGACTTGGACATCTTTCAGTCGGTTCTGGTATGTCTACAATGATCACATCCCACGTTTCTAGGCTTTCTTCTACAAAATGTCTGCCATCTTCAATCACCGTTCTCACTCTGTGATGATTTAATGAACCCTCATTGAATGTAACTAAACGATCGAAGTTCTTTCCAAGATCCATCATCTCCGCATCAACATCTACAGCGATAATTTCCTCAACGTTCTCATAACGCAAAACCTCTCGCACACTGATTCCGCCTCCGCCACCGATGATTAAGATGCGTTTAGTCTCTTTCGCTGCGGCCATCGGAACATGTACGATCACTTCTGCATACTCATTTTCATCTTGTTTCGTGCCAAACATGATTTCACCATTGCTGTAGACCCATACTTCTCCTGAGACATCGATTAGTGCAATTCTTTGTGTCAACGTTTTGAACGTCTGAATCAGTTTGAAGTCTCTTTCGGGTCTCTGACCATCATTTATATAGAGTTTAAGTGAGCCACTTCCCAAAAACCTCCAATATAAATAACCACCCGCTTCTATTATAAAAACTGCGGCTGCACCAATCGCTAGCCACATGAGTTCATCCACTATAAACACTCCTTATTTTTCAACGAGCTATATGCTCATTCTTATTCATGCATCGGACATGTGGTGTTTAAATCTTTGTGTATAAACAAAATTTAGGCGTGTGCATATACTAATGCGACAATCATTTTTTTGGAGGTTATCTTGATGAGCTATATGAACCCACAACAACAGCAACAAGACACCGGACAACAGCAGAGTGATGGGCAGCAGCAAGCACTTCAACTATCTCTTCAACTCATTAGAGAAGCTGTTGCTGGTGAAAGGGAAGATGAATTATTTTACGACTATTTAATTTCTGAGGCACCCACAAACGAACAAAAATTAATCATCGCATCTATTCGAGATGATGAGAAAAGGCATAACAAACTCTTTAGAATGATCTACAAAGATCTTACCGGCCAAGAAGTTCCACCAATGAACGGAGAAGAGTTTCTGAAACCGAAAACCTATAAAGACGGACTTGTAAAAGCGCTGTTTGGCGAACTTGCTGCCGTAGAGAAATATCGCGTTATTCGCCAAGGACTTCCTAATACGTATTATCGAGATATTCTCTTTAACATCATTACAGATGAGATCAAGCACAGCGCTAAGTACAACTATTTATTCACGTTAAACAGTACATCAAGTGCTCCTCGTTCTTTTCATCAAGAACACAGAATGCCTCAAACGGAGAGCTTAGCAGACCAATGGGTTTCGTACATTGATCCGTTAGTACAAAGAGCATTAAAAGAGACCGAAGAAGGCATTAACTTAACTCATCTCTATCAGGAATTTATTTTATCTGGTGTTCTTGTTGGTCAAGGATTTACACCTCAACAAGCTATTGAACAGGTAGAAGAGTGGGAAAAAACAGGAGAGTCTCAGCTGTTGAAAAAGAGCAAGATGATGGGAAACCAAGGAAGATAGGAGAAGAGAGGGATGGAATCTACACAAACATTTTCAAAGCCTTTTATTGGCGATCAATTTCCGGAGATGACGGTTCATACAACCCTTGGGGAACTTGTCCTCCCAACAAGCTATCAAGGTCATTGGTTTGTCCTCTTTAGCCATCCGGGTGACTTTACACCCGTATGCACAACAGAGTTTGTTGCGTTTCAAAAGCTCATGCCTGAGTTTACAAAGCTCAACACTTACTTAATCGGATTATCTGTAGAACAAGTATACTCACACTTAAAATGGATCGAATGGATACAGCAGAATTTAAAAGTAGAGATTACTTTTCCGATCATCGCGGATAGTCTAGGCCGGATTGCTACTAGACTAGGAATGATACACCCTACGATGGGAACAAGAACAGTACGGAGTGTTTATATCGTAGATCCGACAGGCAAGATTCGTCTTATCCTTACGTATCCTGAAAATGTTGGCCGTAATATCAACGAGATCCTAAGAGCGGTTAAGGCGCTGCAGACAGCAGATAGAAATAAAGCAGCAACACCTGCAAACTGGCCGAAAAACGAGCTTGTTGGAGACCGTCTTATCGTTCCTCCAGCTGCCACAGTACAAGAAGCTAAAAAACGGGCAGAACAAGCACAAGCAGGAGAGATCGAGTGCTACGATTGGTGGTTATGTACAAAGCCTCTTCATGATAGATAAAGAGAGCAGCCTTTGATTAGGCTGCTCTCTTTATCTCCACACATTCTCTATGCCGTTTTAATTTTAACGATAAAATAATAATATTTATACATCACCACAAGAATCAAAATCACTCTTGCGATCATACTGTCTGTAAGGATAAAAGTAATCAAGATCATCGAATCTGAAAACAGGCTGATCATGATCTTTTTCTTTTTAGTGAGCGAACGATTCCTAACAAAATCATCTAGATGTTTTTTATAAATGTCGGTTCCTTTAAACCACACTTCAAACTTTTTTGAACCTTTTACGAAGAAATAAGATGCGAGTAGTAAGAGTGGTGTTGTAGGAAGCAACGGCAAGACGATACCGATAACGCCTAAACCTAGGAAAAAGAACCCCAATGCTACAAATATTATATTTTTAATTTTCATTGGGATTCTCACTTCCTTTTCCTTTTAAAATAGGTTTATTTGTATACATTGTTGCTTTTGTTAGTTGTTGGTTTCCGCTCCAGGTTGCACGCTTTCCACGGGGCGAACGGTGAGCCTCCTGCCGCTTTGCGCCATTAGGAGTCTCCACCTGACCGCTTCAAAGTTGTCTCTTTGCTCCTGCGTCTACAAGTTTATGCTAGAAAGTGGACTTCCTCGTCGCATGCCTTGCGAGAAGCTTCTCATGTAGCAGGCAGGCAACCTTCCGCTACAACCAACTTACAAAGAAGAAAGAAAAAACTACAACTATAACTTTTAAAGAAACCTTAAATTTTGTTTACATTTTTATATAACAAACGCCTTTCTTTCCTTAGTGGAGCACCTTTAAAGAGTGCTTCTTCCTCTTCTGTCTCAGGAATGACACTCGGTACCGGAAACGGCTTACCGTTTTGATCAATGGCCACCATCGTTAAGATTGACGTGGTGTTCAACGTCCTGTTCCCCGTCTCTAGATTTTGACACTCCACTTTTACGTATACTTCCATAGACGTTCTTCCCGTTGAGATTACTACACCTTCTAATATGAGGATGTCTCCCACTTTAGCCGACGATAAGAAGTTTACATTATCAATGGATGCGGTGACAACCACTTTCTTGCTGTGCTTCATGGCGGCAATCGCTGCGATTTCATCAATGTACGATAAAACGGTACCACCGAATATCGTTCCCATGTGATTCGTGTCAGGCGGCAATACCAACTTTGTTTGAATCGTTCTTGAGATGTTTGCTGATAACTGCTGTTCCATACCATACCCTCTTTTCTGAAGCTTGAAAGCTCCTCTTATTTTGAGGGAGTTAGTGAACAAAGAAAAATACCCATCACGAAAGACGGGTACGTAAGAATACATAACAGAAAGAATGATCTATTAAATATCCCTCGTCCTATCTTCCCAACTCCCGAAGAAGATCAACGCTATAAAGATGGCAGGTCTCCTGACTCGTGCATCAGCCTACTCTAAGCCCTTCCCGTCAGATAGACAGTGGTTTTGCTTATTTCGTCAGCACTTACAGTTGCGGGTACAGTCCTGGCCTCACACCAGATTCCCTATTAAGTCTGCAACAGACACCATAATTATCGGATCTTATGAAATTTTGAATCTATCTTATTGTACCACTAACAATTTTTACTTTTTACAAAACCTTTTAATCTTCTTCATATCACGTTTAAAATCTCCTGCTATTCTTATCTCAAAAGACTGGGGAGGTTTTCTAATGATACGTCCAACAGCATTAATCCTTACAGCTAACTATGGCAGCGGTCATGTTCAAGTGGCTAATGTCCTCGCTGAAGAAATGAAGAGTAAAGGATTTCAACCTGTCATATCTGATTTATTTGGTGAAGCTCACCCCATCATGTCCCAAGTTACGCAATCCATATTTATCAAAAGCTTTTCACACGGCTCTTCTTTTTATAAATGGTTTTATTATGGAACAAACAAATTGAATGCCAATACGATTACACAATTCTCTCGTTATTTAGGAAGAAAAAGATTTCTAGAATTGATTAAAGAACATCAACCCCGTTTTGTAATAACAACCTTTCCCCTTCACGCTGCGCCATTTCTTATTAAAAAATCACGGTTTAACATCCCCATCTATACCGTGATCACTGATTATTTCGCTCATCCATTTTGGATCAATCCAGCGATTGATCATTATTTTGTTGCGTCTGATTCAGTCAAAAACGGACTGATCAAACATGGTGTGGCAGAAAATAGAATTACTGTTAGCGGTATTCCCATTCGTTCAGACTTTTATCGCCCAATTCATAAAGAGAAAGTGTTTACTAAATACGGAGTTACGCCAAGTAAACGTGTCGTGACGCTCCTAGCTGGTGCTCAAGGTGTGCTAAGGAATGTTAAGGTTCTTACTCAGCTTTTATTAAAAGATCCTTCTCTGCGAGTAATTGTAGTATGTGGCAAGAATAAAACGTTGTATGAGAAATTAACACCACTAGCCGAACAACATCCAGGTTCATTCCGATTATTCGCTTACGTAGACGAACTTCATGAAGTCTTAAAGATTTCCCATTGCGTAGTAACCAAGCCAGGTGGCATCTCCATTACTGAAGCTGCTGCTGTAAGAGTGCCACTTATTCTATATAAGCCCGTTCCTGGCCAAGAAGGAGAAAATGCTAAGTATTTTGAAGAAAAAGGTGCTGCAATAGTTGTTCATACCGCAGACGAAATTGTGGAGAATGTTCAGAGGCTATTTAATAACGAAGCTTTATTATGTAACATGCAGAAAAGTTTAGAACTCATTCATAAATCTCACTCTTCCTCATTGATTGCTGATTATGCTGTTGAAGATATACAACAGCTAACTCAAATTACACGTTAAGTAGCTATTGATGGATATAGCTTCTGATAAAACTGGGCGGGGTTTGCGACTACTATCTTGAGAAATTTTTGAAATAATACTAGAAATTTCGGATTTATTCCGGCGAGTTTTGGTCATAAACCGGCGAGTCGTCACACTTCGACAAGACACACTAGCCCTATACCCCCTACCTCAACATAGCAGTGCAAACTTAACTTATTCGCGCACTCCAAAAAATAGACTGGCAGAATCGCTATCATCAGCGTTTCTGCCAGTTTTAAAACTTTAATCTTCCTTAGCACAGTCTTCCGCAATGGCTCGAAGGTCCGCATAGAAAAAATCATCATTGCATAACGGGGAGTGTTCCTTTTTATTATCATATTTCTCAACGATTTCCTTCAATTCACCGGTGTCACCTTTTGCGTTGATGATTTCTACTAACTCATTCATTCCGTCTGATGTTTCTTCATCGATACGTTCTTCATTTTTATCCTTCATGTCTAACCCTCCTATACGCTTTTAGCTTCCCCACTCAAGAAAATTTTACACAAAACAAAAAAGTCCCTAACCTATGTCAGGGACTTCAATGGTTATTATTATCTTAGAAATAAATTAGCTTACTGTAATAGCATCTGTTTCTTTGTTGCTGTTATTGGTTCCTCTGTTCTTCACGATTTCTGCATAACGGTATGCGCTATCTTTCCAGATTCGCTCTTGAGAATCAAAATCTACGTAGATGATTCCAAATCGTTTGTCATATCCGAAGCTCCACTCAAAATTATCCATGAGAGACCATAGGTAGTACCCTTCAATATTCATGCCTTCATCGTTCAGATCAGAAACTGCTTGAAGATGCTTTTCGATATAATCCACACGGCCAGAGTCGTGGACGCGTCCGTTCTCTAGCACGTCATCAAAGGCTGCACCATTCTCGGTAATATAGATAGGAAGATCCGTATACTCCTGTCTCAATCTTCTGATCAGATCTTTAAATTCTTCTGGCGCTATGTCCCATCCCATGCCGGTCTTTTCATAATCAGAATGAGCCCCTCTATGTAAGAAGTCATTCGCTGCAGAGAACTCAACAATCCCTCGGCTATAATAGTTGATGCCAAAGAAATCACAAGACGTTGAGATGATTTCCATATCCCCTGCTTCGATAAAATCATACGAATGAACATATTTAGAGAACAAGTTCATCATATCAACAGGGTACTGCCCTTTGAAAACAGGATCTAAGAACCAGCGATTGGAATAACCGTCAGCATTATTCGCTGCAAGCTGATCGTTCGCAGAATCTGTTTTTGCATAGATAGGTGACAGGTTTAACGTAATACCGATCGGCGTTTTGGATTGAAGCTCGTTCTTTAAATATTGTACAGCTTTTCCGTGAGAAAGAAGCATGTGGTGTACCGCTTTAACAGCTTCGTCCATGTTCGTATGTCCTGGCGCATGAAATCCTTGATGATAACCTAAGAAACCAGCACACCACGGCTCGTTATGCGTAATCCAAGAATCCACCTCTGCATCAAGCTCTTGGAAGCAAACTTTTGCTAACTCCATAAACCAATCGACTGACTCACGGTTTACCCATCCGCCTTCTTCATGAGCCCATAGTGGGAGGTCCCAGTGGTAAAGCGTAATCGCAGGTTTGATTCCTTCTTCACGTAAACGCTGCGTTAATTTCTTGTAGAAGTCCATTCCCTCTGCATTCAAAACACCCTTTTCAGGAAAAATACGGGGCCAGGAAACTGAGAAGCGATACGTTTCTACGCCAAGCTTCTTAATCTGCTGAATATCTTCTTCAAATCGGTAGTAATGATCACACGCTATGCTTCCATTATGCTGTTGATATACTTTTCCAGGCGTATCACAGAACGTATCCCAGATTGAAAGTGTTCTGCCTCCTTCAAGACGAGCTCCCTCAATTTGATAAGAAGATGTTGCTGTACCAAACACGAATGACTTATTAAAATGCATAACTGTTTCTCTCCTCTATTCTTTGATAGAACCTGCTGAAATGCTGTTAACGATATATTTTGATAAAAATAGGAACGCTACCATGATCGGCACCACGGAGATCGCGATACCTAAATACATAGACCCCAAGTTTTGAGCCACTTGTGAACCTTTTAAGAAGCCCATCAACACAGGAAGCGTGAACTTTTCAGGTGAGAATAATACAACTAACGGCATGATGTAGTTGTTCCACGACCCGATAAACGTGAAGATAGACATGGTCGCAATAGCAGGCATCATGATTGGAATTGCGATCGTATGAAAGATTTTAAATTCACTTGCTCCATCAATTCGTGCCGCCTCAATCAAACTTGGATGCAGCGTTGTTAAAATGTACTGGCGCAGGAAGAACACCACGAAAGGACTTGCTGCAGCAGGAATGATTAACGGAATATACGTATCTAATATCCCTAAGTTCTTACATAACTCATAAAATCCGATCAACCCTAACTGGCCTGGGACCATCATCATCACTAACATGAAAACGAACATCGCATTCTTACCTTTAAACACGTAGAACGCAAATCCATAAGCTGTTAACGCTGAGAAGTAACCGGATAACAACGTTACGAGAACGGAGATGATTAAGCTGTTCTTAAAACCCGCCCAAATATTGATATAGCTCATCATCGTTTGATAGTTTTCAACGATTGCACTACCTGGAAGAAGGGTGAAGCCTGAAAGGATCGCTTCATTTGAGCGTGTGGCATTAACAAGCATCATTAAGAACGGAATGAAACACACGATTGCCATAACGATCAATACGGTATAGATCAGAATTTTTGGTATGCTGACTTTCCGCTTCGGTTTTGTTTCTATAACACTTTTCTTTTCAACAGAATTTGAAAGGCTATTATCTACCGCTGTTTTTCCTATCATGCTTTACACCTGCCTTGGTTGTTTACGTTCTTTCCCATACATCCCTTTGAAAATGAAAGCAGAGAAGATGAGCGTTATAACAAATAACCCGTATGCGACTGCTGCAGCATATCCGTAGTTGTTATACTTGAAGGCTTGATTGTATAAATAGAGCACCATCGTATTTAACGAGCCATCTGGTGATCCTATTCCATCTGTTAAAAGCATCGGTAGATCAAACAATTGAAGACCTCCAATGAGCGAGGTAATCATGATATAAAGCAGGATAGGCTTCAATAGCGGAATCGTAATCTTAGAAAACGTCTGCCAGCGATTTGCACCATCGATCAATGCTGCTTCGTAGTAGTCTTTCGATATACCTGATACGCCTGCCATCACAACGATAAAAGAGTGCCCAAACCACATCCACGTTAAAATCAATGAGATCGATAACTGTGCACTCGTTGGTTCGTTAAGCCAGTTGATCGGATCTGAAATGATTCCTACCTTCATCAACATCATGTTTAATGAACCGTGCTGCCAATCTAGTAAAATCCCGAATAATAGAGCAACCGAACTGATCGTAATTAAATTTGGTAGATAAAAGATCGCTCGAAAGAATGCGATACCTTTTAATTTCACTCTCATATCTGAAAAGATCATAGCCAGGATAAGAGCAAGTCCCATTTGAAGTGCGAAGTTCACACCCCATATCTTCCATGTGTTAAAAAAAGCTTCAACAAAATATGTGTCTGTAAGGAGTCGTTTATAGTTTGCTAGACCTACTAACTGTGCTTCACCACTGCCTGTATAATTTGTAAAGCTATAATAAAAGGTTAGGGCGACGGGATATATACTGAACACTAAGAAGACGAGCCAAAACGGAGCAATAAAAAAATAGCCATAACGGTTTAAATTTTTCATCTCTCCTCCCCCTTTCAATAGATAGGTCAGTGGCGAGAAAAAGTTTCCCGCCACCGTCCATAAAACTTATTTTTTCGGTACTTTGATGTCTGGATAAGCATTTTGTGCTTTTTGATAAAATTCTTTAATCGCTTCTTTTTTAGATTTCTTACCTGTTACATATTGCTGAACGGCATTTCCGTAAAGCGTATCTAGCTGCTGATCGTACTTCGTCACGATCCCAGGTGTGATCTTAGTAGATTGATCCAGGAAGAATTGATAGTTGTTCTGTCCACCTAAGAATTTGTCGCTAAAGTCATCTTTAATTGTCTCTGTTACAGGTAGATAAGAAAGGACATCACCTGTTTCTTTACTCCAAGATGTTAAGAACTCATCGTCTTGTGTCATCATTTTCACAAATTTATAAGCAAGTTCCTTATTATCCGATTTGTTGTATACACCAAGCCATGTTCCACCCCAGAAATAAGGACTCGGACCACTCGTTACCGCCCAGTCACCAACAGATTCCTTAACATTGGTTTTCAGGACGCTATGTAATCCCCATGTAGGAAGAACATATGAAAACACTTGGGTTTCTTTTTCCTTGCCACCCTCTTTTACCTTGATCGGCTTATCCATGCCTTCGAACCAAGATGGTGACCATTCAGGTGCTAGAGCAGTGTATTGATTATCACGAAGCTTTTTCGAGTAATCCATGTACTCCATTTTTTCTTCCGTTAGCTGAAGCTCATTCTTGTCGTTTACCCAAGGCTGTGGATTGTCACCTTGTGTGAACCAGCGGATCGCACCTTCATCTGGGAACATGCTATAGCCTTTTGACTTCATCTTTTCTGCTACTTCAAACACCTTATCCATAGAGCTCATCATTTCACCAACTTGAGTTGGATCGTCTGTTCCTAATACTTCCTTTGCAATGCTTCGCTTATAATAGATGCCTCCTGGCGTTGTTTGCCAAGAAAGAGCGCGTACATCGCCATCTTTATCTTTACCAAGGTCAAATACATAAGGTACATACTTATCAGAAAGCTTATCTGCGTTATAAGGCTTTTCAGATAAGTTCTCCCAATAGCCTGCATCAACCCATTGTTTTAAGAATGCGATCTCGCCCGTGAAAACGTCAGGAGCTCCAACACCACTCTCAAGTACTGGCTTTAATTTTGTCGGGTAGTCAGCGATCGGAACAATCGTTAACTCCACTTTTACGCCATTCTTTTCCTCAAATGTTTTGATCGGTTTCTTTAATTCATCTGTAAACGACCAGATTCTTAGATCAACATCTTTCTTGCCATTACCAGATGTTTTCGAATCGCTTGAACAACCTGCAAATAATCCCACCAACAAAATTGATACCAAAAAGATACTTAACTTCCTTTTCATGTATAAACCCCTTCCTTCTTTAAAATTTATAGAGCGAAAGCGGTTTCGTTTTGTTTCAAAATAAATATTCGAAACCGCTTTCGAATTATCCTAAAAAAATTTTTATTTTTTTTGTGAGCATGATTCTCGAATGATTAGTTCGACTGGAATACGTTTGGATGTAATCAGTTTTTTCTTTTGGATAATTTGTTTCATCAACAACTTTGCTGCTTGGTATCCAATCATATCCGTATCTTGCTTAATCGTCGTTAACTTCGGTGTAATGTATGCTGCCATTTCAATATCATCATAACCGATGATTGAAATATCTTCGGGTACAGATAAACCCTTCTCTTTTATGGCCTCAATTGCACCGATAGCCATATGATCTCCTGCAACAAATACCGCTGTAGGTACATCATCTAACATCAACAGCTTTTCCATGGCCGCTTTGCCTTCACCGATTGAGAACAATCCACCATTGATAAGGTAGCCTTCATGAATCGGCAGGTTCAACTCATTCATCGCTTTTTTAAATCCTTTAATTCTTTCTGCACCTGCATCAGTTAAAGCATCGCCAGCGATATGAGCGATCTTTGTATGACCAAGTGAATGCAAGTAGTTAACTGCCAGCTTTCCACCTTCAATATTATCCGAGAAGACAAGACTGCAGTTCTGTTTGTTCATATCTATAACAACGATAGGAATCGTGCTGTTTATCATCTCTTGTACTTGCGGATCTTGTGGATCAGAACAGATTACTACAATGCCATCAACGGCACGGTAAGAAAAGTGTTCTAAATAGCTGATATCCCGATTACGCAGATTTCTTGAAGCGAAGATCAGATCATATCCCTCTCGTTCTGCATTCTTTCTAAAACTTTCTATTATGGCACTAAAGAAAGGATGTTTCATTCCTACTTCATTCGATTCAGAAAACATCACACCAATCGTCCAAGACTTTTTTGTAGAAAGCGATTGGGCATGTGCATTAGGCAGATATCCCATTTCTTCGACTGCTTGTAGAATCTTCTGCTTCGTTTTTTCACTCACATCAGAATAGTTATTGAGTGCCTTTGAGACGGTTGTCGTTGAGAAACCCGTCTTTTTTGCAATATCATAGATTGTAGCCATTGTTATCTCCTCTTTACCGAAAGCGCTTTCGTTAATAAAAATTATAACTGACAGTAAAATAACTTTCAATATAAATTTTCTAACTTTTTCGAACAAAAAAAGACAGGGGACTTTTTATCCAACCTATCTTGCATGACTTTATTTAATCTCTAGCTAGAAACAGAGAGGAAATTTCAATTGCTTTCTCGTACTGCTTCGTATCGGCATAATAGTGGTATAGCTGCTTTCCAAACTTATCGATCCTGCTAAATTGATTATGAGCTTGAAAAAATGGCATTGCTATATTTTCTAAGTAACTGAAATAAGCCTCCATCTCGCCCTTTAAGATATACAGGTGAAGTTGAAACAAATGCAAATATAACTGGTGCTTTACCATTTTAGCTGCTGTTAATCCTTCTTCTGCACTTTTTAAATTCTGCCTTTGAGACTGAAGTTTTCCATCGATACTATTGTCCAAAAAATTATACAATCGATTTAAATAGATCGCTGTTTTTTTATCAGCCATCTTTAACGCTTTTCGATAATAGATGTGCGCATTCTCATAATCTTTTCTTTTGAAAAATTCAAGCCCTAGATTATGCAGAAGCATTCCGATAATACCAATTTCGTTTAGCGTTTCACTATCCTGAATCAACTGAAGGTAACGGTTAACTTTTTGTTCAAATTCATGCTGAGTGGCGCATTCTATTTGAAGCAGCATGACTGATTCTGCTTGGATGGCTCTTGAGAAGTTGTTGTTTCTCTTAAAATAGTCCACTGCTTTTTTGGCATTGATATAAGCCATCGTTTTTGATTCAACCCATTGATAAGCCATCGCTAAATGATAACAGTATTCTTCATTTCCATAGGCAATCTTATCAATCGTACTCAAGAGCTCGATCGCTTTCTTGCGATTCTCAACATAAAAATTGTTGTACTTCTCCAAATAATAGATTCCTTTTACATGCTTATACATGTTGTATTCAAAAGGAGTCAGATGCTCAGTTTTTATTCGGTTTAAAATCTCTGCTGTTTTTTGTGGCTCTTTTTTTAAAAGATAATAACGAGCAAGCACTAGCTGATAAAGTGCTGCATGTTTTGAGGATTTAACAATCGGAAATTGATCTAATTCACTTTTTGTTTTCTCTACTTCCTTCATTCTTTGCATGATAATAGAGTTGTGCCATTGATGAAGTTTCTTCTCCATATCTTGAAAGAACTGCATCTCCTTCTGTATGTCGATATCTAGCCGTTTTGAGAATAAGGTTATAATCTCCGTTGAATACTTCGTCTGCCCCCGCTCAATTTTACTAACATGTGTTGTCGTACAAATATCTTTGCCCAGTTGCTCTTGAGAAAGTCCTCTTCTTTTCCGATAAAATTTAATAATTTCTCCCTCGATCATATGTGTCTCTCCTCATGAACAAATGTTTAATGATAAAAGTTTCTTTCTAAATTATTTTTTTCCTTCTAAAGTCATTTTTTTGAGTCTTAATGCTCACCATTTTTCCATAAAAAATCCACGAAAGAATACTCTCTCGTGGATCACACTGCTTATTGAGCCGGTACACCAATCGCATCGTATGCTGCCATTACCGCTTTTGTTTCGGCAGATGGAGCTCCATTTCGGTCTGGATAAAGATCTCGAGCGGATTGAATCGCTGCAGCACGCATCTCTTTGAATCCTGATGACGGTACAAGATAGTTCGTTAACGCACGGTAAAAGATTTTCTCTGTTTTCGAACGTGTGATACCCGTGACTTTAACTCCGTGGTGCTCTCCTCCTTCAGAGATGAGATAAGCTGCTTTATTGTTGATGGAGCTGTTAATATGAACCCCACCCTTATCCAGCTCACCTAAGTAACGGTCTTCATAGTGATCAGGATATGCATTATCCTTCAATCCATAAGCTGCAGATAGCTTTCTGGACTTTGGATTACTCATGGAACGAAGTCCTCCATCACCAGGTACGTTTGGTGTGTAAATGTCTTCACCCATCTCCCACTCAGATGGACTTGTTAATCCGTGTGAATGCATCTCAGACAACGCACCGAAGATATCAGCTAGTGATTCATTAATCGCACCTGATTCTCCTTGATAGGTTAAGTTTGCTGTTTTTGAGATTACACCATGTGTCATCTCATGACCTGCAACATCCATCGCACCTGCTAATGAACTGAACAGAATACCGTCACCATCTCCGTAAAGCATCTGCTTTCCGTTCCATGCTGCATTGTTCCATTTAGACCCAATGTGGACCGTGCTTATGATCGGCATTCCGTTTCCATCGATACTGTTACGTTTGTGGATATTTTGGTAATACGTATTTACTTTGATAGAGTTCGTATGAGCTGAAACCGCTGCTGGATCAGCAAAGAAAGACGTACCTGTTTCTACTTCAAAACCTGAGAACCCAAAAAGTCCGGATAGTAGGATGAAAGGTGTTTCACCCATGCGGTTCGCTTTGTACGTATGAACTGGGACGATGTTTGGATTCGTCGTTGTTCCTCCTCCTATTGCCGCACCATGCAGATAGCTTTTCCCGGATGTACTATCTTTTACAGCGATAAAGTTTTGAACTTTACCGAATAAATCTAGTCCTCTTCCTGTTATCGGTGTTACTGCTGGAGCATCTGCTTCATGTACCGCGTTAAACTGATCAACGATCTCACCCGTTGTTGCATCTATAAAATAATGATAAAACCCAGGTGCAGGAACAGAAGTCGAAACTTTAACTAAATACGTTAAGTAGTTTCTGCCTTCATGCGGATAGATTGTTAATTCTGTTTCTACTCCGTCATACTGCTTAACTTCTCCAATCTCAGCAACTACTTGCTCTTTCGCTGTTCTTTCTGCAGCTTCCTTCGATATGGACGGATCTGTCGAAATGATCGATCGACCTAGTTTTTGAGTTACCTTCCCAAATGATGCGTACACATTGTTGTTTGCATCTAATGCAACGGTTTGTCCACTGCCGTAGATGGGAATCCCGTTGTATTGCTCAATAGTACGCACGTGGTATGTATTTGTGCTACTATCTGTAAACTCTTCTACGATCTTAAACTGCTCTCCTATTGTAGATGCTGATTTCGCTCCAACCTCGGAAACGACCTGTGATTGAAGATACGCTTTAACGATTTCAGCTTTACTCAACCCTTCAGGAGCTTGGAATAAAACAGTTGTAGGATTCGCGTGTGCATTAGATCCAGGTAATGAAAATCCTCCAAGTGTAACGGACAATGCTAGAACTGCTGGAATTACCACTTTTTTGTTCAATCGTTTTTGTCTTTTCTTTTTCAACCCATTCACCTCTTCATCAAATTGTGCTTCCGGAATAATTCCAATTATTAAGAACATTACAAATGTGGTCAATTGGGTTAATTTATCCTTAGTTTTTCAAGGGTTAATAGCTTTTAAGGACTTCATTCGACAAAAAATGTCCATATTTCTTGAATAATTAACCCAATAACAATCTCGAACACATTCTGCAATAATAGGGTCAAATCACTAGACGAGGAGGGCTGATATGAAAGGCAAGCTTCATAAAGGAACTGTTCTATTGGGGTTGTGCTCTCTATCTTTTTATTGTGGTGCTCAAATTACCGGTCAAACTGAAGCTGCCTTTTCAAGCCGAGCTCAAATAAAACCGGTTGAACTTTCAGCTGCAATTGTCTTTCCAGACACAGTGGGAGATCTTAATGGAAAAGCTATGATCATTTATTCGGACATACTCTCTCTATCCAATACCGTTCCGAACGCCGCTGATGATGCAAGTTTACAGGAGCTAAAAAAAACGATCGAGAAGATTACAAGAATAGAACAAGCACTTCACTCACTTCTCAATGATTTTCAAGACATACATAATGAGCTCTTGAACTATGAGAAACAGGTAAGGAATCTGGATTCAAAGACATACCAATTTGTCTATGAAGGGTGTAATGAGGCAAACGAATTGAGCAAAAAAATAAAAGAAACAGTGAACTTACAACCTATTAAACAATTACACCATTCTATTGAAGTTCGTATCAACAAGTTAGAAGATGCTGAGAAGAAGATTGAAGGTCCCATTAATTCAGCAGAGATGAAGAATGCTACTGATCATATAGAACAAAACGAATTTGCTGATGATTCTATTCAAAGTGAAGGAGAAACAAAACATGACGAAAAGACTGTTGAAATTCACGACTAAACTAGCAAGTACCTCTTTTATTGTATTGCTCTGCTTGCTTGCTTTTATCATCCTATCGTCCCGTGTTTCAGGATCAGAACCTTCCGTTTTTGGCTATCAGATTAAAGCGGTATTATCTGGATCGATGGAGCCTATCTTTCAAACAGGGTCTATCATCTCTATTAAACAGACAGTCGATAACACTACCTTTAAAAAAGGCGACATTATCACTTTTCAAATGGAAGATAAGCTGATTACTCATAGAATTATTGATGTTGAAAATAAAAACGGACAAATTTCCTATCACACAAAGGGCGATAACAATGACGGACCTGATATGTGGTCAGTTCCTTCAAATGATGTGGTTGGAAGCTACACAGGATTTACGATTCCTTATGCCGGATATGCATTAAATGTAACTCAATCTAAGGAAGCATCTGCACTTTTGTTATTTATTCCAGGGTTCTTATTATTTAGTTCAGCTGTCTTTTCTATAGTGAAAGCAGCTAGAAAACTAGATGTCGAAAAAGCATAAACTTGGGTTAGATCTCTATGTATTTAAATCATACATACGAGTTTAATAAATTTATATTACATATCTATGGAGGTTGAGAAGAATGGGGTTTACGAAGACAATTAGCAAAGGCGTTATGACAGCTGCACTAGGTTTATCTTTAATGGGAGGAGGAACGTTCGCTTACTTTAGTGACACGTTTGAAACGAAGAACACTTTCGCTGCAGGTACGTTAGATCTTTCCATCAATCCAAACGCTGTGGTTAACATTGACAACATCAAACCAGGCGATGAAGTGTACCGTGAATTTACGTTTGAGAATAAGGGTTCACTAGACATCTATCAAGTACTACTAGATACGAAATATACAGTTGAAGATGCAAAATCAGATAATACAGATGATCTAGCAAACCACATTAAGATTACAATCATGTACAACACGAGCAGTGCAACTGTTCCTGTTGTTGAGACAACATTAGCCCAACTTAAAGAACAACAACCTGATCTAACAGCAATTGATGAATTCGTTGGTACAGTTCAGCGTCCTGATGGTATTCCTCCAGGTGAGAAAGAAAAAATGTTCGTATTGTTCCAGTTCGTAGATAATGGCGAAGATCAAAACCAGTTCCAAGGAGACAAGCTTAAAGTGGATTGGACGTTTAACGCGAAACAAGCACCAGGTGCTTATAACGACGATACGGATCCAGAGAATAACTAAGTTTTAGTACAAGCTAGAACTGCTATGATTAGCAGTTCTTTGCTGTTTTATCCTTAGTTACAACGTTATTATTTATACTGAAGCTCTTGTCTTCAACTTCTTGTTTAGCAGTGTGAACGTCTGTTTTAAATTACTTTTAGGTACTGTAGAATAATTGTCACCTATGCTTACTTCAAAGAAACAGCTATTCTCACCATTCTCTCGAAGATGTCCTGTTAATCCAACTCCACTTTCACCATAAGTGTCTGCAAAAATGCGTTCCACTTCATTCTTTGGTGCTTGGACATGGACATGAAACATGTTTGAAACTGGCGTTATAGGGAGTGTACGTACACCTTCACACTCGTTATAGAGCGTTGCCAATTCCTTTGCACCCTCATAGTACTCTTCCATTTTTCCAACCCGCTGATCGAAATAAAAATCTGCGCTTAAGATATATGGATATAGACTGATCAAGTCACCGCCATGTCGTCTTTTCCAAACCTTTGATGTTTCAGTAAAGTCTTTTGGCCCAGCTAAGATTGCACCAGCAACTCCACCGATCCCTTTGTAAAAAGAAACATATACACTATCAAAAAGTGCACAAACTTCAGCTGCCGTCTTTTTATAATAGGGAAGTATTTCAAACAATCTTGCTCCGTCAAGATGAAGTTTAATTCCTTTTTCTCTGCAGTAATCAGAAATAGCTTGTAATTCTTCAAAACTCGGCAGCTGCCCCCCGATTTCTCGTTGAGGAAGTTCCAGTAGTAAACAAGAAACGTCCTCCATCATGTTGACAACGTCATCGAGCTTGATGATCTCATTAGCATCAGTAAGCAGCACGGGTTCAATATGATGAAGTTCTTTCAAACCATCTTCTTCGTGAATTTCCAAGTGGCATAGTGGATGATACGCAACTTTTTGGATACCCTTTTCATCACACCAAATACGCATGGCGATCTGTTGAGCCATCGTCCCACTCGGGAAGAATACAGCAGATTCTTTTCCTAAATAAGCAGCCATCTTTTCTTGAAAGCTATCAATGATGTGGCCACTGCCATACATATCACTTTCTTCCTGCCCGGTTTGATTTGAAAGAGAATCTAACAGAACAGAAATGTCTCTTTTTCCGTGTCCGGTTACTTGGTATTTTGCATTTTTGTAGGCGTCTAGTAATGTATTTTGGTTCTTCAACGTAAAAAGCTCCCCTCTATTCGTTTATCCAGCTAATATCACCATTTATCTCAATATCCTTAGGTACTTTTAAAAGAATAAAATCACGACCGATCACAGAGTTACGATTTTCTTGACTAAAGTGTCCACCTTTAGAGAACTGGCTGTATGCAAAGCCTGGTGAAAACCTAGAGAAACTAACTGTCACTAAAGATGGGTTATTTACGGTTAGCTGTTGTCCGTTTAATAATAGCTCTGGTGGATGCAATTCTTCTGTGAAATCTACACCATCAATATAAGATTTTCCTATATAGTAAGACGCTTCAATTTCACCATCATTTTCGTTCTTTCGTTCTGCAAGAACACTCATGATGCCTGTTTCTCCCTCTGTTAAAACAATGTCTAACGACTTTTTATCAGTAGAGAAAGACCACTTCTTCTTTTCAAAAAATGCTTTATCAAGGTCATCTAGATTTCCTGAATACAAATTGTTTACTGCCCTGTTTTGAGCGTTTTCTATTTTGTTCATTTCAGCTGCTGTAGCTACCTTTTGATCATTCTTGTGGTCTGGAAGGATGCTTAGTGAAATAACTGTAGCAATCGCTAGAATAAATGTATATCCGCCAAGGATCCAGCGAATTTTTCTTGTTCCTAAGCTTACTTTAGTGTTTGATCTCATGATTCCAATTCCAAAAGCGACGATAATAAACACAATTAAAATTGGCAAGAAAGATATAATTATCATTTTCTTACCTCCATTCTGTTAGAAATCCCAAGGCTAGCTAGCAGTAAAAGGGACGAAACGAGAGCAATTTTACATATGAACAGAATAAATGATGTTTCTTCTCCAAAAAACCTTGTTATATTTACAAATAATTCTGGATCGCCACCAACTCCATCCAAAATTAAGCCTCCAAACAAGATAGTAGGAATAATTAACAAGAAACCTTTATGAAGCTGAATTAAAATACCAACAAGATACCCTGCGCAAGCAAACAGAAAAATATAAAGAATGGAAGTAATCATCCCCATGACAAATTCAGTAAACGATAATGAATCAACGATGATTGAATAATTATCTTTGAAGTAAAACGCCAAGATTTGAAAGAGATGAGTAGAAAGATAAACCGTTATGCCTGCAAAAATACTAGCTGATAAAAGAAATAGAATGTTTGAAACTTGACTGATGGTACGATTAGTCACAAACGAAAAATCATCATAACGATACGCTCTCGTTGTTATGATGATGGCTGTTATGAACGCCCAAATCATCATAAAAATGAGGATGATGTCACTTGTGTAATAGTAAAAATCATATTGTATTGAATTTGAGGAGCCACTTCCCGACCCCGTTCCATTAAAAGAAAAAAGAATCGCTAGCAACTGGATCACGATTAACGATGTAAAAACACCAAAGTACGATTTTAGCTTATAGCGGTATTGTTTCTTCACGATGTCCCAAGCCTTAACCTCTGCTAAATACATGATCGATCCCACCCTTTGTTTTACTTGTTAGATAACTACAAATATCTTCTGCAGAAACTGGCGTGATTTCTAACCCTAACTGTCTAGCATCCTCTAACTCTTGTAATGAACGATCGTTTCTTATGACCGCATATGACATATTTGCGCCGATCTCTTGCAAGGAAATCGGTTCCATTTTTTCAGTCCACTTCTCCACATTAACCGTCTTTCCTCTCACGCCAATCGCGTACTCTTTTAGTTGATCGATGGGTAAGTGAAGACACTTTTCACCAGACTTAATGAGTAGTACCTCTTCTAACAGATCTTCTACTTCATCTAATAGATGGCTAGAAAGAATGATCGTTCTTGGATAGGCGATGTATTCTTTTAATAACGCTCGGTAAAAATCCTTACGTGTCGCAGAATCCATCCCACTTGTTGGCTCATCCATGATCGTGAGTGGGCAGCGTGCCGCTAAGCCAACAATCATATTAAACGTGCTCTTCATTCCCTTTGACAGATTTCCATGATATTGATTAGGGTTAAAAGAAAAATAATCAAATAATTTCAATGCTAATTCGTGGTTCCAATTCGGATAAAAACTCCCCGCTGTTTCAAGCAGTTCTTTTAATGTTAACCCTTGTGAAAAACTCATCTCGTTATCGATGAAGATTGTATTTGCCGAAACCTTAAGATTATTAAACGGATTTTCAGAAAAGACTTGTATGTCACCCGCAGAATGATGAAGATAACCTGCCATTATTTTTAATAATGTTGTTTTTCCTGCTCCGTTCCTTCCGATCAAACCGGTTATCTTGTTTTCTGCTATACGGAAGTTCATATTTTGAATCGCTTTGGATCGACCATATTGCTTAGTCAGATCATGACAAACGACAACATTCATGATTGCTCCTCCTTTATTCTTTGGTGCATATCTCTGATCATCGTTATCAGTTCTTCTTCTTCGACTTGCAGCTGTACAGCTTCTTGGGCTAATTCGGTTACAAGTGAATGTAGCTTAGAACTCTTTCTTTTACCGAGGATAATTTTTCTTGCATCCGCCGCAACAAACATCCCTAATCCCCTTTTCTTATAAAGAACATTATCTTCAGCCAATAAGTTTATCCCTTTACCGGCAGTAGCCGGATTCACATTAAACATCTCAGCTAGTTGATATTGCGAATATATTTTTTCATCTGCTGAAATCGATTCGTTCAAGATCTCGTTCTCGAGCCATTCTGAAATCTGAACATAAATCGGTTTCATACTATCAGCATTTAGCAGCAAATGTACTTCACCTCCAACTTACCACTATAGTGCATTACGTATGTAATGTACTATATATTTCCAATATATGCAATATGTTGTTTATGATGTCATAAAAAAAGACACTCTCCTGTATATGGAGACTGTCTGATAGTCAGATTATTTATTTCTTCGCTGTATGATTTCTTCACTCATCATGGCATATAAATTTTCTACACCTTCATCGGTAGCTTCAAAACGAAATGCATCTTCTTCTTTAATACCAAGATTTTTAGCTTCAGCAATCACATCAATATTTGCACCCATAAAAATAAAATCCCAATTGTATTTCTCTTGCTGATGTTCAATAAGGTTCTTTACCTTTTCGTGTGTGAATTCGGAACTCGCGTTTTCCATTCCATCTGTCGTAATCACAAAGATCACTTTACCTGGTCTATCGTTTTCTTCAGTGCGTGATAGCCTGTAACCCACATCCAATATGGTTTTGCCTACAGCATCTAAAAGCGCTGTAGTTCCGCGTACATAATAGTCCTCGCTCGTTAGATGCGCCTGTTCTGCAGCTACACCATTCCATAGAATTTCATACTGATCATCAAATAAAACGGTCGTAAGAAGTGTTTTTCCCTTACGTTCAACTTGCCTTTTTATAAACGAGTTAAACCCTCCAATAGTATCCCTCTCCAGTCCTGACATCGAACCACTTCGATCAAGTAAAAATACGATTTCTGTTATTTTTTTGTTCATCCTTAACCATCTCCTAACATTTGTCATGCTATAATCATAGCTAGAAAGATTCAGCAAATGGTCGCCTGTGAAGCGACATTTTAGGAGTTGGTCGGGTATGCTTGATCAAAAGCTTTTATTAGAATTAGAAACTTACCTGAATGATTATTTCATAATGGAATTAGAAGTTTGTCGATCTCCTAAGATGATGGAGGAATGTTTAGAAGAAAGCAGTCTTCGTTTTGAATTAGATGCGTTTATTCATCACAACAAAAAGCCAACGCTGCAAGAAAGGCTTTTTCAACTGATTGATGAAAAAGGTGTAACCGACGCAGATATATATAAGAAAGCTGGCTTAGATCGAAAGCATTTTTCTAAGATTCGCTCTAAATCAGATTATAGACCAAGAAAAATTACAATACTTGCGCTAGCTCTTGGTTTGGAATTGGACGAAGATGATACAGAAGAGCTTCTGGAAAGTGCAGGATACTCACTATCTCACAGTGATACAAACGACTTAATCTTTAAATTTTTCATTAACAAAAAAATCTATGATATAGATGCTGTCAATGAGTACCTGGTGTATTTCAGCCTAAAACCGATTGGGAGTACCATATAATAAGTGTTTTCGTATATATAGTTGCTCCCCAAAAGTAGTTGATTTCCGCTCCAGATTGCTCGCTTTCCATGGGGCGAACGGTGAGCCTCCTGTCTAGTTGCAGTGACTAGCCCCTCGAGGTCAAAAGTTAAACGGTCAAGAAGGCAAAGTACGCCTTCCAAGCCCATTTACCTTTTGCTTGTCGGGGCTGAACGAGTCACTTTCACTTTTCGTACTGCCGCTTTGCGCCCTTAGGAGTCTCCACCTGACCGCTCGTCCCATAGGAGTCGGCAACCTTACTCTTCAATCAACTTGCATAGAAGAGTAAAAATCATTTTAACAGCGACAACTTTTTAGAAAAAGCTTAAATAAAAGACAACTCACTTAAGTGAAAGTTGTCTTTTTTTATTATTCAATAGCACCAGATACATCATAGTTAGATATATCTAGTTCTGTAGACTTTCCTAATGCAAGCTTCGCAAGTTCAGCTCCTAAGTATGGTCCACTTGTAAGCCCTGATGCACCGAGGCCGTTCGCGACCAAGATGTTATCAAAATTAGGAAGTTGCCCGATAACAGGTAAAAAACCTGGCGTGAACGGACGAAAGCCTACTCTCGTCTCAAGAAGTGATCCTTCTGCAAGACCAGGTGCAACAGCTAAGGCTTTTGAGAGTATGTCATGAATACCGCCTGCCGTTACTCGTTTATCAAAACCCGCTTCATCTTCATGTGTTGCTCCTACAACGACACGATCATCAAAAGTGAGGATGTACTGATTTGTCGGCGGCATCACCACTGGCCAATCAGCTGTATCTGTTTTAGGCAAATCCAAGTGGATGATCTGTGCTTTTTGTGGCGTTACTTTAAAGTTAATTCCCAGTGGCTTTAAGATCTCATTCGACCATGCTCCTGCTGTTATGATAATTTGATCTGCGAGAATGGTTTGATCGTTAACAGAAACACCAGAAACCTTGTTTCCTTCATGAAGCAGGCGCGCATTTCCTTGGAGGATTTGCACTCCGTTTTTCTTAGCTCCGTTCAACAAAGCGTCACGCATCGCTCTTCCGTTTACACGAGCACCACCACTTACGAAGACCGATCCGAAATCATCGGATAAAGGCGGAAAGCGTTTCTTCGTTTCTTCAGGAGAAAGAATCGTGATCTCACCAATTTCTGGCGCTTCTTCTCTACGTTTCAGAGCGCGTTCTGCCATTTTTTTAAGTTTGTCAGGATCTGCATGTAAACTCAGTGTGCCTACCCGTTTGTAACCCGTATCGATTTCACCGTCTTCCTCGAGCATCTTGATGAGTTCAGGATAATACCGCGCTCCGCCTTTTGCTAACTGATACCAAGCTTTGTTACGACGCTGAGATAGCCACGGACACACGATGCCAGCTGCTGCATCTGTCGCTTGTCCACTATCTTTTCTATCGATTAATAGAACGTCTATATCAAATTTACTAAGATGATAAGAGGTAGACGCTCCTAAAATTCCGGACCCGATAACAATTATTTTTTTCATATTCCAACATCCCTACTATCCCGTTATATATGTATCTAACTATAGTATTTTCTTAAACAAAACTCAAAAAACCCTGACTTTTCATCAGGGTCTCCTCAGATGTTGATTACTTTATATTTTCATTTCCCAACGTTCTTTCTCCGTTTTCTTTAACTGTTCTTCTACTTCCTGTGGGTGAACAGTTCGGAAATGGTGTTGCTCAGCTGGGATGATCTCAATCATTTTCTCGATCATGTCCTCTGGATCATATTGATTCTTCAGCTTCTCTTCTTGCTTCTTCATATCTTCTCTTCTTGTAAAATTCTTTTCGGGGTCATACCATTTGTATTTTTCTTCTGCACTTCGATCATTAAAGCCTGTTGCATAAGCACCTGGATTGATGGTTGCCACTTTTACACCGAACTCTTGAAGCTCAGCCTGCATCGTTTGAGCAATTCCTTCAATCGCATGCTTTGTTGCCGTATACGGGCCAACATATGGTGTCGCTGATATACCTGCCATAGAACTTAAAAAGATAATTTTCCCGCTACGCTTCTCGACGAATTTTTTCGCTGCTAGCTGAACGGATTCTAGCGTAGCAAATACGTTAACTTCAAATAGTGCACGAACACGGTCCATCGGAACTTCGGCTAATGGGCCACCCTCATTGATCGCTGCATTTGCTACAAATATATCAAAGTCATATTTCTCTATTTGTTTTAAATCTCGTTCATTTGTAATATCAAGTTTGAACACCTCAATATCAAGACCTAGATCCTTAGATTCTTCTAAAAGGGCTGTTTTTTGTGATGTCGTTTCAGTTGTGGCGATGATTGCGTGCCCTTTTTTAGCGAGTCCGATTGCGGCACCTTTTCCTAATCCACTTCCTGCGCCTGTTATAAATATAGTTTTACTCATTCAATCTGCCTCCCAGTCTTATGTCTACTCTATCTCTTCCCACACCTGTTGAAAGTAAACTTTGTTGTGTTTACAAAATAAAAAAGCAGGATCAGCTCCTGCTTTTTCTTATATCTTTTATTAAACTCCTGGGAACCAACCTGGTGCATTCAATACCGCGTTCCACAACGGATCTGGTACTACTAGTTCATCTTGCTTTGTTTTATCAAGTTTCGTTACGATTTCAGACTCTTTCCCTTGTTCGATCTTTTGTACCCAATCTGGATCGATGATTAATTCACGACCTAGAGCAATCAAAGGTACTCCTGATCCTAATGCTTTGATCGCATCATCTGCTGTATAGATTGAACCTACTCCCATAACAGGTACACGACCGCCCACTCTTTCGTTAATAATCTCAATGCGTGAACGTGTATCTTCAACTCCTCGTCTAGGTTCAGACCAGAAATCCATTACCGAAACGTGAAGATAATCTAATTTCTTAGCACTGAGTGCATCGACGAGTGCTAACGTATCAGCCATCGTAATTCCTGGTGTTTCAGGTTCTTCTGGTGAGAAGCGGTAGCCTACGATAAATGAGTCATCTGCATATTCAGCAACTGCTTTTTTCACTGAATCTACAACTGCTAAAGGAAACGCCATACGTTTTTCTAATGAGCCGCCCCATTGGTCTTCACGGCGATTAGCGTGTGGCGAAAAGAACTGCTGAATCAGATAGCCGTTCGCACCGTGGATCTCAACACCGTCATAACCCGCTTCAATCGCTCGTCGAGTGGTTTCACCAAAATCACGAATGATAGAAGATACTTCTTCTGAAGTCAGTTCGCGTGGCACAGGTTTTCCTTCAGCTGAAGGAATATTGCTCGCACTTACAACATCTCCGTTCGGAACAAGCTCAGGCGGTACTTCACGACCACCATGAAAGATTTGTAGAATCGCTTTTGATCCTTTTGCTTTTATGGAAGAAGCTAAACGACGAAGACTCGGAATCATTTCATCCGTATCTCCAGCGAACTCTCCCGGAAATCCTTTACCGTTAGCCGTAACATTCGTACAAGCTGTGATCACCATTCCAACACCTTCAGAACGGCGCTCGTAGTAGCGAATTTCTTCATCTGTTACAGTTCCGTCTTCATTTGAAGAAAAGTTTGTCATCGGTGCCATGACAACACGGTTCTTAAGTTCAACTCCATTTTTAAAACGATAAGATTCAAACAATGGTGCATATTTTTTATTCATCATGTTTGTCTTCCACCTCTTATTTTTATTGGGCTCTTCAAGTCGTTTTTGCTTTTATCTTTTTTCTTCCATGAATGTTGATTGAAGTGCAAGATGCGAGACTCCTGGGGGATCAGAGTGACAGGTGAGACTCTTAACAGCGCAGAGCGCTAAGAGGCTCACCGCACTCCCCCGGAAAGCGAGCATTCTGGAACGGAAATCAACCACATACATTACTAACTATGAAATAGCCCGAATTATGACTTTCTTTTTTAAAGTAACTATTATAATAATACCCTCTGTTTCCAAATGCAAAAAATACGCTTCTGGTTTAAAGAATAATTTAAAAAGGGAACAGTATACTTCTAAGAAATATAGACAATTGCTTACACGAATCCCACTACAACCCAGGAGGTAACGCATGAAAAAATCCAGTATTGCAGTCTTTGTCATCATCTTTGCTCTGTTCTATGTTTCCAGTTTTCTGTTTCCAATCGACCGCGAGTGGTATGATGCACTGAACAAGCCATCATGGACGCCGTCAGGACAAACAATTGGTATTATATGGGCTGTTTTGTTCTTTTTAATCGCACTATCAGCTACACTTATCTACAATCAATACGGTTTTAAACCAATCGGCTTTTGGATTTTATTCGCTGTCAACTATGTATTCAACCAAGCTTTCGGATATTTTCAATTTACACAAAAAGATTTGTTCGCAGCGAGCATCGACGCACTATTGATTGCAGTGACGACTTTACTGTTAGTCATTTATGCGAGTCGTTTAAGAAAAGTTTCAGGATGGCTGCTCATCCCTTATCTTCTCTGGAGTTCGTTTGCTACCTACTTGTCATGGACGATCTATAGCATGAATGCTTAAACAAAAAGAGAAAGAGATCTAACCTTTTCAAAAGGCTAGATCTCTTTTATTATGTTCCAGAAATCGCTACGTATTGATTCTGAAGAACAAACCGGTTGTTACTCCATCCTAGCGTATTGACTACATACCCTAGAGCGTCTGCGTTATATAACCCTGCGATCTTTTGATAAGCAGAAAGCTCGTAAACTCCGTCGGAATCAAAATCGATTGGATATAGACCGCTTAATGGATTTACAAAGCCGGTAATTGGTTTCTTTAGCTTTCCGTTCACATCATATATTTCATTTAAATACTCTTTGTCTCTCAGAGAGATATCAATGATATACGTTTTTCTATTACGCTTACTTACCACTCGAACTTTGTAGTTATTCTCGTAGATCACATCATATTCATAAGCAGCATTGTAAGCGTTGAAATTAAACATTTCTTGTGGTGTGTTCCCTATAAACGAGTACACATAATGGTACATGAATCCTCCGCTTCCACCCGAATTGATGCTGACCAACACATCTGAAACACCGTTACCTGTAAAATCTCCCAGAAACAAAGTTGGATTGTATCCAGCATTGTCAGAAAGAGGCACTCTTGTTTGTGAACCTGTTCTCCCATTCTTCACAAAAAGCGTAATGTTCTCAATAAATGGGCTGTCCTGACTCTTCGTACCTGTTAGGTATACATCATCTGGTACACGATCTCCAGTCACATCTCCCTTAGCAAACGCAACAACACTCGGAGTTACTCTATAATTGTAATGGTTATACATAACATGCTCCTTAGATATCGTTTACTAACATGTTATGGGCACCTGACGGGAATGACACAATCTTTATTCAACAAAAAAGCCCCGAGCCATATGAAGATCACGGAGACTGATTTATTGCTGATTCTGATAAACATCACTTTTAGAATGGAATCCATCACGAAAAATCGTTACTTCAAGATTCCCCTTATCAACCGCAATCGGTGATAATAAAACAGAAGGAACCTCCATTTTACCGTTGTTTATCTTTCGTTCTGTTTTTATCGTTTCGCCTTTTGCCATCTTCACTGCCAATTCTGCAGCTTTCTCTGATAAAGCCTGAATCGGTTTATATACCGTCATCACTTGAGTTCCACGCACGATCCGCTGCACGCCAGCAAGTTCGGCATCTTGTCCAGCTACCGGAATCTTCCCTGCGAGCCCTTGTGCTTCAAGCGCTTGTATGACACCACCCGCAGTAGCATCGTTTGCTGCAATTACCGCATGAATCTCATTGTTGTTAGCTTTCAACGCTGACTCCATATTTTTAAAAGCATTAGCAGGCGTCCAGTCTTTGGACCATTGATCGTACACGACCGTGATAACCCCTTTATCTATTAGAGGCTGCAGAACTCGGAATACGCCTTTTTTGAACAGATGAGCATTGTTATCCGTTTCAGCTCCTCCTATATACACGTACTTTCCATTCGGAACGAGCTTTGTTATCGCTCGAGCTTGAAGCTCGCCTACCTTTTCGTTGTCAAAAGATACGTACATATCAAGGTCTGCATTTTTGACTAGGCGGTCGTATGCCATCACCTTAATCCCTGCTGAATGTGCTTTTTTTACGATCGCCGCCATAGCTTCAGCGTTATGAGGAACAACGACAAGAAGGTCAACCTCATTTTGGATGAGTGTTTCAGCCTGTGCAATCTGCAAAGAATCATCACCGTTGGCCGCAAGTATCTCTACTTCTGCCCCAAGATTCTCTACGGCTTTTTTAAAGAGTTCTTTGTCTTTAAGCCACCGTTCTTCCAATAACGTATCCATGGAAAAACCGATTTTAATCTTTTCCTCTTCCGCTGTCTCACTGCCCACTTTTTCACTTTTAGAAGAAATCGCTTTTCCAAGTGTCTCATTACTCTTACTGTCTTTGTCGCATCCGGAAGCACATATCATGGCTATGAATAACAGGACGAGGCATACACGATTTATAATGTTTCTCATGAATGATACTCCTTTACGTACCTTCATCCTTTTTTTCCAAGAACAGTTCTACGATATTCTGTAGGTGAAAGCGTAACCATTTTTTTGAACACTTTGCTGAAATAGTTAGGTTCGTGATATCCAACCTCAAACGTGATTTCTTTTAAGCTTTTTTCTGGATCTGCCATCAGTTTCTTCGCCTTTTCAATCCTGCATTCTGTCAGAAAATCAATATAGTTGATTCCTAGTTTTTCTTTAAACATCTTACTGATATAGATAGGACTCATCCCCACTTTTCTTCCTAACGTCTCAAGAGAGATGTCTTCATGCGAATGCTTTACGATATATTGTTTGATCTGATGAATCGTATCGGCCTCAAGCTGTTCATAATGCTCTTCGTATGAAGTCCGCATCTGTTTTAATAAATGTTCTGATTCAGAACGAAGCTGACGGTAATCTTGAGATTGATAGGAAAAGAAAGGCGTTTCTGTCTCCACTCCCATCTCGCTCATCACTCTTGCTGTGACCCAGAGCAATTCGAGAACACGCTGCTGCGTTTGGAGCAAATCCACCGCCTCATTCTCGCACCGTTTGATGAGATCCATTACATTCTTATGAACTTCAGTCCACTTTCCTAACCTAATCTCATCTAAGAACTGTTTTTCACGCTGTTTGGATTGAGGTTTGTCCTCTGTACTCCCAAGCACTGGAACATCATGATAAAAGCGATATTTAACAGGCAAGGAGGAATCCATCGTAGCAATAAGAGATTCTTGATAGGACTGCCGAACTTGATCTAAAGAATGACACACATTTCCGATTCCGATAAACCATCCATCATCTGAATTTACTTTTTGCAGTGAGAGAATATCTTTTGCAAGAGAAATGGCTTGAGAACGGAACGAACAGTCTGGTTTACGAAAAACGATAATAGGAAGCTGGTGGCCATACAATGCTCCAACCCACCCACTCGCCGATTTCCTAACCTTTTCTTTGATCAACGAATATAGGTTTTCTCCCCCTTGTGGAAGTAGAATACTCATCACAAATGATTCATGAGTGGAAGAAATGTCGAGCATATCAACAAGCATATCCAAATGGACGTCATGTACATGATCGAATAACAGCTGTGTGACAACATCTGTTTCCACGAGCGGTAACGTACTTTCCAAAACCTTGAGAGATCTGCGCTCCTCTGCAATTTCCATTAAGACTTTCCCGACCGTCTCCTCGATCTCACTCACTCTGCTTGGCTTTAATAAGTAATCCTTCACCCCTAGTTTGATCGCCTGACGTGCATAATCAAACATATCAAAAGCTGTAATCATCACAAACTTAATAAAGGGATTCGTGGATGTAATCTGCTGAATTGCTTCTAGTCCGTTCATTCCTGGCATCTGAATGTCCATCATCACTAAGTCAGGCTTTAATTCCGCCGCAACTTGTACAGCGACCTTCCCATTTTTCGCTTGATGAATCTCGAGATTAGGAAATGCCTTCTGCAGAATCACTTGTAGCCCTTCTCGTTCAATCTGCTCGTCATCAACGATCAAGAGTTTGAGCATGCTGTTCCATCTCCCTCTTCTTAGGAATTCTTATTAACACCTTCGTTCCTTCACCCATCTCACTTTGAATATCCATCAAGTTTTCCATACCATAAAAAAGTCGGAGCCGTTTCACAACATTCGTAAACCCTATACCTGTTGAAGCACGATTCGTCTCGATCAGCTCACCGTTTAAAATCTGTCTCCTAATATTCTCAGGAATACCAGGGCCATCGTCCTCCACTTCAATCATCACCATGTTATCGTCATCTATAATTCGAAGCCAGATCTGTCCGCCATCTTCTCTTGGTTCAACTGCATAAATCACGGCGTTCTCAATTATGGGTTGCAGAGTCAAGCCAGGAAGTTGAACCTCTAAACAAGACTGATCAATATCGAGGTGCAACGTCAGCCGGTCAGTAAACCTTGCTTTTTGAATGTTCATATATTGCTGAATCACCATCACTTCATCTTGAAGCGTAACGGATTTATCTAACCACTTTAAGTTGTACCTCAAGAGACCAGCCACACTTACAAGTAAATCACTCGTTTCTTCTGATCCTTCCAAGTAGGCCTTTTTTGAGAGCGTATTCAGCGTATTAAATAAAAAGTGCGGATTGATCTGACTTTGTAGATTCTTAAGCTGACTCTCTTGCAACAGAAGCTTGTTTTGCTGCAATTCATGCTCAAGCTGCGCCTTCTGCTGTATTTCCTGAAACAGATTATTAATATTGATGCGCATTCGGTTAAAGGTTTGAGCAAGAAATGAGATCTCATCATTCGATTCAACTTTGATCTCTTTATCAAACTTTCCCGCAGACAGCTCGTTCGCTGCACGTGTTAACTGCTGCACAGGTCTTGTGATACTTAAACTAAACCAATACGTAATTACGAGTAACAAAAGGGTAATAAGAAGCATCAGCCAGATCCCTAGTTTCTTAAACTCTGCAGACTGATCTATAATCCCTCTGTAAAAAACGTCATAGGTCTTCAGCTCTGTGTCGATCAAGGTAAGGGTCATTTCTGAAATATATTTTGAGAGACGCGTCGCTTCGGTGAATTCTTTGTTTGAGGTCTCGGTGTCAGATTCTTCGTAGAACATAAGAGAGCGGTCTGTTGTTTCAATCAAACTATCAATAAGATTCATATAATTCATGAGTGCAAATTCATTTTCAGAGTTTCTTAGCTTTCCGATTTCCCCTTTTGCCTCGTTAAGTTTTACTTTGCTTTGATTGAGTTTATCTACATTTTCTTCAGAGGGATCTAGCAAGTAATTATTGAGATCTGTCACCACTTGTTGACTGCTGCTTGTAACTTCATTCATGCTCAAGTATCGCTGCAGAATGTCATTGTATTGATTTTGCGTTTTTTGATTATAGTAGGTAAGCGCTATCCAAATAATAGCCATGATGATCAGAACGACTGATGCGAGCATCCATATTTTTTTTTGTATTCTGTTCATCTATCATCCATCGCCTTTATCATTCGAATTTCACTGGAATAACCATCCGCATCAAGAGGAACGGTTTCGTTCTTCAGCCACTGCATTAAAACCTCTACGCTTTTTCTCCCCATCATCTCAGGTGACTGCTCAATCACACCATCCAACTTCTTTTGATTAAGTAATGTGATCGATTCAGATCCATCATCAAAAGAATAAATAAAATAGGGTTCTACCTGTCCGCGTCTACCAATCTCCTGAATCATGGCCCCAGCCGTATTAGCGTTCACGGCAATAAATCCGTCCGTATCGGGATATTGATTCAAAAGGTCTCTTGTTTTTGCAATAACTTGCTCTCTCGTCTCAGGTGTTTCTGCATAAACCGTCTTTACGTTAGGAAAGCTTTGAAGCACTTCTTTAATGCCTGAAAGCCGCTCTTCCTGATAATACTCCTTTTGGCTATCGCTTAATAAAATCACTTGCCCTTCTTGCCCCATGTCAGACAACATGAGTTTAGCGATCATCATTCCCGCTAAGTGCTGATTAGAACCTACGTATGTTTTTCGGAGACTTTCTGCTTTAGGTACGTCATTACCTACCGTAATAATAGGAATGCCATAAAACGCCGCTTTAACCTTCGTTAATTCTTTAAAACGATCTGTATCAAGTCCCTGTACAATAATGCCGTCTACTTTTGACTGAATAGCAATTTCAAGCTTCTTCAGAAAATCATCCTGGTTCTTGCCGTAGCTTCCCCATACTTCAAAACTTGCTCCACTTTTTTGAGCTTGTTGTTCCGCACCTTTTCCAACCTTATCCCAGAAAGGCGTATCTAACTCTTGAGTAATAAGAACAATACGAAAACGATCTTCTTTCTGAGAAGATGCTGCAGGTAGTTTCCAATCAGATTGAAACGCTTTTTGTGCCGTTATAAACGTTAAATAACTGAGGAAGATACATATGAAACTTAGAAAGATTATCCCAGCTTTGCGCAAGTGAAGTATCCCCTTTTTTTCCGATAATTTACTAATCTTATTTTATCATAAGAAACTTGATGCAAACGCTTACCTATTTTCCAATTTAGGTATATGCAAAACGTATAAGAGTTAAAAAAGTGAAGACATCTTTTATCACGATGTCTCCACTTTCAACGAACTACGAGTTTAAGTTTTATCCTCTCTTTTTACGTGTCATCACATCAAACAATACTGCTGCAACTAACACGCCACCTCTAATCATGTACTGCATGGAAACCCCAACCCCAAGAAGGTTCATCCCGCTTGATAAGGAAGCCATAACAATGGCACCGATGATGGCACCCGTTACTTTTCCGACACCACCGGCTGACGATACACCACCCACGTATGCTGCTGCAATAGCATCAAGTTCGAATAGTGTTCCTGCTGTTGTCGTAGCCGATTGAAGACGCGAAGTAAAAAGAATACCAGAGAGTGCAGCAAGCATTCCCATAGAACCAAACACCATGTACGTAATTTTATTTACATTGATTCCGCTGAGATGTGCAGCTTCTGGGTTACTTCCTACTGCGTAAATGTGACGGCCAAGCACCGTTTTCGTCGTTAAGAAATGATACGCTACAACGACAAGAAGCATAATAACAACGGTCCAAGAAAAGCCGTTATAACCTGCTAGGATCCAAGTTACATAGGCGATAATCGCTGAAACAAAAATGAGTTTAAACGTAAATATCCCTTTAGATACAACGTCGAACTGATATTTAATCTTGTTCCGACGTGTAGAGATCTCGCTATAAATGTACAATAATATCGATAGTAGACCTAGAATTAAAGATAAAAGATGCAAGCCGTTAACGATCATAAGAGAAGGAATAAATCCGTTGCCGATCGCGTTGAACGCATCGTCTTTGATAATAATTGTTCCTGTTTTCTCCGTTACTTGTAAAAGCGCACCGCGGAAGATCAACATCCCCGCAAGCGTGGCTACGAACGAAGGAATGGCGTATTTGGCGATCAACAAACCGTTAAACAGACCAATAAGTATTCCAAGCACCAGAATCACCGGAATTGTCACATAGATAGGCAGCCCCATCTTTGTTAAAAGAATGGCCGCGATCGCACCAAGAAATCCTGCTGCGAACCCGACAGATAGATCGATATGACGAATAACGATAACAAGTGTCATTCCTACTGCGAGTACAGCGATATAACCAGTAGAATCTAATAGATTACTAATATTACGTGATGACATGAACAGCCCATCCGTCATGATGGAGAAGGTAAGCATAATCACAAACAGAGCGATATACATCCCATAATCACGGATATTCTCTTTCACTAACATTCTTGCTTCATTAATAAATCCCATGTGTTAACCCCCTATTGCGTTGCAAGCTGCATGATGTTTTCTTGATTGGCTTCTTCAATCGGCAGCTCGCCTTTCATTCTTCCTTCAGCCATGACGTAGACACGATCACTCATTCCCAGCACTTCACCAAGTTCAGAAGAAATCATGATAATACTCATACCCTCGCTGATTAATTGGTTCATAATCGTATAGATCTCAAATTTGGCACCTACATCGATACCACGAGTAGGCTCATCCAAAATCAATAGCTTCGGCCCAACGAACAACCACTTCCCGAGTGATACCTTCTGCTGATTTCCTCCACTCAAGTTACCGACCGTTTGCTCTAGTGAGGATGCTTTAATATACATGGACCTCTTGTATTCTGTTGCTCTTTTTACCTCTTCATTCTCGTTGATGATGCCCTTATCAGCGACTTCGTTAAGATTTGCAGCCGTTATATTGTTCTTAATATCTTGAATGAGGAACAGTCCGTCACCTTTTCGGTCTTCTGTTACATAAGCGATGCCTGACTTAATCGCGTCACTCGTATGCTTGAACGTTTTTTCCACACCTAATACTTTTAGTTGACCTTCTAGTTTATAATTTTTCGGATTTCCAAACACACTTAGTGCAAGCTCTGTTCGTCCAGAGCCCATAAGCCCAGCGATTCCAACGATTTCACCTTTTTTCACATGAAAGTCGATGTCTCTTAACACATGTCTGCCAAGCTCGGTACTATAAGCAGACCAATCATTCAGTTCGAGTATTGTTTCACCGATCTTTTTATCTGGTCTCTTCGGATAAATATCATCAATATCCCGTCCGACCATATTTTTTATGATCATGTTCTCTGATATTTCTCCTTTAGAAGCATCGAGCGTACAGATTGTTTTGCCATCACGCAGGACCGTCGCTTGATCAGCAATCGATATGACTTCTTTTAGCTTGTGTGAAATCATAATACTCGTGATGCCCTGTTTCTTAAGCTCACCTAGGAGTTTTAACAAATTCTCGCTGTCATCCTCATTCAGTGCGGCAGTCGGTTCATCCAAAATAAGCAACTTAACGTCCTTACTTAACGCTTTGGCGATCTCGACCAACTGCTGCTTTCCTACACTCAAGTCCTTCACAAGTGTTTCAGGATTCACGTCGAGCCCAACCCGTTTCAGCATTTTCTTTGCTTCGGCAATCGTCTGATTCCAGTCCACCAAGTTTCCACGTTTAACTTCGTTTCCAACAAAAATATTTTCATAAACCGTGAGATCCGGAAATAAAGCTAACTCCTGATAGATGATAACGATGCCGGTTTGAACACTGTCACTAATCTTATTGAACTGCTGAACACTTTCTTCAAACACGATGTCTCCTTCATACGTTCCATAAGGATAAACCCCACTTAGCACTTTCATCAGCGTGGATTTCCCTGCTCCGTTCTCCCCGATCAAACAGTGTATCTCGCCTTTTCTTACTTTAAAATTTACATTACTGAGCGCTTTCACTCCGGTAAACGATTTGGAGATCTCGTTCATCTCCAAAATATATCCGCTCATCATGATCCCTCCAATTAGCCACTCCACTGTCTTCATTGTGAAAAATAGTGATAGACGTAGAATCTATCACTATTTCTCGTCCTGCTATTTTCTTATTCAAGCCCTGTAAAATCGTCGGCTTTATAATAATCAGAATCAATTAGTTCTTTCTTAACGTTGTCTTTGTTTACAACGATTACGTTCGTTTGTTTTGCTTTTACTTCCACGTTTCCATTGTCGTATGAACCTGTTGTTTCTGGCTTCTTCTCATCAAGGATCTCAACTGCCATTCCCATTGCATCCTTAACAAGTGTACGAACATCCTTAAATACAGTCATCGATTGTTTGCCATCAATCACATATTGGATAGAAGCTTTCTCTGCATCCTGTCCTGTTACGAGGTAGCTAGAAACCGCGCTGTCTGATCCAAATACATCTGCGATCGAACGAGCTGTTCCATCGTTTGGAGCTAGAATCGCAACATCACCTTTCAAGTCTGCCTTAGCAGCTGTCAAATGTGTTTGCGCTTTGTTCTTCGCTTCGTTTGCGTCCCAGTTCGTTGTTACTTGGCCGATGATCTTGCTCAGCTCATCGCGAGAAAGTTCAGCTTTATCTTTTAAAGCTTCAGCTTCACTAGAGTTAGCGATTTTGAATGTCCCATCAGCAATCTTAGGTTGAAGTACTTTCCAAGCTCCTTCAAAGAATAAAAATGCATTATTATCAGAAGCCGCTCCAGCATAAAGGTAAAGCGGTGTGTTAGATCCTTTAGCGTTGTCGATCAAGTATTGACCTTGTGCAGCACCTACTGCCAAGCTGTCAAACGTTACATAATAATCAACCGCGTCTGTATTCGTGATCAAACGGTCATACGCGATAACCGTGATGTCATCCTTTTTCGCTGCTTCTACTGCCGCAGCTGCTGCATCACCGTCTTGTGGACAGATGATAAGAACATCGATTCCTTTGTTGATCAATGTTTCAACGTTTTCTTTTTCTTTTGCAGAAGATCCTTGGCTGAACAGAATCTCAGTCGTGTAATCCGTTCCTTTTAAAGCATCCTTAAATCTTTGCTCGTCCTGCACCCATCTAGGCTCATCTTTCGTAGGTAAGACGATCCCCACGCTTACCTCACTATTGCTGTCACTGCAACCAGCTGCAACAAGCATAAGCATGACAACAGCAAGCATCAGAGATAGTAATTTACTTTTCTTCATCATTAGTTCCCCCTTTAAAAAGTACTTACAAGATAATTATAGCTACGGAAAAAGAGGGTTTGAAAGCGCTATCATTAGCACTTTATTAACATCGTCTGTACTTTTTTAACTAAGGGGGTTTTTAACAGCCGCAAAAAAAGACAACGCCAATATACTAGCGTTGTCTTCACCATTATTATCTATTTTGCATTCTCATCAGGCTGATGAATGCCGAAAATATTGCCTTCTGTATCTATGTAGTATCCTTGCCAAGCCATTCCGGGCAGTGCGTACTTCGGCATCGCTACTTTTCCGCCTTGCTCTAAAATCTTGGCTTCTGTTTCATCATAGCTTTCAACACCCATCGTACATGCATATCCATTTAATGCTTGGTTCGGTTCAGGCGGCGGGCTCTGTCTTTGCATCAAAGCACCGTTGATACCCATTTCTTTGTCGTCCCCAGTCACTGCACCGTAATAAGGCATTCCAGCAAATTCACTCCAATCTTGAAATGACCAGCCAAACACCTCACCGTAAAACTTCATTGCCCGCTCCATATCATCCACATGAATTTCAAAATGCACTAATCTTCCCATGAGTAACCTCCTGATTTTTTTATAATAAAACCACTTAAGTCATTCCATACACATAATAGTAATTCCTTTAAACGAGAAAATACGGCAACAAAAAGGCACCTTCAACGCTAAACAACGTCTCAGGTGCCATCTATTATGCTGCTTTTTGAATGTTAATTTCTTTTCCTTCTTTACGCCACTCTTTGTACTCAGCAGCTGCTGTAAAAAGTACGTCTGTTGATGAATTTAATGCTGTTTCAAAAGAATCTTGTAATACACCGATGATAAAGCCAACACCAACTACTTGCATCGCCACATCACCTGGAATACCGAACAGACTACACGCTAGAGGGATCAATAATAACGATCCACCAGCAACCCCTGAAGCTCCACACGCGCACACAGCGGATAAAACACTTAGTAGAATAGCTGTTCCGAGATCAACCTGAATGTTTAGTGTATGAACCGCTGCAAGCGTTAAAACAGAAATCGTAACCGCAGCACCTGCCATATTGATCGTCGCCCCTAATGGGATGGATACAGAATAATTATCCTTGTCCAAACCAAGCTTCTCACATAACTTCATGTTAACAGGAATATTGGAAGCAGAGCTACGTGTGAAGAATGCTGTTATTCCACTTTCTTTCAAGCATTTGAAAACAAGCGGATAAGGATTTTGTCTGATTGCTGCGAAAACAATAAGTGGATTCACAACCAAGGCAACAAATAACATACAACCAATTAAAAGTCCTAACAACTTGCTATAACCCAATAATGATTCAATACCGTTTGACGTAATTGATTCAACGACTAGTCCCATGATTCCTAGAGGTGCTAACTTAATGACCCATGTTACCAATTTAGCTACAGCGTCCGAAACGTTTGAAATCATCGTTTTTGTCGTTTCCTGTGCACTTCTTAAAGCAAGTCCTAAAAGCACTGCCCATGCCAGGATACCGATATAATTCGCGTTAACCAAAGCGTTGAATGGATTATCAACAACGTTCATCAGCAGCGTTTTTAGTACTTCAGCAACACCACCCGGAGGGGTAACCCCTTCAGCTCCCTTACCAAGAGTCAGACCTACAGGGAAGATAAAACTTGCAATAACAGCTGTTAATCCAGCTAAGAATGTACCTATAAGATAAAATAAAATAATGGCTTTCATGTTCGTCTGATGGCCCGCTTTATGTTGCGCGATCGCCGACATAACCAAGAATAATACTAAAACAGGTGCGATTGCTTTTAGTGCACCTACAAATAAAGTGCCAAAAATAATAACAGGTTTTGCTGCTTGCGGAATCGTTACAGCTAGGATAATACCAACAATCAATCCTATAATGATCTGTTTAACAAGACTTAACTGATTCCACTTTTTCAGTATACGTTTCATAGATGTCATCACCAATCTAGTTAGAATTGTAAAGCTGTTCATCTGAATAAACCTGTAGCAAGGATACCCCTTAAACTGATAGGACAATTGAAGCAGGACAAATATCATCCACCTGAAAAAGACAATTGTCTTTCTATTAAGTAGTATTATAGTAAGTATTTCGACTTATTACAATGTATTTAAAAAAGTTGTAATTCTTAGAATATTTTGATAAAAATTACGGACTTGTTTTAATAGAAATAACCCTCAGGATTAAGTTCCTGAGGGTTTCACTTTTTAGTAACGGTTTTATAAGGTTTTATAGATCCATACTGACCATTCCAAGCCAAATTAACTGTGACTAACACTAGAAATGTTCGATGATGAGGGTGAACAAGTAGTACTATTCAGATTCAATAACCCTTGCCACTCCATGTCCACACTCCTTACACTTGCCTTTTAGAACAACTCCAAATGAAGCATCTTCTATCGTAAAATTTTCAATCGTTGTGACGCCTGAACAATTCGTACAAAAAAGATTATTAATAAGCTGACTTCTAATCTCTTTAGGAATAGAAAGCCATCTTTTATTGGCTTCCATATTAAAACCTCTATTCTTCGTTTAAAAAAACAGATACACAAATGACATTCAACGAGCTAGCAGAATAATACATCCAAAACTAAAACAGTTTCCAATGTCCTTCAGAAATTACTTCAGTCTCACCATTAATTACTTTGATTGCGGTATCATCATCAATAGCATATGCTGGTCCATTAATCTCAGCAGCCCATTGTTCTGCAGCTGCCATAGTGTTTTCTGGCAGCATCTCGTGATCAACATGTGGAAAGATTGAAAAATCGACGAATCCAAGTGCTTGATCTTCACCGCTCGGTGGAGTCCAGCCAACGAAATCTTTCCCAATCCTAGGTGTCATCACCATACTACCTGCACTCATTCCCACATATACTGCGCGAAGCGATGGTAATATCTCTGCTAACCCCGACTGCTGCATCCAATGATACAGGTAAAGAGCGTCTCCGCCCGAAACTAAAAAGACGTCGGTCTCCTTTACGAGGGGTACCCAGCGTTCTTTGTCTATGCTTGGCAGCGCAGTAAGCTCGAGCACACCAACTGACTTCCAACCTAGGTTAACCATAGGATTTTCCTCTTTCCCGGTGATGAACTCCCAAGCTTTCACGCCTGGTCCCACCCAGGGATGTCCGTACATGGCAGTAGGTATACAAAGGGTTCACATCTGGAGGCGTGATTAACAAAAGCATACATGAGGCGCTCGTTAATATGTTGGACAAGCCAATTGCTGATTGCAAACAGTAATTTCATAACGTAACTCCTCCTTGCTTTTCCATGAATGTATCTATAATTCTACAGAAGCTGTCACCTTCCTCTTATACACCTGGTGGAGTTACTTTTAGACCCAGTTATTACTTCATATAATTCTCAATTAATTCAAAGCATCTCTTCTCTGTAAGATTGTTTATTGTTCTTACATATTCGTATTGCTCCAATGTACCACCTTCATATTTAAGAGATTCCTTTTTAGCTATATTTTCCCTATTGATTAACCATTCACGTTGTTCTTTTCTTAATTGGTTCATCTCTTCTTTATTGAGTTGCTTCTCTAGTACTCCATAAATTTCGTTTAACAAGTCATCTAATAGTTCGTATGCATCGCCTTCCACTTTCTTCAAAGCGAATGTTGTATCATCTAGTGGATTCTTTCTCATCTCTGCTACTTTATTCTTCATCTCTTCCCATTTTTGAAGATATTTTTCTTTTGTACTTTCCTTATTTTCAGAAGCATCTTTCTGAGACATATCTACCTTTTCATTAGTATGATCACTTCCTGAAGCTTTTTCAATATCATCTTTATTTGAAATATCTGCACCTGATTTTTGAGTTGATTTATCATTTTTTGATTCGTTATCCGTTGATCCATTTGACGAATCAGTTGAATTTCCGCAAGCAGATACTATAACGAGCAGAACGGTTACAACAATGATTAACAACTTCCGATTGTTTTTCATGAACGTACCTCCCTTTTGTATTTGATCTAGCAATTGTTAGCTTCACCTTAACATAAATTACCTCTTGATGAATTTAATGGATTCAAATCAAAAAAACAGCATGTACCCACAAGGTCTCATACTGTTTTTCAATCTATTTCTTTATTCTTTTAAAAGTTATTAATGATTGATTTGATCTAGCAACGCTCTCACTTCATCCGTTGATTTTGTGTTCATCAACTGATTGCGTAATTCTGCCGCTCCTGGGAATCCTTTTACATAGATTTTGAAAAAGCGGTGAAGTCCTGTGATAGAACGCGGCACTTCTTCCGCGTATTGATCTTGGAGATCAAGCTGCAGTCTTAACAGATCAAGATATTCTTTGCTGCTGTGCTCTCTTGGCTCTTTTTCAAAAGCAAAAGGATTTTTAAAGATTCCTCGTCCGATCATAACACCATCAATTCCGTATTTTTCAGCAAGCTCTAGCCCTACTTGACGGTCCGGAATGTCTCCATTGATCGTTAGTAACGTATCTGGTGCAATTTTGTCACGCAGCTTTTTAATCTCAGGAATAAGCTCCCAATGAGCATCTACAAGACTCATTTCCTCTCTTGTGCGTAAATGGATAGAAAGGTTTGCAATATCCTGCTCTAAAATATGCGTAAGCCACGCTTCCCACTCATCGATCTCTTTAAACCCAAGTCGTGTTTTCACACTAACAGGTAGTCCGCCAGCTTTAGCCGCCTGAATTAATTCAGCCGCTACATCTGGACGTAGAATAAGGCCACTTCCTTTTCCTCTTTGTGCGACATTCGGTACTGGGCAGCCCATGTTAATGTCGATTCCTTTAAAGCCCATCTCTTTCATGCCAATACTCATTTTACGGAAATATTCAGGGTTATCTCCCCATATATGTGCCACCATCGGCTGTTCATCTTCTGTAAACGTCAAACGGCCGCGAACACTTTTTAATCCCTCTGGATGACAATAGCTATCTGAGTTTGTAAACTCCGTAAAAAACACATCCGGTCGCCCAGCCTTACTTACAACATGACGAAAAACCACATCTGTCACGTCCTCCATTGGAGCAAGTACAAAAAACGGACGCGGCAGATCACGCCAAAAATTATCTATCATTGATGCTCAAATCCTCTCACTATAATGCAACTTCAAAATCCCGGTAAAATAAATATTCTTTTACTCTTATATCATGATTGTTCACTCAATATCAATCACTGCACATTTATAATTTATGGAAATTTACAAATGTACAAAAAAGCCTCTCGATGATTATGATATCAATACAATTCGTACAAAAATATATTGTCTTCTTTTTCGTCCCTGCCCTTCTAACCTGCAGGTCTGCACCTTTATTAACTTTTAAAGTTATTTAAATGTTTCATGTTTAATTCAACTTTGATTCAATCCTTTTTTAAATAGCCCATTCTCATCAGTTCCTCGTATACGATCCAAGAGAACTTTTTTCTGCCCTCACTGTTTAAATGATCGGGGTCGATAAAATATTCTTGCTTGTTTACGAATCTTGGATCACTCATATAATTTAACAATGGAACATCTAGATTTAGAGCTTCTAAATGCTGAAAAACAAGTCTATTCATAACTTCTTTATTGAAATATTTTTGATAAGACTGATGAACAGGCTCCATGGTCAACACGACTTGGTAGCCTTTATCGCTGCAATAATCTACAATTTCTTCTAACTGCTTTACATTTGGTTCAATGTTATTGTTTTCTATTGCTTCCTGGTACTGTTCTTCTATTTTCTCATATTTTCTTTCTGAATAATCTTTACCATTATTTGACCAAGGTTGATGAGAATTCCATCTTAAGTCTTTTAGTTTACCCGTGATTGCAGAGCTAAGACTCCCAGTATTTGTCCCAGGTAAATTCAAGTAAGTGTAATAATCAATGATATTATACGGTTCAATATCACTACGATCTAAAACTCTATAATAGTTCCCAATGTTCTTAGCCTCAGAATTGGCGAAAGTCATTTGAGAGATGGAAACGAGAACGACACCACCAGGTTTAAGATGCTCACCATACTCTTTCAACAATTTAGAGTCGTATTGAATGGTCTGAGAAGGAAGCGCTAAGTCCAGATGGGACAAACCAGTGGGCTTAAAATAATAACCATACATCGAATGAGATGCACCTAGATTGATGAGATCAACAGGATGTGGTTGTTTCTTAAATGCCAGTATGTCATGATCAATATTGTAATCATATGAATCCTTAACAAATTGATTGATCGGCATAAAAAGTAGGATAACAACACCGATGATAATTGTTAACTTGATGAATAAACGTAACATAGCAAATCCTTTCAACACCGTGTATCTTTTATCAAATCTTCACCTAAACTACACATGGAAGTTGTTGTATCAAAATCCACCATAAACAAATCCATTCTCTGTAACACCTAATATAAGAACTGAAAAAATAAGAAAAATATAAAATGCCAATCTAGTAAATGTGGAGCGCTTTGATAGAAATTCCCATGCAGAACCATTGTTTCTTTCTATATATTGAAACAGTTGTAGAATAATAAAGAAAAAAATAAAAAGTAACAGATCAAATAACGGAAAAATTTCAAAAGCTTTAACCATTCCCACCGGGCTCCAAGAGCTGATGCTCAAGAAAAGTTTTGCGTGATCAAATGCTTGTGCTACGGTATCCGATCGAAAAAAAACTCTAGAAAAGCAGACTAGAAGGAAGGTTATTGCAATCTTCAACCACCTATGAAGCACTGGAGTTCTATCCAATCGAATAAACGAAGCCATACTTTCACGATAAGATTTCGTTGCATCTCCAAACACGCGATAAAACCCATGAATGAGACCCCATAATACAAAAGTCCAAGCGGCTCCGTGCCATATGCCGCTTACTAAAAAAGTAATCACAATGGCAAAATAAATTTCGCTTCTCTTCTTTTTCCTCTTACCTAACGGGAAAAAAATATAATCCCTAAGCCATGTGGAGAGCGTTATATGCCATCTACTCCAAAAATCTGCAATCGAAACGGCAAAGTGCGGCTGCTTAAAGTTTTCAGTTAAATTGATTCCCAACATTCTGGCGCTACCAATGGCAATGTCACTGCATGCTGAAAAATCAGCGTATAACTGAATCGAGAATAAGATAGTAGCTAGTACGATTTCAGAACCAGACGGGTTAGGACTATCGTAAACACTAGCAACGATTGGAGCTAGTCGATCTGCAATCAATGTCTTTTTAAAAAAACCCCATGCGATTCTCTTCATTCCATATACTAAATTTTCATAGTTTAAACGCTGTTCGACTTTCAATTGTGGAATTAATTTTTTGGCACGTTCAATCGGCCCTGCAACCAGTTGTGGAAAAAATGCAAAATAGACCGAAAAATAACCATAATGTCTTTCAGCTTTTTGCTTTCCATAGAAAATATCCACAAGATAACTTACAGCCTGAAATGTATAAAATGAAATGGCTAATGGCAGAACAATCTCTTGGTAGGGTATCGCATAATTCCAACCCATGGATGTCGCCAACGACCGAAGCGATTCATTCACAAAATTAAAATATTTAAACCAACCAAGAAAAAACAACAATACAGAAATACCAACGATCATGGCTTTTTTCTTCTGTTTTTTGGTCTCCTGTTTTTCAATGAAAATTCCAGTGAAATAAGTAAAAGCTGTGCTAATTAACAGTAATAGTATAAATTGAATACTTAAACTAGCGTAAAACACATAACTTGCAACCAATAAAAGAACCCATCTCAATCGATGGTGGATTATATAATTCAACAAAACGGTTATTGCGAGAAATAGAAGAAACTCAATTGATATAAAAGTCATTCAATCACCTGATAAAAAATTACCTTATATTTTTTTCTGATAAAACGAACTAGAAATTATGCATAAATGGCATTGCAACACGTTGAACAGATGGTGGTCGGTCATAGAGATCACCAACTTTAAATTAGCCAAGTTTAGGGAGGTTTGAATAGAGGATTTTTCCAAAGTGATTCCGTGGGATTTCCTCAATTCTCATAATCTTAAAGCCCTTCAAGTTTAATTTTTCCTTGACTATTTTTTTTATCTGAACATAATCATCTCTTAATGTGTAGATATACATTTGGTCATCACTTCCAGCACAGATACAATCGTGGCCATGCTCATGTAAAAACAATTCTACATCATCAAGACTGATGCGGTTTCCATACACTTTTATCATTCTTTTAATGCGTCCTGATATGAAGAAATACCCATCCTCATCAAAGTAAGCCATATCTCCTGTACGCAAAACACCTTTATTCTCATCTTTTTTAGAAAGATCGAATAACGATTCAGCATACCCTAAGGAAACATTAGGCCCTTTGTATATCAATTCACCTGTCAAATGAGGTGCTGTAATTTTGTTTCCCTTGTCATCTTGAATGAATAGCTCTCCACCTGGAATAGCAATACCGATACTCCCTGCTTTTTCAAGATTTTTCTCATAGGGTAGATAGGTCATCCGGGCTGTCGCCTCCGTTTGACCATACATGGTAAAAAACTGAATCCCTTTCTGATTACACACATTAGCAAATTTGCGAGATAGCGTTTCGTTCAATTTGCCACCTGCTTGAGTTAGTTTTTTTAAACTTGGCAGACTAAGCTCTTCAAACTTCATCCTGTCAAGCATCTCATACACAAAAGGAACTCCACCAAAAGTTGTGACTTGCTGTTCCTTACATAAATTCCAAAAATCCTTACTCATTATAGAAGCCCCCGTTACAACGACGGTGGCTCCACATACGAAATGGCTGTTAATAATTGAAAGCCCGTAGGAGTAATTCATTGGTAGTGTAGTGATCGGTTTTTCGTTTTCATGGATATCAAGGTACTTTGCTATTGATACAGCGTTTTCAAAAATATTTTCATAGCTTAAACGAACAAATTTGGGGCTCCCCGTACTTCCAGAGGTTGTTAAGAGTAAAGCAAGATGTTCATGAAGATTATGTTGAAAATGGGTAGGACATTTATATAATGTGTAATCTCCATATACAAAGGAAGAATCCATTGTCTTTGAGAGATCTTGATTATTACTACTTGCCCAGATGTATGCAGGCTTATAAAGATGAACCAGTCTTCGTAACCGATCTATATGGATGGATGCATCCAAAAGAACGGGGACAACGCCACCTCTAATAAAGCCCACGTAACCAAATAAAGACTCTTTATTATTTGAGCACAAACAAAAAACGAGCGTTCTTTCACCCACATTACCGCAGATGGCATCCGATATTTCTACCATTTCTGAGTATGAATATTCTCGGTCTGCATATACAGCTGTGCGGTTCCCAAACTGCTCCATTTTTTTGAAGTTATTCATTAATAATGTTCACTCCCGAACGTTCCAATAGCTCAATTCCAGACTGGTAAGAATTGAATTCCGTCATCCATTCTGAATCTAATGAGACATCAAATGCATCCTCAATCTCACAAATGAGCGCCATATGTGCGATTGAATCCCATTCTGCTGATTCTGCTAAGACTAAATTCTCAACTACTTCATCTTCCTCTAGTTCCAACACATTAATAAAGGCATTTCTATATTTTTCGATGTTCCTCATCATTTACACCCTTTCATTTGAAGACCAAACAAGTTCTATATACCTAATCAATCTCCAGACACATCGGAGATTAAGGTTTTTCTGTCAAAGTTACTACAAACTACGACAAACTACGGGATCGTAAGTAATTATTAAAAATAACTATACAACATGTACAAACTATTATTGCGATTCTTATTGATAATAATTATCATTCCCAAGCATGATTCTAGCATATCGACTTTTGAAAAACAATAACACTTGCAAACTGTTAAAATTAGGAATGCACCATCTACTTCAGCCCTAACTGTGACACACATTTCGTGAGCAGTCTGCAAAGTCATCTTCACAGTCAAAATAAAAAAAGAAGTGAGCCCTCTTGAAGGCTCACTTCCTGTAATTATTAATACTCATTTTCATTCATTTACAATCTGGTCACATCTTGCCCACACTGCTGATACGTTCACTTCAAAACAATGCCAAAGTCATTGTCTTTATCTCTACGGCATCCTTACAATTCGAACAGTAAGTATAAAAAAGTAATAGATAGCCATTTTTATTTTTTAATTAGTTAAGCTCAAGCAACGCAACAGCTTCAACATGCGTCGTCTGAGGAAACATATCGACCGGCTGGACTTTCTGCGTTTTAAATCCACCATCTTCAAGTACGCGCAAATCACGTGCTAGTGTAGCTGGGTTACAGCTCACATACACAACACGCTTCGGTTTCATTTCAATGATGGTTTTTAATAATTCCTCGTCACAGCCTTTTCGTGGTGGATCCACGACGATCACATCTGGCGTGATGCCTTGTTTTTTCCACTCGGGAATCACATCTTCTGATTTACCAACAGCAAACTCAGCGTTATGGAGATTGTTTAACTCCGCATTGCGGCGCGCGTCCTCAATCGCTTCTGGTACGATTTCTACGCCGTACACTTTTTTCGCTTTTTGTGCGAGGAACAGTGATATTGTTCCAATTCCGCAATACGCATCGATGACCGTCTCATCACCATTTAGTTCCGCATATTGTAATGCTTGATCATAAAGCACCTTCGTTTGGTCTGGATTAATCTGATAAAACGAACGCGCTGAGATGGCAAACTTGATGTCGCCGATAAAATCGTAAATATATTCAGCACCCCAAAGCACGCGTGTTTCTTCACCAAAAATCACGTTCGTACGTTTTGAGTTCACATTTTGAACGATTGATTTAATCTCAGGTAGTGCTTTTCGGATATCTTCTACTATCTTCTTACGCTGCGGCAGGTCTTGACCGTTCGTTACGAGTACGATCATTAAATCACCTGTCGTTTTCCCGTATCGCGCAATGATATGACGAAGAATACCTTTATGTTTTTCTTCATTATAGGCACTGATGTTATACTGATTCATGATTTCTTTCACAGCTTGTACCGCGTCGTCGTTCGTATCTCCCGTGATAATACAGCTATCCATCTCTACGATCTCATGGCTACGCTTTTGGTAGAAACCTGTGATGATGCGGCCGTTGCGTTCACCAACTGGCACTTGCGCTTTATTGCGATAACGCCAAGGTTCTTCTCCCATGCCAAGTGTTGAGAGAACGGGAACGTCTTCTAACTTTCCGATTCTTGCTAGAACGTCTTCTACTAACTTGCGTTTGTATTCCAACTGTCCTTCATAGGATAGATGCTGAAGCTGACACCCTCCACACCATTTATAGATCGGACAAGGTGGCTCAACACGTTCAGGGCTCTCTTCGATCAGCTCTTCTAAACGACCAAAACCGAATCCTTTTTTCACACCTATAACCTTGATCTTCGCACGCTCGCCAGGCAATGTATTCGGCACAAACAAAGTAAACCCATTTACACGAGCAACTCCTGCTCCCTCATGGGTTAAATCCACTATATCTACTTCATAACTTTCATTTTTATGAACAGGCAAATCAGCCTTTGTCATTGTCATCGTCCCTTTTTGTCTCTTATGCTTTTCTGATTGTAGCATAACTGTTAGTGGACACCAAATGCTTACATAAAAAAACGGACCACCTATATGTGGCCCAGACGTAAGAATTTTTTAAGAAGAAGGGTAACTCGATAAATAAGAAAAAGAACGGCTTACCTTTTGAGCAAAATTTAAAGGCGGTTCGACGGATTGAACATGCATGTACATAATCTGCGGATTAACGTATAGCCAGTGATTATGAAGCGCACTTACAATGAGCCCCTGCTGAACAACGGCATACATAAAACGTGGTATTTCTTCCTGTAGAACAGCAATTTCTAATAGGTTCAAAGCATTTCCGCTTTGATCCAAAGACTCAAACGATATCCCTACTGGAAGTACCGCTTTACTTGATTTTCCTTGCACAGTAGCTTAAAACGTTCGGTGCAGGGAGACTGAACAAACACCTTGGTGATTTTGTGAACGACCATTTAATATTTTGGCAAACTGCTCACACAGATTCTGGTTGCTATCCATCTTCTAAAAACTCCTTTGGAAGAAAAGGAATATGAAATAGAGCGTTATGCCCCCTGAAATCTATTTTACTTTTCAACTTACAAAGCTATGACAGGTCTTTTTATGATTAAATAGATGTCTTTTATGGACAGCTGTATCATTAAATTAGCATCCGTACTCCATTTTGATAAACTCAAATTCACTACCGTTTGTAGCTTGCATAAAAGTCTTAATTTCTTTAAAACCCATTTTTCCATAAACGTTTATCGCTCTTTGATTAAATGTCGCTACAGATAATGTTATTTTTTTTGGTTTGTATTCACTTTTCACAAACTCTATTCCTGATTTCAGAAATTTGAAGCCTATACCTTTACCCGTTAAGTCTGGTCTCATTCCTAAACCAATATCATATATCCGTTCATCTGCTTTATTCACGCTAAAAAAACCAATTAGTTCATTATTATTAAGGACTGAATACACAGATTCCCCTCTCTTTTCTTGGTTAATAAATTCTGCTAAATCATCTCTATCTGACTCCATATTATAGAATGAATACTCTCCATCATAGTGCCATTGAAACGCAATCTCCTCAGCTTGTTCTTGAGTCATAACCTGAAATAGGTAAGTCATAAACATCTCCCGTTACTCATTTTTTAATAAAAAAGAACACTCAGCAGATTTTGCTTCAGTGTTCTTTGACATGGTTGGTTTAAGGTTTAAGTCGCTCTTTTGGTACAAGCAATTCAAAATGATGGTGTAGATTTTCAAACTCACCTGGAAGGATGCCTCCTAGCTCTCCATCTAGGTTGATCTGCATCTTTTCACGAGGCGTTACTTTTACACGCTTCGCCTTCTTGTAGATCACATGATCATCATGAATGTGTTCCCCACGGATCGCAAGAGATGCAATACGTACAAATTCTGCAAGATTCGTTTTCTTTAAGATGATTACATCAAAAAGACCGTCATGGAATTCTGATGATGGAGCAAGTTTCTCAAAGCCTCCAACTGAATTTGTGTTAGCTACTAAGAAGAGCATGATCTCGCCTTCATATTTTTCTTTATCATCGAATTCGATCTCAACAAATGTAGGACGAATCGACGGCAACATCTCGATTCCTTTTAAGAAATAAGCCAGCTGTCCGATCATCGTCTTCAGCTTGCTTGGCACTTCATACGTTAGCTCTGTTATACGACCGCCACCTGCGATGTTGATGAAGAATCTGTCGTTTACTTTACCGATATCAACAGGCATATGTACACCACCGCATAGAACGTCACAAGCTCCTTCAATCGTGCGCGGCACACCTACTGCACGTGCAAAGTCATTCGTAGTTCCCGCTGGAATGATTCCTAGCATGGGGCGATCTTCAAGTCCTGCTAATCCATTGACCACTTCATAGATCGTTCCGTCTCCACCAGCTGCGATAACGAGGTCGAAACCTCTTTCCCCTGCTGCACGTGCAGCGCGAGTCGCGCAACCTTCTTCGGGTGTTGTTGCATGACATGACGTTTCATAACCTGCATTTTCAAGTCTGTCTAGAATATAAGGAAGCTGTTTTTTTACCGTTTCTCTTCCCGAACTTGGATTATATATTAGTCGAGCTCGTTTCATATCTTTCACCTTCATTGTTTGACTTCTTTTAAAAGTTTTAACCTAAATTTGTTTGTTGTATAACTGCAAAAAACAGCCCACTGCCGGACTGCTTCTGTCAATTCCTCTTATATTATAGTGATACCTGTCTTAAATTGCAAAGCAGTTATCTCCCAGTATGTGTTAAAATTGTGTCTAAATTGTAGGGGGTCTGTCCCGGGGTCAGACCCCGGGACAGACCCCTTAAAGGATTTCTTACATTTTTTGTAGAATTATACAATTAAAGCAGCTTAGGGCCTGGACAAGCTTCATCTCTTTCTTGATTCGCATATATAAGGAATAACAACATACGGTAACGAGTAACAACACAATTTAAGGAGGTGCTTCTATGTTTTGGCTATACATTTTAGGACCTATCGCCGCGGTGACTTTACTAGCCGCAATCGTCAACTGGAGAACAAGGCTAAAGTACAGAAGGTATAACTACAAATACGAGCTTGAAGAGCATGTTAGTGATCAAAACAAGATCAATAATGCAGCAGCCTGGAACGCATCCCAACATAATCACCACTCGGGTGGTAGCGGTGGTGGAGGATTTTAAAAGACAGGATCTCATTTCCTGTCTTTTTTATATTATCTAGGAGGTTAAGATGACACATACAATCGGCATTTCTGGCAGTACCATCATGTCTGATGAAACAAAATTCAACGATCTGTTTCGAGTTCATGAACAGATCACACATATTGAGATTGGAGAATTCGAAAATGAAGATGCCTTTCAAAGGTTTCTATTACTTCTAAAGAATAGCAACAAAACCTTTGGCATCCACTCTCCCATCTATAGAAACGGAAGTAAATATGATTTATTAGCGAAGTTTCAATATACACCTGAACAAGCATGGACCTTGTTCGAAAAGGAAATTCAGCGTCTCGTTGAAATAGGCGCTCAGTATATCCTTGTTCATTTCCCTTATTTTCAAGGCTGCGCCCTTAATCCCGATACGTTAATTGAGCAGGGTCTGAAACGATTATCTGAACTACAGCAAACATACAACTTGCCGATCATCTGCGAACCAAAGCTCGGATTGGATAAATCGCCGAAAGGAATACAGTACCTAAATGCTTTTCCTATCACAGTATGGGAAAAATACGGACTGAAGCTGTGCATCGATATTGGTGATTACCTATTAGCTGCAGATGAAAAGGCTCTAAACATGATTCAGAAGTGGAAAGATCACATTAAAGTTGTCCATCTACACAACATTGAATATCTGGATGACAAATACATATGGGTTCCTATCCATCCATCACATGAAGAAGACGGACAACATTATTCCCTTAAGGAAATTCTCCACGTTTTATCAAGTTACCCCGATCTTGTTTGGATACTTGAACATACACCGCACTCAAATCCTTCTGAAACATTTATTCAAGAAGGAATCGACTGGTTGGCAAAAGAGGTTTTACTGAAAAAATACTGATGATTTCCATTCAGTATTTTTTTGTTGGAAATTTAATACATAACGCTATTCAAAAGACATGTCAATTCGTTTACAATTATTACATACAGATTATTCTGTCAACTACAGCTACAAAAAGAGGTGTAATAAATGAACTTTTCATTTACAAGTTATCTGAAGAGGCTTCGGTCGATCTTAATCGGCGTTTTGATCATCAGTTTTCTTCCTTCTATCTTCTTTGGCATCGCACCACTTCAAAGCATGAAGCTTTGGGAGTACACCATCGAGAATCGAAAATATAGTCTATTTCCGGATATTTTTGATAAGTTTTTTTACTCGATGACGATTTTCTTTACAGCACTACTCCTAGGTCTCCTAGTAGCGTTATTGCTGACGTTCTTAGCGACACTGCTGCCAAGACCATTAAAACGCGCTGTCTATGGATTTTTAACACTATTAGAATCATTACCCGATCTTTTTATCGTTATCGCGCTACAAGTTTCAGCAGTATATATCTTTAAGAAGACTGGATTATTAATCGCGAACGTTTCCGGCGTCTACGACAACCGCATCTACTTTTTTCCGATTCTAACACTCTCTGTCCTGCCAACGATTCAACTCTTTAAGATTACCTTTCTACTAATGAAAGAAGAGCAAAACAAACCATACATAACCGTAGCACGAGCGATGGGACTCGGAAACCTCTACATCACGCTCAATCATGTGTTCCGTAATATTATGACGAGTCTCTTTCAATATTCCAAGACCATCTTTGTTTTCATGCTTTCGAACTTATTCATTCTAGAATACGTCTTTAACTTGAACGGAATCATGACCATCATGCTGAACACGCAAGGTGTTTCATTTATCATAACGGTCTTGTTTATCGCGATTCCTTTCTCTTTTCTGTTCGAGGTCATGGAATCATACCGCGGAGGCTTAAACGTTCAAAAGGAGGATGCAGCATGATCGTTCGATTGCTTAAACAGCCGCAATTCTTAATCGGATTTCTATTTATCGTGAGTTTAATTTTATTAAGCTTTATTTATCCATCTCTCATGGATGTTCAAAAGGAATCTAAGTTTTTATATGACGAGAATGAAGTCATCGTTGGTGTTGCTCCTTTCTCACCGAAAGACATGCCTCCTTTTGGAACGGATATGAACGGAAAGCACTTATTGTATCTTGTTTTAGAAGGTGCAAAGTATACAATCCTAATCACTTTAGTCATCGCTTTTCTTAGAATTTTCTTCGCCCTTTTCTTTTCCTTGTTTCATAGAAAATCGAAGAGTACGTTCTTTGACGATATCGTACAAGCTACACTCTATATTCCAACTGCTATCTTAGCTTATATGTTCATGGTTCCGCTCTTTGTAAAAGATGCCACTGAGCCGATGGGCATGATGAATCTGATTATCGTGCAGTGCTTGATTCTCGTTGGTATTGGTGTACCGCCTCTAGTATCAACGTTTTCTGAAGAGATACGCTCTATCCTAGCAAAAGACTATATTGTTAGCACCTTTTCATTAGGATCGAAAAAGCCATATGTCTATTACAAGCATGTCCTGCCTGAACTGAGCTCAAAACTCCTGCTTTTATTTGCTCAGCAAGCCATTCAAACATTAATTTTGTTAGCACACTTAGGTGTTCTTGCTGTTTTTATCGGTGGATCAAAAACTGTGATGATGGGTGATATCTTTAACTTAACGCCAGCTACCATATCATTAAGCGGCGAATGGGCTGGTATCATCGGCCAATCATATCAGAAGCTCTTAACGGCTCCTTGGATTATTTTAGTGCCACTATCATTCTTTGCTTTTACGATTTTCTCGATCAATCTCATGATACAAGGTATACAGAACAGCCTCGAATCCAACAAATCATAAGTGAGGTGTGAAACATGTCTAACAGACTTTTAGAAATAAACAATCTAAACATAGCTTTCGGCAGTGGAAAGAACGTATTTAATGCGGTTACTGATTTAAGTCTCTCCGTCAGTAAAGGACAGACTGCCGCTCTTATCGGCGAATCAGGTTCTGGAAAAAGTATCACTTCTCTTTCCGTGTTAAAACTTCTACCAGCCAATGGTCGAGCAGAGTCAGGATCGATCCGTTTTGACGATAAAGAAATTTTGCAGATGACAGAAAAAGAGATGCAAAAAATAAGAGGCAACGAGATCTCCATGATCTTTCAGGACGCGATTGCCTCACTGAATCCTGCTATGAAAGTGGGGATTCAGATCACAGAAGGCTTGAAATATCATAAACAGATAGCAAAATCAGAGCTTAGAACCGTGGCACTCTCTCTTCTCGAACAAGTAGGTTTTCATAATCCTGCACACATATTTGATCAATATCCCTCTCAGCTATCAGGAGGCATGAAACAACGTATCTTAATTGCAATGGCCATATCCTGTAGACCTAAACTGATAATTGCGGATGAACCAACGACCGCGTTAGACGTAACGATTCAAAGGCAGGTATTGGATTTGATCGCTGATTATAAAATACGTGAAGACGCTTCTGTTTTAATGATCACACATGATTTTGGTGTAGTGGCAGAATATGCTGACTGGGTGTATGTCATGTTTGGAGGAAGAATCGTAGAATCAGGAGATGTGTTTACGATCTTTAATAATCCCATCCACCCTTATACAAAAGGCTTGATCGGCTGCATTCCAAGTTTGGAGAGCGAGAGCGAGCGTTTAAAGAGCGTTTACGATTATTCGTTTGAAGAAGCAGGATATAAGGGAAGAAAATTCGCACCAGAGACTTATTCCATGGAAAGCAAAGTTTATCATGCTCCGTCTTCACTTATCGAAGTGGAACCTGGGCATTATGTTCGTCTTTTTGATGAGAGCGAGGTGACGATCGTTGGATAAACACTTGATAACCATCCAAAACCTTTCTAAGTATTTTATGACGAAGACAGGAATCCATAAAGCAATCGATGGAATAACTCTCGATATTTTTAAAGGCGAAACATTAGGTATTGTTGGGGAGTCTGGATCTGGTAAGACGACCCTTGGCCGAACGATCATGCGATTGTATGAACCCGAGCACGGAAACATTACGTTTGATGGTCTGGACATCACACATATGCCCGAAAAAAAGTTGCGGCCATACCGTAAAGAATTTCAGATGATCTTTCAAAATCCTTATGAATCACTCAGCCCTCGTCTAACGGTCGGGGAAATTTTAGAAGAACCGCTTGTTATTCAGAGGATGTTAAGTAAAGAAGAGCGTACGAAGAAAGCTTACAATCTATTAGAAAAAGTCGGATTGCCGAAGACTTCTTATCTAAAAAAGATCCACGAGTTCTCCGGTGGGCAGCGTCAGCGGATTGGAATCGCTCGTGCATTGATGCTAGATCCTAAGTTTATTATTGCAGATGAACCCGTATCAGCGCTCGATGTATCTGTTCAAGCACAAGTGTTGAATCTATTAAAAGATCTTCAGTCCGAACTAGATCTAACCTGTTTGTTCATCTCACATGATCTTGGCGTTGTTCATTATATGAGTGATCGAGTTGCCGTCATGTACCTTGGCCATCTGATCGAATTGGCCCCAAAAGATGAATTGTACCGAAATCCGATCCATCCTTATACGAAATCTCTTTTATCATCCATTCCGATTGCAGATCCTGAGCGTCGAAATGCATACAGAGAACCTATCATTCTGCCAGATAAACCGCTCTATCCGCCACAGTTGATTCATGTTGGTAACGATCATTACGTATCTGCGAACATGATCAATATTAAAGAGTTTGAGATTGAGAATAATAGAAACCTCATTCGTAATTGAGCAAATGAAAAGAGACTGCTTTCTAAGCAGTCTCCCTTTTAAACTGAATAATTATTTTCGCAAAATCACAAACATACTCACGCTCATTGCTCCTATAGTAAAAATAGACGCAATGATCACACCAATCCATACCATGAATAGATCGTCTCCTGGATAAGCGGGTTCAAGTGTTGCATAATACCAAAAAATCCACCCTAAGAAAAAGAGAAAAAACGTGCTTCCGATGAACGCCATCCTCACTTTATCCTTCCACGATCCTCTCCACCCTTTAGAAAATAGCATCCACGTAAAAAGACTTAGCGGGATGCACATCAATAACCCCGCTATAGCACCATAAGGTAGAAAGAAGAGGATTACAATAGCTAGGGTGAATAGTGCTGCGTTCGCCACGAATAATGTTATACCTGCTTGCCAGTAGTTCGTACTTAAAGAACGACTCTTCAATTTATGGGTAATGTTTCTTACAATCCCAACAGAGGCAATATCTCTTTGTTTTGTTATGAGGATTAACGTAAAAACAATTCCTGCTAACAATAAAACCGTCAAAATAACACCCACTTTGTTACAATAAATTCATCTTATATTATCATTAAAGTAGAGAACTAGAATATAGCTATTTGGTAGGAGACGTAAAAGGAGGCGCCATAGATGTTTAAACTATTTTTTTTATTTTTCGCCATAGTCGTAATCGCTCCCCTAGTTATTAAATTCACCACTAAACCGAATTATCAAAAGGTGGCAGAAGAAACTGAACTGCCACCAAACTTAGGGATTCGCGAAGATCTACATTTACAAAAAAGTGTAAGAAACATGGAGAAAGCTCTCCCTCGTGAGTTTAAAGAAAAAATAAAACGCAGGTATCTTTCAGAGCACCCAAAGGCAACAGAAGCCTACTTTGAAGTTGTATATTATGAGCTCCAACGCTTCTTTATCATGTGTTCACTTTTAAATAATGTACCGATGTTCAGTAAAAAGGTGGATGACATCTGGCACGAGATGCTGATGTATACGAAGGAGTATGAAAAATTTTCTGCTGAACTATGCGGTGAGCATATTCATCATGCTCCGAATGATGTTGTAGAACCCGATCCACATGGGAGAGCTTGGTTTGATCTTTTGTATTCAAAGCTGTTTACGTTTACCGATTTCACACATATCGCTTGGGGTAGTTTCTTTCAAAATCCACTTCACTACGGATTTTTGCAGGAGCTAAACGCACTAACTATTGAAGAGTTAAATAAAAAATACTTTAGAGAAACAGCAGATAAAGATACTGTTACAGCTCTGCTTACAAAAATTAAAGGAGATATAAAACGTGTATCTCATGATAAAAATCCTTATACAGGATTAAAGGTTTCACCACACTCAATAGATAGTGCACCGATCTTAGCTGGTGCGATGCTTTATTATTCCTATCATCATTATGAAGACTATGACATGCACATGGCAAAATTGAGTCCCGCTTCTAACTATTACTCAGGCAACACAACAGCTTGCGGAAGTGGGTGTGGCAACCACCGTGACGACAATGGCGGACATGATAGCAGCTGTAGCAGTGACAGCGGGAGTAGCTGTGGAAGCAGTTGCGGCAGTGGATGCGGAAGTAGTTGATGCGATAAGTATTCTGCTTTAAATATAAAAAGCCCTGCAAGTGACTCAACATCACACTGCAGGGCTTTCTTCTTAATTCTCTTCTACTTCTTTACGATTCTTTTTAAAGATTTTGGAGAGAACTTCATATACAATTGGCACGATGATCAGCGTCAATAGTGTAGAACTCGCTAAACCGCCGATTACGGTAACGCCGAGACCTTTCGAGATCAGTCCTCCACCACCTGAGCCGACTGCCAACGGAATCAATGCTCCGATTGTAGCAATAGCTGTCATCAAGATCGGACGAAGACGTGTAGCACCCGCCTCTAGAATCGCATCACGCATATTCATTCCTTCACGTTCCATATGAATGATTCGGTCTACGAGTACGATGGCATTTGTTACAACGATACCAATCAACATCAGAAGCCCCATCATTACGGATACTGAGATGGTTTCACCTGCAATCAATAGACCTACAAATGAACCGATCACAGCAAATGGTAGTGAGAACAAGATCGCAAACGGCGCGACACCTTCACGGAATGTTACGACGAGTATGAAATACACGATTGCGATCGCCGCAAGCATTGCAGCTCCAAGCTGTGTAAAGGTTTCGTTCATATCAGCCTGAACACCCGCCACTCCAACTGTAACTCCTTTTGGCATATCCAGTTTATCGATGTCTTTTTGGACTTCCGAAGTTGCTTTAGACATATCATCGCCAATTGCCTTACCAGACACGGTAGCATAATACTCCCCTTTACTTCGTGCAAGGGTATTAAGCGTCGTTCCTTTTTCAACCGTAACGAGCTCAGATAACGGCATTGTCGTGCCAAGAGCTGTTGGAACCTGTCTTGCTAAAATATCGTCTACGGACTTAGGTTGTTTCGTTTGCTCCTGCTGAACGATAACGTCTAGTGTATCTCCGTCTTTTTCAATCGTCGTTAAGACTTCATCCGCTTTCATCGGATTCAGCATCATCACGATCTGACCTGTTGTTAGTCCGTATTTTAGAATCTCATTTTGATCGACGTTAAACGTATGCTCGACGAACGCATCCTTTGCGCTTGACGAAACATCTTCTAATTGATCGTTCTTGTTCATGGCTTCTTCTGCCATCTTCACCGCTTTATTGAGTTTATTCAGATCTTCACTGTAGAACGTATAGCTGACTTCGTTTTCAGCTCCTGTTGATGCAGCGAAGTTCTGACTCTTCCATTCTCCTGATTGACCAAGGTCAGCGACATAGTCTTCTATTTCATCCCGCACTTCTGGGAAGTTCTCCATTTCCGGATCAAAGATGAGGTACATGAGTGCCCCGCCTTCTCCGCCGCCGGCCATAGCCATCATCGGATCTGCGTTATCTGATACAGAGATTTGAACGATATCAATATAATCGCGTTTTAGCATCTTCTCTTCTAGAGCTTCAACGTTTTTCAATGTTTCTTCTTTAAGCTCACCGGCTTTTGGTGTGTATGTTAAATACATAACTTTGTCTTCTTCACTGCCCATGAAGCTGAAACCAATAATAGGCGTTAAAGCTAAACTTCCTGCAAGTAAGAGAACGGCCAGGATAGAAGTGATAACTTTATGATTAAGAGATTTATTAAGAATCCCTCTATACCATTTTGCTAATTTACCCGTTTCCTTATGGCTGCTTTCTGTCTTTTCGCTATACAGCTTCTTTTTAAACAAAAAGTGTGACAACGCTGGAACGATTGTTATAGCAACAATGAGTGATGCTCCAAGCGCAAATGTCATCGTTAACGCGAACGGCGCGAACAGTTCGCCTACCATACCACCCACAAAGATAAGCGGAGCGAACACCGCAACCGTTACGAGTGTGGAAGAAAGGATCGGCTTAAACATCTCAATTGTCGCTTCTCTAATTAACGCACGTCCGTTTAATTTTTCTTCTTTCAAATGCAAACGTCGATAAATATTTTCGACAACAACGATTGAGTCATCGATTACACGGCCGATCGCAACCGTAATCGCCCCTAGTGTCATGATGTTCAACGTTATATCCATCCAGTTGAGCACAAGTAGCGCCATAAAGATGGAAACCGGAATAGAGATGATTGAGATAATTGTTGATTTAAAATCACGAAGGAATAACAGAATGATCAGTACCGCGATCAAACCACCAAACAAAGCTTTTTCAATCATGGTTGCGACTGAATCTTCAATTGGTTTTCCTTGGTCGAGTGACACATCAATAACTAGACCGTCTACTTTAGATTTCTCTTCTTTAATCAGCTCTTTTACACCATTTACAACATCAACCGTGTTGGCTTGCTGTTCTTTTACGATTTGAATGGCGATCGCTTCATCTCCGTTTGTTCGGGAGACAGATTCCACTTTACCTACCGTTTTAATATCAGCAATCTCACTAAGCTTTACAAAAGGTGTTGGGTTAGTTGCAGATGGTGTTACCGGGATCATCATGTACTTCAGTTCATCTGAAGTCATGAACTTTCCATCAACGGCAACTGCTTCTTCCCCTTTTTCAAACTCATACAATCCTAATGAAACAGCCATGTTGCTTGCTTGAATCATTTCTTTTACTTTATCTTCTGTTAGATCAAACTGTTTCAACTTATCTTTTTTATATGTAAGATCTACCTCTTCGATATGCTGACCCGTAATCTTAGCGGATGCCACACCATCGATTTTCTCGATCTTAGGAAGAATGATCTCTTCAACCGTTGATGTTAATTCAACGATATCCTCTTTCGTACTACTTACACTAAGTGCCGCAACAGGCATCATATTCATACTGATTGCTGTCACAGTCGGTTCCTCAGCTGTTTCTGGCAATTCGACTGCATCTAGTGCAGATTGGAGCTCACGCTTTGCTTCGTCCATGTCTATCCCGTATTCATATTCCACTTGGAGATTAGACATGTTTGAATAAGAATTTGAATAAACGGCTTTAACATCTTCAAGCCCTTCAACCGCTTTCTCGATCGGCATCGATACGTCTTCCATTACTTTCTCTGGCGTAGCTCCAGGATAAACGTCCATCACCATCAAGTAAGGAATCGAAACATCCGGAATCGTTTCCATATTCATACGTGTTCCTGAATAAATACCTGAGACTGTTATAATAATGGTAAGCAGCCATACAGCTAATTTATTCATTAAGACAAAATTAACTAAACCTTTCATTCATCCACCAACCCCTAATTGACTTATCCAACTCAATTATTTATACTAATGACTGATTGGTCATTTGTCAATGAATTACTTAGGAGCGATACAATGAGTAAGAAACAACTAATTATGGAGAGTGCCCTCGAACTATTTGCACAGCAAGGGTTTGATGCCACATCAGTCCAACAAATTACTGAACACGCAGGCATCTCAAAGGGTGCATTTTATTTATCTTTTAAATCAAAAGACGAACTGATCAACGGTCTGATCGACCATTTTATGCTGAGTTTGATCTCAGATATTGACCAAGTAGTCAAAAATCACGAAACGGATGCTAATCTTTTATACGAATTTTATCAAGCTGCGTTTCATTCTTTTCAAAAGCATTCTGATTTTGCCAAAATTTTTATAAAAGAACAATCAAAAACACCGAATGAAGAGCTGATCTCAAAGATTCATCACTATGATAAACTCATCGATAACATCATATTAGGCATGTTAGACCGCATTTATAGCGAAGAGATCTCACAGACTCGTTATGATTTGATCTATTGTGTAAAAGGCTTTATTCATACGTATTCACATTTAATTCTGTTCTTTAACGTTCCGCTGGATCTTCATACATTGAGTCGCTCACTTGCGGAAAAAACAGCACTACTCGCCAAACATTCAGAAACGACGTTTATCACAGAAGAGCTTTACCACACGATTAATGAACCTTTTCATGTTCATGTAACAAAAGAACAGCTGCTAGAGATGGTAGAGCAAAAGATAGAGGAAGTGGATGATTCAACGTTAAAAGAATCATTGAATCTCCTGAAACAGCAGATGATTGAGCCGAGTCTCAGTCCTGCAATCGTAAAAGGATTAATCTTAAACCTGAATAACCACCCAGCATATAAGCAGATTGGTTATTTGATTCAGGATTGTCTGGAAGTATAGAGAAAACTCTTTGAAAGTGTTGATCTACGCTCCGGGACGCTCGCTTTCCTGGGGGTGTGCGGTGAGCCTCTTAGCGCTCTGCGCTTTTAAGAGTCTCACCTGTCCCACTGATCCCCAAGGAGTCTCGCACCCTACGCTCCAATCAACTTGTCAAAGTTGAGAATGAAATACAGTAATTCAAAGTAGATTTGTTTTAGAACTGCACTGTAACCCGATACACCCACCGTCTGAAGAACTCATTCCAAGAAACTATTAAAGGGTAAGGCAACCTCAATTGACTAGGTCGCCTTACCCTTTTTGAATACAAAATCTATCTCTTTTTAAGTTCTTCCACAATCAGCTTGTTTACAAGTGGAGGGTTTGCTTTCCCTTTTGTTTCTTTCATCACTTGTCCAACAAGGAATCCGACTGCTTTTTCTTTTCCGTCTTTATAATCCGCAACAGATTGCTCGTTCGCATCAAGGATCTTCACAACGATTTCGCGGATCGCTCCTTCGTCTGAGATCTGCACGAGACCTTTTTCTTTAACGATTTTCTCTGCCTCGCCACCGTTCTCGATCAACTCTTTGAAGACCGTCTTCGCGATTTTGTTAGAGATCGTTCCGTCTGCGATCAGCTTAATCATGCCAGCAAGACCTTCCGCTGTTAGTGCCGTTTGATCGAGCTCTTTATTTTCATTGTTTAAGTAAGCACTCACTTCACCCATGATCCAGTTGGATGCTTGCTTCGCATCTGCACCTGCTTTGATTGTCGCTTCAAAGAAATCAGCCATCTCTTTTGTCATCGTTAATACTTTTGCGTCATATTCAGGTAATTCGAAGTCACCGACATAACGCTTTTGACGAGCATCCGGAAGTTCTGGAATGTCCGCTTTCACACGATCCATCCATTCTTCATCGATAAAAATGGATACAAGATCAGGTTCTGGGAAGTAACGATAGTCGTCAGATCCTTCTTTTACACGCATCAGGATTGTCGTTTTCGTCGCTTCGTCATAGCGGCGAGTCTCTTGAAGAATCTCTCCTCCAGCTGAAACCACTTCACGCTGACGTTTCTCTTCATGCTCTAATCCTTTTTGTACGAAAGCAAACGAGTTTAAGTTTTTAAGCTCTGCCTTTGTTCCGAACTTCTCTTGACCAACCGGACGGATCGAGATGTTCGCGTCACAGCGCAACGAACCTTCTTCCATCTTACAGTCAGAAACACCTGTGTATTGAATGATCGCTTTAAGCTTTTCTAAATACGCGTAAGCTTCTTCAGGCGTACGAATATCTGGCTCAGAGACGATCTCAACAAGCGGGGTTCCTTGACGGTTTAAATCGACAAGTGATCCGTCTGCTGTATGAGTCAGCTTACCTGCATCCTCTTCCATATGGATACGCGTAATGCCGATTTTCTTTTTCTTTCCGCCAACTTCGATCTCAATCCAGCCATGTTCACCGATCGGCTTATCAAACTGTGACACTTGATAAGCTTTCGGATTGTCTGGATAAAAGTAGTTTTTGCGGTCAAATTTTGTTTCTTTATTGATTTCACAGTTAAGAGCAAGTGCGGCACGCATTGAAAAATCTACAGCTTGCTGGTTCACAACAGGCAACACGCCAGGATGTCCTAAGCAGATCGGACATACATTCGTGTTCGGCGGTGCACCAAAGTTTGTAGAACAGCCGCAGAAAATCTTAGTGTTCGTTTTTAATTCAACGTGTACTTCTAATCCAATTATCGTTTCAAATTCGCTCATTTTCTGCACCCCCTACAGCTTCGGCTTTTCTGTGTGATGATCTGTTGCTTGTTCAAACGCATGTGCTACGCGATAAATCGTGCTCTCATCAAAATGCTTACCGATGATCTGAAGTCCGATCGGCAGTCCATCTGAGAATCCACAAGGGACAGAGATCGCAGGCACACCAGCTAAGTTAACCGGAATCGTTAGAATATCGTTCATGTACATCGTTAACGGATCTTTCGTCATCGATCCACATTTAAACGATGCAGATGGCGTTGTTGGTCCGATGATCACATCGTATTTTTCAAAAATGTTCGTAAAGTCTTCTTTTATCAGCGTACGAACTTTTTGTGCTTTTTTATAATAAGCATCGTAGTATCCAGAGCTTAACGCGAACGTTCCAAGCATGATGCGGCGTTTTACTTCCTCACCAAAGCCTTCGCTTCTAGATTGCTTGTACATCTCGATCAAGTTCTCGCTGTTATCTGAACGCAGTCCGTAACGAACGCCATCAAAGCGTGAAAGGTTAGCAGAAGCTTCAGATGATGACAGCAAGTAGTACGTTGCAAGGGCATAACGAGAATGCGGCAGAGATACTTCTTCCCATGTCGCTCCAAGTCCTTCAAGTATTCTTAGAGCTTCCATCACGCGCTCTTTTACGCCAGGCTCTACACCTTCACCTAGGTATTCTTTTGGAACCGCAATCTTCAACCCTTTAACATCACCTGTAAAAGAAGCCAGGTAATCAGGGATATCCACTTTTGCAGAAGTTGAATCCATCGGGTCGTTCCCTGCAATGGCTTGCAGCAAGTATGCGTTGTCTTCAACGTTACGCGTTACAGGACCAATTTGATCCAGTGAAGACGCAAACGCGACTAAGCCGTAACGAGATACGAGTCCGTAAGTTGGCTTCAATCCAACAACACCACAGAAAGCAGCAGGCTGACGTATCGAGCCACCTGTATCAGAGCCTAGTGAGAAAAGAACTTCTCCCGCTGATACGGATGCTGCAGACGCGCCGGATGAACCTCCTGGTACACAAGAAAGATCCCACGGGTTGTGAGTTGGATGAAATCCGGAGTTCTCATTTGATGACCCCATCGCAAATTCATCCATGTTCAATTTTCCGATCGTGATCGTGTCCGCTTGATTCAAGCGTTCCACAACGGTTGCATCATAGATCGGTTCAAAGTTCTCTAAAATGCGAGACGCACATGTTGTACGAATCCCTTTTGTTACGATGTTATCCTTGATTCCGATCGGCATACCAAAGAGCAGTCCTCTGTCAGCACCGGAAACGAGCTTTTCATCTAATTGTTTAGCCTTAATGCGGCTGTATTCTTCATTTAGTGTTAAAAACGCCTTTACTTTATCATCTACTTGATGAATGCGGTCAAACGTCGCATCCACAATGTCAGTTACACTCAATTCTTTTGTATGTAATAACTGATGAAGTTCTGAGATCTTCTTATCTAAAATCGACATACGTGGTCTTTCCTCCTACTCCAAAATGTTCGGAACTTTAAACTGGCCATCTCTTTCTGAAGGCGCATTTTTCATCGCCTCATCCACTGAAACAGAATTTCTCACTTCGTCTTTGCGAAGGATATTCTTCAGCTCCAGAACGTGTGTAGTCGGCTCCACGTTATCTGTATCGAGTTCGTTCAGTTCTTCAGCAAACCCGATAATCTTATCTAATTGTTCAGTCAGCAATTCGGCTTCTTCCTCCGTAACCGCTAACCTGGCTAAATGCGCCACGTGCTTCACTTGATCTTTCGAAATTCGAGACAAGCTCGCCACCTCCAAGACTTTCTATACGAAAAGTATTATTCTGATGATAACAAAAAGCTTGCTGTATAAGCAACTTGAGGACGGAACATTCACGAAATTGAGTTATTTTTGTGGGATTTGTGTCCGGGATTGCACTTTTTTACGGTACGTGTTTTTATTTTTATTACGCATTCACCGGTGAATAGGCTGTTTCCGCCTGAGAGTGTTGAGTTACCACCTGAAAAAGTGCTGTGAGCACCGTCCTGACGCGTGTAACCACCTGAGGATCGCACCGCTTCCACTTGAATGCATCACTTACGCCACACAAATAGCTCTCAAAATAGAAAAAAGAATCTACTTTTTCGTAGATTCTTTCGTTATTGATACTAAATGCTTTAGATTCCCCACTCATGAAGCTCTAAACGGCGTACTCCTTCTTTTACGTAAGGATCTTCTTCCGCTAATTGTTTCGCCTCGTCTAATGACTCAGCTTTATAAATGACCATACCGCCTGCTCCGTCTAAGAATGGTCCTTTTAGATGAACTTTATCTTGTGCAACAAGCTCTGCTAGGTAGTCGAGGTGAGCCTGACGGAACTCTTGATTGAGCTCTGGTTTTTCCATATGTAAAATTGCTGCAAAATATGCCATGTGTGTTACCTCCCTCATTATTACTCTCATCTTACTATAGTCAGCTCTCGGCATAAAAGAAAAAACATCCGGTCAATAAAACCAGATGTTTCAATCTTTACCGTAGCCCGAGTCTTTCGTTGGATGGCGAAGCATGCCTTCTTTCGGCGGTGCTTTCTTTTCGATCAGGTCGCGGTTCATGTTCGTGTTCCAGCCGATATCGTTCGTCGGATGCACCCACTCATCCCCTGCCATCACTTCTGGATCTGTGTCTGTACTCCAGTTGTTGAGAGGAGAATTGGACGAGTCGTAAAGGCTATCTCCAATTACCACACCATGCTCGTTTACAAACGGCGCTTGCATCTTCATACCTGTACCTTTAAAATCAGGCGAACTGATTTGATGAGGCAACGTTTCATCCAAATCGACTTTCTTTTGCTCTTTATCTTTTGACATCTTCACACCTGCTTTCATATCGGTATACGATTAACTTCTCCTGAAGCGACGTGTACAATCCATTTTTTTGTTTGCAGATGGTGCGAAGACTTATAAATTTTTTTGAGGACTTATAAAAAAATTTGAAGACTTATAAATTTTTTTCAAGACTTATAAATTTTGTTGAAGACTTATAAATGAAAAATCCCCACAAAAAAACCCTTTCTCAGGCGAGAAAGGGCTCAATTTCAAAAATTATAGTGTTTCTGAAGTTGTTTTTGCTTGCATGTGAAGTGTTAGGTAGTCTGGGCCACCCGCTTTTGAGTCAGTACCAGACATGTTGAATCCGCCGAACGGCTGGTATCCAACGATTGCACCTGTACATCCACGGTTGATGTAGAAGTTACCTACGTGGAACTCTTCACGCGCGCGCTCGATGTGCTCACGGTTGTTAGAAAGAAGCGCACCTGTTAGACCGTACTCTGTGTTGTTTGCGATTTCCATCATGTGATCGAAGTCACGTGCTTTACATACCGCTACAACTGGTCCGAAGATCTCTTCTTGCATCAGACGAGCTTTTTCATCTACATCAGCAAAGATTGTAGGCTGGATGAAGTAACCTTTAGAGTCGTCGCCTTCTCCACCAGTCATCAGACGGCCTTCTTCTTTTCCGATTTCAATGTACTTCATGATCTTGTTGAAAGAAGCTTGATCGATTACCGGCCCCATGTAAGTGCCAACTTCTTCAGGGCTACCCATCGTTAATGTTTTAGTAAGCGCTACTGCTTTTTCTAAAACTTCGTCGTAAACGTCTTGGTGGATAACGGCACGAGATCCAGCAGAACATTTTTGTCCAGAGAATCCGAACGCAGAGTAAACGATTGAGCTTGCTGCTAATTCAAGATCAGCATCACGGTCAACAACAACTGTGTCTTTTCCGCCCATTTCAGCGATTACACGCTTCAACCAGATTTGGCCAGGGTGTACTTTTGCTGCGCGCTCATAGATACGGCAACCTACTTCACGAGAACCTGTGAATGATACGAAGCGAGTTTTCGGGTGATCTACTAGGTAGTCACCGATTTCTGCACCGCTACCAGGAACGAAGTTAAGTACGCCTGCAGGAAGTCCTGCTTCTTCCATCACTTGTACGAACATTGCTGCGATAACTGGCGTTGAGTTCGCTGGCTTCAACAATACTGTGTTACCTGTAACGAACGCCGCTGCTGCAGTACCTGCCATGATCGCAAACGGGAAGTTGAATGGAGAGATAACGATACCTACTCCAAGTGGGATATAGCTAAATTTATTAATTTCGCCGTCACGGCTTACAACTGGTTGTCCAGCTTTAAGCTTGATCGCTTGGCGTGCATAGTATTCTAAAAAGTCGATCGCTTCAGCTGTATCAGCGTCAGCTTCTTTCCATGGCTTACCTGCTTCTTTTGTAAGCATAGCGGAGAATTCATATTTACGGCGGCGGATGATCGCTGCTGCACGGAACAAAATGTTCGCGCGGTGTTCAGGATCCCACTTTTTCCAAGATTCGAAAGCTGTTAATGCAGCTTGCATCGCTTGCTCAGCATGATCTTGAGTCGCTTTGGAAACAGATCCAATCACTTCTTCTTTGTTAGCTGGATTTATAGAAACAATCTTTTCGTCTGTCGTGATCTTTTCACTGCCGATAACAAGCGGAAACTCTGTACCAAGCTTTGAGTTAATTACTTTTAACCCTGCTTCGTAAGCTTCCTTGTTTGCAGGAACTGAAAAATCCATAAATGGTTCATGACGGTATTCACGTGTCATAATAAATTCCCCTCCTATTAAAGCGTTTTCATTATTCGGTTTCCCACGTTCATTCTACATGAACATAGCGGTTTGTTCAAACAAACTGATAATAGTCAGAATTCTTTATTTTCAAGGGATAAGCCCACTTTGTGCATCTTTTTTCTTTATGTTGAATGATTAATAAGGTTTTGTATGAGTTTATGTGATTTTCGTAGGAGATGGGCGAATAATTATGAATTCTATGTTCTTCTTGAAGTATATTTTTCCAAATAACAAAGAAGCTTTTGGAAGTGGTAGATTTCCGCTCCAGGTTGCTCGCTTTCCGGGGGGCGTGCGGTGAGCCACCCTACCGTTTTGCGTTGGCGGGGTCTCACCTGTCCCGCTGATCCCCCAGGAGTCTCGCACCTTGCGCTCCTATCAACTTGTCATTGAAGTTTTAAAAACCTTCAAAAGCTAAAGTTATTAATACAACGAAACAAAATACAAAAGCCCACTAACCATAACGGTAGTGGGCTTTCTAAAATCCTTATTTACGATAAATATGCACGAATGGTTCTTCTTGTGTTGTTTCGTCCTTCACGATGAGCGCCTCTGGTTGATCAACCGCTGACCCGATATATACTTCTACCGGCACGTTCGGTAGCTCGCCTAGTGCGGACGTCGCGACGAACTGGGTGAAGGAGATGATTTCCGCTTTACCGCGGAACTGAACAGGAATCTCAAGCGTCAATCGCTCTAGGTTGCCGTCTTTATAGTACCCTTTCCCGATTACCCCGATATAGTTAGGGAAATACTCCTGAACCTTTGATTTGAAAGAAGTAAACTTTTCGTAGTCACTTCGCTTCTTTTTTGAAGCTGAGTCTGAAGGGAACAGCACATAATCTTCATCTACGTCTTCCCATGAACTTACTGAGCTGCTTCCTTTTTTCACAACGCCTGACGCAAAGAAGTTTCCAGGCGTTACAGAATCACGTTCTTCTTCTTGATAGAGAGCAAATACAATCGGCACATCTTTAAGCTTTGAATCTGTGCGCAATCGGCTTGCCACTTGTCCTGCTATTTTCTGTGCTTCTTGTTTCACTTTTTCACGCTGGAGCTTCACTTCACCAGGATAGATCAAGCCTTGTTGGTTAACGTCATAATAGTACGTGGAGTTAAAGGATAAACCTACTACCACACCGCCAAGCTTTACTTTACCATCGCCACTCTGAACGAGATAATTGTGTTCAAGAACATAAGAAAGATACTTAGGATTGTTTTTGTTTGCTTCTAGCATCTTATCTTTAAACCCTGGGTCACCTTCGTCAACTTTTACACCTAGCTTAGGATTCAATCCTGTTTGGTCTAGCTCACTCTTGCTCTTTCCTGGTTCTTCATCTGATCTCTTCAGCCAGTTCGTAACCGTAGGCTCATTCAGAAATTGTCCTTCTTGGAAAAAGTACTTGTCTGTACTGAATGTGTCTTGAGCGATGCGCATTAATCCCATCTCAAACTCGTTGATATCAAGCCGGTTATCAACGCCATAACGAATTACACCACGAGCACCACCTGGTTCGAACGGAAAAATACTTCGGTAGTACTTTTCACCAGTATTAATCTCCCCAGTTATAATCGCTTTCTCATCTTTTTTGCCCTTTTCTTGCACGATCTTTTCTTCTTTTTCCAGCTCATCGCCACCCCAGCAGCCGGTCAAAAGCAGTAAAGTACTTAAGAAAAGGAGCCCAACCCGTTTCATCATCACGGACACTCCTCTAGTTTGTTGGTTAGCTCTCGCCAATCTTATTTGTTTAGCTCGTCCACCAATTTTTGCTCATCCCAAATCTCAATGCCTAGCGTCTTTGCTTTATCAAGCTTAGATCCAGCATCTTCTCCTGCGATCAGCATATCTGTATTCTTACTCACGCTTCCTGTCACTTTCGCTCCTAAGCGTTCCAATTGTTCCTTTGCATCATTACGAGTCAAGATAGATAGTTTACCTGTTAACACGACTGTTTTCCCTGCAAAAGGAGTATCAAGATCTTCCACTTTTACAAGCTTCGGACCTTTGTATTCCATGTTCATGCCTAGGGTCTTAAGTTCAGCTACGAGTTCGTGCACTTCTGGCTTTGAAAAATAAAGCAGGATAGAGTCAGCCATCTTTTCACCGATCTCTTCAACAGCTAAAAGCTCTTCTTTAGAAGCACTCATCAAACCATCCATATTTTCAAAACGCTGCGCGATCGTCTTCGCCGCTTTCGCTCCAACGTGACGAATGCCTAGCCCAAACAGAAGACGCTCTAATGAATTTTCTTTCGACTTTTCAATTGCTGCAAGCAAGTTATCTACCGACTTCTCACCCATACGCTCTAATTCTAACAGTTTCTCGCGCTCTAGCTTAAACAAATCGGCAAAGTTTTGTATTAATTTTTCTTTGAATAGCTGTGCGACTACTTTTTCACCGAGTCCATCAATGTTCATGGCGTTTCGCGATACAAAGTGAATGAATCCTTCTCGAATCTGTGCCGGACATTGCGGGTTTAAACAACGCAGTGCTACTTCCCCGTCCAAACGCTCTAGCTTGCTGTCGCACTCTGGACACTCGGTTGGCATATTAAAATCGATCTCATCACCAGTTCGGCGCTCCGTGATTACATTTACGACTTCAGGAATGATGTCACCGGCTTTTTTAACCACAACATAGTCGCCTAGCTTGATGTCTTTTTCACGAATCAAGTCTTCATTATGTAACGAAGCACGCTTTACCGTCGTTCCCGCAACTAACACAGGCTGAAGCAACGCGGTTGGTGTTACAACACCCGTACGCCCGACGTTCAACTCGATACCTTCTAGCTTTGTTACCACTTCTTCAGCAGGGAACTTATAGGCAATCGCCCAACGCGGGTTCTTCGCCGTAAATCCTAGTTCCTCTTGCTGATACAGAGAGTTCACCTTAATTACGATCCCATCGATCTCATATGGAAGGTCTGGACGCTTTTCCTGCCAGCTGTTCACATATTCAATCACTTCATCGATGTTCGCGCATTTCTTCCACTCCGAGTTCGTTTTAAAACCTAAGTGGTTTAAGTACGTTAAGCTTTCGTCGTGCGAATCAACTGAATGACCCTCAAGCTTTCCTACACCATAAACAAAAATATCGAGGTTACGGCTCGCTGCAATCTTTGGATCAAGTTGACGTAGAGAACCCGCTGCAGCATTTCGTGGATTCGCAAAAAGCTCTTGTCCTTCTTCTTCTCGGTGTGCATTGAGCTTTTGGAAGGATTTTTTCGGCATGAATGCCTCTCCTCGAACTTCAAGCATCACATCTTCTTTTAACTTGAATGGAATAGACCGGATCGTTTTTAAATTATTCGTTATATCTTCACCGATTGTGCCGTCTCCGCGTGTAGCTCCACGAACAAAACGACCATCTTGATACGTGAGGGATACAGCTAGACCGTCGATTTTAAGTTCAGCTACATACGATACGTTCGAACCTACTCCATCTCTAACACGGCGGTCAAAATCTCGCAGATCTTGATCATTAAAGGCATTGCCGAGACTCAGCATCGGTACGGTATGGTCCACTTTTTCAAAAAAGTCCAAAACAGCACCGCCTACACGTGAGGTAGGCGAGTGCTCGTCATGAAGTTCTGGATGATTGTTTTCAAGTTCAATCAGCTCTTTCATAAGCTGATCATATTCAGCATCAGGTACCGACGGCTTATCTAGTACATGATATTCGTAATTATATTTTTCTAGCATTTCCCGGAGTTCCAGAATGCGTTCCTTCGCTTGTTCTTCGTTCAACCCGTTCCACTCCTTCTTTTCTTACGCTTTTTCAATCGGGGCAAATTTAGCAAGCAGTCTTTTCACACCTACAGGCTGTGGAAACGCGATGTCGAGTTCCATTGAATCTCCTGAACCTCGCATACTTACAACCGTTCCTGTTTCCCACTTACGGTGTTTGACTTTGTCGCCTACTCTCCACTCCAGTTTCTCCCCACCAGAAGATTGATAGACAGGTGTAACCATTTTCTTTTTCGGTGCCATGAACGATGGCGTTGATCCTCCACCTGAGCGAGCACTTGCTCCCCACGGTACAGATGGCTTTTCTTTTACTTCTGTCTCGATAAGATCTTCTGGAATCTCAGCGATAAAACGCGATTCCGGATTCGTCGTCGTACGTCCATAAAGGGTGCGCATTCTAGCATTCGTTAAGAATAACTCTTCTTCTGCACGTGTGATCCCAACGTACGCCAGACGACGTTCTTCTTCCATCTCATTTTCTTCAAAAAGAGCACGGCTATGCGGGAATACCCCTTCTTCTAGACCCATCAAGAAGACCATCGGAAACTCTAGACCTTTTGCAGAGTGAAGCGTCATCAGAACAACAGATTCTTTTGGCTTGTCATCTGCTGCATCTTCATCGAGCTTATCGATGTCTGCAACAAGTGCCAGATCAGTTAAGAAGGCGATCAATGATTTATCATCTTGTTTCTTTTCAAAGTCTTGTGTAACTGAAATAAACTCGTCGATGTTCTCTAAACGGCTTTGTGCTTCGATCGTTTTCTCTGCTTTTAGCGCATCACGATAGCCCGTCTTGCTAAGCACTTCTTCTGTTAGTTCGGTCACAGAAAGAAATTCCTGCTGACGCGTCCAGTTCGTTACAAACTCAGAGAACTCTCTTAAAGAGTTCGTTGCACGAGCACTAAGACCGATCTGCTCCACTTCTTGAAGGGCTTGATACATGGAGAGATCATTGTTTGCTGCATACTGTGCCACTTTATCCATAGAAGACGCACCGATCCCGCGCTTCGGTACATTAACGATACGCTGAAGAGAAATATCATCGTCCGGATTCGAAATTAATCGAAGATACGCTAAGATGTCTTTTATCTCTTTTCTGTCATAGAACTTTGTGCCTCCGACGATATTGTACGGAATGTTGGACTTGATCAAAACTTCCTCAATTACACGAGATTGAGCATTTGTACGGTAAAGAATCGCGATGTCATTATACGAACGTTTGCCTGATGAAACAGCTTCACGAATCTTACCTGTTACGTAATAGCTCTCACCTTGCTCATCATCACCTTGGTAATACGTGATGCTAGCTCCATCCGTATTATCTGTCCAAAGATTCTTTGGCTTACGGTTCATGTTGTTTTCGATCACTTTATTAGCTGCTTGAAGAATCTTTTTCGTAGAACGATAGTTTTGCTCTAAAAGGATAACTTCAGCATCGTTATAGTCTTTTTCAAACGATAGAATGTTCGCGATATCCGCGCCACGCCAGCCATAGATCGACTGATCCGAGTCCCCTACAACACAAAGGTTGCGGAATCGATCAGCAAGCATCTTCACGAGCATATACTGCGCTCTGTTCGTATCTTGATACTCATCAACATGAATATATTGAAACTTGCGTTGATAGAACTCGAGTACTTCAGGTACTTTTGCGAAAAGTTGGATCGTCGTCATGATCAGATCATCAAAATCTAACGCCTGGTTCTTGCGCAGTCGCTTTTCATAGCCTTCATAAACTTCTTGAACAACACCTTCAAAGTGCCCGTTCGCCACTTTTGCAAAATCTGCTGCTGTTTTTAGTTCGTTCTTTAAAGAGGAAATCGCGCTTAATATTCCGCGAGGTTCGTATTTTTTCGGATCATAGTTCCGATCTTTCAATACAGCTTTTACGACAGACAATTGATCTGTCGCATCTAAGATCGTAAAGTTACGGTTAATTCCGATTCGATCGATATCACGGCGTAAAATTCGTACGCACATGGAGTGGAACGTAGAGATCCAGATTTCTTCTGCTACTGGTCCTGTAATCTTCGCGACCCTTTCTTTCATCTCTCGTGCTGCTTTATTTGTAAACGTGATCGCAAGAATGTTCCATGGTGCCACTTCTTTTTCCATCATTAAATAAGCGATACGATGTGTTAATACTCTCGTCTTACCGCTTCCCGCTCCAGCCATCAATAACAACGGCCCGTCTGTATGTTTTACTGCAGCTCTCTGCTCAGGATTCAATCCTGATAATAGCTTTTCAATCATTTGTTGCATACTCATTCTTCATTCACCGCCCGAACATATATTCTTATTTTTATTCTTACTCATTTTTGAGATTTTATCAACTTTTACCCTTAACCGCTTCAACTGTTTCAATCGCAGCATTTAAGTTGTCATAAATAACGTTCCCAACGACAACTGTATCCGCGAACTCTGACATCTCTTTTGCTTGTTCAGCCGAATGAATGCCGCCTCCATAATAAAGAGTCGTGTTTTCAAGTACTCCTTTTACTTGGCGAACGATATCAACATCACCATACGTGCCGCTGTATTCCAAATAAAAGATCGGAAGCTTAAACATTTTTTCGGCCAAGCGGGCATATGCTACAACATCATCTGCCGAGAGATCTGTGTCGGCACTCGAACGTTCAGCAGCCGTACAATCTGGATTTAAGATGCAATATCCTTCTGTAAGAATCTCTTCCCAGTTCATGATATCGCCAAATTCTTTTAATGCTTCTGTATGAAGCCCCGTAATGAAGTTAGCATCCTTTGCATTTAATACGGTAGGAATATAGTAAAAATCGAACCCTGGTGTAAGTGATTCGATATTAGATACTTCAAGCACACAAGGAACCGCATATCTACGGATACGTGACATAAGGTCTAACGTATTATCAAGCGTTACGCCACTAGATCCCCCTACGATAACAGCGTCCGTTCCGCTCTCACAGATCCGTTCAAGGTCACTGTCACTGATCTCTTTATCTGGGTCTAGCTTAAACACATGCTTCCATTTTTGATAATCAAACATTGTGTTCTTCCTTTCATGTTTAGAAACACCCGTGCTTGCTATTTTAACAAGCCAGTTCTGTACTTCTGCATTATAACAAAAATAAGGTTCTCACTCTATGATTCATCATGTGGAAAGATTGTGAAGTTCATACTGCTTTTTAGGAGGAATAGCTATGCTTATGTGGCATATCGACGACGAAATCATGCTAAAACAAGCAGACGTTAAAGAATCCGAAAACATCTATAGATTGTTAGAAAAATCACGTCAACATCTTGGACCGTGGATCAGCTGGGTCGATTATACTCAATCTAGCGGTGAGATGCGGCAGTTTATTAAAACAGTGAACAAAAAGATGAAAGAACAAACAGACGTTGTTCTTTTTATATGGTATCGAGGACAAGTAGCAGGATCTGTTGCTCTATATGATATTAAGTGGCACAACCAGTCAGGTATGCTAGGTTATTGGGTAGGGTCTGGATTCGAAGGTCATGGAATCGCACAGCGCGCGGTAAAAGGAATGCTGATGTATGCCTATTACACGTTGATGCTGAATCGCGTTGAGCTGCGGGCTGCGGTTCAAAATGAAAAAAGCATCAAGCTCGCCCGCCGACTAGGCTTCCAAGCGGAAGGCGTAGTCCGACAGGCAGAATGGATTCGCGGAAACTGCCGCGACCAAGTCCAAATGAGCTTGATGAAAAATGAATTTCATTAAATTTCAGGATTCAAAACGTATGAGACATAGTTCTGCGCGCTTTGTTCAACAACTTCCTCTGACGCGCGAATCGCACTATGGAAGACGAATGGCGTGATATAACGCGTTCCGATTAAATTAGATGTCGCTTGGAACGGACGAAGCAGTTCGCTCATCGTATAGTGGTTGTAGCCTCCCGCTTGATAAGAGAAGTCTGGTCCGCCTGTTGAGATCGCCAGTACTAATTCTTTTCCATGAAGTGCGTCGCCACCTGGCCCGTATGCCCATCCGAACGCTAGCACTTGATCTTGCCATTCTTTTAATAGAGAAGGTGAGCTGTACCAATAGAACGGAAATTGAAGAACGATTCGATCGTGCTGCAACAGCATACGTTGTTCTTCCTCAACGTTCACTTTCCCGTCTGGATACAGGTCATAAAGTTTTCGAACCGTAACATGATCTTGTTTTTCTATTTCCTCTGCCCATCTTTTATTTACTGTAGAGTTTTGTAGATTAGGATGTGCGATAATGACGAGTGTTTTTTTCATTTGTGTGAGTCTCCTTTATGATTGAAAATTTACAATTTCATTTGCTTGTACAAACAACTTAAATGATATAGAAGAGAGCTCTTATGATTCGAGCTGCCCTGCTGCTAGATGCGTTGCTTTTGTGAGTGCTTTTCCTTCTTCTTCTCCTAAAAGATCGGAGTACGTTCGGTAAAGATCTTTCCATGCTTTTTCTAGATCTGTTTGAATCTCAGTCCCCGCTTGTGTTGGATGGATGTGCGACATCTTGCCTTGCACTTTACGCTCTGCAAGTCCCTTTACAACAAGCTTGTCCACAAATCTTGTGATCGTACTTGGTGTCATGTGAAGTTCTTCTGCTAACTCCGATTGAGAGATTCCCGGTTTGTCGTTTACGAGCATCATCATAAAGCCATGAGTAGGTGTAATTCCTGTTGGTCTAAACGATTCCTCGGCCATTTTGGAAATAACGCGAGAAAGCTTGTTTACGGTAAAATATAAGCAGTTTTCTAGATACTTTTCGGGCATTATAGCACCTCTTTTTACATCGTTAATGTTGTTTGTACATACAAATATAAATTGTAATGTGATTTCTGTCAATATTTTAAGTATATATAGGTGCTTGGCAGCCGCCAAGCTTACATTTCGAGGTTTACAGAGTAGAAAAACTACTGTGCTCAGCCTGAATCCTAAAGTTTTTACTCTCAATCCACAAATTTGAGTACTCAATCCACGAGTTTTAGCGTTGAATCCTAAAGTTTTTACAGTTTATCCACGAGTCTACAATCCTCGACATCTATCGACAAACCCAAAACTCATCCCGCTGCACGACCCTCAAAATGAACAAAAAAACCCACCACTCAGGCAGGTTTTCGGCTCATTATTTCGCTTCTTCCTCTTCATGAACGCGGTCAAGGACCATCGCGTATGCGTCGTTACCAAAGTTCAAACAACGTTTTACACGCGAGATGGTCGCCGTGCTCGCTCCTGTTTCACTCTCGATCTTGTGATAGGTTTTTCCTTCACGAAGCATGCGCGCCACTTCAAGTCGCTGTGCCAAAGATTGAATCTCGTTCATCGTACAAAGATCATCAAAGAATCGATAGCATTCTTCCATATCTTTTAGCGACAAAACCGATTCAAAAAGCTGATCTAATGCTTTTCCTCGTAATTTATCAATTTGCATGAAACATGCACTCCTTTTTATTGCATCTTAACCGAATCTTTCATTCCACCCGGTACAATGTTAATCCATGTCTTTCCTGGAACAAACGCTCCACCGTCCGGAACGATTCTTCCATCTTCGTTTTTCCACGAAATGTTTTGTGCGACACCATTCTGAATCAGAATCGCATCTCCGCCTGACGTTAAATTGATCTCTCGTCTGCCGGCATCATCGATTACCCGGTGTGCCGCTTCAACAATGAATACATTGCTAACCGTAATGGGTGTTTCGGTTTCACGATCTATCGTTGGTTCATTGTTGCTGCTTCTCGCGTACGTCTTCTTCTTAATAGAGTACGTGAATCCTACTGTTTCCCCACCTGGATAAGAAATCTGAATCTCGTTTGCAGGCGTACCTTCTATAGCTTTAGCACTCTCAATTGTTAAAAATGAAAGCATATCCAGATCATCTGATTGCTCAGCGCCGATCTTCTCCATCCCTTTTTGAATATTTTCATAGGTGATGTAAGAGTTGTGAGGCGCTTTTCTAAAATCAGCCCGATTGAACAGAACACCATCGTACTCCATTCCGTTCAGGTGATCAATCGTTCCGCTATCGAGAATCTCTTTCGCTTCAGGACTGAATCCGTGTGCCACGAATAGTGCATCGTAGCCACGTGAGAGCTCGATGTAATAATCTCTCGCGCTGCGAACCGGACCTACTACTTCTGGCATCTCACTTTGGAAGATCGCTAAAAAGCGTGTAAGTTCTCCCTCAGCTAATACTTCGTAAACGATATCAGCTTTATGAAGTCCAGATTGCGGTCGTGCTTTCGGATGGTTGTTCACCATGACCGAAACCGCACGATGATCTACCTCTTCATTCGTTCCCAAACCAGTAAGTGGATAAACAGAGTAAAACTCCTCTTTTTTTGAATCCGTCGCTTCAGCTTTATCTACTTTACCTTCTTCTAATACTTTATCTCTTGCGCCTTTACATGCAGACAGCGTTAATACCATCATGATCGACATCAAGATGACGTACCACTTTTTCATTGGGCTCACTACCTTTGTATCGTATTATTTTGCCCAATCCTTTTCTATATTAACGCATAATCGAAGGAAAGAGTAACCCTTTCTTTTTTACATCGTAAATGCCTCTTTGCGTAATGCGGATGTAAGGCAAGTGTGTGGATGAGAAAAACAAAAGCGAGTAGATCGGATCTTCGTATTGATAGCCTCTTTCTCTTAATGCACTCGTTAATCTTTTCTCTTCTACCACTAGTTCTTCTATACTAAGATTCGACATTCCTCCCGCTAAAGGAAGTTTTATCTCAGCGACGATATCGCCTCTCTCCGCAAGAACGATGCCTCCGCCGACTTCTTTTAAGCGTTCGAACGCCACAGCCATATCTTTTTTGCTTTTTCCGATGATCAAAAGATCTCCCGTATTGGAATACGAGCTCGCAAATCCATACAGATTTTTCGCAAAACCCTTTACGACTGTATTGATTCTCCACTTTCCTTCTTTATCGATCAGCATTAAGAAACACTCATCCGATTCTTCGTTAATCTCTTCAGAAAAAGGATTGATCGATACATTATATGGCCGTGTGATGACACTATTGTACATTTCTATTCCAACGAGACCTGAAAACTGAAAATCCTCGTCTTGGAGGTCCCATGTGATCTCTCTTTTTTTGATGCCATGACCTTCCCAATCAAATTGAAAGTCACGATCCTCACTTACATCCTTACCGTCACGCTTCATCCATTTTCCTTTTGCCAAAACAGATTCAGGCAGCGGATTTGTTACATCATCTAAAATATTCAGATGAGCGACCCGCCCTGCGGCAACCATGCCAAAGAGGTGATCCAGACCATAATATCTAGCCACGTTATAAGAGACCATCATATACGCATCCACTGGATCGAGTCCTGCTTCAAGCGCGATCTCTAGCATCTTATCAGTAACACCTTCTTCATAAAAAGCAGGTGTGGATCCATCAGTCGTCATAAAGATTCGTTCATAGTTCGTGATACCTTCTTCTTTCATCTGACGCAATAATTTCGGCAGATCAGGACGAATGGAAGAATAACGAAGCGATACTTGAAGCCCAGCATTCAATCGGTCCATCACTTCTGTACCTGTCATCGCTTCATGATCACAATCCACACCGAGCAACGTCATCGCGGTTAATGTTTTCTCAGAAGCTCCTGGCAGATGTCCCTCGATCTTCTTACCCGCCTTCTTCGTCTTCAGCATCCAATGCAAAAGCGTATCATCGCCATGCAGAACACGCGGCCAGCTCGTTAATTCACCACCTTGAAGAACATAGGGGCTTTCAAGCAGCTGTCTCACGCTTTTTTCCGAAAAATAATTCTCTTCTTCCAAGAGCTCAGTTTGTGCGTCATAACGGCACCACCAAAAGAAATTAGAAGGCAGATCGTTCACGTCCTCCATAAAAGAAAGCGCTTTCGAAATATTCATTTCAAAAAGCAGCATAAAGTTATCGGCTAAAAATACAGACGTTCCACGCTGCAATGCATATCGCGAGAGCGACTGGGGATTATAAAGTTGAAACGGATGACAATGAGGTTCAATGTATCCCGGCACAACAAACTTACCTTCTAGATCTGTGATTTCCGTTCCTGTTGTATGTTCAGGCATCTTTTCGCCTACATAGACGATGCGGTCTTGAAGGATCCATATGTTTGCTTTTACCCATTTTTTTAGAGCTGTGTTCAAATAAGTAGCGTTTGTTAAGACAAGCGACGGTGCCAATTCACCTTGAATGACGGCCACCTGTTTGCGCATTTGCGCTTTTGTCCAAAAAGCAATGTGTTGGTTCATGTTGGATCACCTGTCTTCTCTCTGAAAATTTCGTTTTTTCAAGAATACCATATTCGCTAAGCAAATTGGTGAAAATTGAAAGGAGTATCACAATGAGACAAAATATTGGATTAGTTAATAGCATGATTCGTATTATTGCAGGTCTGACACTGCTTTCTGTTTATACAGCAAAACTGACAAGAAAACCTTACAAAGAGTCATACATCCTTATGATTTTAATGGGTGCGATGAAAGTAGCAGAAGGAATCGTTCGCTACTGCCCAGTGACTGACCTTCTTCACAAAAGCAAAGAAATGAACGACATGGATCTTGGTAACATCGCGGAAGAAGGTTCGCCGTTCAACCCTTCATAATAAGAAGGAGGCAGCACTATGCCCACTCATTCTTTATTAAAAGGCAACAGACCTCTGTTCAGTCTATTGGTCGTTGTCTTTATTACCCATCTTGGCTCGTATCTTGTCTTGCCTGTCCTTCCCATCCTGTTAAAAGTGGAAACCGGACTAACAGCAGCACAGATTGGGTTTACTCTCGCTGTTATCTCGATCTTCATGCAAGTAGGAAGTGTAGTCGGAGGCGTATTCGCTGACCGAACAGGCAGACGTTTTATCATCGCGCTTGGTGCTTTAATACGGGCTGGCGGGCTGATAGGTTTCGCTTATTTTTCAAGTTATTCACTCATATTGTTAACTGCTGCGATCAGCGGGCTTGGTCTTGGGCTCAATGCACCTTCCACAAAAGCATTTATTTCGTCTCTCGTTCAAGCAGATATGAGATCTACTGCTTTTTCATTACGCGGAATCTTTGCCAACATAGGAATGGCGATTGCAGGATTGACGGTTTTTGCTTTATTTACAGGAAGTTCAAAACTAATCTTCATCACCGCCGCTGTTATCTATTTAGGAGCAAGTGTGATCAGCTGGTTCTTCTTGCCTGCAGGCTGTGGGGACGAAAACTGCCGAGAAGTAAAGTGGAGTGAATATCGACAAGCGTTAAAAAACATTCCCTTCCTCGTTTTTGTGATCGCTACCATCTTTGTTTGGGCTCTTTACGTACAGTTTGCACTCGTGCTCCCGCTTCGAGCAGAAAATGTGTTATCTAACGGAAAAGATATAAGCATCATCTGGACCATCAACAGCATCACGGTCATATTGACTCAAACGCTCATTACCAAAAATATTATCCGAAACATCCATCCCCTCACTTCTGTTGGTATAGGGGCAATCTGTATCGGATCAGCTCTTGGAAGTTTGTATTTTGCGAACACTTTATTCTTCTTTGTTTTTACCGGTATCATCTTTATCACAGGCGAGATGTTGATCATGCCTACGTTGGATACATCGATCTCACAACTTGCGGCTGCTAAGTTTCTTGGCATGTTCTTTGGATTAGCAAGCGTCTTTACAGGGATAGGAGAAGCGATAGGAAATTCAATCGGAGGACGATTGTTTGAAGTCGCAGATGGCGGACAAAGTGCTGTTCCTTATGTGACGTACGTGATAGCAGGTTTTGTCATCTTTATTGGGATGCAGCTCTTGCGGCGGTGGAAACCGTTGTCTATTATACAACCACCCAAACCCATGGCAACCGCAGCTCCGAACACGGACTCGGCCACGTCTCATCCAAATCCAATTAATGAAGGCTGACGAACAAGGTTTTGATCAACCATTGTCCCTCAGCCTTCAACATTCCATATAGGAGGTTAGCCATATGAGTTACGAATATTTAATGGATACAGCTTTTCTCTACATTCTGCTGATTGGCGGAATCATCGCCATCTCGTTTGTGTTTATTAAGAAGAGACGTGCGAAATAGCTCGAAACCCGATATCTTTGCGATAGAATGAGCCTTCGCACGTGATTTTCTTCATTTCTTTATATACGTTCTCCTGAGCTTCATTTAGTGAACGTCCTTTAGAGGCTACCAATAATACTCGGCCACCATCCGTTAGAAGAGATTCATCTTCTCTTTTCGTACCCGCGTGAAACACGTTAGAATCACCTTGAATGTTTTCTAGCCCACTGATTTCTTGAGCTTCTGAAGACGAAACAGGGTAACCTTCGGATGCAAGAACAACACCTAGGACGGATTCTTCAGACCATTGAAGTTCCGGCTTTTTGCCGTTTAAAAGAGAGAGAAGCAGATCATCTAGATCGTTTTTTAGTCGAGGCAGAATCACTTGTGTTTCAGGGTCACCAAAGCGTGCGTTAAACTCGATCACTTTCGGCCCATTCTTCGTTAAGATTAAGCCTGCATAAAGAATTCCTGTAAAAGGAGTTCCTTCTTCTTTCATCGCAGCAACAGTTGGCTGAACGATTTCTTTGATGGCTTTTTGAATATCAGCTTCAGAAATTTGAGGAACAGGTGAATATGCCCCCATCCCACCTGTGTTCGGACCCTTATCCCCATCATAGGCACGTTTATGATCTTGAGCGATCTCCATCGGAAGGAAAATTTCATCGTGCACAAAAGACATTAATGAAAATTCTTCCCCTTCAAGAAATTCTTCAACAACAACCGTTTCGCTCGCCGAACCAAAGCGTTTGTCTACCATCAGCTCATGTAGACCCTCTTCCGCTTCTTCTAAGGTCATTGCCACAATGACACCTTTACCTGCGGCAAGCCCGTCCGCTTTCAACACGATTGGTGCGCCTTTTTCTCGAACGTAAGCTAGAGCTTCATCATGATTCGTAAACGTTTCTGATGCAGCTGTTGGGATGTCGTACTTTTTCATAAGGTCCTTCGCGAACGATTTTGAGCCTTCGATCTCTGCTGCCGCTTTAGATGGACCGAAGATAACAAGGTCTTCTTCCGTGAAACGATCTACGATGCCTTCTAGTAGAGGCACTTCAGGGCCAACGAAAGTTAATCCGATTTCGTTTGTTTTTGCAAAAGTGACAAGCTCTTCGATGTTGGTTTCTTTGATGGAAACGCATGTTGCTTGTTGAGCCATGCCTGGGTTTCCTGGTGCAGCAAACACTTGTGTGACACTCGGGCTGTTGGCAAATTTCCACACGAGCGCATGTTCACGTCCACCTTTGCCGATTACAAGAACGTTCATGAATTGCTACCTCCTTTTTTTAAAATAAATAGAAACGGCCTCATGAACCGCTTCTGTTTATTTTTTTATATCTAGAATACAGAACGTTGGAAGATCTTTAAAATCTTTTTCATCACTGAATAGTTGATTGGAGTGCAAGGTGCGAGACTCCTGGGGGATCAGCGGGACAGGTGAGACTCTTAACAGCGCAAAGCGCTAAGAGGCTCACCGCACGCCCCCCGGAAAGGGAGCGCCTGGAACGGAAATCAACCCTTCTCCGCACTCCTGTGCCAACATGATTAATGCTTAAAGTGTCTTACGCCTGTAAACACCATCGTGATCCCGTGCTCGTCTGCTTTTTTGATCGAATCTTCATCCTTGATCGATCCACCTGGCTGGATGATCGCTGTTACGCCAGCGCGTGCCGCTGCTTCTACGGTGTCATCCATTGGGAAGAACGCATCTGATCCAAGAGCAGAACCTTGTGCACGTTTCCCCGCTTGCTCGATCGCGATTTTCGCTGCGCCAACGCGGTTCATCTGACCTGCACCAACGCCTACTGTCATTTCGTCTTTCGCTAAGACAATCGCGTTAGATTTCACGTGCTTTACCACTTTCCAAGCAAGCTTTAGATCTTTCCACTCTTGCTCAGTCGGCTGGCGCTTTGTTGGAATCGTCACGTTCGCATCATCCAAACCGTAAACGTCTTCCTCTTGAACGAGCATTCCGCCAGAAACGGTTGTGATTTTTTTTGCGATCCCTTTACCTTCTGTAAAATCTAGCTTTAATAAGCGAATGTTTTTCTTTTTCGTTAAAATCTCTAGTGCTTTTTCTGTAAAAGATGGAGCGATGATGATCTCTAGAAAAATCTCACTCAGTTTTTGCGCTGTTTCTTCATCTATTTCTGTGTTAGCAGCGATGATGCCGCCGAAGATCGATACAGGGTCTGCTTCAAACGCACGGTTGTATGCTTCAAGAATGGTTGAGCCTGTACCTACTCCACATGGATTCATGTGTTTAACCGCAACAACGGCTGGATCAACGAACTCTTTTACGATTGAAAGTGCTGCATCAGCATCGTTGATGTTGTTGTACGAAAGCTCTTTTCCGTGAAGCTGTTCAGCGTCTGTTAAAGAGAGCGTGTTCTTCAGTGGCGTCGAATAAAACGCGGCTTTTTGATGTGGGTTCTCACCGTATCGAAGATCCTGTTTCTTTTCATATGTGACCGTGTAGGATTCTGGGTGCTCCTCTTCTACAGCTGCTGTTAAATACTCTGCGATTAACGCATCATAAGCCGCTGTATGACGGAACGTCTTCGCAGCAAGTCTGCGGCGCGTCTCTTCACTCACCGCTCCTGCACCATCAAGCTCACCCGCTACTGTCTCATAGTCTGCCGGATCGACAACGACCGTTACGTAAGCATGATTCTTCGCTGCTGAACGAAGCATGCTTGGTCCGCCGATATCGATATTTTCGATCGCATCAGCGAACGTAGTTCCTTCTTTGGCGATCGTTTCTTTGAAAGGATAAAGGTTTACGACTACAAGATCGATTGGAGAGATTTCATTTTCTTGCATCGCTTTTTGGTGTGTCTCATTATCTCGAACAGCGAGTAAACCGCCATGAATTTTTGGATGTAGCGTTTTGACACGTCCGTCCATGATCTCTGGAAAACCAGTCACTTCAGAGATACCGATTACAGGAATTCCTGCGTCTTGCAAAGCTTTTTTTGTTCCGCCTGTAGAGATGATCTCTACGCCGTGTTGAGCTAGTTTTTCTGCAAAATGAAGTAATCCTTCTTTATTTGATACGCTTATGAGTGCACGTTTGATCGTCAATGTAAGATGCCTCCTACGGTGTCTTTTTGTAATAGTTTGTTGATGATAGCTGGGTACAATTGGTGTTCTGCTTTTTGGATGCGCTGCTGCAGGGTATCCTCTGTATCGCCTGGCAATACGGGGATTCTTACTTGTTCGATGATAGGTCCTGTATCCATTCCACTGTCTACATAATGAACCGTTACACCTGTTTCGGCAACGTTTGCTTTCAGTGCTTGTCCGACCGCATTTTTGCCCGGAAATGCAGGAAGATAAGATGGGTGGATATTGATGATACGACCTTCATACGCTTTTAATAATACCTCACCAACCAACCTCATATATCCTGCAAGAACGATAAATTCTACTCCATAGGATTGAAGTTCAGAAACGATTTCTTTTTCAAAATCAGCTTTTGATGCAAACGTTTGAGGCATGAACGAGTATGTTGGAATGTCAAAATGGCGCGCACGATCGATCACCTTTGCCCCCGGTTTATCACATACTAAAAGCTCGATATCCGCTTGAAGCTCACCTGCTTCAACCGCATCTACGATGGCTTGAAAGTTACTTCCGCTTCCAGAAGCAAATACAGCTATTTTTCTCATTCGATGTTTCCTCCACCAAAGATCACGCCTTCACCTTTTTTCACGCGACCGATGATGTAAGGCTTCTCGCCTGTTTCTTCTAAAAGGCGGATGATCGGGAGCATATTTTCTTCTGAAACCGAGAGCACCATTCCAATTCCCATGTTAAACGTTGTGAACATCTCTTTACGTGTGAGGTTTCCTTTTTCTTCGATCAGATCAAAGATTGCAGGTACCGGCCATGATCCATAATCTACTTCTGCTGCAAGACCTTCTGGCAGCATACGTGGAATGTTTTCGATGAAACCGCCGCCTGTAATATGAGCAACACCGTTCACATCAAACTGATTGAACACTTCAAGCAACGGTTTTACATAGATGCGAGTCGGTGTTAACAACTCTTCACCTAATGGTTTAGATAAGCTTTCAATGTGTTGATTCAGATCAAGACCGGCGTTTTCTAATAAAACTTTACGAACGAGTGAAAAGCCGTTGGAATGAAGACCGTTTGAAGCAAGACCGATCAATACATCGTTTTCAGAGATAGCAGCGCCGTTGATCAGCTTTGATTTCTCTGCGATTCCGACTGTGAACCCAGCAAGATCGTACTCTTCACTGTCGTACATGCCAGGCATCTCAGCCGTTTCTCCGCCGATGAGCGCACATCCCGCTTGTTCACAGCCATCCGCGATCCCACTAACGATCTGTTCAATCTTTTCAGGGTGAAGCGTGCCGCAAGCAATATAGTCCAGGAAATAAAGCGGCTCAGCACCTTGCGCTACGATATCGTTTACACACATCGCAACTGCATCTACACCGATCGTGTCATGCTTATCCGCCATGAACGCAAGCATCAGTTTCGTACCTACTCCGTCTGTTCCGGAAATGAGCACCGGTTCTTTATGTGAGAATCCGGATAGATCGAACATCGCCCCAAATCCACCAAGACCCGCTAATACTTCCGGACGCTTCGTTCTCTGTGCATGCTTCTTGATACGATCGACCGCTTCATATCCTGCTTCGATGTTCACGCCTGCTTGCTTATATGCTTCTGCCATCGTCTTCTCCCCCTTTAAACAAGCTCTTTTTCATATGGTAAAACAGTATCTGGATAAATTTCTGTTGGATATCGTCCTGTAAAACAAGCTAAACATTGTCCGCAGTTCGGTTCAGCATTCGAACGTCCGATGCCTTCCATCAATCCTTCTACGGAAATAAACGATAGTGAATCAGCACCAATAATCTCACGAATCTCATCAACCGAATGCTTAGATGCGATCAGTTCCGCGCGTTCGGACGTATCGATGCCGTAATAGCATGGATGCGCGATCGGTGGCGCTGTTATGCGTACGTGAACTTCTGTAGCGCCTGCAGCACGCAGCATCTTCACGATTCGACGGCTCGTCGTTCCACGTACGATTGAGTCATCGACCATCACAACACGCTTACCTTCTACGATTCCTCGAACCGGTGAAAGCTTCATCTTCACACCTAGTTCACGAAGCTCTTGAGAAGGCTGGATGAACGTACGACCGACATAGCGATTTTTAATCAAACCGATTTCATATGGTATACCGGATGCTTCTGCATAACCGATCGCAGCAGAGATACTAGAATCAGGAACACCGGTTACAACATCCGCTTCAATCGGCGCTTCTTCATACATCTTTTTCCCAAGACTTTTACGAGCCGCATGAACGTTGATTCCTTCGATATTGCTGTCAGGTCTTGAAAAATAAATATATTCCATCGAGCACATGGAGCGTTGAACAGAAGTCGAGAACGTATCAACTCTTAGTCCGTCTTCATTAATGATCAAAAGCTCTCCCGGCTGCACGTCACGCACGTACGTTGCCCCAACCACATCGAACGCACACGTTTCAGATGCGACCACATACGCATCACCAAGCATACCGAGTGACAATGGGCGTAAACCGTTCGGATCGAGTGCAACCATCATCTCGTTCTCTGTCATCACTAAGAATGCATACGCACCTTTTAGCATTGTTAAAGCGTTTTGTACTTTTTCTTTTAGTGTAAAATAACCGCTGCGCTTGATCAGGTGAGCAAGCACTTCAGTATCTGAAGTGGTTTGAAAAATGCTTCCTTGCGATTCCAGCTGATGTTTTAGCGCGTTGGCATTTACAAGATTTCCGTTATGTGCAAGAGCAAGTGAACTTGTTTGGGAACGGAACAAGAGTGGCTGAACGTTCGCAAGCTCATTACCTCCTGCCGTGGAATACCGAACATGGCCGATTGCACCATGTCCGATCAATCCTTCGAGCTCCCCTTTGCTGAACACATCGTTAACAAGTCCGCTTCCTTTATGTGTTCTCAGGCGCTCACCGTCTGTTACAACGATACCTGCTCCTTCTTGTCCGCGGTGCTGCAAACTGTGCAGACCGTAATACGTGAGTTGTGCGGCATCTGGGTGACCCCAGATCCCGAACACACCACATTCTTCGTTTAAGCCTTTGATGTCAGCAAGCATGGAATAGCTCCTTTCCAGGCGTCTTGCATCTCCTGGAGCGTGCAGGATAACAACTCTTCACCCTGCTCATTATCGATCGCTAGACCGCTCTCAGAACGTACAAAACCTATAATTTTTGCGTCTTTTACAAGCTGTTGGAACTCATCTTGATGTTCAGGTTTTACAGTGACTAAGAAACGGGATTGAGATTCTCCGAAAAGACTTCCGATCGGCTCATCTGTTAACGTCACGCTCGCTCCTACTTTACCGTCCATCACAGACTCAGCAAGTGCAACAGATAGTCCGCCTTCTGCAACGTCATGCGCAGATTGGATCAAGCCTTTTTGAATCGCTGCTAAAAGCTCACGCTGTCTTGTTTCTTCCACTTCTAGATCGATGTGAGGCGCTTTACCAAAAATGCGTCCTTCTTTCATCTTCTGAAGCTCACTTCCGCCAAACTCAGCCTTGCTCTCACCAACTAGATAGATGATATCGCCCGCTTCTTTAAAGCTTTGCGTCACGATGTGATTCGTATCTTCAATAAGCCCGACCATACCGATTACTGGCGTCGGATAAACAGCTACCCCGTTCGTTTCGTTATAAAGAGACACGTTTCCACCGATAACTGGTGTTGCAAGTTTGTTGCATGCCGCACTCATTCCGTCAGCTGATTTCTCTAGCTGCCAGAAGATCTCAGGCTTTTCAGGATTTCCGTAGTTCAAACAGTCTGTCACCGCAAGAGGCTGTGCTCCTGAACATACTAGATTACGAGCTGCTTCAGCAACAGCAATCATCCCACCCACTTCTGGATCGAGATAGAGATAGCGAGAGTTACAGTCTGTTGTCATCGCTAACGCTTTTTTCGTTCCACGGATACGGACGACTGCTGCATCCGATCCAGGTGCTACGACCGTATTCGTACGCACCATGTAGTCGTACTGGTTGTAAATCCACTCTTTACTCGCGATCGTCGGCTGCTTCAAAAGAGATAGCAACGTAGATTTGAAGCTAGTAATCTCTGGGAAGTAGTCTGCTTGCGCTTGGAACTCGCCATAATAAGCAGGTTCTTTTGATGGCTTATGATAAACCGGAGCATCTTCTGCAAGAGCATCTACCGGTACATCTGCAACGATCTCACCTTGGTGAGTAAGACGCAGTACTTGTTCTTCAATAACCGTTCCAACCGTTACGCAATCAAGATCCCATTTTGCAAAGATCTTTTCCACTTCATGCTCACGGCCTTTTTCAACAACTAACAGCATGCGCTCTTGAGATTCGGAAAGCATCATCTCATAAGCTGTCATTCCTGTTTCACGCTGTGGAATAAGATCAAGGTTCATCTCGATTCCCATACCCGCTTTACTCGCCATCTCAGCGGACGAACTTGTAAGACCTGCCGCACCCATATCTTGTATCCCAACAAGTGCATCACAATTGTGAATTAGCTCTAGGCACGCTTCCATAACGAGTTTCTCCATAAAAGGATCTCCAACTTGAACGGCAGGACGCTTTTCTTCTGACGCTTCAGAAAGCTCTTCCGATGCAAACGTTGCACCGTGGATTCCGTCACGGCCCGTTTTCGCCCCAACGTACATGACAGAGTTTCCTGCACCCTTCGCTTGACCTTTCTTGATGTCTTTATGGTCGATCAGACCGACACACATCGCGTTCACAAGTGGATTGCCTTCGTACGATGGATCGAATTGAACTTCTCCACCGACCGTCGGAATTCCGATGCAGTTTCCGTAGCCTGCGATTCCCGCTACTACTTGCTCAAACAAATACTTCACACGCGGAGACTCTAGCTCTCCAAAACGAAGCGAGTTCAACATCGCGATCGGACGCGCTCCCATCGAGAAAACGTCACGGATGATTCCACCAACACCTGTTGCAGCTCCTTGGTAAGGCTCGATCGCTGAAGGATGGTTATGAGATTCGATCTTGAAAACAACCGCTTGACCGTCTCCAATATCCACGATCCCAGCACCTTCACCAGGACCTTGAAGGACGCGCTCACCTTTTGTAGGGAACTTGCTTAGAACAGGCTTTGAATTTTTATAAGAACAGTGCTCACTCCACATAACAGAGAACAATCCTGTTTCTGTCCAGTTAGGAGATCTGCCGATAATCTTTTCTACGAGATCAAACTCTGAATCACTTAAACCCATCTCACGGTATAATTTTTGCTTCTTAATTTGTGAACTTGTTGGTTCATGTTGCAGCGACATAACGTTCCCTCCAGCTCTTCACAATAGATTGAAATAATTTAAGACCATCTTTGCTACCTAAAAGCTCATCAACCGCGCGCTCCGGATGCGGCATCATACCTAGCACGTTGCCTTCTTCGTTCGTGATACCGGCAATGTTTTCAACCGATCCGTTCGGATTGTTTTTATACGTGAATACGATCTGGTTTTTTGCCTTTAGCTGTTGCAGCGTCTCTTCATCGCAATAATAGTTTCCTTCACCATGCGCGACCGGAACGGAAATCACTTCTCCTTTTTCGTACTGAGTCGTGAAGATCGTTGATGTGTTCTCAACGACTAGTTCTTCTGGCTGGCAGATGAATTTCAATGATTCATTGCGACGCATCGCTCCTGGCAGAAGTCCTGTTTCAAGTAAAATTTGAAATCCGTTACAAACGCCAAGAACTGGTTTTCCTTCACGCGCTGCTTTAACCACTTCTGTCATCACGTTCGAAAATTGCGCGATTGCGCCAGAGCGTAGGTAATCTCCATAAGAGAAACCACCAGGCAATAAAATACCGTCAAATTGATTTAAGTTCGTAGCGTCATGCCAGACGTACTCAACTTCAGCGCCGAGCTCATCTTTTACAGCATGATACATGTCATTGTCACAGTTTGATCCCGGAAAAACGATTACAGCAAACTTCACTGTGCGACAACCTCCTCCACCTCGTAGCGGTAGTCTTCAATCACCGGATTCGATAAAAGTTTCGAGCACATGCTCACGATTTTTTCATCTAGATCGTAATCGCCTTTTTGAAGCGTTAACTCCAGATACTTACCAATACGTACATCTTCAACCTCTGACTGTCCCATTTTGTGAAGCGAGCTCATTACTGCCTTACCTTGTGGATCCAATACACTCTCTCTTAATGTTACATACACCTTTACTTTGTACATGATAGGCCTCCTAGACGTTGTAGTATTTTTTCATAAGCATCTGTTAAACTTCCTAATCCTCGGCGAAATACATCTTTATCGAGTTTCTCGTTCGTTTCTGCATCCCATAAACGGCAAGTATCAGGAGAAATTTCATCAGCGAGCATAAGGTTTCCGTTAGCATCTGTTCCGAACTCTAGCTTAAAGTCGACGAGCTTTACATTCTTTTGAACAAAATAAGACGTAAGCACTTCATTGATCTGAATCGCTTGTTCTGAAATCTGGCTGAGCTGCTCTCGCGTTGCCAAGTTCATGATGTCGATATGCTCTTCCGTAATAAGCGGATCGCCGAGGTCATCATTTTTGTAATAAAATTCGACGATCGTGCGTGGAAGGATCTGGCCTTCAGGAATTCCGGTACGCTTTGATAACGACCCAGCCGCGATGTTACGAACAACTACTTCTAAGGGGATGATGGTCACCTTTTTTACGACCTGTTCTGTTTCGGATACTCGTTTTACGAAGTGGGAGTCGATTCCTTTCTCTTTGAGCAGTTCAAAAAGGATAGATGAGATCTCGTTGTTCAGTCTTCCTTTTCCTGCGATTTCCGCTTTTTTCTCGCCGTTGAACGCTGTTGCTGAATCTTTGTAGCTGACCCAGACGACTTCTTCGTCGGTTGTGCGGTAGATGCGTTTTGCTTTTCCTTCGTATAGCTGCTCTAACTTCTCCATCGTGACCCCTCCGTTATATGAAGATTCCCAATATTCAATCTTTTAAAAATGGCAAAGAGAAAGAGAGTTCAATATATCACTCTCTTTTTAGTTGAAGTACTTCAAAAAAGCTTGTTTAATCTTCGTAGTTTGAAAGAGGTTGATTTCCGTTTCAGATACTCGCTTTCCGCGGGGCGTGCGGTGAGCCCCTCGCCGCTATGCGCCATTGAGGGTCTCACCTGCCCACTCGTCCCGCAGGAGTCTCGCATCTTACACTTCAATCAACTTTTCAATGATGTGCAAACGTTAAAGATTTAAAAACTTACCATTTATAAAAGCAATTCTTCGTATATAAAACCCTTTAAAGCCCTAATCTGTCGAAGATTGTGTCTACGTGTGACAGATGATAACTGTAGTCAAAGCATTCAGAGATTTCTTCAGGTGTTAATTTTTCAGTAATTTTTTGTTCAGCTTCTACTAATGTTCTGAACTGTACGCCTTCTTCCCATGCTTGCATCGCTTTTGGCTGCACTGTGTCGTATGCTTCTTCACGTGCCATTCCTTTATCGATCAATTTTAGAAGAACGCGCTGTGAGTAGATCAATCCGTAAGTGCGCTCCATGTTGCGTTTCATGTTTTCTGGGAACACGGTTAAGTTCTTGATGATGTTGCCAAAACGGTTCAGCATGTAGTTCAATGCGATCGTTGCATCTGGTAAGATCACGCGCTCAGCTGATGAATGCGAGATATCACGCTCATGCCATAGAGATACGTTCTCATATGCTGTCATCATGTAACCACGGATTACACGAGCAAGACCAGTCATGTTTTCAGATCCGATCGGATTACGTTTATGAGGCATTGCTGAAGATCCTTTTTGACCTTTTGCAAAGAACTCTTCTACTTCACGCGTCTCACTCTTTTGTAGACCGCGAACTTCTGTTGCGAACTTCTCGATGCTCGTTGCGATAAGTGCCAACGTTGACATGTAGTGCGCGTGACGGTCACGCTGCAACGTTTGTGTTGAGATCGGCGAAGCTTCTAGTCCAAGCTTTTCACAGACATATTTTTCAACGAATGGGTCGATGTTCGCATACGTTCCAACGGCTCCAGAGATTTTACCGAAACGAACCGTGTCAGACGCTTGCTTGAAGCGTTCAACGTTACGCTTCATCTCTTCGTACCAAAGAGCAAGTTTCAATCCGAACGTTGTAGGTTCAGCATGCACTCCGTGCGTACGACCCATCATCACGGTATATTTATGTTCTTTTGCTTTTTCTGCAAGAATCTCAACGAAACGATCTAGATCTTTCGCTAAGATGTCGTTTGCTTGTTTAAGTAGGTAGGAAAGAGCTGTATCTACAACATCTGTGGAAGTTAGTCCGTAATGCACCCATTTGCGCTCTTCGCCAAGCGTTTCAGATACCGCTCGCGTAAATGCAACAACATCGTGACGTGTTTCTTCTTCAATCTCTAGAATTCGGTTAATATCGAAAGACGCATTTTCACGAAGCTTCTTTACGTCTTCTTTTGGAATATCACCTAGCTCTGCCCAAGCTTCACAAGCTAGAATCTCTACTTCAAGCCATGCTTGGTATTTGTTTTCGTCCGTCCAGATCGCTCCCATTTCAGGGCGTGTATAGCGTTCAATCATTGTGTTACCTCCGTTTTGTTATCACTTAAAAATAATGCGGACACTTTTTCTGCTTTTTCTAGTGCCTGTTCAATCGTATCACCTAAAACCGTGATATGCCCCATCTTTCGTTTCGCTTTCGCTTCTTTCTTTCCGTACAGATGAAGTTTCGCTTCTCCTAGATTTCCTATCTCTCGTAACACAGTCTCATGATGTTCACCTAATATATTGATCATCACGGCTGGTTTTATTAATTCGGTATTGCCGAGTGGCCAGTTGCATACGGCACGGACATGCTGATCGAACTGTGAAGTCTCACACGCCTCGATCGTGTAATGTCCGGAGTTATGCGGGCGTGGCGCCAGTTCGTTCACATAGATCGTACCGTCTTTTGCGACGAACATCTCTACCGCAAGCGTACCAACAAGCTCTAATTCCGTTGCGATTGACCCCGCTAGGAGCTTTGCTTGATCCGCTGTTGTGTTCGTGATGCGTGCTGGCGCGATCGTTTGATGCAGGATATTCTCTTTGTGTATATTCTCTGCGATCGGAAACGATTTAACCTCACCGCTCACACTTCTCGTTACGATTACGGATATTTCTTTTTCAAAAGGAATCCAAGCTTCCAGCACACAATCTGTCTCTTTTTCTAATAGTGTTGCTGCAATCTCAAGATCACTTTCTTGCTTGATCACAAACTGCCCTTTCCCGTCATATCCACCTCTGCACGTTTTTAATACAGAAGGGTAACCCAATTCTTCCACCGCACGTTGGAGTGAACGAAGATCGGTCACAGGGCGGTACGGAGCTACAGGGACACCTGCTTTTTGAAGCGTTTCTTTCTCTTTTAAACGGTGCTGAGTGACAGAGAGAAGACGGCTTCCCTGCGGTAAGTTTCCGTTCTCTTCTAACCAGTTCGCACTCTCTGCATCTATGTTTTCAAACTCGTATGTGACGACATCGCTTTGTTCTGCAAGCTTCTTGATGCCTTCTCGGTCGTCATAAGCTGTTGTGATCTGTTGATCCGCAACTTGCCCGCATGGTGAATTCTCACCTGGCTCTAAAACAACAACGTTCAATCCCATCTCACGAGCGCTCAACGCCATCATACGGCCAAGCTGACCTCCGCCAAGTATACCAAGTGTTTGTTGTGGTCTTATCGTCTTAAACAAGAAGCTCACTACTTTCGATCGCCAATTGTTGTGCTGTGGCACGGCGTTGTTTTAAACGTTGTTTGACTCCTTCATCATGTACGGCTACCATCTGTGCGGCTAGAAGTCCGGCATTCGCTGCACCAGCCTTCCCGATCGCAACTGTCGCTACAGGAACACCCTTTGGCATCTGAACGATGGATAGCAGTGAATCCATGCCGTTAAGCGCTTTGGATTGAACCGGAACACCGATTACAGGCAGGATCGTTTTTGCAGCGACCATACCTGGCAAGTGAGCTGCTCCGCCTGCTCCAGCAATGATCACTTCAATTCCTCTATGCTCTGCTTCTTCTGCGTATTGAAACATGAGATCCGGTGTACGGTGTGCCGAAACCACCTTCTTCTCGTAAGCTACTTCTAGTTCATCTAATAGGTCACACGCTTCTTTCATTGTTTCCCAATCTGAAACACTTCCCATGATCACGCCAACTTTAGCCATGGTAGCCTCCTTATTGTCAGAAAATATAAAAAAGTCCAGTTGGTATGCTTCTCCCTAATATGAGAGAAAGCAGCCAACTGGACATACGTATCCGAAAAAATAGACAGAAAGATGCTTTCCCTCATAGTCTGATGAAATAACGGTCATCAGGTAGAGACTTACGGGCCATATCCCCGAAATTATATGAGGGCTTTATTCTTCTGGTTTTATTGTAGCAATGATTGTTTTGTTTTGTCAACAAAAATCGAACATTAAGTTGTATATTACATTTAATGTTCGTGTTTTGGTCATTATTGAAGGAGTTTGCCTTCAAATACAATTCTTTGTTCCTTTACTTCTGGTTCCATTCTGCCGTTTCGTTTCACTTCATGGAAAACGGGCTCTTCCATACGTCTTACCGGTGTATAGCCCTCATCGGCCATTCGATCCAGACAATCCGAGATCGTTTCTCCTGCTTCAACAGCGAACTTCTTTTTAGAAGGTTTCTTCTCCATCTGTTACCTCCTGATACCCTTAACCCAAAATCCACCATGAAACGCTTTAGGTTCATGTGAAATAATAAACGCCTTCGGATCCAAATCCTTAACCGTATTATATAGGTTCATTTCTGATTTACGTGATGTTAAAATCTCCATCATCAACCGCTGTCCTTCACGACCTTCTGCAAGCCAGTTCGTAACACCATAGCCTTTGTTGCGAAGCTCGTTCGGCAACCCGCCTTCGAGATTTGTCGTAATTACGTTAACAGTAGTATATCCAAGTGCAAGCTTTTCTTCAATCTTCATTCCTACTAAAACACCAATTCCATAACCAACCGCATATGCAATCAAGTTTTGAATCTCATTCAAGTTATCAAGAACAAGCCCGAGGCCGACCACATAGATAATAACCTCGAACACACTAATAAAGGCAGCCAAGTACCTTTGCCCTTTCAACGTCAGGATCATCCTGATCGTAAAAAACGATACATATACAATATTGATCAATAAAATGATCCCAACCATGACGAACGCATTATCTAACATGATGGCAAGCCTCCCAAGGTGAAAAATACTTCGTTAAGGATAACACTTTTTGGACAAGTTGGAAACTGGAGAATTGATGCAAAAACAGTTGTGGTTTTTGGGGGAGTTTAGTAGGAAGTTTGGCGGAAGCCAAAGTTTCCTTTTTAGGTTTGAATACGAGGCTCGGCGTCTTGCCGAGCTTACTTTATGGGTTGAATGAAAGCTTGGCAGATGCCAAGTTTCCTTTTTGATGGTTTTAAGCTCTGGGTTAGGGGTGAGAATATGGTGAAGACTTATAAATATTTTTTGAGGACTTATAAACTCTGATGAAGACTTATAAATTTTTTTGAAGACTTATAAATTCATTTGAGGACTTATAAATGTGAAGGCAAGTAAGTTGGACCTTTCTTCTTTCATAAAAACTCGTTATTTATATCCCGAATGCACTGTTTTCAACTTTCAAATGATTCCAAAGTTTATTTTTCTAGCTATTTAATAATAAAACGGTAAAGAAAAGCAGCCTTTTTAAAACAAAAAAAAGATGGAACGAACATAAAGTTCGTCCCACCTTCTTTGCCTAGCGACGTCCTACTCTAACAGGGGGAAACCCCCAACTACCATCGGCGCTAAAGAGCTT
>NZ_JACZDW010000006.1:0-74033 GCF_015903875.1 Fictibacillus sp. 7GRE50
GAGCTCTTCATAGTCTGTTCTTATCCCTTCTACTTCTTCAGCGATCACATGAGTGTCGAGTAATTTTTTTAAATATGCGTTCTTCGACATGCTCGCAGCTCTTGCTTTATCTGCGAGCATTTTTTGTGTAGAAATCGAGACTCCTTTGATGTTCAATTGCTCCATTTTTTTCAAAACCTTTCTCCAGTAGATTGCGCAAACTTGATCTTTAATCTTTGAAAGATCGTTTATTCTTTCGAGTCTGGTAGCGATAGCTACCAGACGTCCCCCCTTCGAAAAGAAGGGGAGGCGAAAGCAATAAAGAGCATAAGGGAAAACTGCTACCATTTCATGGTTGAAACCGCAGTGCGGTTTGTTTTTTTGCGGTACCATGGAATCATAAAAAAATACCAGTCAGGTATATGAAAATCTTATGAAAATACCACCCAGGTATATGTTTTCCCTGAAAAAATACCAGTCAGGTATATCAATTTTTAGAGATAATACCTATCTGGTATACATAAAGAGTGGTGTTTTACTCGTCATCTTCAGAATAAAACTATCATTGCACTTCTAGTTCTTGCTTCTTTTTCTTGAGATTTTTTATTCGTTCTTGCTGCTCTTTTATCAACTTCTCATGATCTGTTTTTTCTCTTTTGTAACCTTCAATTTTCAAATTAAGTGAGGAAATAGTTTGGTTTACTTCTGCTTTTTCTGTTTCTGTTTTGTAATCGAGTTCTTTTTTTAATGACTCTATTTTTTGTTTTAACTCGTTCTGATTTTTGTTGGCTGTTGCAATCATTTTTTGTTCTTCTTTGATGATTTTTTCTGCATCTTTAATTAAAAGATTTGTATATTTAACTTCATAAAACGAATCTTTTAGAGGAATAAATCGATCATGTTTTTCTGCTTTAGCAGAAGAAACATAGATTTTTTGGTCTCCCTTCATCACACTTTTTGATTCGTTCTTATCATAAAAATCAAATGAAACACTCTTCCATTTGTCCGGTAAACCATGAACGAAAATGACATAATATTGATCGGTAATCTTTACAATTTTCTTCTTATATACAACTTCTGTATCTGATTTTTCTTTTATGTTTACACCAAGATCAACCGGAATTCCATTTCCCCTTTCTTTCACTAAGACATTGATCTCAAGTAAGTTTTTACTTTCATAAAAGTCTTTACTCGCCACCTCAATATCCATTTTAGAGAATGAAACCGGCGTCCGAAGAGCTGTATCTTCATGCGCTTTTGGCATATTAAATAGCACTCTACTAGATAAAAAGAATAAAAAAAGAAAGCCGATAGAGAAGACCATCAGCTTGTACTTTGTTCCGTTTTTCTTGAATTTTATTTTTGAAAACAACCCGTCCTGCACCTCTCTTTTTTACTGGGTTACACGAACAATGACACCATTATACGTGCCTTTCCAGTAACTATTTTGCATCGATGCCACTCTTACACCACCGGTGTCTTGACAGTTTAAAAATTCTCCATTCCCTAGATAGATGCCTACGTGTCCGTTCACTTTATACGTATCAAAGAAGACTAAATCGCCTCGTTTGATATCTGAAGGATTCACACGGGGACCTTTGTTTATTAACGTATCCGTTGTCACAGATGAGAGTGGTCCAAGGTTCAACCCAGCTTGTGAAAAAGCGTAGTGAATGAAGCTACTACAATCAAAATGACCACGTGCAATATCACCCTGATTACGTCCTCCACCGAACACGTACGTTGAACGACCGATGAACTTCGACCCCTCTGAGATGGCCTTTTCTACTGTCTTATGTCCTCCTGGTAACGGCTTTATCCCTCCATTTTCAGAACCATCATTCGCCACTAAATACCTCATCACATGTGACACATATAACTGGTCGCCATACTTCCACTGGCCATTGTCCCGTTTCCTTCCACCACTCTTCATAAACGCAAATTCTGCGGCGTTTGTTTCCGACCAACCACCGTAAGTTGAGATCGACCAAGGGATAAAACCGTAGCCATAATTGTATCCCTGAAGACTAGTTTCATTGACGTTTTGCTTGGCGTTTTCCTTCGCGTATTTGTATCCGATTGAGAAGTACTTCACACCTACTTCAATTGAGTAATGAGGATCTGTAATAGCATTAGGTGGCAGTCCTTGAGACTCACTCGACTGCATCACATCAGGGACTCGTCCTCCACTTTCTTGCATCATAATCGCGAGGATTAAGTTCACAGTCTCGGGTATTCCATTCTTCAAACATTCCTCTTCCACTTTCGAACGATACTGTTCGACTTCAGGAGAAATATTAATAGGAGAGACGCCTTCAAATGAACCTCCGTTATTCGAATTGCCTCCTACTGCCCCAAGAATCAGGAGGCTAACAAATAGACCGATAAACACATAAACGCCCACAGAAGACAAAAGGAGAGCTAATAGTTTCATTAGCACTCCTTTGATCAATTTATTCTTCATTTGCTTCTAAGCTCTTTCCAAATAGTGCGAAATAGGAGATCTTCCATTTGTTGTCTTCGCGCACAACATTAAAGTGAAATTCAACACCAATCGTACTTAACCGTTTCTTTTTTTCATCAAATAGTTCTGCTGTCGTTTTTGCAATGATTGTGTGGTTTTCTCCCATTCTTAGGTAGTCTTGTAAGTTAATTTTAGTTACCTCTCGATACGCATGTATAGGCACTTTTGTGTTTTCATCTTCGGTTTTTTTTAACTCCTCGTAAAAGTCACGCGTGAGATATGGCTTAGCATCCTCAAGGCTTTTAAATCGATTGTTGGCATCATAGGTATAGTACGCTTTTATAAAGTCCGTGACCGTTTCCCCAACCTCTTCTCGGTTCTTTTTCTTGATGGCTGCCTTTTCTTTTTCATAATCGCTCATGGTATCTTCTTGCACTCCGGATTCAATAATTAAATCATTGGCCGTCTCCGTCTTTTTCTCCTGAACAGGTTGTTTCTGTTGGAAAAAAAATAAAACCACAGCTGTGATAAATATCCCAACCGTGGCCAAATAAATCCTTTTAAGGTTCTTGTTCCCTTGTCTATTGTTCATCCCTTGATCTCCCATCATTAAGCCCCTCCTTTGAATAGCGCTAGCTCTTCCGGTGTAACTTCTACGGTCATTACTAGGTTCTGATCACCAGCGATAGAAAGAACACAATTTCCTTTATCAAACGTTGGCATCATCCCATATTCCATGTCTGTCATTTGGTCACCAAAGAGATTTTTTATTAGTTTCATGGAGGTCGCGTCTTGTCTGAAGATTGCTTTATACTGCGTCAATCCGAAGATCTCAGACAGCTTATTAGAAGCAAGCGCCATCTTGTCATTGGATACGTTCTCTGCCTTCGGAAACATTCGTTCCATACGCTGCGTGGCCAGAACAACTCCCCCGAAAAACTTTCGTGCTTCAGACATCAATGTTACAAAGAAGTCAGCTGTAAACGATTTTTGGATGTTAAGAACATTGTGACATTCGTCCACGATAATTAAGAATCGTTTGATATCCCACCAGTGCTTGGTCTGCGTGTCATAAGCGTCTTTTTCTCTTCTACCGGAGTGCATCATATTTGCCCAAATTTGAGTGAGTGCATTAAACACCTGGATGTCGAAAATTTCCGCCTTAAGCTGTGATAGATTCCCAATATCGTAGAATACAATCTGTTCATGGGTCATGTCTGGAATCGTTGTACACCCATCAAATAGCTCCCCGTACTGTCTCACGAGGTTACCAATAGACTTTGAAATATCACCGATTCTTCCTTTGAAACGTTCGTCTTCCTCTAATTTATAGCGTTCTAAACAGAACGCATGAAATTCGGAAAGAATAGGGTAGTCTTCAGCCGGTAAATTGGTTATACGCACTTCACCAGAATAGTCCCACAGCCCCTTAAACACATAAAAGTCATAAACAAGTTCATCAAACTGTTGTTGTTCAGCATCTGTGCTATTAGGATTTAACATGCGGTAACACATGTTTAGTTTCGATACGTGTTGCCTGAAAGAAGCTGCTTCATCGACCTTTAATTCATCTTCACCTTCTGATGAAACCGTAGGGAATACTTGAAAAAGGTTAACCCTACCACCTGATCCATCCAGATTGACGGTCTTACCTCCAAAATCTTCTGTTACAGCTAAAAACTCTCCTGACTTATCAAAACCTCGAATAAAGTTTCCTTTTAATGCATTATCACGTAAGATTTTTTTCAAAAGAGTTGATTTACCAGATCCCATATCACCTGATACAAAAAGGTTATAATAAAGACGTTTCATCGTCTGATGAAACATATCCCAGTAGACTGTTCCTCTTGTTCGAGTGTAGCCATAATAGGCTCCTGTTGGGTCCTTTAAACTCGTTTGATCGTGCGCGAATCCAAGACCTAACGCTTCAGCCGGAATCTCAATACCAGGCCTTCTGTTTACGAGCTTTTGTTGAGATTCATAATCTAAGAACTTTGCTTGCCATTCTTCCTTTTGTTCATCTAAAAAGACAATACTTTTGTATCCATCACTGTCTAGAGACTTGCAGATCTTGTTGATCCGTTCTTCAAGTTGTATTTGAGTAGGTGCGTTAATATAGATGCGAACGTGAATACGTTTAATTACTTCGCCTTCTTTGTGTAAAGCTAGTCCCAATTCTCGCAAAGTTTCAAATTCCTCGTTTGCTACATCATACTGACTCTGATTTTTTGCGTTATCCCGTCGAGAGCGTAACTCTTCTGTCGAGTGTGTAACCTTTTCTACATAATTCACGTCTTGGGTTGTAAAAGTATCGACCGTCACGATCGTGTTTTCTAAACTTGTAATCTCATTTAACCAAAATTCTGTAAAAACGTTTGGGAAACGGTAGACATGGAGACAAGCCTCATATCCATCTCCTTTGCGGTTATAATACTCTTCTTTAAAGGAGATACCACCCATAGGCTGTGTCTCATAGATCAGTGCGATATCTTTTTCTACATTCATTGCTTCACCCACTTGTCTTTAAAACGAAAAGAAGAACCTGTTACTAAAGAGTTAGCCGGACATTCATTTAGATTCATTTTTGCTCCATCTAGTTTTCGTATCATTGGATTATCATCTATCGATATTAGTTCTTTACACATTTTCCTCATCCCCTTGTATTGTGATTGTTTAGTCGAAACAAGATTTTTTCTTTCTTCCGCATGGGTACCGTATTCATGCCGAGAAAATTATTAAATCTCCTCACTTGTTCCAATCGCTTCTGAAGTTCTTCCACACTTTTCCCAAATACAAAAAGGTACGTATCACGCATCTCATAAGTTTTTTCAATATGCTTCAGCTTTTCTAACTCTGTGTGTAACGCTTCTAATTGAGCCGGGTTTGTTGTCCGTTCGATCTTATGTTTAAAGTAGTCTTGCTGCTGTTGATTGTCCTCTGGGAAGTTCATATACACTTCCTTAATCGGAAACGGATACTGCTTTTGAAACTTCCAGTTGTTTTCGGTCACAAACTGAAATTCTTGTTCATCCATGAGAAAAAGATCGTATTTACGAACGTCTAGGATCTCAAAATAAACGACCGTCGCACCAATCTTACTTTTTATGAATTCTTCTCCCGTAACACCACATACGGGATATACTTTATTGATCTTATTAATCTGCTTCGTAATTTTCTTTTCTTGCCTTGTTTGATTAGGTTTTTTGGATTCTTTCACCTTTACAGCGTCAAACTGCATCATCTCCGCCTCCTATATAAAAATCCCTATCCTCTAAGGACAGGGATTTATACACCTTTCGGTCTTTCTTTAACACAATCATGGCCGTCTGATAGTTTTTCTTGTGTGGAACATTCGAACTCGGTAACAACAATACATAAAGTGAGATTGGAAACAAAGCAACGTAAGGAACCTCTAAAATCGGAAGGACAATCCATTTGGTGATCCATCCGACACCTAGACTAGCAATAATAATGATTCCATCTAAAACTGTAAGTTTAGACCACTTGGCACTTGCTTGAATCTCTTCAGGCACTCGTAACGATCTTCTCAAAGCTAGTTCCCTCCATTTTTGTTTAGAATCGAATTTTTCGACATATCATACGTTTTCCTCATGTTCTGAACCGGTGTAGAATCATATACCTTTTGAGCAGTTTCTGCGTACTTATTAATCGCTGCGTCACCTAGCGTAAGATTCGTGGATGGTTTTGGCGTTACCGATTGATCAAAATGTTGCTTCGCCTGTGTAATATAAGATGGCATATTCACGCGAGGCGACATTACACCGTTTCCGTTTCTACTAGAAGCGCCTCCTTGTATTGGTGAGAATTTAGCTGAAGGCTTATAACCGTTTCCTTCGGATAATGGTGAGTTCTTTTCAGCTTTTGAAGCGAGAGGATGCTTTGCCATCGCGTTCATGCCTGAAGGTGATGCATTCCCTTGGCTTACTGGTTCTTGCATACTACCAAGTGGCGTGTTTTGGTTACTCTCATTGCCGAGCGCAACTTGTCCACCATTTGGTGCGTTTTGCCCTCCACTTTGTTTCTGGCCATTTGAACTTCCTGCGCCAGCTAAAGGTGATTGGTCGACCTTATGTGATGTTTCAGAACCACCTCCACCCGGAGATTTATTTTCGGCTCCTAATGGGGTATTGCTTCCAGAAGGCGAGCTTTTATCACCAGATGAACTTTTGCCTTCGAGTGGTGTATTTGCTTGTTCCGAAGCATTGTTCGTCCCACCCATATTTTTGTCTGAACCTAATGGTGTTTCATCTTGAGCTTTTGCGGCCATTCTATTTTCTTTGAATCCATCAAGTGCTCCTTTTACACCAGCGCCAACCGTTGCACCACCAACAGCTGCCTTTCCAAATCCTTTTGCGGTTCCTTTGGCCATCTTTCCGACTGTCTTTGCCCCTTTACCGATCGCATTTGTTGCCATACTAGCCGTTTTAGCTGCACCCATTACACCCATAATGGAACGACTGGCACTCTTTAACCCGGCATCTATGCCAAACAATTCTTCAATGATGTTCGGACCATCTATGACAAACACACCGGCCGCAAGAAGAATGAAGATTTGAACCGGCTTTGATATGTCTGTATCGACAATAAAGTCGACAAATATTAAATAAAAGTTGAGCAACAACATAATCACATAAAGAATGATAAACGTGTTTCGAATCTTTTCCACGAGCTTTTTATTTCGTTGTCCCGTATCTATATCTGTCATGGCTGTAGACATCGTAAAGAGCTTTAAAAAACCAAGCTCAATAATGAGTTGAGTTGTCTTGAAACCTGTAAACAGTAGTACCAAGCATACTGTCAACAGCTCGATAATCATGTAGACGGGATGCCATGAGTAGCGATAGTAAGCCTCGTCTTCCGTAAAGAAGTTAGATTCGAGATCTTCTAGCTTGTATGTTCCTGAAGCATCGTTTATTTTCTTTTGTAACATCTCTTTTCCACCTTCAGATAAAGGAGAAGAGGATAGGATACCTCCGGTGTCTACCGTTTCTGTAATATCAAGAAGACTTATACTCTGATCACTTTTGATGTAGTTACCAGGAGACGGATTAACATTTTTCCAACCACCTTTATCTAACACATAGATGTCTGTCATATTGCTTTGAATGATCTTTGTAGACTTTTTCGATTCAGCTTCTAATAAACTTACTCCTTGAGAGACTAACTTCTCCATCTGAAGCATTGACCAAGGGAGTACAGCAATTAACGTTAACGCTAGTAAACTATTTGTGATGTACTTACTTTTATCCGTTTGATTGAGGATCATAATTTTAAATCCTAACCACAACAATGCTAGTGATGCGATCGCCACAATCACTAGATCATACTTATCGATCCACTCATCAATGACAGCACTATCAAAGAAATTCATAACAGAGTAGATCTCCTCTAACGCCCCTGAGAGTGTGTCCACACAGAGTGCTAAACCTCTAATGATTAACCAAGCGATAATGCGAAAGGGTGCATTTAACAAGTTGGCCAATGATAGATGATCCCGAAAGTCTACGAGGGTATCAATCATTTGTTCTTCGCTCATATTCCCCACGCCCCTTTCTTAAACAAAATATTGCTCGACCTTCTGATACAAAGTTTGTTTCTCAGGTGATGAGAAATAGGTTTCGATTTCCTCTATCGTCTTTAGCCCTTCAAAATAAGCATACTCTTGTCCAGACAACGTTTTCTTTACGATAGCCTTGATTAAGATATATTTGTCCTCTGTAATCACCTCTAAAATAGGAGTACTCGTATCCAATACACCTTCTATTTGATTCATAAAATCTTCTTCTCCTCTCTCTTCATAATCCAAAATGACTTCACTTGCGAAATTCTCTTCTGCTTCAGGAATAAGTGTTGCTGCAACTTCCACCATTACAGGTGGCTGGATGTCCTCTTGTTTCTTCTTATTCTCAGCTTTATTATTTGGTGGTTCTTGCTTTTCAACAGCTTCTGAAGATTCTTCTGACTCTTTATCCTTCTTCTTTGTTTTAGCCTCGTTTTTCGGCTTCGTTTTCTTCTCCGGCTTTTCTTTTTCTAGATACTTTGTATTGAACTGGATGAGGAGACTATTTAGATCAAGGCTTTTGTGTTCAGCTTCAAGTCCCATTTCATCAAAGGCAATGGGATTGTTAAAACGCCCCATCAAATACTCATATCGATGCAACATCTGTGTGCCGGCTTTTAAAGAAGAGAAAATGGGAAAGGGTTCAATTCGTTCATTGTCTAGATCTTCTCTCTTCTTCGTTCGAACTAGTACCCATTCACCTTTTTTAAGCCTCCTCAGTTCATCCGGCATCATTAGCGGACGTTCCTCTTCTTTTTCGCTGAACGACTTATCAAGGCTTAATGGTTGTCCAGAACGATCAGAGGAAACAACCGTTTTCGTTCCTAGCTTCTTACTAAATTCTTCTGCGTCTTCCAGTTCATCGGACATAATATAGATTTGATTTCCACAGTTCCCTGTGATGGCTTTTGCGGCCTTGTCCCCATACTTCTCAGCGATCTGTGCAATGTTCTGAATCACGAGACAGTAGAGTAGCCCACGGCTTAATCCAACGGCCAGTGAACGACTTAATCCTTCAATGGCCGGAATGTTGGCCACCTCTTCAAACAAGTGTCTCACCCTTCGAGGTAATTTACTTTCTTTAGTTAGGGTGGCTTTTTCAGATAATACAGCAGCAACTTGGGACAAAAATGTTGAAATGATACTGTAGTTAGAATCGTCCCAGTCTGGATAAACAATAAATAAAGCGATTGGTTTTTCACCAAACGCCAGGTCTTCAATATGGAAGGTTGTAGTCGCGGTCATTCTTGCGATTGTATCGTAGGCATAGTTCTTCAGCTTTGCCATCGTTCCCGTGAAAATACCCCCACGTGTGACACCTTGAGAAAATTGAATCGTCGCATACTGTAATTTTGCTGGGTGATTGGCCGGAAGGTTTCCAAAAAAGTAATCCAGTTTGGTTTGTCCATCTTCATCGGGGTTACTTCCTAATTCACTGAGCATAACCGTTACAGTGTACATCGTAATATTCTCAGGCTTGTTCGCCGTTAAGCTAATATCACAGACAGCTAGAATTAAAGCATTTACTAAGGCGATGGAGCTCTCTTCCCACATTGGATCTTTGGCATTAGGGTTATGAAAGAGGGAATATGACAACGTGTTACAAAGCATCTGCGCCCTGGAATATTCCCCTTTCATATAGGCTTGTTTAATGAGTTCAAGTGGGTTGTACCCTATACTTTGATAGGGATTTAACAAGTTTAAGACATGAACATCATAACCGCGCTTAATAAACTCTCCTCGCGTATTCTTTAGCATGTCCCCTTTAATATCTGTCACAATAACAGAATCCTTTTCTTCAGCCCTCATAATAACGTCAAGTAAAGGGTACGAAAACATCTCCGTTTTACCGGATTGTGTAGAGGCAACGACTAGCGTGTTCGTGTTATTTGGATCTATGTACAATTCATCCTCGTAATGAGTTACAGGGATTCCGGATTTTCCTTCGTAGTCCTCGTCATTATCTTTAACCGCATGATAGACTTCTCTCACTTCTTCCAGTGTTGTCCACCTTGCGGTACCTTTTGTGCCTTTGTTGATGTCTTGAAACGATCTTCTGAGGTTGTACGCTTTAAGTGAACAAAAGAATCCCAAGAAGCCGTACACGATCAGGTAAACAAACCAATACTCCCAACGGATGATAAGTGGCCATTCGGCAGATAGCATTGACCGAGGATCGACCGGATTATCTACTGAGTAGTTTTTAAATAAAGCCAAGTAGTTTGGAATGTTGAGGATAAAGTTTAATAGAAAGTTAACTACTAGTGTGCCACTTATAAAGGTAGCGACAAAAAAGGCTAGCAGTGTATACTTATTGGCCAAGATTTTCTTCCATTGTTTTGACTCTTTATGCATGGTGAATCCACCTCATTTCAGTTAAGAAATAAGAGGATAGCTTTTAGCCATCCTCGTTTTATTCGTACATTTAGGGTAGTAATGTCTTTTCTAATTCTTTAGATATACTAGGCTTGTTTGCTTTATGAGGAATAGGGATAGTAAAGGAAAGGGGTAACGTTGGTTCCAATACAGGTTCATTCTCCTTACTTACCTCTCGTTCCAATTGTTTGTTTCTCGTCTCCTCTATTGTGCTGACCATATCTTTCACGGTCTTGTGAACGCCCTGAAGGAGATCTTTTTTGTTCTCTAGTTTTGCACCCTTCGTCCATTCATGAAGGTAAGGTAGCGAGTATTCTGTTGTATCTATGCCAAAATAAGAAGCAACACTCACCGCAACTAATTCCGCCTGAAATTCCTTTTCCGGCTGACTTAGTTTTGAATCGCGATGAAGTGTTGCATGAGCTAATTCATGTATTTTTGTTTTGATGTTTTGCAGCTGACTATTCCGAGGATTTAAAATGATTTCATGTGTTCCTCTAAAGTAGGCACCTTTTGCGACACCTAAACTATAATTCTCGTTTCCTCTTAATTGCACACCGATTTTTTCCATAAACGCATTGATCCCTTGATCGAGAAGGTCATAATCTTTTACATCCCCTTCTAACCAACGATTTGGGAAAATCTTAGGTAGGTCTTCAGCTGTAGCGTTCGTCTGTGAGATATCAAAGACATAACCCTTTTTAAAGCCAATGCTGCGTTGTTTAAGCACTTCTAGTGTTCCATTTTTCAGAAGTTTCTTTTCTTCCGGTGTTGCTTCAGATACTTTCTTTTTCTCTCCGTTTAAAGCCCTAAACATCTTAGGAAGTTCAAAAGGAACTAAGATACCGATTCCCTTTTCACCCTTATTTACGAAGAACCCCTTTTTCTTAAAGTCAGTAAAAGATGCGACAGCTGATGCACCCATAAATTGATGTTGAATCAGTAGGGTATTACTAATAGAGTACGTATAAAAGTTAGACATGAACCGTAAGTATTCTTTTAGATCTTCAGGTGATTGCGTCACCTCTTCAATACGATCATTCATCGTATTTACAATTTCCGATAATTCTTTCTGTCTTTCTTCTTTATCTTTAATCTTGGCCATGTCACACCTCACTCTCAGTTGAGAGCTGTTTTGTTTTCGTATTAAACGATAAATAGAGTCCTTCAGTCATATGGGCTTCTAAAGCTTCCCAGTACTCTGGATTGTCCTTTTCCTCGTGGACGTCAATCCTGACTACTTGTTTATCCATCGTCTCTAAAATAATAAAAGGCTTTTTAACCTCTACAAGTAAACCTAATTCCTCAGTCCCCATCATTTTCCCATCACTCCTTTTCAATTTCACTTTCATTAAGAATGACTTCTTTTGCATCTTTAAGTTTGGCTTCTATCCCATCCTTCCACGAAGAAATTTCTTGATTCTCCGAGGTGGCACTAAAACCATAAATTCCAATACCCACTAATGCAGCTACAATCATTATTTTTTTTAAACCAGCAAGTGGACGTGATCTGTACAAACTAGACTGCGCGTTACGGATTTCCTTTTGGAATCTTTTCTGTTTTCGCTCGAAGGCAGCATGTTCTTTTTCTTTTCTTTTAAATTCCTTCTTCATCTGCTTTTCAAGAAGATGTTTTTCACGCTTCAGATCTTCGAGGAATTCAAGCTTACCCTTATCAATCTCCTGTTGAAGACTCATCGGCAACTGAGCTTCTGGAAACACAGGGGCTTTATTCTCTGTAGTTTCTTGTTGGTTTTGTGAACCGTAATTTTTACGGTTCACTTCATCTTGCTTCTCTGCTTCTCTTTCAGCTTCTTGTTGTTTAAGTTCAGCTTGTGCCTCTCTTTCGGCTTGTTGGTTTTGTGAACCGTAATTTTTACGGTTCACTTCATCTTGCTTCTCTGCTTCTCTTTCAGCTTCTTGTTGTTTAAGTTCAGCTTGTCTCTCTGCATCCCTTTCGGCTTCTTGACGCTTCAGTTCAGCTTGTCTCTCTGCATCCCTTTCGGCTTCTTGACGCTTCAGTTCAGCTTGTCTCTCTGCATCCCTTTCGGCTTCTTGACGCTTTAGCTCTTCTTGTCTCTCAGCATCCTTTTCGGCCTCTTTGGTTAGTTCTTCTAATTCCTGGCGTTTCAATTCCGCCTGACGCTGTGCTTTCCGTTCAGCCTCTTGCCTCATGATCTCAGCTTGACGAAGTGCTTCTCTTTCTTCGGCTTGACGTTTAAGTGCTAACTGTCGCTGAACTTCCTTTTCCTCTTCTTGGCGTAACAGATCGGCTTGCTGCTGTTCTCTTTTTGCTTCCTCTCTTTGCTTTAAATGCGATGTTAATTTTGCTTTTTTATCTTTTAATAAAGACTGAATCCTATTTATTCCTGATGTTTGTTTCACTTCTGCTTCATCATCATTCATTGCAATAGACAGCTTGTACAACAATGCTTTTTTTTCTTCCTTTGGCGTATCCTGAAAGGTGGTATTCAATGTTCTGCTCACAAGGAGAATAAGATTGGAAGCCTCCCCTTTCCCAACCGAACAAATGTCTCGAAATAAAAGACTCTCATCTTCATAGATAATGAATTCTATTTGTCCAGATACATTCTGTTCTGTTGCATAATCCTCCGCGTTTGATAACGAAATAGAAGCGTTTTTAAGTGTATATTTTTTATTGGGGGATAGAACGTTCTTCCATCTCTTATCCACCTTAAAGCGAACATAAATCACTAGATACGCCTCCTGTTTTTAAAAAGTAAGACCAGCCTGTAAGAATTGAATTCCTGCTTCACAGCCTAATACTACAGCTAGTCCGATAGCTACGTTTGTCATACCGTCTTTAGCTTCTTCTACCTTCTGCATGTTCTTTTTCATATAAGCTATTCCGTATATCGATAATTTAAAGGCAGCGTAACTGCCGCCTACCCCTTGTACAGCACGAATACAGTAAGTGATAATTTCAATTAATTGTTCCACGAGAGGACCCTCCTGATATATATAAATTACTGAGCCTTTTGATTGATAAATAGTTCTAAAGCTTTTTCTACGACATCTTGATTGTTCTTTTCAATCTCCTGGTGTTGTCCATGAAGCCAATCATCATAATTGACTCCTTGAGCTTTCAATAGAAGGGTAGCAACATCCTTACTCTTCTTCAGTTCTTGTTTACTTACTGCTTTTGCCATGATTATTCTCCTTCCTTGACCAACAAAAAAAGACCTAGAAAATGTTCTAGCTCTTACTGGGGTAAATAATTACTTTAAGTACACAATCCAATGTGTACGACACAACGTTACATTTACGATCGTCAGCGTATGCAGCGTGTTTAACGCCTTACAAAAAACATTGATACTGTTTCCCAATCTGTAATCATCATTTAATTGGAAAATGTCCACTAAAATCCGTTTTGTTTTTAAAATGGACGAACTTTTATCTTTCATATTTTGATCCCTCCTTTCAATTCTGTACCGTTGGTAGTGAGAATAAGACTTTTTGAGTGTTTAACCGATAAACATCAGTCAACACTTTCTCTGAAGGTAACAAGCGAATCATGAACTCAGATAACCCTACTAGATGGACAATAGGCTCTGAAGCACTGACTAAGAGATTGATACCAGAATTTTGACACCCGATCAATTTGAGTACGGCATCCATTCTTTGCTCATCACTGATGGATTCAAACGACTCAAGGATCAAAAAGCGATTTTCGATCTTGTTTGATCTCTTCAGATCACCAATCTTCTTTTTAATAGCATCAATTCTTAAATCATTTGTATGGATTGTATGTAAATCAACATGTGCAACTTCCGCAGTATCATTTACAGCTATGTTTTCTAAGAGGTCCCACGTTAATGAGCGTCTGTCATTCATAGACCCACCAGAAATTAAATATCCTGTCGCTTTTGTACGTTTGCTATTCATTAAGGTAATGATATTTTTTATATACGAATCGTAATTCATTAACCTATCTATCCTTTCTTTTTCTGAATAAAACTGTTTAAAAAGGAAAAGCTACAACTACCACTCTCTTTGAGAGAGGCTCCAATTCCTTCTTTACACATGTTTTTCGCTTACTTCAATACGTATGTATGTTGTTCATGAAATGGGTACATGATAGAACCGAAGTCGGCTGACTTCGGTTCTTAAGCATCTGAACTTGGCCATTTTACTTCTTCATGCGATTTAACTGTTTCATCGCTTCCCAGTATCTTTGCACAACTTTTTCGGCTTCACTTAGGCTTGGTGTATGTTTGATACATGAAAGGTAATATTTGTTTTGAAAAAGGAAAGTTCTATCGTTTTCATAATCAGGTAACTCACTGCGGGTAATCTCTCGGTGAATCACAAAAACCTTTGAATCTACCATTTCAATAAGATAATTTGAGGGTTTTATATCGTTTTCTTTAAAGTCTGTGTTAGGAAAATTCATCACCTGAAAATCTTTTGTATCTTGCATGAATGTATTATCTCCTTTTATTTAATTAGCTTGGAAGAAAGGAGAAGGGCTGGGTACTTCCAGCCTCTTCACTATCCTTATTAGATACCTGATGTTAATTTAGCCTTAAACACATCAATGACAGAAGTAATAAGCTCCGGAAATGCTACCTTCAACACTGCAATCATTAACCCTACTACGATTACTGCTCCAATCATCCAATACTGACGGTCCGCGTTTTGATCTAACATATTAATATCATCCTTTTCTCATTTTATTTTTTATTGAAAAAAGACCAGGATATCCTAGCCTTTTAAACAAACACTTTTGTTGCATCAAAAAACGCTATCTAATATTAGATAACGCTGCTCCTTTAACCTTTATATCTCGACTTAGAATCGGTAAAAAGAAGAATTCATATTTCGTTTTTATTGTATAAGTAACTTGTTCTCCGTATTGAAACTTTTGGTTCATTTGTGGACTTTCAACCTGGAACTTCCCCTCGTAATGGTCATTGTTATACTCATTGATCTTGGATAAGGCGGTTCCATTCAATCCACCATATCTCTCAATCTGGTAGTTAACATATTGCTTGTACTCGTTGGCATGGTTAATTGAAGTAAAAAACATGGCCAGAGAAAACAAACTAAAGATAATGAATAAAGAGATGTATAGTTTCCCCATCTCCATTACAGAACCTTCCATCATTGGACAACACCTCCTTTCCTAAAATGAAATAGACGTTACAACATCTGTTAACATAGCTGCGGCATATCCAGCGGTAATTAAAAAACTCGCCATCGTTAATTTAGTTGGGTACATGACAAATTTCCTTAACTTATAGGCGATGATATCATCTACTCCTTCAAACAATTCTTCACTGGCCATTTGGCCAAGTTCTGTAATGATGGAATGATCAAATGTATTTTGTTGAAAATCGTAAAGAGTCGTCATAAAAAGAATGGCACTGTCTGTCCCACTCGCATCAATCGCAAATTTCTTAAAAGGTTCTTCAGAGTTTGGCTGTTCATTCATCTCAATTAACAAACGCTCTAAACAGTGTTTTACATGACCATCTTCTAAACGGCTAAGCATTCGGTTAAAAACGGTGTATAACGTTGCTCCAGACTGTAAAAGATACGGTATCAACATTCTCATGAACTTTGAAAATACAAGTTGCTTTTCAAATTGAAAGTTACGGTAGAACTTGAATGCACGTTTGTATTCGCTTGTCCAAACAAATACACTTATTCCTATTCCAGCAATAAATAACCATTTGTTTATAAAAATTGAAAGTATAATAAAGGTGAAAAATATGGATAGGGTAAGAAAAAAGCGTCTTTTTTGAAACTTAATGAAGCGTTCTTCATTAAAGCCCATCTCTTCAAGCATCTGGAACAAGTCGTGTTCAGCCAGCCTATGCCAAAACCCTTGCTTTTCTTCTATCATAGTTGCACCTCCATAATGTCGTCGTCTACAAGTCGTTTTCGAAACGACATAAAATAACCGCCAAGAATTGCGAGATAAGCTCCACTTACCACCCAACCAATTGGACTATGTGCATAGACCGTGATAAATTGTTCCCACCCAAAACTAAAGGAAATAGCCGCGATAAGAGCAAGGCCAATCGTACAAATAAACTTAAAATTATATGCTTCACGACTTTTCGCAGCCTTGAACTTGTCTTGTCTTTTTTTGACTTCATTGTGATAGGTTTTGATATCCTTTAATGTCTCCATGCTAAAGCGACCTTCTGTCATGGCCGTCGTCAATTGTTCAATATACATATCGAAAATAACGTCTTTTTCATATTTCTTTGACAGAACTTGAAACGCTCTTTGTACTTCTTCCTTATCAGCATCGATTAAAGAAGCCTGAAGTTGTAGAAGATCGTGTTTAAACTCTCCATGCGCACGTTCTCCAACAATTTTAAGTGCTTCGGGTACGGTTCGCTCTGGATTCGTTAGGATCTGAGTAATGTTGTTTACAAAGTTATTTCGCTCACGAAACGCATTGTTTTCATACATTCGTTTAATGTTTGCAGGCATCATCACACTGTAGCTGTACACCATGCCTATAATTCCTGCGATAAGAGCAAGCCACCAGTAGTAATACAGCGAAAATGTATAAAGAGCTGCCACGACAAAAGGAATGGTTAATGTCGTAAACAGCTCTTTACGTTGAATGGGGTTTCCATATGCTTTTTTATATGCATTTAATTCCTCTAAGCTAAAAACCTTTCTTTTCTTTAACATATTGACTAGCTCTCCTCTTCTTCATTGGGATCATTGATACAAATGCAGTCATTCTTATCACTCAAAAGCCAAAGGACTGAAATTCCAATTACGGTAATTGAAATTATGATAGGCGAGACATCTGCCTTGAAATACCTCTCAAACACGATAGTAAGTCCCGTTACAAGTGCCATTACAAACAGTGCATAGGATACTAAAACTAATCTCTTTAGCATGTCCCTATAAATTGGTTACTACGGTTATATTTTTTTAATCGTTCTTCAAAATCTTGACTATACTTCCCAATAACCGGATGAATGTCGTCCCCTTCTTTTTTCTGTTCAAAGACCGTGAGCACGGTACCGTCTTCCTGATATTCCACAATCTCACGGAGATATCGGACCACTTTGCCGTTTATTTCCGTTTTCTCAATATGCACACCAAACTGAAAATAGTTATAGATATCAGACTTGATTGATTCCTCATCTACCTGGTAACCCATCTTCATCATGTTTACAAACCGTTTAGGAATGGCTCTTGCATCCACTGCATGAAGCGTTGTAATGATACGGTGTCCTGAAAGGACTGCCTGAAGCATCTCATACGCTTCTTTACCACGTGTTTCAGAAACCAAGATCCATACCGGGTTGTTTCGTAATGCAGCCTTAATGAGATCCGTAAACGATGTAGAAGGGGATGTAATCCAACTGTGAATATCCTTGTCCGGAAAAAGATCCTTGATATGGCTATCGATTGTATCTTCTACCATCGCAATCTTTTCATCAAACGGAATCATACTCACCAACAGTTTCTGCAGCTCCGTTTTTCCTGTTCCGGTTTCACCCGATATGACAATATTAGAGCGTGTCGCAATGGCATCCCGAAAGAAATCTAGTATATTAGGTGGCGCAAAGCTAGAAAAGTTTCCTTCATGTAAAGCTAGTTTGGCTTTTGAAGCACGTAATGCCATTGTTGTGCCGTAAGGTGAAATACTATTGTGAACCGCATTTAAACGTAAGTTACTGAGTGTCGCGTCAAGAATCGGTGACTTTGGCGTAAATTCTTTTCCAACAGCGTTCGCAAACTTTTGAATGAGCTTTACGATGTAGTTTTCTGATACATCTTGATCATACGTATATTTTCTTTGATTCGTATTGATGATTAACTCCGTACCGTTATAGCTGATATCCGTCACATCTTCGTTCTTGATGATGGTTTCTACGATTCCTAAACCAACGGTTTCTTGAACAACATGATCCAGTAGTTCATCCGTTGATAGCAGTGTCCCATGTTCCGTTTTTAAAATATCTCGCAGAACTTCTCGTGCTTCAAAATCAGTAAACGCATCAAGCAACAGCTGCGGATGTAGTCTCTTAAGTTCGCTTTGTATCCCTTCTAATGTTTGTGGTTGTATGTTCATCACAAAAACTCCTGTCCTATTTATTTACATCTGCGACATATGTCGTTTTGAAAGCATTGTTTCGATCGTCAGTGATTTTAATACGAACAGCTTTAATCTTTCCATCTTCAGATTTTAAATATTGAAAATCGAAATCCTTAGGATTAATCTTCGCGTTTGCATTAGTTTCAAATAGGTCTTGAAAAGAAGCCTCGAATTTACTTTCTGTTAATTCGGCGCGTCCTATCTCTACACGTGCACTGTTATCTAAACTCTTGACCCCAGCGATTTCAGCCGATTCTGTCATCGTCGTTAATGTGGCGCGATGCCTGTATTCTTCTGTTTTATAATGAGCGACAAGTAATATCATCATAAAACCTATATAGATGATAAAAATGACAAAGGGAAAGTCTTTCATTCTTTCACTCTCCTAAAAAATAAGGCCCAGAACATCATTCTGGACCTTTAAATCTTGTTCTATTCTTCTAGCTTAGTAGTTTCTATGAAAATTAAATTCATCATAAATGTTGCCTACTATCTTAACTAAATAGGTATCTTCTGCTTGTACATACGGGCTATTCACCGGATGGAAGGAAGTAAAGCGAAACAAATACTCCCCTTCTGGAATGTAGATAAAATCATCTCTCCATAATTCGGCTCTCCATACCATTTTATATGGCTCTGAGCTTACTAATGTAAAGGCTGAAGAAGGAATATCAATATTTCCAATTTCCCCTCCAAAATTAACATTCCCCATCACTCTGTTAGCAGGCGTAGTGGTTAGTTCTATAACAAATTTTTCACCGGCTCTAAAGTGGTTGGTGTCCCGAGACATTCCGTTCTTAACCCATTTTTCTTTCCATTCTGGTGTATGTGTAACCAAGGCTTCCAGTGCTGCAATGTTCACATTCATTCTTCTGTTTGATATTCCCTTACCACCACTATTGTCAGTTACAGTAAGTTCAACATCGTAATAATCAGAAACCGCAATTATTGAAGGATACCTCTGATTGCTAGTCGTTGTTACACCGTTCTTATCTTTAAATTTCCAATTCCACTGTACAATTGCCCCATCAACATCAAAAGAGGTATCTGGGTTGAACGTGACTGTTTTACCAATGAAAGGTTCCACAGGCGACCAATCAAAGAGCGCAGTCGGTGGGTTGTTAGGTGGTTTTGGGGTAACCACAATATCATGTAAAGCTGGCACCAGTGATTTCAGACCATCGTTATCAATAACCTGTAAGGAAACTTTATATGTTCCTACTAACGCGTTTGCGATCACCGGATTCTTACTTGTTGATGTAATTGCGGTACCGGTAGGTGATTTTATACTCCATTCATAACCAACAATTGTTCCATCTAGATCATATGAAGGTGAAGGATCAAATGTTATATTTTTTCCTTCAACAGCAGGTTGTGGTGTCCAAGTAAATTCCGCAAATGGATGATCAGGACCTTTTATTACTTCAATCTCTACCATACTTGTATCAGATAAAGAAGGAAGTGGTGCTGGTGGACTATCCCAGACAGTTTGATAAACTCGATACTTTCCAATACCTCCAAAATCTCTAAAATCAGTTGGTACATATCCAACTTGCCATTCTTTCTCAACTCCACCAGAACCGTTTAACTTTTCTACTTTCCAAGCATACTTGAGTGGAATGTGATTGTCTGGATCATAACTAGAATCTTTATATACAGCTACCTTCCCAAGTTCAATCGGACTTGGAGATAATGTAAATACGGATTTTGGTGGTTGATTATCCTTTACCACCTTAACCTGTTTTTCAAATAAATCTGACTGAAGACTAGGCGGTTGTTTAGGCTCGTCCCAAACAGTTAAACCAATTACATAACTTCCTTCTGCCAAGCCTAGTGAAGAGAAACTATTTGGCCAAGTTTGTAACGTAGATAAAATTGTCGATTCTCCTTGTTTACGAATGGTGATTTCGTAATCTTTCAAGGGGTCCCCATTTGGATCGTAAGACAAATCTGTAAAGTTCAAAGGTTCACTTCTATAAACTTCATCTTGCACATCGAATTTTGCGATAGGCTTTACATTAAATCCTGTATCAATTCTTTTTGTTACGCTGCCAAACGCCCCATCTATGTCTTCTACTTCTAATGTAACGTCGTAAACCTTATCCTTCTGCAAGTTAGCAGGTGGTTTTCCATTGTACTTAACCCCATCAACCACATAAGATATCCAATTGTAAGCCACAATTCCTTTGTCACTTCTATTCTTCTTATAGTCGGGATCATATGATGCTGTAGGATCTAAGGTAAGAGCATAATTGTTGCTACCGTCTACAGAAAACGTAAAATCTGCAACTGGTCGTCTATGAACATTCACCGTATATTCTCGAACCAAGCTTTCATCAGACCATTTTCTAAAGTTATTAAATCGTGCGTCTTTCCAATGAACAGGATCGTCTTGTGCTCTGAGTTGAATTTTATATGTTCCTACTTTTGAAAGTTCAGCAGGCGCGTTTATCCAGGAATTATGCTCCGAGATAGGAGTAAATGGTGCATCGTCGATTTTGCGTCCATTTACAGAACTAGGATCATGATTAAAGTTCCACTCTCTTTTTATTTCCGGATCTCCTTCAAAATCATTATACGTAACGTTGTAATTCAGTTTATCTCCCAACACAATAGTTAAGTTGGTTGGATTTTCTTTTATTACATACTTATTAATATAATAATCCTGAATATCACTTACGTTTTTAGATAGATAAAGTGGATCATATGGTTGATACTTACCGTTACCTAATCCCTTTAAAAACAAGCTTTCAGCATTACTTTTGTTTGTGACATCCGACAAACTCCAAAATGAAATGTTTTCATTTTTTATTTTGTTTGCCATGCTATTTACTTTTGAAGAATCGCCCATCCAGTTCCAAGGATTCTTATCCATTCTTACATAATACTTATCAGCACCCGGTCTATAAGATTGATTTACAAACGAGCTTGTGAAATCAGTAGCGTTCACTTGTTCTTTTGTAAGTCCCTCATTGTATGTACTTTTTAGTTCCATACGTTGTTTATAAATCGGTTTTCTAATGCTGTAGTAATAAGTAGTTCGCTCAAGCTCAACGTGGTTCGTATGCCAGTTTAAGTAGATAAACCAACCTTTTGTTCCATCCTTTGCGCTTGTATAACCATAGGGACCTGGATGGCTAGCTTGGGTTGCAATTGGTGGATTATAGGATGATAGCTTCGTTGTATAATCAGTCGCATTGTACTCCTCCCACCATTCTCTTACTAAAACCCATCCGTTTGTAGGCCGATAGGATCCTGGTGAAGCATGTATGTGGTTATACTCTTTGGATGTATTAACATTATAAATTTCATAACCTGCGGGTGGTCGGTAATTTGGATCATAACTGGTTATCGTTCCACCATCTACATACTCTGTCCAGTAGTACCAATCCCAATATTGAACACCACGTATCCCCGTTCCATCAGGATCAAGAACTTTATAGTAGCTGTTATCAAAGGAAACTTTTGCATCGATTCCTTTTGTCTTGAGGTCTGTTTCTAGATTAGCCGCATAAGACATCATCTTCGTTTTACTGCTTGTCTCGTACTCATTATAATAATGGTCATATGTAGCCCAATCATAGTAAGTACCTGGAACAGATGGTGTATACGCTGCCCCACTACCTACTGGACCTGTCTTATGCTTTTGTGTAACTTGATCAAGACCACCAAAGTTCAATATAATATCCACTTTGTTATGTCTCACCATTCCAAAATCAACGATTGGCGGTGCGTTGTTTACTTGTACAATTTTATCTTTCTCAGGAATATTAAAGTTAGTATTTTGTAGATAATGAGTGACCCCACCTATCATTTGAATGGTATCTGAAGCGTCTCGCATATAATGAGAATCCTGAATAAATTCTGGAAGTGTCGGCTGTCCAAAGGATTCTTTTACTTCTAGACTAAATCGGTAGTTCCCTACTTTATCGGTTTTGTATTCGAGATACTTCTTGTTTCCACTATCAATGACAACTTTAGGTGCATCTTGAGCTGTTCCGATAAACCCGTCATTGTTTGAATCAAACTCGACACTCCATATTCGTTGTTGAATCGGGTCATTATCAAAAGACTCACTTAGGTCTGTTAAACGAATAGTAGCTTGTTTGGATGCTTTGTCCCTAAGTTCTATCTTTGAGTTAACCATAAACTTCGCAAGAGGCTTCTCATCTTCAACGACCGTGAATTTCTTCGTAACGGGATCTGACGTTTCCCCCAAACTATTGGTAACGGTTAACGTCACTTCAAATTCTCCAGCTTTTCTTGATAAGAATTCAAGTTTCCTCTTATCAGCTGCTTGGCGTATCATAACATCGCTCAAAGTAACTCCTGGTGTTAAAGGCTTTATCGTCCAAGATGTCTTTGTATAGTCCAGTGGAGCTACTCTAATGGAAGGCGTAACAACCTCGGAAGCTGTAGCATCAACAAACACAGCACGATTGACCTTCTTCACTCCTCCTATACCGAAATCTGCTTTAGGAGTGGTTGGAAGTATTTTAAACTGCCGTTCTGTTTGATCAGAATCTCCATCATCATCGGTTACTTTCACGGAAACAGAATGTGTTTCTGGTTGCGTTACTCGACTGTACTTTTTTGTGTTTCCTTGTGAGAATTGACCATCAAATTGAAATTCGTTCGAAACAATAGTTCCATCTGTATCATAAGAGTTATCTTGGACGATAACATCTTCTACCCAAAAGTACTCATCTTGTGTCCATATACTTGCAATAGGTGGTTTATTCGGTTCTGGTTCTGGAACTGGCTCTTCTGGTACAGGCTTTGCGTCTGGAACTTTCTTCTCCATCTTCACTTGTACTCGGTAATCAAATTCATGAAGATGAACCATCGCTTTCCAATAATAGTACCAATAACTTTTGGAAGTACCGTCAGGCTTACCAGGATACGCTCCATAATACGTCCAATCCGAATACTTCATCTCTTTCATATATGGATCATTACCAGGTGTGTAGAAAACCGGATGGGCCCTTCCGAAATATTCCTGTCGATCAACTAATGGTCTTAACTTCTCAGCAGCCCACACATAAAAGAAATCTTTATCTCCCCATTCAGCCCCTTTTGGCCCTGCAAATGACATCCAAGGATCAGCTTGTTTGGGATACGAAGACCCTGCAATTTTCCAATAATATGGCATGTGACCTGGAAGAACATCCAGGTAGGTAGCTCCTGCAAGTTCGTTTAAAACACTTGTCCTATTGTTCTGATTGTCTTTCCACATCGATACAAAGGCATCCATTTCAGAAACAGGATACGTATATCTTCGATGAACAGGGTACACAATGGCAGACTTAATGGTGTATTCATCATACTTTGCGGACAAAGTGTTTAACGTTTGTTCAACACTGCTGTTGTAGTTTCCATTCCACGCCATTCGTACTGGAGGAAGAATAATTTCTTTGTCCTTATCTATTTTTTGCGTTCTAAAAGTAGTTATCTTTGGAAGTACAGCTGTTTTATGAAGGTAAGTAGTGGGTTCTTCAAAGGAACGACTGTCTCTAACCCATATATCAGTAAGCTCCGGTTCTGGACCACTTAACGGAACTTCTTTTCCAATCCCTGCTTCCAGTTTAACGGTCGGGATGCTCGCTCCTTCGACCTTCTTATTAGTTCTAGGATACACATCCAGCAATAGATTACCTGCCAATGCCACAACAAGGATCTGATTAACTAGTTTCTTATGTCTCATTTTCTTCTTTACGAACTCCCTTCAAGAAAACAGATCCAACAAAAAATAGCTCCTTATCAACCTACCCGTCTCGGCAAGAAAATTAAGAGCTATCTCTTTCCATATACAATTCTAAAAGATTAGTTTTTTACATAAGAAGCGTTGTTGTCCTTCACTAAATAACTACCATTTTGTAAAAAGTATTTACCTTGTTCCAGACGAACCACTCGATGTTTTCCTTTCGCTGCTTTTGAAGTCGTCCCTTTCAAACTGTACATTTTGGCATCCTTTTTTATATTCATGTATCCGATGAAGTATTCGACTGAAGCATCCTTTTTTAAGTAATAAGATCCACCCACATCTAGCTTGTCTTGTAAGACATTGTAGACTCTCAAGGTTTCGTTTTTATCGATGATGGAAAATTGACTACCTTCTGGGGAGTACATAATCACACCATTTTTTTTGGCGATGCCGCGACCGATGTAGGCGTTTGTTATTCCTTTTTCGTATTTAACATAATAGCCACCGCAATTGTAATAATCGCCTTCTATCCCATGAACTCGCAATGATTCACCTTTTTTTAGTGTCTTGAAAACAGAAAGACTGCCATCCTCGTTTTTTTGATATAAAGGGCGTTCTCCATTAAAAACGACTCTTGCGACAGCTTCTTGATTCACCTTTTTTGGTAACACAGGAATATTGGGATTAATGTCCGTTAAATTTGGTTTTTCTATAGGTGGGATAACCACCGGAGGCGAAGCATTTAAAAAGGCATCTCGGTCTTTTCTAGAAAGTTGCGAAAGATCTTTATTCTTATAGAATGTCACCTTGTGTTTATACGCATTTCGGTAAAGTGAGTAAGTTCCTCCTAGATAATAAGAGTGATCCGTTGTCGGTTCATCAATATAAGCGTAGAACCGTACATAGAAATCATCTTTCGACTCTCGATTTACAAAATCCCAACCGGTGTCTAAATATCTATCAGCGTATTGGTTTCTGCCTTCTGCTCCAAATGATTGTTTATAAAGCATCACACCTAGATACTCTGAGGACAAAGTTCTCATCTGTTCCCAACGTCCCATATCGAACTCTGGCCCTTTCTTGATTTCAAATACCATCGTTCCAGGTGTCTTTTTTGATGTAGTGAATTTATAGCCACCAAAGTCTTCATAATCACCGATATACTCATCTTTGAATATGGATTTAATTCCTACTGGTGCGATTGATTCTCCTTGTACAGCTGCTGCGTCCACCTTCTGTGGCGAGAGTGTCACAAGGAGCACAAGAGAGAAAGCTGCTAAGCGTTTAAACATCGTTTCCTCCTTCTAGCAAGTCTGCTATTTTTTATATTCCTGGATCACCACAAATTGGTGAGGACTATTATTCTTGTAGAAATTAGCTTCTATTACATACGCAATGCTCGGACCAAAAACCGTCCGTTCAAAACGATTAACGCCGTTGTATGTGTAGATATAAGGAAAATTAACGAATTTATTTGTGAAAGGGTCTTTATAACCATGATCAATATATTGCACATCTAGAAGTTTAATAGGTCCGTCTATAAGAGCTGAGTTTATAGGCTTTAACGCCGTATCCACTTTTAAATTCGCCATCATGGTATTCTTAAATGTTATATCGGCTTCATTTTTTACAAATATAACCTTATCATTCAAAAGTTCATTTTCGTCAATCTGTAATGCTGCATCATGTGCAGCGTTCTCAACGGCTGTTTCGACCTTATCCATACCTACATCAAGTATAGTTACTTCTAATTGATACATGTTCAAATACGCCCATAAGATCCCTAGTAAACCTGTTAACAATAGATACTTCAATGCCCTTCACCTCTAATTGACGTATTCACTCATCCTGGAAGATGACTTAATATGAGGTGGGTTTCCACTGTCCACTTTACTCGAAATGAGTTTACTCAGGATAAAGTGATACTCATTAGGCGCCTTTATTGTTCCCTCCACATATTCTCCTCTCATCTTTATATCTCCGGTTAGCTCCAGCTCAACCTTATTACGATCATATCCAATTTCTTCTAGATCTTTATAGATATCTTCTTTAATTTCTGGTGTAAAGTATCCTTCTAAAGAAGCTTTTTCCGTTGCCTTTTGAATCGTTCCTTGAATGATTTTTCCTCTCGCGTTTTCTATGTCGTTTAGGATTGGAGTAAATAAAAAATAAAGAACAAATGGAAGTATTAGTGTAAAGACGATAATATCCTTCATGGAACCTCCTATACAAACAGGGGGCCGACGCCCCCCACCTGTTTATTTCGCTATTTCAGTTTGCACTTCTTGCAGTTTAGTTCTTGTGGTATTTTTCATATTTTCAGCGTCTGATTTAAATCCGTCAGAGCTATACAAAAAACTACTTGCCAAACCAAGCGTAAACACTAACATAACTACTTTCATTGCGATATCTTTCATCTTCTTACCTCCAAATATTTTTATGATAATCACAAATGTAAAAAATTTGTGTTATATCTACAGATTGTTTGACATGTTAATCATGTCTTTGTATTGCAAAAAGTGAACAACAATGGGACAGATAAATAAACTAATCGCGCAGACTGTAAACGCGACTAAATGAATTATCTTTCCCCTGTCTTCTAAGTAGTCTTCATATTCCATGACATTCAGGTTGGAAAATTCTTCTCGTTTTTGTTTTAATAGCTCATGCGTTTGAGATACGGGTAACACCTCTACCTCTTGCATAACCAAAGCCAGCTTTTCTGCCTCAGGTGTATGGATATCTCTAACAAATGCATCCCAATTTATTTCTTTCCCATGTCCATTCGATAACGCTTTATCAATGGCTTTTTTGATATGGTGAAAGTATTTTCTACTTTCATAAAGTAAGTTGTAAATATTCCCCACTCGCTCGTCATGAGTACTAAATTCTGAGGCTATTAAGAGATATAACGAATAAACTTCATTGTTCTTTCTTCTTACTCGATATTTTCGATTGAGGTTTAAAAAATAATACAACGGCAACCCTTTTCGAAGGATACACCCCACTGAAAAAAATAAACAAACAACGCTTAAGAATGTGGGTGAAAATGGCCCTATGCCCATTCTCGTTTTTATCAACAACAGTACAGATGCAACGACCAACACAGCTAGACGCATTCCATTGAACACAACGCTATCTATCCATGTTGGGACTAAAAGTCTTTTTAATTCTTTTTCTGTTTTTTCATCAAAAAGGAACGAGCCTACTGCCGTGCTCTTTGGATCAGCGACAAGCTGTTTAAACTTCAGGTTTAATCGGGTATATCTTCTTCGATCATCTTTATAAACACTATTAAGCAAAAGATAAGTGCCTAAAAGGCATACACCACCTATTCCATAGAAAATAAGTGTAATGGGATCTAATAAATTCATGAGTGTATCACCTTCATATCTGTTTTTTAGGATTAGCTAACATAACAGCCATGACAATACCGATAACAGCTGCCGTTATCGTAATCGATAATGCTTTAACTCCCATCGATGTTGATAGAAGATAAGGATAAGAACTTTTTAGCATCATCTTTTGGTCGTTTAAAATAAAAAGGATTGGTGCCCCTATCGCTGGCAACCAACCTAATTGTGCGGCTTCTCTTCCTTTTGTTTCAGCTTTCCTAATGTTTCTTTCCTGTTTAGAGATCTCTTCTGTGACATCTTGTAAGATACTATTAACATCTGTACCATCTAATGATCTTAATATGGCTAATGATAGGTTTCTTCCTGCAAAACTACCGATTTGGTAAGCAAATACTTGCGCTGCTTCTTCTCGTTCTTCATGTTCAAATAAGCGAAGATAGAACATGGTAAACACGAGCTTCATGTGACCAGTTAATTCCTGGCTCAATTCTTTTAAAGCGAAGTACATGCTTCGATCATTTTTTAAATACGACTGTAATAGTTTAAGTGCAGCGACATTAATATTTGCTTGTGCATTCGCTCTAATTCGTGAAAGGCGTATATAAAGAAACACAATCGGTACACAGATGGCAAAGAGAATCGCAAAGCTCAAAGAGAACACGATATTTTGCGTCTTACTTAAAAAGAACACAAGAAACATGAGAAGAAAGCACGATTGAATCGTCATAATCGTCCGTAACATAGCCGGCCGATAACTCGATACCGTAGCACGCAACAACTGGTTATACCAAAGCAATGCTTTATTCTTAATCAGCTGCTCTTTATCTTGCTTTAACAACTGGCTGACACGCATCCTGATAACGGCTGATTTGTAGTTGAAGCCAATAAGGTGCAGCAGAATAAGAATCGCTGCAAGCCCAACGGAATAGTGAAATAAGCTTATGAACTGATCTATATAGTCTCGCATTACATCACACCTCGCAGGGCCTTAATTGAGATTCCGGTCCTTCTTCTTTCTTCCGTTCTCATCGGATACTTTTTACTGAGTTCTAAAAGCTCTCTTTGAAAGATCTCCATCTCTTTACGATTCTTCCTGAACGCTAATCGTTTAATCTTTTCTGGAATCTCATGGTGGTATGTCCAGGTATTTTGTTCCCAATCATAGTCCATGACTTTCCATATGGAAACATCAAGTGTAATCTCATCTACATGGTAAAATTGAATGCCAGTTACTTTCTTTTCGTGTCTAGGCTGATCAATTTCATCCATAGAGATAGAGAAATGAAGAGCTTTAGCAAAGCGAATATACTCAGCGTATTTGTTGCCGCCTTCGCTTTTATTTCTAAGGCTGATTGTGGCTAAAATGTCAGGGATATCAATGGGATCACTTTCATGAATCGTGCCCATGACTTGCGTAATCCCTCTGGTCATTCCACTAGCGAATATCTCTGCTTCATCTTCTCGTATTTCTGCCATGACTAGACGTTTAATATCTTCTCTTAACAATGTAGGGAACACGACGGTTTCAAGCTCTTTCCCCGTTCCCTGCTTATGAATGATTTGCTCACCAGGAAAATGCGTTCTTGGGTACATTTCAAAAGAAGATTCAATGAACCCCGTTCGGCTCAGATTCTTTGAAGCATTTAAAAGAGTCATTAAAAAGGTACTCTTTCCACATTCGGGTGGGCCACCTATAATGCTGCTAAATGGCATCTTCGCTAATGTCTCAAGTAAAGGGACGGCTTCTTGTGGAATGGTCTTTAATTTCACTTGAGTATCAAAGTCATACGTCTTTACAATTTGTCTTCTGAATGTGATAACCGGTTCAATCGTTCTTCCTGGAATACTGATTGTTACTCGTATTCCATCCATTGTGGTTGTTAGTAACTCCGTATGTTGAATAGCATCTAATTTATTCTTTCGGTCTGTATTTTTTAGCCGTTCGGTTAGTTCATACACTTTTTCAATGTTTTGAAAGGAATATGAAGCTTTAATATATCGGCCATTTTTATCAACAAAGATGTCTTTTCCTATGATTTGTGCTTTCGGCGAATCAACCAATGTGTTTCGCCATTGACCTAACGGCCCCCAACCGTAAGCCTCTTCAAAAATGGCATTGTTTAATTCTGAATAGTATTCAGGAATTTCAACTTCAGAGATAGCATTTTTTAACAAGAAATCATCAATAATTACTAAAATTGATTTCCTCGCAATTTTATCCCCCATAGCAGAACGATGCATGTTCTCTACATAGTCTTCTTGTTTGTTGTCCTGTTCGATTCGAGTATTGATCTCCTCTTTTACAAACCTTTTGGCTTTCTCCACGATGTCATAAAACGATGCATTCTTTTTTTTAAAACCCGTTTGATTTTGTTTGGAAAGATAGCTGCCAATACTAAAGCGTTCATTCGTCGACATCATTTGGCCCCCATGAAAGAGAAAAGAGATTTTTTCTTTAGCTTTGGCATTTCTCCTTCTACCAAAGATGTCGTTATGGATCTCGCGATCGTATGAATGGCCTTATTAAATGCTTTGCCAGCTTCACTTGCGATAATTCCATGTGCGATTTCAATATCTTCAGCGCCTGGTACGTACGGAATTTTCCCTACCAACGGAATGCCCAGGTGATCCGTTAAAAGTCGTGCTGTATAAGCCGCGTTTACCGAGTGTTTATTGATAATCAGTTGGAATTGATTTTCTGTATAACCAAGTTCTTTTAAAATTTGATTGCGGATTTGTTTAAAGTTTTTGGCCGATATGTCTTGTTGGGTTGCAACAAGCAAATGGGTTGTGGAACATTTTAATCCTGCCACTACTGACGCTGTATCATAGATCGAGCCAAGATCAAGCAGTACAATATCAAACTCTTGTTTAGCGATTTCAATGAGTTTCTGTATGGCATCAACTTTGTAGAATTGCTCAGAAGCAAATTTGCGATCCCTATTTCCGACCAGATAATAAAAACCATCTAGTTCAAGCATCAAGGACTTTAATTTGTTCTTATCGCGCTGATATTCCTTTTCAAATATTCCATTTTCTATAGAGGCATATAAACTATCAAAGCTGTAATCTGTTTCTTTATCAGGTATGTCCCCTGCGTTATATTGATTGAGGCCTAAAACACCGACTTTAAGATTCAAAGACGAGAGTTCGCTTGCCAAACATAACGCTAGCTGCGTGACACCAACTTGTGAATGCGTGCCAGAAATAGAGAATACGGTATTATAATCCATTCTTCTTTTTTCAATGCCGAACCAATCTAGTAGAATCATCTTCATGAATTCATTGGATGAAACCGTATCCTGGATTACCGTAATGTTGTTTCCGTGACAAACGTTAATAAGCGTTTCATTCAACACCGTTGCAATCATCGTCATCTTCATTTCAGGAAATTGTTCTCGAAGATTGATTAAATCAACCGTGTCCAAGTTCGTTTGTTCGAAAATAATCCCTTCATGCTTATGTGTGATCTCACTTATGTCGCTGATTTTTAGTAGCTCTGTAATCTGATTAATTTTTTCAATGCTTTGTTCGAAAGTAACGTTTTGGCTCAAGTAAGCAACCTTCATAAGCGCCCCTCCTATTAATAACTCACAATTATTTTGTAGCCTTGAGCAATAGCTGCATTCAGCTTTGAAAAATCGTCTTTTTTCATTAACACTTCAATTTGAGAGGGAGAACTGTTTCCATCTAGTCGATCAGTCTTCTCTTCTGCACCTTGTACTTCTGTGTTTTGGCTATTTTTAATAAAAGCTACGATTAGATCTGAAGCAATCGGCTTAGCAGCATTTCCGAGCTCCTCCTCAATGTTCGTTAGGTCTTCCTGCACAGTTGATTTTCTGCCTTCTGGCTTACTTAACCATAAATCAACAGTGTCTAGTCTTCTTAAGCTTCCTGGTACACTCTCAATCCAAGAGGAAGGAATCGAAAAGAAATACTCATTTTTGTTCTTTTTTAGTGAAGGATCTCCAATCTTATTCTTTGAGAACGAATCAAATTTTTCGATGATAGTCGTTGTGCGTTTCCCCACTACCTCAGCTGGGTCTTTAATCATCCCCTCTGTGACATATTCATTAGGAATTTTTTGAACCGTTACGTGTTCCTCCTCGATAATGGAATCAACGGGAATTTTGTCACTTGCGACCACAATGTTTTGGCTACTGAATCCACCCTTAAAAATGGTATTATCAGCGACTATCCAACCAAAAAAGAGAACCAAAAGAACGCCAGCCCAAATTTTTAACTTCAATCTGTTCTTCATACCTAAACTCCTTTCTCTTACATGCAAAAAGACACCATACACGGTGTCTTTTTGTTAGTCTTAATTTACTTTTTTGTTCCAAATCTTGAATTCTTCAATGTCTTGTTCGGTCCAGGAGTCGGGATACAAAGGATCTGAAGGGTTCACTGGACTTAGCAGAATAGCATCTTGTTTCGTTGTCGGTGAATCCATATGGCCATACATGAAAGCAAAGATATCCAAATTGTCTTTTATGACGGCGTTCACTCGGTTCACACCAATTGGTTTCGTCGAGTTGAATTCTAATGGATAGTTTCCTAAGTCTCCCCATATTGGAGTATAAAACTTTCTTCCACCGTCTCTTAATGCTTTTTTTATTCTACTATCTTTAGCAGCTACTTGCTGATCTGAAAATAAGTAACCTGTTTCTCGTTCCACATTCACATGTGGAAGTTCAAATTGTTTCGTGGTTGTTCGTTTTATTCCTGAAGCACTTACGTTAGATTCTGTTTGATCAAAAGGCACAGTAGCCAGTCCACTATCGATTGGATAAGATACGTAGCTATCAACTAATTTGTTTGAAATCTTCATATTAAATCCTGTATCCAAAACGCCTCCAAGATCATTTGAATACTGGGCATTAATGGGGGCATCAAAGCCGTAACCGGTCCTTTTTTTCTCTTGTTTCTTAAACGAGAGTAATAGATTCTCATAAAAGAGAACCATATCTTTCCCAACTTCTCGTTCCGTCATGACTACTCCTGTGTATTCTAAGTTTGTCTGATTGCCAGCATCAACCGTTATGGTTTCTTCACTACTGGTATATCCATCTGTAGTTATCGATCGTGCGTCTGTTGGAATATCGATCTCGTTCGGATCAAATCCTTCTAACTTAACTGTGTATGCAGCTTTTAAGTTTACTGTTAAGTAATGGGAAGGAATCGCCATATCAATAGAAGTGGGTAAAGACTCTGCGGTATAAGGGTTTGATTGAATCAGCGTATTTCCCTTATACAAGTTCACACTCACCTTTGCTTCTTTCAGTTCTGGTAATTCTTCATTGTAAATGTTCGCCCTGTTCAATTTGAGCTTAACGGGTAACTTCTCTTTTGCGGGTGCTGTATATATTTGTATCTTTTCTAGCCCTGCACCAATAAGAGGAACATCATAATAGAAAGTAAGAGTTATGTCTTCTGGACCAAGTGTGCCAGATTGAACCTCATTAGAAATAGGTCGATACGTATATTCACCCTTCTTTAGATCCTTTCTAGGAGAAAAACTATACTTAAACCCAATATCTTTAGTATAACTTTCACTAGCGATTAATTTTTTCGTGTAAGCGTCTCGATGATGAACATTAATTTTCGACTGCCGCGCTTCAAAATGAGCTGTGAAGCTTGCTGTATTAGTTGGATCAAACCACCCACCTTTTGCCAAAACCTGCAACGAACTATTAGTCATCTTGTACAAGATTGGTGAGTATTCCTTCATTGTTCCTTTAAGAGCTCCAGTGCTGAAATCCTTATCATAATTTAGAGGAGCTGTTAAATAAAATGAGTCTCCTCCTTTTAAAGTCACCGTTCCTCCACTTTGTGTTCTCTTTGTAGTTAGATTATGGAGAGTAAGCATACTGGGTAATGAAAAACTAACTTTATTTGTTGCATCTGCATTAAACCTTATAGTTTCTGTTCTTTGGATATTTCCTTCAACAAAACTATTCATTGAAGCTTTCGAAAATTCTAGAGCTGCCAGAGGAACATCTCTAGATTGTGCTTTATTAAATAAAGTTGAATAACCTGGAATACCTTTTCCACCATCCTCAACACCTGTGTAAATCTCACTGAGAACTAAGGAAGTGACAACGATACCTCTGTTTCGGTCAGAACCAAAGATATTACCATCGCCTCCCCATCCCCAATACAACGCGGCTGCAATTTTTTTATTATCGTAAATATTACCGCCATTATTTGGTGTACCCGTTGGAGGTGTTGCTTTACTATGTTCAATACAAAAAGCCTGTTGGCCATTAACAGTAAAATCCCCTACTGTTGAAAGTCCATAGGTTATGGAACCATGATAAACAACTGTTGCACTTGCTGCATCTACCTTCTTAATCAACTTTGAAAGTTCCAATAAAGGTAGAAAAAATTGAAATAACAAAGTTGCTATCATTAACAACGATAAGAACTTTTCCCTTGAAAAATTTTCCATGTAATCTCTCCCATCTATAAAATAAAAAAAGCATGTTTTATCACTATGTGATAAAACATGCTCAATTTACTTCTACCAATCAATCGTTCCCCATGATCGGCCACTATCAGATTTCATTTGTCCTTGATTTGTGGTTGTACCTTCCCATGTAGTGCCTGGCTTATCTTCTGATTCTTCCTTAAACGGTTTAGATGAACCAGTGTTATTTGACTTTTGTTTATTAGAATTACGAGAGGTATTAGCATCATGGTTATTAGGGACTTTCTTATTCTCGCTTAAAGAAGATGAACTCTCATTTACTTTCGGTTTAGAAGGCTTAACTGAACTATGCTGATTAGTTGTTCTTTGCTCTTGTGGTGTTTCAATAACTTTCATTTTGCTTTGTTCTTTCTTTTTTATTTCATGGCCCACTACATTAAGTAAATCCATTAATCCTTTTTTTGTATTCTCCTGTTTGATCTGCGATACTTGTTTCTTTATTGCCTCTAACTGTTGCTGATTCACTTCTGGACGAACTTTCTTTTGTTGAAGATTAAGGAATAGGCTGTGTACTTTCTTAGTACTATCTTTCAATTGAACATCTTGCTGTTTAGCTACATTGATGACTCTAAGCTGTTGATCTGCAAAGGCTGGTTTTATTCCCTTTAGATTTGAAGCTTTCTCACTCGCTTTAGAGATTGCAGCATTCTCTATCAATACACCTTTTTGATCTAACAGACCTTGAACTAAGGTTTGAAGCTGAAGCATGTTTTCAGCATCACTAAGCTCCATGATTGCCGTGTTCAACTTTACAGCATTGTCAGTAGTAAATCCTTTACCTTCTTGATTCTCTAAATCCCTTTTAATGACTTGTATCTGATCATAGTTAATACCTTTAGATAAAAACTCTTTCTTTGAATTGCTATATAGCTTATCAACTCTTTTTTGTATATCAGTGATGGTTTCGGTTTGCTGAGCTTCTACCCTTTTAGACTCTACTGCTTCTACATGATTACTGTAAGTATAAAATCCTCCACCAGTAACTAATGCTGCCGAAAGGAATCCTACAATCACTTTGTTTTTCATGGATTATCTCCCCTTCTATAGTTCTTATGAATTAAGTTTACCATTTTTTCCAATAATAGGTGGTGGGGTTTCAATGTGGATCTGGAAGATACGAACAAGTAAGCGCAACTTGTTTTTTGTTCAGAGAATACCACTACCACTTAGACAAGGGTTTTCATCGAAATGGGAGTAATATCCTTGGTTCTTTAAAACTTTAAAATTGGCCTTTTCAAACTCAATTAAATTGAATTAGTAGTGACGTTAAGGCAGGCGGAGTCACTAACACCCTATCAACCTAGCTAACATTGTTTTAAACAATGTGGTTGAATGTAGTTGGTTTCCGGCACATACCAACAACCTTCACGCAATAATAAGCCCACCATTGCGCCGTAAAAAACATCAAAGACCTAGACTGCTCCACGCGAATTTTTCGCCTTAGGTCCTCCGAATAACGGAGTAATGATATACAGCAGTTAATATATCACAACCAGTAACTATATTTTGTTTTCAAAGAACCATTACAATTTGCGCTTATTTCACTTGTTCGTATCTTCCAAACACACATTTTGTTATGTAATTTCTTGCTGTTCCCCAGTTAAGATATCAATCTTATCTTTTTTGAAACCTTACCTTTTTTAAGCCGGTAAGTGGATTTTTCCTCTTAGCAATAATATGACCGTGTTTATTTCTTACATTGCGAATCTGAGAAAAGAGTCCAGATAACGAGATAACCGATCTTGATTGCACTTCAAATGCATTACCGTCATACAAATTAACAAACTGTTGTTTATCAAAGGTGAAAAAGAGATGTCCTAATGTTTGAAGTTTTCCTAAAGAGAACTCTGATAAATAAACTGTTTTGTACTTTGAGCTATTATAATTTTTCATTTCTAGATGCATTCCCAATCACTCCTCTAAGAATATGGTTTTTAAAAGAAAAAAAGGCACGGACTTTTAGCCCATGCCTCTTAAAACCACTTCTCCCCATGAATACCTGTTAAGGTAGTTAAACCCTCTTGTTTATTAACAAAAACAGGGTATACTTATTTCATGTTGCATAAGTAAATTATGCATCAGGAGAAGTGGGCAAGACTGGCTAAAACACTCGGTATGTTTTAGTTGGTCGAAACGGAAAAGATCTACCAAATCTTTATCGTTTCCGCCCACTTTTTTTATTGCTATATTATTAGTGTTCGCATTTTAATACGAACAGAAAACCCTCAAACAGTATCCTACATTAACAAAATTAGTAAGTCAATTTTATTATAGGAATTTTTAGCAAAAAAGCATGATTTTATACCTATCAGTCTTTTTCTGAACTAGTAACATTTACTGACGAACTCTGATAATTAACTCAAGGAAATTTTTTAAAAAAATACGATTCTTAAAATTGATATTTTTTCCATTATAACTCTTAAAAAGAAATAAATCAATAATTACTTTTTAAGAGTTGTTATTTCTTATGCAATAGAATGATATAATTATTACATTAATGCCCTACGTAGAAAGGAGATTTTTTATGTACGGGAAAAGGCTGAGAGCTTTAAGAAAATCCAAAAATTTAACTCTGGCGCAAGTTGCTGAAAAATTAAATATGGTTACATCAGCCTATTCGTCTTATGAACGAGAAGATAAAAAACCCCCTATAGATAAGCTAAGATTTTTAGCGAGTTTATACAATGTATCTACAGATTACTTACTGGGGCTTACTGATGAACGGGAGCCTAAACCCAAACCAAATCCTGATCTCTTTGATGTACAAAAGTTCTTTTCTCATGATGAATTGCATTGGAACGGAAAACCTCTTAAAGAGGATGAGCTGGAACCAATCAGAAATTTACTTAAAATGATATTTCGAGATCGGGACTAGTTTCAACTCAATTTCTCTTTGTTGCGCCTTATGTAAATTTTGGGTGTGCGCGCAACAACCCCCAAAATGACGGAAAGACGCTTACTGGTTTCAGTAGCGTCTTTCCTATAATATATTATCCACCGCAGCATGGATCCCAATTAGCTTTTACTTTCACAGTTTGAACATTTGAAGCCGCATTAACTGGTAACGAGACCATTGTCAGTAATAGTAGTGTTAATAATAAAGTTTTTTTCAAATTTTTCTACCTCCTTAAAATTGAAAATAAAAGGTTTAATGCCCGCATAAACCTTATGTGGTTCCTCACCTTTTCTAATTAGCTCCAAACAAGGTAATATTGACATCCACATATCACGATCAGAAATAAAATTACTTAAAGAATCCCACAATAACTTATCATCCTCTGTTACAACTCCAGCAACAAATTTAATCATAGCCTCACTACATAAAGTTCCTTGTAAATCAGAGAGAAAGTCTATTGCCTTACTCTTATCACCAATCTTAGAGTAGTAATATGCATTTAAAACAGGATCAGTTGATTTAAAATTATCGAATTTATTATACAACAAATTAACTAAAGCAACAGCGAAATTTTTGGTATTTTTTTCAAAACCTTTGTTATTATAATGACTATAAATTTCAATTGATTTATTAAACGCTTCAATACACTTATCATAACTATCAAAAATATAAGACATACCTAGGTTATAATAGGCGCTAGCAGCTAATGGTTCATTGACATATTGGTTATTAACAATATTCATACTATACTTTCGTGCTTTATCAAAATCAGCGTATACCTTTAAACTAGTAAATGCTAAAGGTTCACTAATTCTTGCTAGAAATGAGGAATACAAATATTCACATGAAAAATTGCTTAATTCATTTTGAATTTCTCTTGAATAATCCAATAGAACATCATATTTCTCCTGTCTATAAAACACATACATCCCCATAATACGCTGAAGTATATTCATAGATTCATTTTCAATAATTCTAGTTCTCATAGTATAAAGAATATCTTCATCAGATAATTTACCATTTCTACTTTTTGCATAATCAGTATATACCTTGAAAAATTCGTCTTCCGATCCAAATGTGTTTTCAACACTTTGAAGAAGCTTTTTGTTAGAACTAGACATCCGATTAACAGAAGTATATTCCAGAGCCATTAAAATATTATCCGATTGTTTTAGAGTACTTGTGTATTGTTCCATGACGTAAAGTTGATCAAACGGATGTAAAATTTTGCTCATCAGAATCATTTTATCAAAACTTATTTCTTGTCCGTGCTCAAAAAAACGACTAATAGTAGAACGATTTACATCTAACATGCTAGCTAGTTGGGATTGATTATATCCCAATTTTTTCATGTTTTCCTTCAGCAAGGATCTAATCACTTATAATCCTCCTCTGGACCAAATAGTACCCAATTTTATATGCACGTAATATTTAATTTACAATAAAAAACAATATACTAGTTCATTTTACATGATTTTAAGGGTGAATGTGTTGGGAAAATAGACCCTAAATCCCCCCTTTTAACGTAGGTTCAACGACAAAACTTTCCCAAGTTCGTGCAATTTAGTCAAGAAACCCAAATAATTTCACATACCATAAACCAATAGAACAGAACCATAGAAACTATTATTAATTCTTTGCCAGAGTTAGAAATGCAGGTTATTAGATATGTATTGGCAGAACAGACAATTAATTTTAGGCGGACGAATGGATGGTTAATTGCTTGTCCAGAGGCGCTCCGCGGGCGATGTTCAAGCCGTTTTCAACAGCTAATAGAATACTATCCACCTCGAACTTGCGAACATCTAGTGCCTTTACAATGCTCTTGTAAAACGCTGTTTTCGTTTGCTTCACTTGAATTAAATAGTGTAATAGATGTACCTTTGTTGTAAAACCAGAATTGCTATTTCTTCCTTTGCCAAAGCACTTTTTGAACAGTTTAGTAGATTTCTTAAATACAACATTCAGCATGGATCTGGAGATTCCGATGACTTCAGAGATCTCTTTCTGCGTGCTTTCATAGAATGGTTTGTTGGCCGCAATATTCTCCTGGATAAAGTTGATCACATCTTGCTCCCACTCATACCAATGTGAGCGTTCACGCTCTTCACGAGGTTTCGCGTGTTTGTACCACCCTTGTACACCGAAGGAAGACAGACCACTCCCCCATGTTTCTAAAAGGTGAGATACATAGTCTTTACTAGCGCCTTGATATTTACCGGAATACGCACTTTTTATCGACTTCTTCAGTTGTGGAAGTGTTACAGGGTACTCCAAGTTCGAATTGAACTCATCGAGTAGATCAAAGGCTGCGTCTTTACTTTTACCTGCTGCAAAGCACGCTAAAGCGATCGTGAAAATAGCGTTATCACGACCCATTAAACCCTTCTCCCCTTTTATGTTTGTCAAACGTATTAATTCCTGAAACCATTCCTGATCGAGTGCATTAAAGTTGCTCTCTACAGAGCGAACCGGATATAGGTGCACACCTTCATTATCGGACTCTTTAGAAGACCAGCTGATAAGTTGCTTCATGGAATATACATACTCTGGATTAAACCATCGAATGTTTTCCTCATTTGGCATACGGAAGAAACCAAAGTCGTTGCATGCTAAATCAATGCCTTTGATGCCTCTAGCATAGGATTTTCGTAAATTACTAGAAATGGTTTTTGCCACAAATAAACCTCTAAAGTCATTTTTGTTTGAAATGAACAGAGGATCTTCAAGTATGTAATACAACTGGAACCCTTTCGGGGTTTCTAAAATTAAAGTTGGCATGCCGATGCTTTCATCCAAACCGTGAATTAATAGATCATTTACCGTAACACCCTCTTTCGTGTCACAGTCGATCACAAAACAGTTCACTTGTTGGAGATTGTCTTCAGCATGGCCTTTTATGTATGTACGTCGAGCATCTATGTAAGTCAATGTGTTATATATATTTGGTGTCCAATGGGACACGTCATTAGCTATGTTAAATAAAGATTCTTTGGATGTGACCGGAAAGCCTTTCACTCCAGCAGCTGTCGCAAGATGTTTCTTCTCTTTGACCACGGCCAAAGATCCTTTTTTATTTCTTCTCCTGTTCTCTTCACGCATCGATTTAATTTGTTCAGCCACAGACGCTTTTGATTGCTTTGGTTTAAAGCGAGTTAACCCATCATGCGTGATTAGATCGATAACTTCTTGATACACTTGTCCCATTTGTTTCACCTCCCGAATTATCGGGATAAATAACCAGGACACGACAAAAAAGACGCAATCTCTGAAACTTGTAAACGCACACGTCCGTGCACAAGTTAAAAAGATCACGCCTTACTAGAAGCCCTGTCGTTTCTTGTATGATTCTTTACCAAAAAGTAACATTGAAAAACTGCATTTTTGGGTTGAAATACATACCAAAAGGGTAGTATAATAATGGTGTATCTATTTAACCTGCGGTCCGTGGAAGGTTTAGCAGGTCAAAAGTCATTTTGCTAGAGGTTGGGGAACCTCTAATTATGCAAAGTGGCTTTTTTATTTATCCGATATCTATTAAGTTGCCCTTATTATAGACTCTATCAATCTTTCATTGCAAGGAAAAATTTACTACACCCTAGCTCCACTGCACTGAAATTTGCTTGTAATCATACAAAATTTCAGCCTCTATTATCGACTACTCATTCTATTTTTCTTTATCGGCAGCTCTTAAAATAATTTAAAAAAAATTTTGAAATGAGGAAATATGAAGACTTGAGAATTAACACTTTTAATAAAGCTTGTATCAGCTATGATTTTTAGTGAATTATAATAATATTTATAATGATATTATAAAAATATTGTTTTTAATATTTTTATAATTTTCTAATGATATTTAAAGTAATATTTGAATCCATAATCGAGCTTACGATGTCTAACTTGTTATAACGATGCCACAACCTAAAATTAAAAAATATCTATAGAATGTTATTTTTGATTTCAATTAAAATATCTATAATAATATTATTATTACATGGTCAAACATAGAAGCATTTATAATTTACCATTTTAGAAAATCGTTTTCTAATTTTTGGAGGCCAGTTGCATAAAAAATAAAATAATCAGGTGATAATAAAGATGTATCGAAGTCAATCTCGACTTTTTCAATAAGACTCTCTTCAGGATAAACTCTCCATAGCTTTTGTTTTATTTTCCCTGGTCTAATCCACAAATCTTCATAGCTTGATAGTTTTGCGTCAAACACAAAATATACTTTTCTTTTTCTATGCTCCTCTTTCTGGAAAACACCATAGTTTACTAATAAAACATATGGTAGATACTTCATTGTCATATCTTTGTATAACCAAATATTTTTATCCGATCCTGCACGAATCAATTTTTGAAAGTCACTTCTTTTAAAACCATTCTCTCCGAATATACTTCTACATTTTTGATAAACGATTTCCATATTGTTTAACAAAGATTTTTTCAATTGTTTTGCATTTCTATAATCTTTATAAATCGGCTGTAAAATTTCATAACTCTCTCGATTATTATTAACTGATGGACAATTAGAACCGGCTCTATGCGCAAAATGAGTTGAAACTGCTGGAGCGCTGTTTGCTTTAATGTAGATATCATTGTCACAAATAGAACATCGTCCTGGTTTTCCCTTATTATTTACTTCCCACTCATCTGCAGATACTTCTATACCCCTCACAGGATCCCATGTAGTTCTAACCATAAAATTCCTCCTAAATTTAAGTTGTACAAATTTATACCTATTCTTTCTATTCTTATTTGGAGTTCCGGCAGCAAAACGCTGAGCTAAACAACGTCAAAAGTTGGTAGTATCCGTACCATAACTAACCCATTTACATTCCCCCTGTAAACAGGTTAGCTTTTTTATCTTTTTCCAAATCCAACTACATATTTTTCATGAAACGTATCTATCAATGTTCTTGTAGATTCTTCATTTACTGGATTATAGCCAGCTAAATACTCAGCAAGTCTATCCATAAACCAATAAACCAGTAAACCGTTGTTAATTCGTTTTGAATACAAAATGATTTCTCTAGAAACAATGGCTTCCATGTCATAAGTTTCCCTTAACTTCTCCATGTATCTTAGATCATACATATTAAATTCGTTAATGTGCTTCTTCTTTGCTGCGGCTGGCTTCACTTTATTTATTTGATCTTTACGTATTTTCAATTCTAAGTACCTTTTGTGTTCTTCCCTAAGAAAATCCATAGCTTGTTCAGTGCTAATCACTTCCTTTTTTAACCAATTACTGGCTATTCTTTCGACAAATTTATGATTTAACCTATCACTAAACCTTAATGCAAAATCAAACAATACATTTATAACATTATCCTTTAAACCTGATTCTTGTAATCTCTTAGCTAACTTTAAATCGTTATTAGAAACAGGAACATTTATTATCTCTGCATATTCCCTGAGAATGTCTGCTGGTCTTAAAGTTTCACACATTTCAATAAATACCTTACTATCGTCTTCTTTATCCATTGTCCAAATCTCCTACAAGATCAACTTAACTCTAAGATAGCTTGTACTTGCTTAACCTTTTATATATCGACTTGCCGAATAACCGTCACTACTCTATAAATGTACCATTTCATTAAGTTCTAACTAGCTCTCTTAATAATAAATTGTTTCTAGTATAATTTAAACTATTTATCAGTCATCTCCCCATAATTAAGATTGTATATCGAATATTTTTAATGATATCAATAATAATATTTGTAAACATTTTTGCAAACATTGTAAACAATATTGCAAACAATATTTAAAATACTATTCTAAACTATATTGAAAAAGATAATTTAAATAAAATTATAATTAATATTATTTATTCAATTTCGACCTTTTATATTTTAATATTAATAATATTGTTGGGAGGATATTCTAAATAAATGAAGAATACAATAATAAATGATATTATTACCAATAGGGGAAGTGATAGGAAAATGGAGAAAGTGATAGCTGTATCAACCAATAAAGGCGGAGTACTAAAGACATCAATTACAACAAATTTAGCTGGTGTTTTAGCACGCGAAGGTAAGAAAGTTCTAATAATTGATACAGATAATCAAGGTAATGCAGCAATAACTTTTGGGAAAAATCCAGACAATTATGAAGTGACATTATATGATGTTTTACTTGATGGTATTCATCCAAATAAAGCGATTCAAAATTTGTATGAAAATATAGATATTTTGCCATCAAATGATGACATGGGATTCTTTGAATTTGATGTCGTATCACAATTAAATAAATACAACGATCCTCTAAATTTGTTAAAAATAGCAATTGATCTTATTAAAGAAAATTATGATGTCATAATCATTGATTGTCCGCCCAACTTAGGACTTGTTCTAGGAAATGTATTAAAAGTTAGTAATGAAGTAGTTATTCCTTTCCAACCTGAAGTTTATAGCATGCGCTCACTACAGAAGATTTTGAAACAAATTAGCGATTTTAAAGTGCAACATAATCCATCACTTAAAGTTTCAGGAGTAATAGGAACACTGGTAGATGGGCGTAGTTCATTACATTCTCAGATATTACAAGAATGTCGAAGATTTTGTTTTGAAAAGGATATTACAATGTTCGAGACTATTATTCCAAAATCAGTACGATTCGCTAATGCAGTTGCATATGAAAAGTTGCCTGCAATATTAGTAGAAAACAGGACAAATAATTTAATTAATGCATATTACGATTTATATGAGGAGGTTTTTAATAGATGGCCAGAAAAAACAGAAGCTTAACTACTTTCGGGGATGTTAGCAATGATATTGAAAATAATATTAAAAATGAAATAGTTAATGATATTGAAAAAGATGACAATACTACCAGCAAAAAATTAGGTGACAAAGATATTCCAAAAGATTCTAACAAAGATAGCAAAACAGAAATTAAGAATGATAGTGAGGAGAAAAAAGAAAAAGATATTAAAAATGATATTATAAAAGAAAATAAAAATAATATTGAAACAAATAGTAAGTTAGATATGATACTGTCTGGTAAAGATGAAAATAAGAAAATACCACAATACGTCTATTTAGAGCCGGCTATAGTAAGACTCTTAGACAAATACGGTAGCGTGAAAAAGAAAGGAAGATCGAGCAAGAAATCTGAACTTATTAATGAAATACTAAAAGAATTTTTCCGAAAAAGAGGGGACTTATAATATCCAATAAGTTCAAAAAACTCAATACTAATCTTGTTCTTTCTTGGAAAATAGCTGATCCGTCTCTTACAAATTAGAGAGTTGTAGGTTTTCAACCTAATACACTACGGTTTCCAGTTAAGAGAGAGCATGACAGCTCTCTTTTTTTAAAATAAAATAGTTTTTCTATACCAAATAATTTTTGTACAGGAGAAGGGGAGGGAGGTATACAGATGGCAGTAATATTGAACGTTAAAGAAAGGGATAGAATCCTTAGTTCCTTAGATGCTGTTCAAGCAAACTTTCTACAGCTGCATCTCAAGAGAAGCAAGAAAACAGTCTTTGCTAACCATATGGCACGTGATAAAGGATTAGTGTTTCCTGAAGATGTACCGAGTGAAGAGATCGAAATGTTACTTGATGAGTGGATCCTTGAGGATTACATAGATAACGGTTTTGTGAACCCTGAAACTCCTTGTGAATGCGGCAGACCACTAAGATATCAATACATCGTTAAACATAAGGGAACAGGAACTGTGCGAAGGTTTGGTATTACCCATTTTGAAGAACATACCGGTATTCCCCCAAATCTTATTAAGGTAATCGTTAGTGGCTTTAATTTTATCGATTATGAACTGGATGAATTACTCTATAAAATAGATACTGGATGGCAACTTCAAGATGAACTTTCCTATATTCCTGAAGAGTATTCCTTTCCAAAAGACATGCAACTGCATGTGGATGCCAACGTGCCACTGCTTAATAGACAAGTTAAAAGGTTAAAACTTGCTTATTTGGCTGCACTCGAAGAGGAACAACTACTTAGAAGGCAAATGGAAGTAGAGGTAAAATCAAAACAGAATAATAGAGTTAATGAGGAACAGGATCCTTGGCAAGAAACTTTTTTTGAGAACCAGGAACTACCTGCCATAGACATTGGGCACAAAAATTTTGTTATAGCTGAATATAGGGACGTAATAATGAAGTATGTGGATCAGGGGATTAGTAGTGCTAGGGTGATGTGTGAACTACTGATTAAGGAACACGGAGCATCTAGAGAGAGATACAGCACTAGTAAACCAAAAATTTACCCTTCAGTATGTATGCACTTAGAAACGTTAGTAAAGCAAGGTAACATTGGTCTTATTCGAACAAAAAACACTGAAGACCGTTACTATGGAAAGGCTTCTACTCCAATTGAAGTTTAAAATGTTAAAAAGGAGGCATTAAGGTGTATGGTATCTCGAAAAAAACAATTGCGTAAGAAGCAGTGGGAAGAACTTGATCTTACACACTTTAAACTTTTACCATCAGCTAAACCGCCTTTTTTTCATGGTAGTACGGTAAGGAAAGCAGCCCAACACATTTGGAATAAGAAACTTCGTCCGGCAGTATTAAAACAACAAGAAAATAAGTGTTGCATCTGTAATTGGATACCCAAGAATGCAAGTGAATTAAGGCGTCTACATTTGCATGAAATAGAGAACTATGATTTTGAAAATAAGGTATGCCATTTAATTGAGATCAAACTCATTTGTAGAGATTGTCACTCATTTCAACATATAGGACGAACACAGTCCGTATTAAATAAAAAACAATGGGAAGATTTAATGCAACATTTCATTAAAGTCAACCACTGCTCTCCAGACGTTGACTTTGATTTAGTGTTGGCCAAATCCATACATAGTGAAGGGTATTATGAAGCGCAACGGAAATTCACCTTTGGAATGACAATAGAAGAAAGAGTGAAACTAGCAAAAAAGCCGGTTCGCTTCACCATTAATCCTGGTATTCCTCTTGCTGAAGAATTAAAAATGCACTTAATAAAACGACAATTATTGTATGATGGGAGCGATATAAAAGAGGATAGAGGTAATGACTAATATTAAGGTGATTCGAGAGAATGGATATTATTGTAGCTACTGTATGGAGGAAGTCGGGAAAGGTATTGATCGCGTTGCAGCTGTCTATGATTGGCAAAATCCATTAAAAGTAGTGGGGTACTATTGTCCTTATCATTGGCAACAAGTTTATGACTTTGATCAGAAACAAAAAGCAGCTTATGAGAACATGTCTGCCCGATATAAAACTAGAGAAAAAAAGTAAAGGCCTTTCCTGATCTGGAAGGGCCTTTACATATGAAAAGTTAGTTTAAAACAATATTGATTTCTTTTAAGAATGAACTTATATCTTTATTTAGTTCTACTAATACTGGCTTATTCTCTTCATCCATTAATAGAAGTTTATGTTTCTCAATTAGGACTTTATCTTTTTGAACAATTATTATTATTTCATTGATTTTTCCGTGCATAACATAGTCTAGCTTGATATCTAAAGGTGAAATCAATGGAATTTTGATCAAATAATATTTTGTCGCATTGTTTAATCCGAAAGTATTTGTTTTTTCTATACAATTTAACCATTTTTTCATTTCTTCTTGTATTTTTGTTCCATTATCTCTTCTTTGTATCACTTTTCCTTTTTCAGTATCAAAAACTTCAATTTGTGCTGAAGCAGACTGTGAGTGAGCACTTGAAACTGGTAAATATATAAGGGAAATTATAATACTGAATGAAAGAACTAATTTTGCATTTAACATATAACACCTCTTATAAAAAGTGTTACCTAATTCTAAAAAAATTATTTATTCCCCTCACAACAACATTATTCGGTTTTTATTGTTATTTTATTAGTAAAGATAACATCACCTTGTTCTGAACCAGTTGCTGCAAAAGGATTTTCTACAATAATTCCCATGAGCTCATGATTTATTGTGTCTAAGTTAATATTAAAAGGTAATTGTAAAGTACCTGATTCGCTCAGTTTTAAGAATGAGTTGTTTATATCAATTTGTTTATTGTCTTGAAAAACTCCTACATAAATATCTTTAGGTTTGTCATTATAATAATTAAGATTCAATTTTGCATTCCCATAATCTAATTCAACAAATGATAGGGGATCAACGTTTTGGGGTTCAGTTATGAAAACTGTTCCTTCTGGCATTGAATTAGTCGAATCAACTTCTTTTTCAACTAGGTTCAAATTAGGTAAAGTATTACTACCATTTACTATAAGAGTTCCTCTTAGATAAAGGTTTACCATTTCAGAGGGTATGTATTGTTTCTTTGACAAGTGTCGCTCTGATTCACGAACTACTAAAACTAGAAATTCATGTGTGCCCGTTTCAATAACTGGTACCTTTATATTAATTTCCTTTGCCGAACGAGCGTCAATTGTTTCTTTAATAACTAATTTTTCATCATTGTTATGAGACATTGGGATTTGTTTATAATTTAATAAAAACATTATTGAATATGTATTTTTATGTGGAAACTCATTAGTTATTTTTATATTTGGGGAGAATTTCTTATTAGTTATTAAAAAGGATTTTCTATCTTCATTTAGTTTACTTTCGTCATCAATTTCTATGCCCATAGATACTGTTTCCGCTGACGCTTTTAAGTTGTTTTCTATTTTATTATTAGCTTTTTCGCTAAAATTAAGTCTCTTTTCATCACAACCACTTAACAAGATTAAACATATGATAAAAGTCTTTAAAAACATTTTTTGCATACGCATTAACAATTTCCTCCTATAAAGAAAAGAGAGGAATAAATCCTCTCTTTATATTTGTTATTTACACCCAATATCCATAGTAGCTCCATGTAGTCCACGAAGCACCATTGTCTTCAGCCTTATGAAAGCTTTTAGCACGAGGATTACGTGTTGTATCAATGTAATATTCTTCATTTATTCCAGCAGTTGCTTCATAAGCATTTATCTGAGATTTAGACGTCTTATTAATTATAGTTGCTGTATCTGCCATTAAGTAATGTGTAACTGAAATCTTATCAACTCTATAGGCAGTAAAGGAAACACCAGTCGAGGCATATATGTAAGGCCCACTTTTATCCATATCTGTCATACCTCTTAGATTTGGGCCAGCAGCTAAAGCTGTTGAGGCGAATAAAGAACTTGCCACCAATGACAATCCTAATGTTAAAGCACACATTTTCTTTTTCATTAATAGATACCTCCGTGTAATTTTTTATTTTCATTTTCATGAGTAATATTCTTCGTAATTTATAAATAACCTCCTAAAAATTACATATTTATTTATAAATTGGTAATTAAAAATGTTTTTCTATTATCTGATGTGTATCTTTTAACTAGACTCTATTGATACATTTTGCAACTCTTGCTATTATTGGGTTTGTAGCGTCTCACATACATATATCTTTAATAGAGGTGAAAATATCATGAAATATGGATATGCGAGAGTGTCATCAGTTGGACAAGATTTAACATCTCAGATTCGACAACTGGAGGAAAATAACTGTGAGATCATCTTTCAAGAAAAGGTGTCTGGAAGGAGGAAAGAAACACGAGAAGAATTTAATAAACTTCTTGAGGAGATAAAACCAGGTGACACAATTGTTGTTACTAAACTAGATCGGTTCGCGCGAAGCACGAAGGATGCTATAACTACCATTGAGTTACTTAATGACAAGGATGTATCACTAATTGTACTCAATATGGGCGGAGACAGAATTGATACTTCTACTGCAATTGGAAAGCTAATGATAACTGTATTATCTGGAATTGCAGAATTTGAAGCCGATATGATAAGAGAAAGACAACTTGAAGGAATTGCATTAGCGAAGGAAAGAAAAGTATATAAAGGGGTCCTACCAACAAAACGCGGAAAACATACGCTAAGCAAATTTCGACATGAAGAAAGCCGATTTCTCCTACGCTAAGGAATCATCGGCTTTTTAGTCACTATTCTGGTCGTGTTATGGTTTGAAAGCTTTATACGCCCTTAGTGTGCCTGTGATAGTTGAAAATTGCCCAGTTTCTTCAATTGAGACAAATCCAGTTTCTTTTAATAGCTTAGGAATAATCCCTTTAACATGATTTGAAGTTGTTTCAAACCCATCTAAAAATTGTATAGGGAAAAATGCGACACGCATCAACCAATTTTGCGGCTTCTCAAAATCAATAATATGAAATTGGCCACCAGATCTGAGTGTCCGATGAACTTCTTCAAATGTTTTCTTTTTCATCTCTAGAGTTAAATGATGAATAAATAAACTTGTAAATATATGATGAAATAGATTATTGGAAAAGGGAAGTTTATCAGAAAACCCTTCCTCAAAGGTGATATTATTAACTTGAGTTTCTTTAATTTTCTCCTTAGCAATTGATAATATTTCAGGATCAGCATCAACCCCAATTACTTGCACACCAGGTTGTGATTGCTGTATTAAAAGTGCCAGTGTACCTGTTCCGCAAGCTAAATCCATTATCGTTTCCTTTGGTTGGATGGTTGCTTGCTTAACTAAATGCATTTTAAACTTTTTTTCTTGCATTCCCCATTGAATTAACGGATCATAAAATCGAGTCATCCAATGATATTTTAGTGCAGGTATATATTCATTAGGTTTTTGAGACATTTTCTCCCCCCTAAAAACTTTAATTTTCAGAATAGTCATTCTGTTTATTTTAATAAAAAAGGGACAACACTTAGTTATCCCATTGACTTTCAAGAAAATTTTATTCTTTAACCTTCAATAGTCGTAAACTATTTAGAGTAACTATTAATGTTGCCCCCATATCAGCAAATATCGCAATCCATAGCGTTAACCAACCAGGCATGACTAACAGTAATGCCACTAATTTAATTGCTAAAGAGAAGGTAATATTTTGCTTAATAATCGCCAAAGCCTTCCGGCTTAACTTAATGGTATACGGCAATTTGCTTAGATCATCCGACATTAAAGCAATATCGGCTGTTTCAAGTGCTGTATCGGTTCCAGCACCACCCATTGCCACACCAACAGTGGAAGCTGCAAGAGCAGGTGCATCATTCACACCATCGCCAACCATCGCGACACTGTGATGTTTTTCTCGAAGTTCTTTAATAAAATTCAATTTATCTTCTGGAAGCAATTCGGCTTTGATGTTAGAAACCCCAACTTCTTTACCAATTGCTTCTGCTGTTCGTTGGTTATCCCCCGTAAGCATGACCGTTCCGATCCTAATTTGGTTCAGTTTACTAATGACTTCTTTTGATGATTCTCTCATTTCATCTGCTACGGCAATTAACGAAAGGATTTGTTTTTCTGTTCCTATTACCATCACCGTTTTTCCTTGTGTTTGCATACGAGTGATTTCTTCTTTGATTGATGTTTCTATGCCATTTGTTAGGATTTCTACAAATAAATTCGGACTTCCAACATAATACATTTCATTGTTTATATTGGCTTTTACGCCTTTACCCGTAATGGACTGAAAATCTTCCACTACAATATTTTGAATGTTTAATCCGTCTTCTTCTGCTTTTCTAACGATTGCTGAAGCTAATGGATGTTGTGACCCTTTTTCAATGGCTGCTGTTATTATCATTAATTCTTGTTCATTGCCAGCATATGTCACTACATCTGTAACGGCAGGAACACCTTTTGTTAAGGTTCCAGTTTTATCAAAGGCAATCACTTTTAAAGCTCCTGCTTCTTCTAAATGGATTCCACCTTTAATTAACACACCGTTCCTTGCAGCATTTCCTATTGCAGTTACTACGGCAACAGGTGTCGAAACAACCAGAGCACAAGGGCAACCAACCACTAACACAGCTAAACCTTGATAGATCCACTCGCTCCAATCACTGCCAAATAGTAATGGAGGAACTACAGCAATTAAAAGAGCCAAGACGATAATAGCTGGTGTATAGTATTTCGCAAAACGGTCCACAAACGCTTGAGAAGGGGCTCGTTCTGCTTGAGCTTCTTCCACTAAATGAATGATTTTGGATATAGTGGTATCTTCCACCCTTTTTGTTACTTTAACTTCTAGTAATCCCTCTTCGTTCAAAGTTCCAGCAAAGACTTCATCATCAATTGTCTTGGTTACGGGAACACTTTCCCCTGTAATCGCAGCCTGATTTAACGTAGATATACCCTTGATAACTGTTCCATCCATCGCTAATTTCTGTCCAGGTTTTACAATCATAATATCGCCGACTTGAATATCTTCAACGTTAACCATCATTTCTTCATTTCCACGACGAATTAAAGCTTCTTTTGGAGCAATATCCATCAACGATTCTATAGATTGACGAGCTTTATCCATTGAATAACGCTCTAATGCTTCACTAAGAGCAAATAGGATAACAACTGTTGCTCCTTCTCCCCATTCACCAATCACCGCAGCTCCTAAAATGGCAACGGTCATTAGCGTATTCATATCGAAATTTAATCTACTTAAATTTTTAAGACCCTTAATAAATAGCGAATACCCACCAATTAAAATGGATGCTGCATAACCAATCGTTGGAAGTATATGCTCTTCTCCATATTGCTCCCCTAAAAACCAACTAATAACAAGTAATATCGCTGAAATATACACCTTGATGTTTTCTTTTTGCTTCCAAAAAGGTTCACGCTCTACCTTTTGTTCCTTTTCATCCCGAACCTTTAGATTTTCAAAAGCACCTGCTTTTTCTAATTCTTCAATCGTTGTAGTACCTTGAACCATAATTTTTGATGCACCTAAGTTTACTTTTGCATCTTTAACACCTTTTAATTCTTTTACGTTATTTTCAAAGATCTTTGCACAATTTGTACAAGTAAATCCTTGAACACGGTAGGTTTTCATTTCCTGTTCAGACAGCTTCGCTTGCTGATCAGACATTGACTTTCACCTCGCTCTTATGTGCTAATGCAATAGTCATTAATTGCTTAATATGTTCATCATCTAACGAATAAAACGCCAGTTTCCCTTCTTTTCTAAACTTCACAACCCCTTGCTTATGAAGTGTTCTTAGGTGATGGGAAGCATTTGCAACTGTAACTCCTATAATATTTGCTATATCACAAACACATAGCTCTTCATCCTTACACAAAGAAAAGGTAATCTTTGCCCTGTTTTCATCAGCAACAGCTTTCAATAATTGGGCAGCACTAGAAATATCAACTGTTTGTAATTCGCCTTGTATTCGAGTTACCTTTTCTTCGTCATAACAATAAATCTCACAAGTATCTTTCTTATTCATTTTCTCACTCCATTATCATTCAAGTATTTGCTTGAATATAGTATACCCCTTTTTTAAATAGTTATTCAAGTGAACATTTGAATGAACCAATGAAAATATTCACTTCTTAGAATTCTCGTGTTCTAATAGGGGCCCTGCCGACACAACGCGGATAATATACGTTAAGACAACTTCTGGATGAAAAAAGCCGATATTCCTTAATTTAAGGAATATCGGCTTGATATTATAAAAAGATGATTAACCTGCACAACAAGATAGTTTGGATACATCTTTATCAAACGTTAGGGCAGCCAGCTTCAATCCTTCTGCCATTGTCAAATATGGTGCAAGGGTTTCGCGAAGATCCTCTACAGTTAGATCAAATTTCACTGCTAATGTCGCTGCATAAATCACGTCTCCTGCGTTTTCTGCCACCACATGAGCCCCTAATATTTTCAACGTTTTCGCGTCCGCAACCAGTTTAAACACGCCTGTTGTTTCCCGATTAACCAGTGCTCTTGGAACGGCATCTAACGGCAAGACGGATGTTTTCACTTCATATCCTTTCTCTTTTGCCTGTTGCTCCGTTAAACCAACCGTTGCAATTGCTGGAGCTGTAAATGTAACCCCCGGAACCACTTCTAAATTCAGCTTTTTGTTCAGTCCACCGATAGCATTTCCTGCCGCAACTCCACCTTGATAAGCTGCTACATATACAAATTGAGGACCAAGCGTGACATCTCCTGCTGCATAGATGCGTGAATTCGTTGTTTTTGAATACTCATCGATTACGATTTCACCACGGGGGCCTACTTCAACGCCTGCATCCTGTAAATTCAAGGTTGCCGTGTTTGGTGTTCTTCCTGTGGCAACTAGTAATTGATCTGCCTCAATGATTCGCTTCTTGCCATTTACCTCAACATGGACCTTTTTAATGTCTCCATCTTGTTCGATTCGTTCAAAAGATGCTCCCGTCACTAAGTTGACCCCTTGTTCTGTCAAGGCATGCGTGATTGCTTCTGAAACCTCAGGATCGTATTCCTTTAACAAACGCGGGCTTCTTTGCATCAATGTGACTTCTGAGCCTAGATTATGGAAGAGTTGTCCCAATTCCATCCCGATATAGCCAGAACCGATGACCGTAAGACGCTTAGGCACCTTCTTTAATTCAAGCAGCGTTGTGCTTGTTAAATAATCGACTTCATCCAGTCCAGGAATGTTTGGCACTGCTGGTGAAGCACCTGTCGCGATTAAGAATCGTTTGGCTGACAACTGCATGCCATTGACTTCAACGGTTTTTTCATCTACGAATTTCGCTTCGCCTTTGATTAATTCAAAGCCGTAGTCATCAATCAAATCTACATATTTTGAGTTTCGAAGATCCGTCACCAGTTCATTTTTCTGCTTGATCAATGGTGCCAAATCAACGTCGCCAGCTGACGTGTGCAATCCGATGAATGGATTATTTTTTGCCAGATGATTGATTTCGCCAGCCCGAAGCAAAGTCTTTGAAGGAACACAGCCGATGTTCACGCATGTTCCACCAACCGTACCACGTTCAATGATTGCCACTTTTGCTCCGTATTTCACGGCTTCGATGGCAGATGAAAAGGCAGCCCCACCAGAACCGATGATGATGTAGTCATAATCACCTTCATCACCTAACTGCATCATTTCTTGCGATTGTACTTCTTCTGCTTCGCCTGGTTGATATTTCGCTTCAGCAATCGCTTTTTTCGCTGTTTCAACCTCTAAGCCATTTGGTAGCTCAAATACAGCTTCGCCACCGCGAAAATCTACTTCAATCCCTCTTGCACCCATGTTTTCAAGAGCAACAGCTACATGCTCTTCACAACCCGTACAAGTCATTCCTTGAACGTTCACTCGATATTTTTTCATGTTAACTCCCTCCTTTTATTCGACTCCAAGCCCGAAATCCGAAACTGCCGTCTTAATTTCCTGTAAATCCGTTTTCTTATCATCAAAGGAAACCGTTACTTCGCCCTTGCTTCCACTGACTTTAATGGCTGTTTTGCTAACGCCATCTACCTGTTCCAGGACGCTTTCTACAACAGACGGTGGACAACAATCCATCCCCAAAACCGTGAATGTCCCTGTTTTAGTTGTTTCAATGGTAGCTTTTACTTCCTTCTTAGCATCTATATTATTTTGTGCTTCTTTTTCGTTGCTACACGCACTAACCACTAACAGAAGGGATAATAGCATCATAATCCTAATTATTTGTACGCTCATATAAAGCACCTCATTTTTTATAGTCCACCTTCAACTAGAAATAAAAAAAGAAACATGCAGAAAACGAAAAACGTCGTGATCCATAAGCCGATGATAGAACTCTTCCTTTTGCCTTTTCTCCCGTAAACCATGTAAAAGGAGTATGCAAGAAGGATGATGGTAACGATGCTGAACAATAACCGATACTTCAATGAGTAGAAGGCGATTGCTCCTGCAAATCCAGTTAAACCAAGAGGGATAAAAATCAGTGGACCCAAGCAGCATGCAGCCATACCAAAAGCTGAAAATATTGTGGCTAACTGTGACACTTTTTCCTTCATGATTTAAACCTCTCCATACTGCAACAATCATGCGTTGTTGTTTCTTTCGTTGTTTCATTTTTGATTTCTGGGTTCAATTTTCTCCAGCCATTGAATAGGGAGAAAACAAACAATATACCCATTATGATGAAGATAACATTTTTATATTCCACGAAATATGATCCCAGTGCTGTTCCTGCAATCAACGGAAGCAGTAAAAACAGATGGCATGGGCATGTAATTAGTGCGACAAGAAACCAACCTGAACTTTTTATTGTGTTTATCATCCTGTTTCACCTCTTTATTTTTTCATCAATGTTTCAATAATAGGACACTCGTAAATATCTTTGTTTTCGGGACATCTTTCTTTAAGATCCATCAGCATTTGTTCAATTCTTTTGAGATCTTGAATTTTATGCTGGATGTCTTCTATCTTAAGAACGGTGAAATCATACATATCACGGCACTTTGCTTCATCGCGATCGACGACCCCTAGCAATTTGTCAATTTCATTTAAGCTAAATCCTAATTCCTGCATCCGTTTTATGAAATTCAACCGATCGACCGTTTGTTGTGAATACATTCGGTATCCTTTTTCGGTACGATCAGGCTCTGGAATTAAGCCTAAACGCTCATAATATCGAATGGTCTCTTTGTTAACGTTACACTTCTCTGCGATTTCTCCGACTCGAAAATGCAATTTACTTCACCTCACATATAATATAAACCCTGTACCATAGTACAGGGTCAATATATTTTACTCCCTTCAATTAAATGATTCCAATACCGAAAACGACCGTTTTTGGTTAAAATAGAGAACTTCTCTAAAAATCTCGAAAACCACTTAAATTCATAACCAAAAATATAACCAAAAACTAACTACCAATATATCTATCTATTACCCCTTTTTGGTATAGTTAAGGTATTAAAAAGGGGGGATTCTTGTTGAAATTTGGGTATGCACGTGTCAGTACACAAGATCAATCATTATCGTTACAACTTGATGCATTGACTCACTACGGAGTGGACCAGACTTTTGAAGAAAAAGAATCAGGTAAGAAAAAAAACCGACCACAGTTAGATGAGCTTCTTAAAATTTTGCGTAAAGGCGACACGGTGATTGTCTATAAATTAGATCGAATCAGTCGGAGTACCAAACATTTAATTGAACTTATGGAACATTTTGAATCAAACGGAATTCATTTTGTCTCCATACAAGACAAGATTGACACTACAACTGCTATGGGACGCTTCTTTTTCAGAATGTTAGCCAGCATAGCAGAATTAGAACGAGATATTATTAGTGAACGAACGAAAGATGGATTGACGGCTGCTAGAGCTAGGGGAAGAAACGGAGGTAGACCGAAGGTTGATTTAAAGAAAATAGAACTTGCTATAAAAATGTATGAAAGCAAAGATTACTCGTTATCTCAAATTAAGACGGCAACAGGGATTGGAGCGACAACATTATATCGTTATCTAGAAAAGAAAAAGATACCTAGCAAGGAGTTATAGCATGAGAGGGAAAGAATTACTAACAGAAGATCAAAGAACGGAATTTGTACGAATTCCAGCTGATATGAGCGAAAGTGAACTAGAAACCTATTATACTTTTTCCCAATATGACCTTGAAATTATTAAACGACACAGAAGAGATCATAATCGTTTAGGCTTTGCTGTTCAATTATGTGTTTTACGCTATCCTGGATGGTCCCTTTCAGATGTTGGGCCTATTCCAGATTACATAATCGAATACATAGCTAGACAAATAAATGTTAATCCTAATTCATTTTCTTTATATGCCCAACGAGAGCCAACTAAGCATGAGCATATGGAAGAAATCCGTCAAGTTTATGGTTATCAAAATTTTTCCCTAGGGAACTATCGCAAGGTAGCTCAGTTTCTGTTGAATCATGCCCTTCAAAATGGAAATTCAATGTATCTTCTTCGTACAGCACAAGAAGAGCTACGGAATCAGAAAATTATTCTCCCTGGAATGACTACTATAGAAAGGCTTGTTTGGGAAACTCGTCAACGAGCAGAGGAAAGGATTTTTAAATCATTAACTTGTACTCTTTCTAAATGGCAAAAACAAAAGTTAGATAAACTTATAGATCCCTTTGTAGATAATAGAAAAACCCCCTTAGCATGGCTTAGAGAACTTCCCGGCCAATCTTCACCTGAAGCCTTTTTAAAAGTAATAAAGCGCTTAGACTATATTCGAGATTTAAAATTAGAAATAAATTCAGAACAAATCCATCCCAATCGTTTACTTCAATTATCTCGTATTGGAGCAAGGTACGAACCACACTCATTTCGAAGGTTTAAAGAAAAAAAGAAATATGCAATTCTCGTGGCATATCTTGTGACTCATAGTCAGGATTTAATTGACCAAGCAATTGAAATTCATGATCGACAAATGATGATCTTGCAATCAAAAGGACGTAAAACACAAGAAGAAATGCAAAAAGAAAACGGAAAAGCAGTGAATGAAAAAGTCGTACATTTTGCAGATATCGGTGCAGCACTTATCCAAGCACGAAATGAAGGACTTGATCCATTTAATGCTATTGAAATGATTATGCCGTGGGATAAAATTGTTTCTTCCGTCGAAGAAGCCCAAAAATTAGCCCGACCGATGGATTACGATTATCTAGATTTGTTAGAAAATCGGTTTTCTTATCTAAGAAAATATACTCCTACTTTTCTTAAATCTTTTGAATTTCGTTCTACACAAGGTACAGAGCCATTATTGCAAGCCTTAAAGACGCTAAATGAAATGAATGAATCTGGTAAAAGAAAAATTCCAAATGATGCCCCGGTAGATTTTATTCCTAAACGTTGGAGGAAGCATGTTTATGGTGATGATGGAATAATTAACCGACACTATTATGAGATGGCTGCACTAACAGAGTTGAAAAATCATATTCGTTCAGGCGACATATCCGTAGTCGGTAGTAGACTTCATAAAGATTTTGAAGAGTATCTTGTTTCTAAAGAAGATTGGACAACTTCTCGTCTTACGGAAACTAAACTAGCTGTTCGTTCATCGGCAGATGAATATCTTGAGGAAAGAAGAAAGTCACTAGCGCAACGCCTTACATGGGTTTCAAATAATCTTGATTCTCTAGAAGGAGTAAATATCGAAAAAGCTAAGATCCGAGTGGACCGTTTGGAGAAAAATACACCCGAAGAAGCGAGAGCTTTTAGCCTGTCTTTATATAATATGTTGCCGAGAATAAAGCTCACTGATCTTTTAATGGAGGTAGCACACTGGACAGGATTTGACGAAATGTTGATACATGCCTCAACCAATCGCCCGCCAAAGGGAGAGGAAAAAGGAGTTCTCATGGCTGCTCTCATGGCGATGGGCACTAACATAGGACTTACTAAAATGGCAGAAGCGACACCAGGAGTTACCTATCATCAAATGGCTAATGCAGCGCAATGGCGTTTATTCGATGATGCTATAAGTCGTGCACAAGCGACATTAGTAAATTTTCAACATAAGCTTAAACTAGCTTCCTATTGGGGAGATGGAAGTACCTCTTCCTCTGATGGAATGCGCGTACAGGTTGGTGTTTCATCGTTACATGCCGATGCCAATCCACACTATGGGTCTGGAAAAGGGGCAACCATTTATCGATTTACCAGTGATCAATTTTCAAGTTTTTATACGAAAGTCATTAATACCAATGCTCGTGATGCTGTACACGTTATCGATGGATTACTTCATCATGAGACAGATTTAAATATTGAAGAGCATTTTACAGATACAGCTGGTTATCAATACCTTTTATAAAAAAGTTAGAATTTAAGTGTGTTCTTTCATTATAGACATGTATTTAAAGAATGATTTAAAAATGACTAACGATTCAAAGTCGTTAGCCATCTATTCAATAATCGCGCCTGATTGCTTAATATCAGAAAATTGAGAAGGTATTGCGAAAGGCCCCTAAGTTATTTTACTAATACACACTTTTGCACAATTAGGGGTAGCAATAACATTTTATCCTAAGAGAAAAGAGATATGTCGGAACAACATAAGAATTAACCTTTACATTATATTTTTTCAAGTTTTCCTTTTAATTCAACCAACTTATTCTTAATAAAAGGGTCTGTTTCTTCAGGTAACTGTTCTAATTTAAAAAATTCAGCTTCAATTGCTTGATTTGCATCAGGCGTTACTTCACCTTCATAGTCCGTACATAAATATCCTATTGCGACGATGTGGTACTCATCTTCACCACCCTCTAGCTTCGTATAGAGATCCAGACCAGAATAAACACCAAATAATTGTAATGAATTTATCGTTAGCCCTAAATCATCTTGTACATTTCTTTTAATACATTCCTCAACTGACTCATTTAACTGCAATATTCCACCGGGAACACTCCATGTTCCACCTTTGTATCTATTCAGTAAAATTTCTCCTTGATTATTCATGATAGCTACACTTGGTCGTACTATTATCAAAGGCGAATTTCCAATCATTTCCCTCATATTTTCACAATAATCCATAAAATCCTCCTACGAAAATTGATTAATGAACTTTGTAACATTTCCTAAACAACAACTACCTTGAGGATTATTTATCTCGCACCCACACCGATTTTCTTTTATATTTTCACGAATATGTTCTACTGGATTAGGGGGAATTCCTTCTTCAGAATATTGTTTAATTTTTTTTTTTGTCCAATCAAAACAATAACAAATTGGTGTAGTTACTGAGCCATCTTTTTGATGAACGGCTACCTTTATGTCAGATACAAGGTACTTTTTATTATTCGTATCAAAATAGACTACATCACAGTCTTCAGTTGAACAAAAATAGTGATTTTCTTTAGCGTTTAATGTTTCTAATGCAGATGGTTTAAGTAATGATTTTAGTGTAATCAATTTTACATTTTTAGCTTTATTTTTACATGATGGACAATTACCATTACTATCAATTTTTATTTCATTAACGTTACTACAACAATCTTCCATCATTCTTCCACCTTTACAATTTATTATTTCTATAAAAATTCTTTTGCTTTCTTTTCTTAATCCATTAAAGTTTCGATAATAGGACATTCATAAATATTTTTGTTTTCAGGACATCTTTCTTTAAGGTCTATCAACATTTGTTCAATTTTTTTAAGATCTTCAATTTTACGCTCGATGTCCTCTAATTTAAGAACAGTGAAATCATATATGTCACGGCACTTTGCTTCGTTGTGATCGACAACCCCTAGCAATTTATCAATTTCATTTAAGGTAAATCCCAATTCCTGCATCCGTTTTATGAAATTCAATCGATCAACCGTTTGTAGGGAAAACATTCGGTATCCTTTTTTGGTACGATTAGGTTCTGGAATTAAACCTAAACGCTCATAATACCGAATGGTCTCCTTGTTAACACCACACCTCTCAGCCAGTTCCCCAATACGATATTGCATCTATCTCACCTCATATATAGTATAAACCCTGTACCATAGTACAGGGTCAAGAAAAGTATTATTTACTAATCGATCTTACTATCTTAAAAAAACTGCCATTTTTCAATAATCCTTATTCGGCAATTTGGCGTGATTGCGGAATACAACTTATCTTTTAATGGCATTTTACACAAAAATATCAAACTGGGAAGGGAAAATTTTTGGAACTTAAATTCCCTCATAAATCTTCCCAAATTGAATTTTTAGTTGTTCTTTAATTTCTTTATTTTCCTTTTCTAAATGCTTGACTCGCTTTCGTAAGGAAGCGATAATTACATCTTTTGATGTGTCACTCATATTCCTTTTAACTTGTTTTATTGAGGGGAGACCTTCTTGTTGTTTACGAAGTGTTTCGATTCGATCTCGGAGTTCTGTATTTCTGTATAGAAATGCCTTTGAAACCCCTGATTCTGCAGATACAGAGTTAAAATTGATTTTCAGTTGTTTTTTTATCATCCTTTTGATCGCTTCTTCAACTTTTTGAATGGTCTTTTCCGTTTTCAACTTTGCGTGTTTTATAATACCTTCGGTATTTGGGTTTTCATTAGACATTTTGCATCACCTTCTCACGTTCATCTCCAACATACTCACGTCTAGGTTTTTCTAAACCAAAGATACCACCAGTATGTAGTAAACCACTTGCTAATTCTTTATATCTTTTTAATTTGGGTTCAATTAACTCAATGGAACGTAACCTTCCGGATTTTTTGTATACTTCAATATCAGCTTCCATTTTAAATATCTGTTCTTGATAATAGTCGAGAAAAGTCTTGTCAACGTGAAAACTTCGGCAATTGTTTTTAATACACGGTGGTTCCAAGGTCTGTTCAAGAAAATCACAATGAAGTTTTGGGCTTTTTACACAAAACCCATGATCTAAACGAATAGAGTCCATATTGTGACGTATCCACTCCAGTTCAACTCCATTTTCTTCAGCCTGTTGAGCTAAATCAGCGACAATAACTTCTCCATGAGTATCTAGTCTTACTGCGCCATTATCTCGAGCCTTTTCCCATTCATCACGGAGTGTCTGGTCATGAATTTGGGCATAGACTAATGTCATTTCAGGACTGGCATGTGCCATCAGTTTTTGAACATGAAGGATATTCATTCCGTTATTAATCAAATTAACACCGTAACGGTGTCGAAATGCATGATTTTTAAACCAATAAATTTCTCCATCCTTGTCCTTAATATTACATCTGTTTGCTAGTTTATTAAGGTTCAGCTTAATGGAATCCTGCGATATGGGATTACCCATCCTTTTCCCTTTTAGTACTGGAAACAAATATTTCTTAGGGTTCGTGTCCAAAGAGTATCTCTTTTTTGTAAGTTCTTGCTGCGCTAAGACAACATTAGCAATTTCTTCTGAAATAGGAACTTTATGATTTTTATAACTTACTTTCCTTTGATCTCCGATAATCCACCAGCCATCTTCTTGATTTACTAAGCAGTCAATTTTAAGTGATAAAACGTCACTAATACGAAAACCTGTAGCTTCCATTAGAAGAATTATAGGTATATGTTCTGAGGAAAGTTCGTTAATATGGAAAACTAACTGTTCCCATACTTCATCCGGAATATATTTAATTTCATCAGCTTTTGCTCTTTTCTTTTTAGGGATATCCTCAATTGACAATAGTGAAATAACTGACTTTGTCGGGGCTTCTTCCCATTCGAATTTCTGTATATATGAGATAAACGTTTTAAGATCTATTAAAAAACGATTTACATAATTGTGATCTGGATTAATTAAATATTTTCCCTTTTTAATAGTGGAATGTCGTAAGTATTCAATATACTCTTCAATATCCATTCTAGATAGGTCGTTTAATTCTTTCCATTCAGGATGTTTATCCTTCAAAAAGGTGAAGAAAAACGAAAGTCTATTTAAATAACATATTGCTGTAGAAAAGCTGATGGATTGCTGCACAACTAGGCGAGTCTTTATATATTTTTTAAATAATTGTCTATAAGGTTGCGGAACCTTCGAAAAGTCTATTGAATACCTACTGATTGTATTGTTATAATTAATCTTCAATTTTCGTACATCCCAACAATCTTTATCTGTTTCTTCTCGTTCATCATAAAAGTGATAATAAAAATCATAAACTTGAAGAAATAGTCTAATATACAATGATGGTTGAACTGTTGGTGACATCCATGGTGATGACTTTTTCCGGTGTACAATCTCAACTGATTTTCCTTTCTCTACAAGAAATGTTCGATATTCTATTAGAAACTTTTCTTTCGGAATATCAATAATAGAATCTAAATTAGCATAATATCGAGAGATGAATTCTGTAAAAACTTTAAGACATGGAGAATAATGCATAAAAGCATAGATAATCGAAATCCTTGTCTCCTGTAACCCCTTATAAAAATAATATTTTAGTTCATTTTTTAATCTAAGATTGTGTACCTTATCAAAAATCAATTTTCTATTCCAATCATAATGTTTATCCAAGAAGGGGCATTCTTGTACATTCCACACATCATTTGCCCAATATCCAAGTAATGGTTCATTTATCTGTTCCAGATGGTGGGGAAGGGGTTTTACTTTGAATGTGCCATGTATCATTATTTATCTCTTCTTCCCATTTTTTTATTTGATTGAGCTTGTTTCCAGCTTTCACGTATGGTTTCATCGGATGAATGGATATAAGTCTGTATGGTTGTTTGAACGTGTGCATGCCCTAATAACCTCTGTATGATGGCAATATCTACTCCTGCTGCATGTAACTCTGTGGCATATGTATGCCGGAGCATATGAGGGGTAAAATCTATTTCTGTTTTTTTCTTCATCCTTTTAATTAAGGAACGAACAGAACCATCAGTCATTGGTTTACCACGATTAGGTCCAGTTAAGGAGATAAAAACATAATTGCTATCAATTTCGTAAGAATGAAAGTCTATTAGATAATCTTGAAAGAGATTCATAGTCTCAATAGATACATAAACTTTTCGTTTTTCTCCATCGGATGTTTTGGATTTCCTAACCGTAATAGCATTTTTACCTATATCAAAATCCTCTACCCACAGAGAAAGGGCCTCTCCAATCCGTAATCCCCCTTCATATAAAATACGGAATAATAATTCATCTCGTATATTACTGCACGCATCATGGATCACTTGGATTTGATTTTTACTCAATGTTTTGATTAAACGCTTTGGTTCCTTAATCTTTAAAATGTTTTTATCATAAGAATTCCCTTTTGTAATGTGATGAAGGAAAGGTTTAAAAGGCTTAAAACGACCGGGGACTTGCTTTTTTAATTGATCATTTACATTTCCCCCATAATCCTCGCTACGAGACAAATAGTCATAGAACCCTATTACACACGTTATGATGGTATTAACCGTTTTTTCTGATCGTTTCGCCAAGGTTTCTTCAAAATAAGTGACTTTTGTTGATTGATCAGGAATTCTCAGCCAACCGATGAATTGAGCCAAAATATCAAGGTTTACTTCTTGATATTCTAATCCACACTCCTCTAGGAATTGAAAGTAAAGCTTTAGATGATAACAGTATGACTTTAGTGTGCTTTCAGCTTTTCCAATGTTATCTAAATACTTTATATACTTTGCAACTGAAGTAACTGGATACCCCCCATTGTCAATTAACAGAAATCTTTTCTTCTCATGAATGAGAACTTCTTGTACTTTCAAAATTATCCCCCCATGGTCTAAAATCATTTCGTTAGATACTATGTATCCATAAAATTCATAGTATACATAATGAATCTATAAAGAAATGAAAAAGAAGTAGTTGATAACATAAGATACGTTAATAACTACTTCTAATACTAGTTCAATTAAAGCTGGCTACGCCGACTCAGTATTTGGATTGAGTCATTTATTAGGATTTCGTTTTGCACCAAGGCTACGTGATTTAGCTGACTCTAAGCTATTCACCATCCAAATGCCAAATGAATTCCCAAAACTAGAAAATATACTCCGTGGTCGTATTAATACGAAAATTATTCAAGATAATTTTGATGACGTATTACGTGTAGCTCATTCTATTCGAGAAGGAAAAGTGTCTGGTTCACTTATTATGGGGAAACTAGGGTCATATGCGAGACAAAATAAACTTGCATTTGCTTTGCGAGAAATGGGGAGAATCGAAAAGACCATTTTTATTTTGGATTACATATCTAACGAAACACTACGCCGTCGAATTCAACGAGGACTAAATAAGGGAGAAGCCATGAATGGGTTAGCAAGAGCCTTATTCTTTGGAAAACGAGGTGAGTTACGAGAACGAGGAATACAAGACCAACTACAACGTGCAAGTGCTTTAAATATTCTAATAAACGCTATTAGCGTATGGAACACTGTTTATCTTACAGAAGCAACAAAATTATTAAAGGAAAAGGGAAATTTGAGAGAAGATTTACTTAAACATATTTCTCCGTTAGGATGGGAACACATTAATTTTCTTGGTGAATACAACTTTGATGCAAGAGTAGCAAGTCTACATTCACTACGCCCTCTTATTCAATAATACTAAAAGCCGATGATTCCTTAACGTAGGAAAAATCGGCTTTCTCCATGTCGAAATTTGCTTAGCGTATGTTTTCCGCGTTTTGTTGGTAGGACCCCATAAAGGAAAGCCCAAAAAGTATACGGATAGGCATAGAGGATTACAATACGCCTTAGAGTTATTCTTTAACCGTGACATCAATAGAATGACAGTCAAGGACATAGAGTCTATCACCAAAATCAGTAGGGCTACTTTATATAGAGCTGCTAAAGATAGAGAAAAGGTAAACGAAATATCCGGTCAATAACTGCTTATATAAAAACTACGTTCGTTATTACTTCAATTTTCTTCAGGAAATCCTGGTGCTGCAGCTGACAATTTGAGGTTTAAATCCGAACAATTCATAATTCTAGTTAATGAAAAGGATGATATTAATGAAGAGTACAGGTATAGTAAGAAAAATAGATGACCTTGGAAGAGTAGTAATTCCTGTTGAATTAAGAAGAACTTTAGATATTGAAATTAAAGATCCGATAGAAATATTTACAGATGATAACGGCGAAATCATTTTAAAGAAGTATGCTGCTAATCAAGCGTGCGTCATTACAGGGACAGTTTCTCCAAACAATAAAACATATGGCCATAATAAAATTATTCTGAGTCCTGAAGGTGTTAGATTATTGATGAAAGAATTAGAAGATGCACAACTAGTAAAGTAATTAAAGCCCTTAGACTGTTAAATGATAAAGCTGTTTCCTTTTTATAGACAAAAAGCCGCATTATTTCATACAAATGCGGCTTTTTTAAATGATTACTTTAAATTGCAAACCCAGGTAGACAAACAGAACTTAGATGTTAACCAGTTCTGCAAGCTTTGTCGCGACATCTGCTATTGGATCTTCTTCAGTGCTCAGACCGGTTCGCGATCCAAGCAAGGGACTGACTTCGCGGAGAGCTTCATACGTTGTATCATGTACAATTGGAATAAGACGATCGCGAGAGAGGAGTACTGAAAGTTCTTTGTCGGCGATGCCCTCTGCCGGAAGGCGGCGTAGCATCGCAGGGGTCACCAGTACAAGTCCAACTCGCGAATTAGCCAAGCCCTTGTCTATTGCGCGAAGTAACGGAACACCGAGGGCAATGTCCTTCTCGCTGAACCAGACAGAGACACCACGTGACTCAAGCAAATCGTGCAGCTCCTTGGCCACCCCTTTCCGATCGTCCCACGCATGGCAGAGGAATACGTCCCGAAGATCAGATCTCTCCGCCAGATTTTCAACACTGTTGCGGACTGGTGTAAGTGCCCTAACTTGTTCAACCGTGTACACCACGGGCGAACCTGATCTCGACCAACTTGGCTTTGCACTTCGGCCAGAACCTCCACCACTGCTTCGTCCTCCGTCACTTCCATAGGAAGAGGAATAAGAACTCGATGAGTACGACCTGCTGTAGCCACTATAACGCCTACTACTACACGCTGGGCAGTTGGCTGCGCCACTAGCTGTTGAATGTCCCCTTACTGGAGCCGTGCATCTAGCCATTTCCATTCCCCCCTAATTGAATGAGTAGTTCTGAGACTTTTACTAAGTTCATTTCAGTTACCTCCTTAGTTTTCGGATAATTTCAATTAATCCGTTTCTTCTCATATATTGTATCAATAAAATGAGAAAACGTATTGTTCTGATTATGCAGAACTGTTCATAATTTTGCTCAATTAATAAAACGAAAATATCCGTTCGCTAATTAATTTATAAGGGAACGGATGTTTTCGTTTTATTTTAAAACATTTTTTTATATTTCAAACGGGTTTATTATCGTTTAAACGACTTTGTTTTTTGAGCACATAGATATCGTATCAAACATAATCTAAAAGAAATAAAAAGCGCCTATTGATCTTTCGGATTAAATATCGCTACTACCTCTCATTCTCTATATTTTTTCTATTTACCTTCTTAATTTCCCTGTTGACATGCTTAATAATCTCAACGTTTGGGACATGATTTTTTTCTTTATTCCTAAACCGATTGATTCGTTCATCTTCACGTTCAATCAACTGTTCCGCAAATTTTAAAAAGCCCGTTACGTCCTGGTTGGCCAAAATGTTAATATAGTTCACTTTATCCTTTGCTTCAATAATTAATGGCGGAATACCGTGCTGAAGTAAAGAGTAGTTCATGACTAAACGTCCAGTACGTCCATTTCCATCAGAAAACGGATGAATACGCTCAAACTGGATGTGAAAATCACCAACGATCTTAATGATTTCTTTTTTGCTTTTTGCCTCTCCCAGCTGCCAATTCAAATTTCCTACCCATTGATCCATTAACTGTGGTGTTTCACTAGCTGAGGCTGTTAAAAAGTCAGCCCCTCTAATTGCATTATCTGAGGATTTGAATTTCCCTCTATCATGCTGTAATTTATTCGTTAGTAGCTCATGAATGTCTTTTACTGTGTTTACTGTTAACGGTTGGTCTGTCTGAACTTGTTGGATAATATACTCAAACGCTTCTCGATGATTATCCACTTCGTAAAATTCACGTAGATTAACTTGGCTTGGAACCGTGTTATATAAAAGGATCGAAACCGTATCCGCAAGACTAATCGTATTTCCTTCTATTGCTGTTGAATGGTGCGCCAATCTTACTAAAACATCTTCTAAATATTCTTGTGGCAAGCTTTCCTTTTTCATGTCGAATCTCCTTTCTTCATACATTCATTATTGTTTTAAAAAAATTACTTCTTCTCACTTTTTAAGCGTGTAAGGAGACTGTTCACAGCATCTCTAAAGATTGCTGCCTTCGTCACACCTTTTGTATTGGTTTGAATCACATAATGCTCAAGTTTATTAAATACGGCCATTTCCAAAGATACACTAAGATCTTCATTGTAAGCAGGCCGAATTCTTAATACCTCACCTGGTACACTAGGCCCTTCATATTCTTCCATTATAAAATCCTCAATAAAAATGCTTCGTTCCTTTTTTGGAATATACTTATCCAACTCTTGAACCGTTCCAAGATCCACTTTAAATGTGTTTCTTTTCATGACCCTAGGTGGGAATGAGTTTATTGTATAACGCTCGATAAGCTTATTGATTATATCCCTAAGTACAATGGATTTATTTATGCTTATGCCCATCTTTTGAGCTTCTTGTACAATCTCTTCTAATTTTTCTATACTTCCTGAATTAAAGTGAAATGGATAGATCTCATTTTCACCTTCCAATTGAACGGGTAAGTCTTTTATATCTTGTGGTAATTGATATTCTTTCAGTAAATAGTTTCTAATAGTTCTGGATCTTGCTGTTTCGGGGACTAAGGCATTAAAACGATCAATCATACCTTTGTCAAAGTTGAAACTTAATCTAGTCAAAACTTAAGCCTCCTATATCTTATTTCATTACTGTAATTATAACAAAAACGCATTATTTATTTTAAAAAAAGACCTGGAATCAGTGTTCCAGGTAAGGAAATAGCCAATATAAGAAAAAAAGTCTTACAGAATAATCATACTGTAGCCCTACTTAAAAAGCTAATCAGTTTTTAAATAAAAGAGTAGGACAGGAAATACAACTTACTATTCCCTGTCTTCCTGCATCATGCTTCAAATTAAGTTAATTATTAACCATAGACTTTTCGTACTGTAAAATTTGTTCGTATGTTAACCACTCAGGTTTTTCATCATCAGTAAAACCATTATACAGATCCTTCATTTTTGCGATCTGCTCTTTTTCATCATTAGCCCATAGATGCTTCGCATTTCTGTTTCCATAACCTAAGTAATAATCGCAATCGCTTCTTAACCTATCTAGCAACATATAGTTAAAACGGTTTTCAGGACTTGGTCTCTCAAAAGTTTGGATAAAACGAACTTCTAAATCACTGTTGATAGGGAAACCAGGTTCACCCTCAAAAACATTTCCGCAGCAATATAAAGAGGGGCTGTCACTCCCGAGTGTTATGTCTTTATATAAGTGATTTGTTTCAATACATTTATATACGGGTCTTTCCCAATCGTCCACACCCATTAACTCCATAGTTCTTATGTTACTATTTTCTGTTGTATTTTTGTTCATTACCCGTTCCTCCTTTAAGTCGCTTTATGTTTAAATGATATAAAGATACACCCTTCATTTAAGGTAATCTGCGCTCTTTGTGGTAAATTAAAAGGCGTTCTGTAGTGAAGTCAAAGATAAGCCCCTCATAGTTTTCTTTTATATCTGATAACGAAAAACTTTCCTTAAACTCTTTTTCTATTTGAGGTACGATTATTGAAATAAAATCTTGTATGTTTGTAACCTCTATTTCTTTTTGGGAGATTAATTGGCCGGCGCTATAGCAGATGTCTTTTTCCAGTTCGAAAGAATGTTCGAGTATGTTCATAGTCCTCATCCTTTATCAGGGAAAGCCTTAACTGGCCTTCCCCCCTTATTTTTGTCATTTAAATCACTTCAAATTCATAAATTCCTTTCGCTGGTATGAATTCAAGTTTTCCTTCTTTGGTTTGAAGCTCTATGAGTTCATCACCATCTGGATCTAGAAAGATTTGATCAACATACCCTTCGTAAATGTACTCATCTGAATAATTAATTCGATAACTTTTTCCAATCGTAATTGTCCCTTCAAACATAAAAGATGTATGGTTTTGATAATCGGTATGATGTCTCTCAATCGTAACGGTATTCATATTCTTTCTTTCTCCTAATCTCTTTTTTTCTTATTATTAGCTATTTCTATTTAAGTCTTCTCTATTCTGCCGAGTTCCAAAGTACCTCTTGAAAATTAATGGGGAATCTCAATCCATTCGCTTCTTTTATGACGAACCATTCACTATGCATAGCTATTAACGTACCGCCATATGATTGATCTGATGTTCTAATTAATAACGAAGTTCCAATTGGTAAATTACTAATAATACTTTTTTGATTTCTCATGATTAGCACCTCCTTCTATAAACTAATTATACCTTTTTTACATTAAAATTACAACACTTTAATGTAAAAAAGGTATAATTGTTAACTATTGAGCTATTCACAAACATATAAAGAGCGCCATCCAAAATGGATGACGCTCTAAGGTACATGAAAGGGACGAAGAAATGTATTTCTTCTTGTTGGATAAAACTTCTACCTTTTTCATATCGGCAGATCGCAAAGGATTTTAAGTCTTTTACACTTGAATGTATATTGAAATTATCATTTTATTAGGAAAGATAAAAAATGCAGCTGACATTCTAAGTAATTTCACTGATTCCATATGCTACACTTTCAAAACGTATCCTTTTCCCATTTACGAACTCCATTATTTTTGCTTGAATGAAACTCTCCAAGCTTAATGAACTATAGTCTTCTTGCTCATATATGGAGAACCCCATTAATTTATCATGTTTTATATTAGGTCTGGGGATTAACACTTCACATCGATTTATATGCGTCTCATTTAGAATTTCAGTGTGGCCATCTACTTTTAAATAAATCTTTCCGTCTTCTAAATATAACTCTCCTAAATTTGTCTTTCGTGCAATCTCTTCAGCTTCTTCTATACTTGAACATTCAATGATTTCTATGGTTACATCTATACCATATCCACCGTCTTGAAAATATCCTGTTATCTTAAATTCCTTATTCATAAACTTCTCCTCCCCAACTGCTCGCTTCTTCAGCTACCTTACATCCCATAGGTAAGTTGTTGTTTCTTTCTCTCAACTTGTTTAGACTTTTTTGCGAGAATCGTATAACCTCGATCCATCTGTTTTTGATGGCTCCTTTCCTTTAACTTGTCGTTCCAGTCTTTAACAGGTTCTTCAACCGGGAGATATCCTAAATTTTCGTATGCTTCATGGTACTTGACCACTTTTCTTTGCATTTTCTCCAATGCATCTAAAGGAAATGAAGAGTGATGTAGAACGGCGCTTAAATCCACCGTGCCGTGTGTAAGATGGTTTGAAAGGACTTCTGCACACTTTTGTATGGAAGATTGCAAATCGATCCTCTCAGGCTTCCCTCCGGCTTCTAACGGTTTTCCAAAGAAACGTCCATAACCAAAGTCATTGGATATTTCATTCGTCTCACTTAGATTGGTTTCTGCTTTATGAATGGCCGCAATTTGCTTCCAATCCACTCTGTATGCAATAGCTGCGTCCTGGTACATCGGAATGTATTCTTTTGGGATCTGCGTGTCATTAGGAATCAAATTCTGTAGTTTAATTTCTTGGCCATCTTTTGCCTTCATTGTCATCTGTTCCATCTTATCAACGAATTTATGTCCGGCCACATCATTGTCTACACCAAAGAATATCCCGTTCACCGGCAACGTTCCCCTGGATGCAGCTGTATGATGAATCATATTCATTACCGTTTGCCGTTTTAGTCCACTCATGGAGATCAAACGGCAATCTTTTAGATTTTTATTTAAGGACCAATAACTTAATAGATCGATGGGACTTTCAAAAAAGTAGAGTGATTTGGGCAATCCTAAAGATACGTTAAATCCATAATGGGCTTCTGAATTCTTACTAATTTGCTTAAACGTTGTACGCTTTCCATTCCCATTGTTCATAGCCACCGTTCCCTGAAGATCTGCCCCAACGCACTGACCGGTTGAACCCCAGACAAACACGCAGTTTTTTTTGATGTCTTGGCGAATGAGTCCCTTCTTGATTAAAGCTGAAACGATCTGGCGATCGATGCCTCTCTCCTGAATCAAATAGTCTTCAACCGCAGCTGTAGATGTATCGTGTTGGATCTGATAGACATATTCTTGCCCCGGAGCCTCTTCGAAACGCTTTTCCATCCCCTTTTGATAGTCGTTGGAGGTAAGCATCTTAACGGCTTCAGGAAACGTTTTATCAAAGAAGGTTTGAACAAAGACGATGGTGTTTCCCGAGATGCGTTGCGAGTTCCAGTGGAAGACATTTTCTTTCCGATCGATGACCAAACTATCATGATCGATTCCAAAGTAATACCGTTCAGATTTCTTTTCAAGCGCATAGCCCATCTCTTCACAAAGGCTCACGATATCGACGGATGCTGCGTCTTGAATTTGTTCATCGCTCATTCTTTTTTTCATGTGTATTCCCTCCTTAAAATAAAAAAAGGTGAAGACCTATGTGGGCTTCACCTTCCTTGTTCATATTCCATTTCTTTTTGTAGTCGCTGATATTTACGTTTGTTCTTTAAGCTTTGATAATCCACATCAAGCGCTCGTTTTATTTGATACAGTGCTGAATTCCCTAATCGGCCCTGGTACTCAGAGTGGAAGGACTGAGGGGATTTCCCATCAAGAGAACGGTTTTGAAAAGAAGCTCTTTCCTCCATGCGGATCTCTTTCATTTCCTTTAACATGGCGTTACCAAGTTTCGTGTATAGTTCATGATGTTTATTCTCACGGTATTCCTCGTACCGTTTGACCTCAATTTCACCGTCTCCATACACACCCTTTCGGAAATTCATCTCCTCTTTTAACGCTTGATCGAGCTCTTTAAAATCGGCTTGGTGATACTTTTCGATATACATCGTAATCAGCATGTCGATCTCCGGTCTTACTTCCTTTATGGCATTGTTATTGTATTTCCACAGGCTCATATCTGTAGGAAGTTTCTTGTACACTTCGTTGTATCTCTTCAATAAGAAACGATCTTGCTTCGTTCTAAATTTGTATCCTTTAGGAGCGATCCGATTGTGGATCAGTTCCGATATTTTTGTTAACTCCTTGTCACGATCCAATAGAGAGTTGGCTACTTTGCTTTTGAATTTATCCAACGTTGTTTTTTTACGATTCCCACGTCTAGCCTCGTATGTCTCTCCCGTTTTTTTATTTTTATAAATACCATAAGGTCTGGTTGGGTGTGGTTCCACGATAGCAACATGAACGTGAATGTTGTCCGTATTAAAATGGAGGGAGGCAGCCCAAACCGCACTCTCCTCCATGCTCTCTTGTTGGAGAACAACATCCATTCCTTTTCGTATAGCTTGTTGGATGGCACTTTCATTGATCCAGCCGGTTTTTTCTTTATAAAACCCATTTTTTTCTAGCCATGCATTGTCAAAACTAATCACATCCTGCCACATAACAGAGTCATTCTTCTGGGCGGTTTTGAAAATATGTTTTAACTGATTTTTTTCTCGTTGAGTGAGATGGTCTTTGTGTTTAGTAAAGATCCCATTACTCTTTTCTGGGTTCTCCATGTATTGGTTGTAACCGTCTAACCGATTCACATTGTACGTTTCAAATTTCTGTGAGCGAGTAGCTTCGTTTCGATTAATATAGTTCACATAAGACGTAAACTTTTTTGACTTTCCCGATACATATTTTGATACGAGTACGACACCTGGACTTCCCATGCAATCACCTTACATTCATCGGTTTTTAAAATAAAAATCAAGGTGAGTGTTGAAATCACCTTGAGGATCTACGACTTCATATGTGGTTCGTTCATTCTTCAATACATCATAGTAAAGTTTTGCAACCATCTGCTTGTTCAGTCGACCCGTACCTGTTCCGAGAGAAGGAAGCGAGATCTTCTTAAAATCGAAAGCTCGCGCAAGATTTACAATGTTCTTCAGGCACGTTTCGACCGTTTGTAAAGAAGAGGTTTGCCCTGGCTTGTTCATTGTGACCGCATGAAAGATGTAGTTGGCTTTCAAGCCTCCTGCTGAAGTTATGAAGACACCCCCAGCATTCATTTTTTGTTGAGCTAACACCTGTTTTGCTTCTCTTTCAATGGAACCTTTTGTCGCAAAATGAAGAGCTTCAGCAACCCCAGGAAACTTGATGTACTTGCCAAGAAATCCGCCCATGTAGCCGACCCCATTTGAGGCATTCACGATCACATCAGCCTCACAGTTTTCAATACGTCCGTTCTTAAGTTGGATCACTGACTGATTCTCCTTTTTTCTCACGTTCTAGTTTCTTTTGACGATAAGCTGCGATGTCACCCTCCACTTTTTCACGGGCTTGCTGAAGGGCTTTCGTTTCGACCAATTCTGTTGTGACATAGTTCTCCTGGTTGTTCGTTAAGATGTATCCGTTCCAAAGTTCCAGACCAATTCGAGCGTTCTTATCCGCGTAACCTGTTCTGACTCGGATCACGTCAAGATCTCTCTTGAATCGCTCGTAAATTTTCTCGACGAGCAATTCGTCATGATTGTTGAGCATCTTCTGGAACAGCTCATGTTCAGAAAAAATTCTTTCGATGGTTTGGTTCATGTTTAAGTTATACTCGGCCATTTTTTTGTTCAAATAGACAATCCCGTAGTCTGACTCTACCTCATCACTAAAACGCACATGTTTACTTACCATTTTTCATCATCCTTCCTCGTTGATCCGAATAAATTCGTTAATCACTTTTGTGTTATGTTGAATCACCTGAAGACAACTTTTCAC
>NZ_JACZDW010000007.1:0-67580 GCF_015903875.1 Fictibacillus sp. 7GRE50
ACATGAGTGATAGGTGTTGTTCATCAAGTTCAGGTTTCTCTTTCTTTGTTTGATCCGAATCAAAGGCTCTTAGTTCCTTGACATGTTCTGGAAGTATCAATGCTGTCCACTTAATATTGTTTCCACGATCACGTATCATAATAAAACCCTCCACTTATTTCATTATATTAGAACGAGTGTTCTGATTACAATGAATGATTAATGCTGGATTAAAAGATTGAGAATTCTTATGAGCTCTTTAGGGGTTCAGCCGAGATACGTGTAAAAATGGGTCACTTGCTTACTTTTATTTCCAAACCGTTAGGAGACACCCATATTTTAACGTCAGATAACCCGTGAGTTTCTATACAATTTGAAATTGTAAATGAGAAAATCAGTGGAGTTTATAAGCAAATGCCCCAATTAGAAAAAGAGCTACATTAGTAAGGTAGCTCTTTGTAATTTTCAAGACTGATTTAATTTTTAGACGTATAAATTACTTGAGTTCCTGCAATTAAATCATGTATAGATCGTTTATCTTTTCGTAACCCTACCATAAATGCACTGATAATGAATGCAAGTCCAAGTGTTATAACATAAACAAGTGAAGCTAAAATATATCGTTTTAATGTTGTACTAATTCCAACTTTTTTGCCATCTGTACGAACAATTTTAATCCCTACTACTCTTTTACCAACTGTAAAACCTGACCATATCACAGGGATAATGAGATAATATAAAAAATTAATGCTATTTACAAATATTTCTGTGGCGATGTCAGATACACCTATTAACTTACAAAGAAGATAAAGTGGTATAAGTAATAATCCGTCAATAATAATTGATCCTAATCTTATCCAAAATCCTGCTACTTTGTGTTCATTCATGTTGTTTATTCTACCTTTCTAATAGTATTCGTTCATATTTTACTGTTTTTTCTTACAATTATACACAGGAAAAAGAAAGTTAGCTTCTCCTAATATATAACCCATAATCATTAGCCACTTTTTCATAACTGTAAAGTGTATTTTCCTTTCGACTATATACAGGGAAGGCCAAGTCATAATTTCCAATAATTAAAGATTCAGTTATTGGGAAAAAGAAGTTAGAAAAACATAAGGATCTAGTTGACAGCTTCACAAATAATCTAAGATAACTGACATTCCGAACCTCGTATAAATCGGTTTCAAGGCTTAATAGTTTCTCAAATAGTAGTAAATCATCTCTCTTAAAGTTTTCTCTAATTACCTTAATTTCATTTTCAGATAAACTTTTCAAGTAAGGACAAAAGATAAAAGTTTGATAGTTATTCAAGGAATATATTTTATTAAAAAAACTGAGATAAGATTCTTCAAAAAGCATGTCATATTCAAATGACGATAAAAGCTCTGAAGCTTCCGTCTCTGATAAACAATAATTGAAACGATCTAAAATACCTATAAAAAAATGTTTATTGGGAAATTCTTCTTCCTCGATATCAAGCCGCTTAAAAATATTAGTGAGACGCCTCACTTCATCTTTTGAAGGTCTTTCAACACCCATACTTATCACCTCATAAATAGGGATATTTACATCTGTAAATATCCCTTTTTCTTTTTATCAATTATTTTCTTCTTAAAACTTTACCGGTAGAAGACAATGTCCAATAGCCTCTTTCGCCTTCAATCTTTAGCTTCCAAGTGCTTCCCCCATGTCCTCCTACACCACTATTTTTACCTCTGTCTTTTTCAAGTCTGAACCGACCATTTTTTCCATTCTTGAATTTTGAAAGAATGACTCTATCTCCCTCTAACAATGATTTATTTATTCCTTTTGTTAAAGACCTTGCATTGTTAGCAAGTTTTAGATACTTGCTTATCTTTCCAACCTTAATATAGTTCCCGGCAACTGCCCATGCAACAGCAGACCATAGTTTGTATCCTCTTTTTCCTTCTGCTTTAGCTTTCTTATAAGCTTTATATCCGTCATACGTAGCCAAAGCAGCATTAAATACTAACCATACCCAGTTTCCATCATGATCCACATAGCGAACAGGATTCCCATGAGCATAAGCGTATTGGTTTAACGATTTTGGATCGTCTTCAAAACCATGGAAAGTATCTCTCGTGATGAAACGTCCTGTATCTGAATCATAATAGCGAGCTTTTAAATAGTACAGACCTGTAACCTCATCAAATCGATAACTTGCATAACGATAAGGGTTGGAAGACGCCATTGTGCCTGTCTGGGATAGGATATTCCCCCATGCATCATAGCTATACTCTGCAACTGTATTCCCACTTACATCTGTTAAAGCAATGACATCGCCGTGGCCATTCAAGTGGTAATAGTAAGTCTTGCCACCTTTCGTCATCGTGACAGGGTTGCCTTCTTGATCCCACGTATATTCTGTAAGGATATTATTATTTCCATCCGTTTCGTAAATAACTTTATCCTCATCATAAAAGTAATGAACTGTTCCACTTGATGTGGTCATACTCTTTCGATGGCCTTGATCATCATACGTGAAGGTACCCACGGATGCACCATTTTTATCTTTCACCTCGATGAGGCGATTTTCTTGGTTGTAAACAAATGTTTTGTCACCGTTATTTGTCAAGTTTCCATTGGCATCATACGTCTGTGCTTTACCGTTATTGTTTATTAACTGATTAGCAGCATCGTAAGTGTAAGACGTAGTAGTAGATGTTGTTCCTTTTGTCTCAACTTTCTTTGTACGATTGCCTACTGCATCGTATTCATAAGAAATGGTTGTTCCATCTTTTAAGATTTCTTTTGTTAATCGGTTTAATGTATCGTACTGATAAGAAAGATTTCCATCTTTTGTTGCAATTCCAGTCCAGTTACCGTTGGCATCATAAGTGTAAATAAACTTATCGACGATACCCCCACTAGCATTGTAGTTGATAACGGACTGAAGGCGGTTGTTGCTATCATATTCATAAGCTGAGTACGTACCGTTCGCTCGTTTCTCTGAAATTACATTTCCACGCTCATCATAAACAAAGCGTACAATATCGGAATTACTACGAGACATAGCGATTAACTGGTTAAGTTTATTATAGGAAAATCCATTCGTAAACTGAGTTGTACCAGCTGTCGCGGTTAAAGCAGTTGTATTCCCGTTGTCGTCATAGCCGTAAACAACCTTATTAGATGCACCTTCTGCTTTTTCAGTTACCTTTTTATTCTTGTCGTAGGTATATGTTGTTGTTTTTCCTGATGCATCGGTTACGGACGTAATGTTTCCATTAGCATCATATCCATAGCGCCATTTCTCTACACCATTGTAAAGAACCTTTTCTAAACGATTAAAAGCATTAAACGTATTAGAAACCGTGCTCCCGTTTGGATATTTGACTTTTGTATGATCCCCGTTTTTGTTGTATTCAAACTGAATAGCTTGATTTAACGGGTTAATAATTTTAGAAACTTGGTCAAACTCATTGTACTCATACTTAGTAAGATTGTTTTTAGCATCCGTAACAGTAGTTCGGTTACCAGTAGCATCATAGCCATATTGTGTAACACCAAGGTTCACATCGGTCACTTTGGTTAATAAATTACGTGCATCAAATGCATAGGACGTTTTTTGGCCCTTTCCATCTGTCACAGCCGTTTGATTTCCAGCCGCATCATACTGATATGAAACGGTATCACCTAGTGGGTTTTTGATGCTGGTTACATAGTTTTCATTTGCGTCATACGTATTAACAGTATGTGAAGCACCTAATTCTAGACGCATGGCATCAAACCAGGCGGTACCCTTCTGATTCCAGTAGTAATAATGGACATCGATTGAGTTGAACGCTTTTGTTGATTTTATTTCAGCTGAGACATGCTGCCAATCAGATGCTGTGAAAGCGGTGGCGAAGAACGGAAGTGCAGGAAATGGCCGAATTGGTGCAGTCAAATCAAGAAGTCAGTTCAAAGGACCAAACGGTAATTTTATTAAGCGAGATGCAACAACTGGTCGTTTTATGGACCAAAAAACGAGTAGTGCGGCTCCTTTTAAAGGTGTTCGAAAAGAAAAGTAGGACGCGGCAACGTCCTACTTAATTGAAAATTTTATATAAAAAACAGTATTTCCATGATAACAAAAATATATAAAAAAAGGAATGAATCAATATGGCTAACATTAAGATTCAAGATGTCATGGTTTTTGTGAACGGAACTTCTCGATTTAACAACAACGCTTTTGATACCGTAACCGTTAAAACAACGATTCAAACGGACGAGCCTATTACAGAAGATTATTATGTTCCAAGTGGAGTGAATGTAACACCAGGAATATTAGATCTACTGAAGCTCCAAAATCTTGAAGTGACACCGTTTAAAGCAAGCACCTTATTATCTGGAACTGATGATATTCAAACGCAAGCTTTAAACGGAAACCCGAGTGGGACATTAGAAGATGCAGCTAAACTGCTCCTACTCTCCATTCTTAAAAAGACACCACTTGTTCCCATCGCAGGTGCTGTGAATACTTACGAATTGTCTTATGAATATAAGATTTTTCCATTAGCTGCTATAGGTCTTCCAGACAGTTATGATTTCCAAATCCGAGTTCCATTTGATGGTTTAGGTATTGTTCAAGGTGGACGAGTTGAAGTAACTGTAGTTCTTCCAAGATTTGCAGAACCAGATCCAAACGAAACAAAGGGTATTGATTTGAACGGAGCAGAAATAAGTGAAATTTTCTATGAAATGCCAAACGTAAATCGTAAGGCGGTCACATTCGCCTATCAAAACGATCCTTTGTTTACAGTAAGATACCAACATACGCAAGGTTTACAATAAAGAAAAAACTCTCGTTGTGTGAAACGAGAGTTTTTTCTTTATGAGCTTGAAGGATTTTGTTTAAAGTCTTTTTACTAAATTGATTTTAAATTTCTTCTTGATAAACCATTGTCTTTTGCTAAGTTGGAAATATAACCTGTTGAACGGCCAGATGCTGAGGCTATTTCATCATATGAGTATCTCGGTTTATTAGAATATGGTGAATTTGTTTCTTGTAACATTTGTATAATTCTATCATCAGTTAATAAATCAACTTGTCGTTTTATATCTTTTATTTCTCTTGTTTTTCTTTGATCATTCTCTTCGAGTTGAGCTACTCTGCGTTGTAGATCATTGATTTTCGAACTAGTTCTTCCCATATTACACCATCCTCTACATGTGTTTATTCATACTATAAATCAAATGAACAAGAACTTCACTCTTTAATTTAAATACAAAAGCATTAAGAATTAAGAATGAGTCCATCTACAATAAATTCTAGGTGCTCCTAGAATTATATAATTAGTAATTGCTTGGTAAATCATCATAAAGAATATACAGGATTTTGTAACTTCTTGAAGAAATTTAAAGTATAGAAACAGTAACGGGGGAAATGTATGTTTGATGAAAGAGCTGCAATGAAGATGAGACTAGAACAGATTCAAGATTTAGAAATTCGAATCATACAAGAATTTCAAAAGGAAAGAAGTCAAATTTTGAATCGAATTAGAGAATTAGATGAGGAAGCGGAGACAACAAACGCCACTTCCAAAACAATAAAACCAGAAGCAACACTTGCTTCTGCTCAGGTTAAAACCAAATCTCAGAGACGAAAAAATAAAAGAAAGCATACCACTTTTACGAAAGAAGCGATTAAAGTATTAAAAGAACACTCTGCAGCGATTAGTGGAAAGGAAATAGCTGCATCCGTTGAAAAGAGTACAGGAAAAAGCGTTGGAAACATTACGCAATTTATGAATCGTGTTATGACAACTGATTCCAAAGTGAAAAAGCCATATAGAGGTCAGTATATTTATGAAAAACAAACTTCATCGCCGATAGAGGATATGGAGCCAGCTACTTTATCGGTCAGTATTGACGGGGGATCTGAGACTTGATTTTTTTGTTTCAATTTGACAAAAGTGATGATGGGATTGATTTTGTTCTTAACGAAAGAATAGCTGAAGACATGGATACTCAGAGTGAAGAGTTGCTCGGACCACTCGTTTTTTCAACTTGTCAGGTATTAATGCATTATAAAGAAATCAGTAAAAGTGACACGATAATGTCGGGTATGATAGTAGAGACGGATGAGTTTGAAGTTACTCTTAGTGAGGGACTTGGACAATATATTGATCCATTCACTAAAAATAGCATTCTATTTGAGAATGCAAAAATCATAGCTGATCTATTAGTTGAGATTATGTCTCGCACTAATCCGAGTCTAACAAAGTAGATATTTTGTTAGATTCGGATAAACGTACAAAAAACTTTAGAAATCCTTTTAGGAAAGAATTTCGTTTTTTAATCTTGGCCATTGATTGTAACCGATCTGAGGATTGTTTGAATTATAGAATCTTATGTATTCCACTTCTTTAGCATTAACCTCTTTATCTGTTGCTAGTTCTGATTCCCATATTATTTCTTTACGAATAGTAAAGTCCCTTTGTTCTTCTCTTGTAAAATCCCTTTCAATCAACTTACTATTAGCACTGCCAAAATAATTTAAAGTATTAGTTAAGTCTTTTCCTATATAGATTTTGCCATTAGGATAAGTTATTTTGTAAATCACTTTCATAATTTCCCATCCCCCTATGTTCCATTTACTCTAGTGCTCCTGCTCTAGTTACATAAAGTCGCCTTCATGGCGACTATTATTTTTCTTCAGAAAGTGCGCGATAGAGTGTCGATGGAGAAATACCTGTTTCTTGCTGGATCTCTTTTACTGTCATTTCACGAGATTTATACAATATGATTGCCTGCCGTAACTTTTGAGTGTTTGCCTTCGGTCTTCCACCTTTTCTTCCGCGTGCTCTTGCTGCTTTAAGTCCTGCCATCGTTCTCTCTCTAATAATGTCTCTTTCAAATTCCGCAAGAACGGAGAGCATCCCAAACATCGCTTTTCCAGCTGGTGTACTTGTATCAATATTATCTTGAAGACTTACAAACTCTATATCTCTCTCTTTTAATTCATCTGCGATCTCTATTAATCTTTTAGTTGATCGTGCAAGACGATCCAATTTATAGACAACAAACTTGTCCCCAGCACGCAGCATCCTTAATGCCTGGTTCAATTCTGGCCGATCATCTTTAGCCCCTGACATCTTTTCTTGAAAAATCTCTTCGCATCCATATTCATTCAACGCATCCATCTGTAAATCTAATGATTGATCCGCGGTGCTCACTCTTGCATATCCAACAATCACATAGATAACCTCCTACCGTTCTATTTATATAATTATTATATCATTAACGCACCTTTTTGAATTATAGTTTTTGGTATGAGTTTTGGAATAACGTCTCAATGAAAAAGAAACATAAATGTAGTGGGATTATGTGTCTATCAAAAACGGTGGTTTTTGATAGGTGATAGTAAATTTGCATCTTTTTAATTTTGGTAATTTATAGAGTTACTATATGCACATGAAAAAAGAAGACTTATAAAAAGCCTCCTTTTCTAAAATTACGTATTTGCGGGCATTGTTAAAATTTTCAATCACTTAGCTATATCTATGCTTTATCTCAGCAATCAACTTTGGAAGGTTTTCAGTTAATGTCATTATATGTCTTAACCTATTGCCTGCCGTTTGATTTTTTGCTTTGTCAAAATCAATACTACTAATGAGCTCATTGATGTATGGTACAGTATCTGGCTGTGAAGGGGAATATGAGCTAACTGATTTTTCAAGCAGCTTGCTATCTAGTCCCCACTCCGAAGAGAAATCACTTACTGCTTTTTGCATTTGATTTTCTTTCCATATTTCAAATGCCTCATCAAAATTCATACTACTAGATAAATTTCCTGGTACCAACTCAGTATCGACAAACTCTCTTAACAGTTGGGCTTGTTCATTATCTCCCATATTACTTAATTCTTGAATTTGTTGATAGATGATACGCAGTGTTTCACTATCTACTGTTTGCACGCCATTTGATGAGGTGATTTTTGAATCGATTAAACTAAGAATATGATCCGCATCGATTACTTGGGTGCCTGCTAATTTTGTTTTACCGACAAGAATATTGACAGGTGATGGCAGGGGAGGAGTACCAGGCTGCCAGGTTAAGTTTTTAAACGCACCGACATATTGCAACCACGTATGCTCATTCATTCCAAAGGTACTATCATTCCACTTGAATTCGTAGTATTGCTCCACCAGGTTCAACTGCTCAGCAGCATCTTTGAAAGCAAGTAGGAATGCTTCTTTTTTCTTCTCATCATGTTCGATCGTTTGCCAATCTGTGGGATCAGGTAAAGTCGGCACCAATTCAGCAATTTTTATTGCAAACTTCTTTACGGATGTCTCATAGGGTTCCACAATTGCTTTGCTACTCTTGCCACCACTTCCATACAATTTCAAAGCTTGATTTACTATTTCTTCAGTAATTCGAGGGTACTGAAAGTTAATGATCGTACCGAATTCTTTAGCTGGACCAAACACACGATTTGTTCGTGAGTAGGCCTGAATTAAACCTTGAAGTTCAAGTGAACGATCAATGTAAAGTGTGTTCAAACGTTTAGAGTCGTAACCTGTCAGAAGCTGATCTGCCACGATCACGAGGTCTATATTCTTTGGATTTCGTCCACTTCCACCCCGAGTAGCACGTTCCACAACGTCTTCAAAGTAAGCATCCTCGCCGTGTTTTTTATCACCGGCAACAAACGAAATACCTGTAAATGCAGCGTAGTCCTTAAACATATCTTTTACAATTTTAGGATCTAATGGTGTAGGGTCATTTTCGTTACCGAAACTAAACGTCATTGCCACATTCAAATTTTCCCTGCGCGCTGTTAGTTGTTTTTTGAATTCGTCATAATAAGCCATGACACGATTTTTATAAGCAACTGTCAAAATCGCATTAAATTCCTTTCTTTGCGATTGTGATTCCCAGTTATTCAGAATCTCTTCTACAACGCGCGGAATATGTGTTTCGTCATGATATGTAAGCAAGTTTCTTTTTTTCGCTTGTCTTTCTACGTCGGATTCGGATAATTCTTGAACTTGGCGTTCAATTTCTCTATCAGCCAAATCAGGATGTTCTTCTTTCATTTTCTCAACAAGTTGCTCTCTTAAATCTTCATAGCTTTTAAATTCCCCAGTGTTGATATAGTCAACATGGAATCCTAATACGTTTTTATCTGCGATTGCTTCATCAATCGTATATTGATGAAGATTAGGTCCAAATAGCTTTTCAGTCGTATTGATCACTTCACTTTTTTCGTCTATTTTACCTTTAATCTTATTTTCATCAAATAGCGGTGTGCCTGTAAAGCCATAGAAGAGCCCGTTTTTCTTGAAATATCGTTTAATCGTTCCCATCATCTGACCCATTGTCGTACGATGGGCTTCATCGATGATAAAAACAATTTTCTTATCTGCTAAACCAGCATCTTGCGCTTCTTCCAGTTCTTTCACTAAGGAATTCAGTTTGAATGTTGTCGTTACCACAATTCCATTTTTAGGTGACTTGAGTATCTTTTTTAGTTGATAGGTGTGTTTCGTATCATCAACAGACACGGACTCGTATGCTGCGTATGCTTTGAAATTTTCACTGGTGCGGTTGTCAAGCTCACGCCGATCAACAAGAAAAACAACTTTATCAAATCCAGCTCTCGTCGATAGAAACAAAGCCGTTTTAAAACTCGTAATCGTTTTCCCTGAGCCCGTCGTGTGCCATACAAATCCACCGTGGGGTAATTTATCCTTATTGTCCCAACCGAATGCTGCGCCTTCTACAGCCTGCAAGGCATGTACTTGATAAGGGCGCATGAGCATATGCCGTCTATTTTCTTCCTCGCGAGCTTCGTCAATGACTAAGTAATCTCCTACCATTTGATGCGCCATTGGAATCATTAAAAATTGCCCGATGACTTTTTCCCAAGCATTTACAACATTGTTTTTTTTATCAGCCCAATGGAAGACAAAACTAAGATTAAAGTCTTGTGCTGTTTTCGGTGTAGCGAAATAGCGAGTAGCGATTTCAGAAGTGATGACCATCATCTGCGAAAAAGCCATGAAGTTATGACTGTACTCACCGTCACGATAATAACGCATAAACTGCCCATATGCTTTATCAAGCGTTTTGTCCGTACGTTTTTGCTCAATATTGATTAAAGGTAGGCCGTTGATAAGTAAGACAATATCAAAACGGTTGTTATTTGGCGTCTGTACCTCCCTAGCAATCCGGTAGCTTGAATCTCCACCACGTACTTCAGCTTTTTTAAAGATCGTCAAAGTGATTTGTTTTCTTGTGATATGGGGGTTGTCATCACGATAAATACCGTCAATCTTGCCTTTTGATTCTTCAATGGCTAATATTTTTGCAGCCTCATAGCTATTGCTGATTTGATTAACTTTAGACATGACTTGATTGAACTCATTATCCGTTAATTCGACGCCTTCAAGCTGATCAGCATTGATACGATTGAGTTCTTTACGCCAATGTCTAACTAGGTCAGCAACGGTAACTTTTTGCTTATTTCCATCTAGAAAATCAGGCGCTTCCCATTTATATTTCTGTAGTTCTTTTACAAAATTCTCTTGAAACGTTTTCTCAGCAGCACTTTTTGGCGCATTGCTCATGACTAAATCTCCCCCTAAACAAACATCTCATGTAGGTATGCTTTTTTTAGATTTTGAAGCTTGTCTAGTTTACGTTGATGGTGACCGATGAGATGGTCTAGGCTTGCAAAAAAAGAGCCAATCAACTTTTGTTCTTCTAATTCTGGTACTTGTAAGCTAATCTTCATCATCACATCAGCATTAAGTTTTGCACGTCCACCTCCAACTAAATATGGCTCAATATTTAGGTGCTTCATTGCATTCATTAGAAACTTGTTATCCGTGACTGCTGTTTTTGCTTGTAAAACATGAGCATGATTATTTACCCAAACTTTGCCGTTGACATAGTGAACGGGATAATTTTGCAAATCGTTTGCTCCATCTTCTGCAATTAGAATAAACTCACCATCGTGAGTAAATCCTTCAACATAATCTTGAATGCCGTTTGCCCCATAATACGGTGTTTTGCCAGCTACACGATCTGATGCAGTAATCGGTATACGCAAGTTATCATATCTATCAGCCAAATCACTAACAGTTTTTTGTTTCCAAGCTTGCGTAAATCCTGCAAATCTCCGTTTTGGTTCGCACTCACCTTCAGCAGGAAACATTTCCGAAAGGTAAGCAGATTTTAACGCTTTTGATTTTTCTAATTTACGTTGGTGAAGATTGATAATATCCTCTATATGTTTAAGAAAATTTCCTATTCTAGTTTGCTCCTCTATTCTAGGAACAGAAGTAGAATAATCATGGACGTCATTTCTATTTAACGTGGGTACTCCACTTCCACTTCCAAACCTAGTTAAGTCCACACTTTGATAAAGATAATAAATAAATAATGGATAATTATCATAAAAACTAGTAACCCATAAGGAAGTATTGTGTGGCCAATAATCATCTTCGATATATGATACATTTCCGATTGATCCAGATCGACCTGTTACTACACCAGGACCCTTGACTTTGTACTCGGAATTCCATGCTCCGATTCCATTTGAAAATACGACAGGGTAGGGTCCTCTTTTCATTGAAGATTTAGTTAAGTCAAAGCCCCTCTGTAAAGGAGCGATATTCTTCAAATTAAGTTGATTCCAACCATTTTCATTATGAAATTCTCTAAATCGTCTCTTAGGTATTAAATTTGTTTTTTTCATAATGGCGCAACCACCATTTCATTCAACCAGTTTTCGATTGTTGATTCTAAACTACGACTTTCTTTGTCGATTGCTGATAAAGTATCGGCATAACGATTGCGCAACATTTGGAGTGTGTTTAATTCCTTTTGTAACGGTAATTCTATTAAGCGAACCAAATCGCCCACTGTATTGCCAAACCATTTTTCATACATCAAGTTGTCGATTTCTTCGTTTGTTAATATTAAGATTCGTTCTTGTACCGCTTCTTTTAGGTTTTTTTCATCTGCTTTCACTGCTTTACTGAGTGTTGATTTATCTACATGTAACTGTTCAACATTTTTCAGATAGTTATATTCACTTGTTCCCTTGCCCGCTTTTTTTAACTCTGCTTTGATCAACTTGTTATCAAAAGATTCACCGGCTTCATTCAACGTATCGCCTAATGCATTGGCTTCATCGCTATCTTCAACCTTCGCAGCTTCAACCAAGTCTAACAGCTCTGTTTCAATCTCTTGAATGCGATTTTTCTTTGTTTCAATTTCTTCTAGTTCATCACTGTATAAATGTTTAGCAATCAACTCATTTGGTACGATACTGCCGATCCAGCCGTCTTGCTCGACACGTTTTTTATTGCCAGTTCCCTTCGTTACCATATTTGGTTCACGTGTGCGTCCAGCTGTATAAAAATCACTTAAAGCAATGATTTCCGTATCATGGGACAATGCATTTTTCCAAATTTCAGCGACAATTTGATAGCCATCATACACATCAATATTGTTGAACGCTGACAAAATCGCTTTTATTTCATCGAGCATGTCATTCATTAACTGGGATGATTTACTGATATTTTCTACATTTCGTAAAGCATCGAAATATTTATTAATAAAGGATGTTGCTTTTCCTTCGATTTCTTTTGATTTTTCAATAACGCGTGAATCGTTGAAGACCATATAAGAAATATCATCAACCGGTTTCAATAGCTCAACATAGCCTTCACGGATTTCCTTGAAGGATTGTCCCATAATATCTGGCACTGAAGACTGCAAAACCTTCAAATCGTCAATATTCTTTTGAGGAATCCCACCAAGTAAGTGTGCATCTACGTCATGCGGGATCTCTTCATCAATCGCTTCAATATAACGAGGAATGTTCATATTGTATTGATTTTTGAGAATATCCTCTCGTTTTACCAATTGGCTATAACCCTTTTCTTCTCTACGTTCAACGAACGTATCTACAATTTTAGCAATATCTTTCTCTAGTAGAACATTTTGTTTTCCTACTTTAGTAAAGCCGCGAGAAGCGTCTATAACAAGTACAGGCTCACCAGTTTCTCGGTTTTTCTTCAATATTATTATGGCTACAGGAATTCCCGTATTGGTAAATAAGTTGCTTGGCAAGCCAATAATGGTATCTATGTAATTTTTCTCAAGTAACCGCTCTCGAATCTCTCCTTCTGTGGAACCTCGGAAGAGCACACCATGAGGCAACACAATCGCCATTGTTCCATTTTGTCCTAAGTGGAATAATCCATGTAAGAGGAAAGCAAAATCTCCCTTGGAGTCTGGTGGCAATGCACCAGCGATTTCGAAACGAGGATCACTGACTTTCAGACCTGCTTTGTTCCAGTTCTTCGCAGAATAGGGTGGGTTCATAACAACCGCATCAAATTGTACGCCTTCATTTGGACGCTCTGGATCTTCTGGCCAGTCTTGAGAAAGTGTATCACCATTCTTTATCGTCATCTTTTCTGGACGAACACCATGGAGCAATAAATTCATACGAGTTAAGTTATAGGTCGCTGTATTCTTTTCCTGTCCGTAATAACTTAAATCCTTTTGAACATCTTCATCTAAATGTTTTTTAACCGTTAAAAGTAACGAACCAGAACCGACAGTTGGGTCATAGATTGATTTTATATCAGCCGTTTTTGCTACAATTTGTGCCATAACTTCACTGACTTGTCGAGGGGTATAGAACTCCCCTGCTTTCTTCCCGGACTCCATTGCAAACTGACCAATGAGATACTCATACGCATCACCCAGTACATCGCCTTTTTGTAACGCGACCATGTTCAAGTCTGCAAATAACAAAATCAATGCTTTAATATTTTTGCTGCGTTCGTTTAAGTTACTACCTAATGCCGTATCCGTTAAATCCAGCGTAGAACTTGAGAACAATCCTTTGAAGTCATTCGTATCACCGGACACGGCAATCGTACGTTCAAAGTTATTCAAGCTATCCGTTACTTTTTGAACTTCAAAATCTCCAGAATTGATATCTTTTATCCAAGTTTGATAAAGATACTCAGGTGAAACATAATAACCGAGCACATTTTGAATCATTTTATTTAGCTGTTCTCCGTATTCTGCTTTTGCTTTTGTATATTCCTCTACCAATTCAGATTGAGTCATTTTCTCTAAACCACTGGTAATTTTAAATGTTTCTAAAGTTTTATCACTCAAAAACTTATAGAACATTAATCCAAGCATGTAATCTTTATAACGGCTGGCGTCCATTGAACCACGGAGTTCGTTAGCGCCGTCCCATAATCTACTTTTAATTTCTTCTGATGTAATCACTTTGTATCCCCCATTGAATCTTCATATAAATTGTTTGTATTGTGTTGGTATCACTCATTACCTCTAGCAATATTTCTTCTCTATTATAGCAGTTTAATGAAAAATAGATGAAGGCAAAGAAAGAAGAGAATGAGCTGAAATATAGGAATAGAATGAATCCGGGCGGCTGCACTACAGACTGATCAGAAAGCAAAGAACGCTTTCTGTCATTCTGTACGTGTCGCTTCGGCACTAAAGGGAGCGATAACCACGGTCTGTACGGCTGAAGCCTACATGCCGTAGGTTCCTGCTATCTTTACGGCTTGCGCCGCCGTACCGAACGAGCCGAAAAAACTTTAAACAGGAAACGGTCTCGGGCATCGAACCCTCACCGTTAGGCGGCTGCAGCCCTTCCGGTCTGTTTTTCCAGCCGCCAAAAGCGGTGCGGTGCTCTTCTCCTTCCTTCGTTCTCTTCAGTGTAACAACTTCGCTTATGACAGCCGGAAGGGCGGGCGTTCGGGGAAAGAAATCGGCAAAGCCAAGTCGGCTAAGGGTCCGTAAGGCCACAAAGAACGTGACCTAACGATCCCTAAGTCATTGGGCTTCACTCGTTTTCTAACGAAAAAGTCCGTAAATCATGGCCTTTTCCTACTCCTCTCTGGCAAGTTCGCTTCTTCGTGAGCGAACCCTTCCCCCTGTTTGCGCGAATTGTTCAGGTTTCCTCAAACGCGGAAGGGAGAGAGTTAAATGGAAACAATCTATGAAGTAGTAAGAATCAAACAGGTAATCAAGGAAGTGGAGGTAAACGAAAAGTTCGTTATCCGTTCGCCACAGGATGCTGCGGATGTTGCAGCTCAATTTATTGGAGACGATGATTGCGAGGTGTTCTTTGTGATGTGTCTGAACACGAAGAATCAAGTCGTTGCGGTGCATCGCTGCCACGTGGGAGGGTTAAACGCCAGCATCGTCATGCCAAGAGAGGTATTCAAGGCGGCAATTCTAAACAACAGTGCCTCAATCATCGTGAGCCATCAGCATCCCAGTCAAGATGTCACACCGTCTCGAGAAGACATCGAGGTGACAGCAAGGCTTGTAGAATGCGGAAAGATCCTAGGGATTGAGGTGCTAGATCATCTAATCATTAACACGAAAGCCAAATACTACAGCTTGAAAGAGCATGCTAGATTGTAAGAGAGAGGGAGGAAACCCTCCCTTTTTTTGTTCGTTTCTGCCATTTATATTGAAATTTTTTGTTTACAATGTATATAGGAGGGTGAGACATGAAAAACGCAACTCGTCGAATTGTTGAGAAGTTCCCTAAGTTTGAGGGTAAACTACATGCCTATGAAAACATACTGCTGGTCGATGAAGCGCTGAAGGAAGTAGATGATGTTCAGGCAACGTTTTTACAGTTAGCGTGGTTTTTTGAAGATCCGGAAAAGGAGACGTTTGATCTTGGTTTGCTGTATCGTCACCTTGATAATGACTGGCTTGAATTTGCATTGGAGTTGATGACGGAATATTTCAGGAAAGATACGTATTTGATTCAGAAGCCAACGTATTCCCTGATTCGTGAGGGATCTGACTATAAAAGCATGAGTCAGTTTGCGGACTATTTAAGTGAACAAGGGCTGCGGTACGATCGACAGAAGTTAAATTTATATTTTGAACGCGGGAAAGTACCGCATCCCGATCTTGTTGTAGGCGGAGTGAAGTATTGGTCCGATGAGACGGTTCAAACATATGCAGAACAAGAGAGATATCGAATGGGATCCATTCAACAGGAGGCAAAAAAATGACGCTTGTTCCATACAATCAACGCTATGAGAAAATTATTCATGCCGACTGGCCACGGGATAAAAAAGACAAAAAATTGGCTGAGCTCATGACAGAAATGGAGCAGGTGTACAAGATTCCCATGTTAAGGAATGAAGAGTGGGAAAGAGAGAACAAACGAGTGATCGCTCTGTATAGAAAAGTGAGCTTATCAAGGTCCTTTTAATAAAAATAAATCGATCTCCGGATTGGTTAACCGAAGATCGAACGTTTATCAGCAGGCAGAATTACGCCTGTTTTTTCTTTTTGTTTTTGAGGGGGATGCCCCTTTTTTCACTTTGTTCAATCGCTTTTTTTGCTAGTACCTGCGCTTCTTCTTTCGACATTTTCATTTACTTTTCCCCTTTGCTAGTACTCTTAATAAAAGTATGGACGGGTTTTTGAAAATCTAAACATATCTATCCCCCATCCCCCATATATATAAAACAAAGTCTAGGACACTCTGACACTGTCCTAAGTGAAAATGCGGAAAAGAGGGGTAGGAATGGAGAGAGTAGAGGCCGTTATGACGAAGAACAGGAAGAAAAGATCAGATGCAAAACGCGACATCAAGCCGACAATTTCTAGCAATCTTAAAGATTGTATATATAGCTTGTCTTACATCACACATACACCTGTAAAGGACGTAGCCGTTCTTTTGTGTGAAAAAGGGTTAAGGTCAAGAAAAGTCATTGAACACTTATCGCAGCACTTCAGACGAGATTACCAATTCATGAGTACGGTGTTTATAGGGGAATGGGGAAGAGAATCCTTGCAGCGGAAATGCCAACCAGGAAAAAACGAACGGATCACAGCTCGCTTCTCCCAAACGTCTTATGAGGATATTTATGTTTTATCTTCTGCTTTGGATGTCACGCCGTCCAAAGCAACAGCTTTATTGTTGGATGCCAGTATACGCAATGTGAATTTGTTGAACGCCTTTGTGAAAGTATCCCTTCAGGAACACTTAGACGAGGCAAGAATGAAGGAGCTTAAACATGTGCTGAAATACATCAATAAAAACAATCCTTATAGCGAGGAAATATCTTGGTTTACCTTGATGGATATGATTTTTCAAGATATGAAAGAAAAAGCAGGGGATGTGAAAGGGATGGTTTCCCACTGGTTAGAGAAATACAAATGAATGCAAATCAACGATTCGTAGGAGCTGGATCAAAGGGATCGTTTAGATGACTTCAGGTTTTTAATGACTTATAAACTGGTGATCAGAGAGAAGGATGAACCCTTCTCTTTTTTTTTGCTTGAAGCAAAAAGGTTTGTTGTCATGACTGACTTCGCCTTTAGGCGGAATTTTTTTCTTGAGAAAAGGCTTTTGAACGATTTAAAACCTTTTCTTGGGCGGCTGCACGACAACCTGTAAAAAAGCAAAGAACGCTTTTTAACAGGCTGTAACGTGTCGCTGACGGCACTAAATGGCTCGATAACCACAGCTTGTACGGCCCTTCGCCTACAATCTGTAGGTTCCTGATCCATTTGCCATTCTGGCCGTACCGCACGAGCCGAAAACCTTAAAAGAATGAAACCTAAAGCGGAAAGCAGCCCTACGGCTGCTATTGAATAAGAATTTGCCCTTTGCCTTCCGAATCGTACAATCACACAATCCGAGCTAACCTTTCAGCAGGTCGAGCCTCCTAGGCTTTGCCCTCAACCTGCTGGAAGCTAAGTCGGATAGACAACAAGTCAAGGGGCACAAAACTTTTTTATGAACCACGCTTTGCAACATAAAAAACTTTTCCGCTAAGAGCTCCCTTGACTCCTTCTCTATGCTCATTGTTCGTTTCTCCTGTCAAAGGGGCAAAATCCTTCCCTTTGGGGAAAGCTTTCGCTTCGGAAGGCAAAAATCAAAAGGAGGAAAAGCGAAATGAAAAAAAGCGTGTATGAAATCGTTACAGAGAAGGTCATGGAAGAGCTAGAAAAAGGAGTTGTCCCTTGGCGCAAGCCTTGGATTAACGGGGGGGCGGTCAATTGGAAAACGCAAAAGGCGTATAGGGGGATCAATGTTTTTCTTCTAGAATCCGGAGAATATGCGACATATAAGCAAATTCAAGAAGCTGGTGGAAAGGTAAGAAAAGGCGAGAAGTCGCACATCGTGGTCTTCTGGAAGTGGTTAGAGAAAGAAGATGACGAAAGTGGAAAAGTCGAAAAGATACCTTACCTTCGGTACTACCGAGTATTTGAGGTCAATTCCCAGGTGGAGGGGTTGGAAAGTAAACGAAAAGAAATGTCATTCGACCATGATCCAATGGAGAAAGCTGAAGAAATTTATAAAGGCTATATCAACGCTCCTGATTATACATTCTATTCAGGAAAAGCCGTTTACTATCCAACGCTAGATAAAGTTAATTGCCCGCCATTAAAGGATTTTCCAAAAGTCGAAGAATTCTACAGTACCTTGTTTCATGAAATGGTGCACAGCACAGGGCATAAAAACCGGCTAGCTCGTTCAGGAGTGACCACTCAAGATGTAGCATTTGGGGATGAAGTATATTCCAAGGAAGAATTAGTGGCGGAAATGGGGGCTGCAATGCTTTGTGGTGTTGCGGGTATTGACAACGACACCATTAGTAATAGCGCCAGCTATATCCATTCATGGCTAAGGTCGTTGAAAGAAGACAGTCGTCTTGTGGTTCAAGCAGCTGCACAAGCCCAAAAAGCCGCGGATTACATTCTAGGAGAAGAAGAACCTGAAGGCGAGTAAAAGCAGTAACCTATAACATCACAAGCACAAAGGATCGGTCATCTTCCTCTCAATCAAGGAAGATGACCTTATATAAAATAAATTCAAGTTACTGTTATTTAATTCCAGGTATGGCCAGTGGGAATTAAATTACGAAGAGAAAGTGAGGAGTATCCTAATAGATTGTTAAAATAGTGCCTAAATGGTGTAATTTAGTTAGAACGTTTAGAAACAGGCAAATTTCAATGGCATTAGTCATAAGCACCGAGTCAAAAATTGGTGCTTAATCATTGAAGGGAGTAAAGTTGATATGAAAAATCAAAGTGTGATTACTTGTCCTTATTGTGGTAGCGAACTGATGCAGCAGCTGGGGGAATACTATTGTAATTTTTGTGTAATGAACGTTCCAGAGACGCTTGTGCAACGCAATCATGAAAGAATTTCAGTTCGTGTAAGAGATTTTGCGCTAGAAGTCCATCTTGAGAGGACAACGCCGGAATTAATGACGCTATCGACCTTCGAGTTGCTTAGTTTATTGAAATATGCACGAGCTGAAAGAACAGCGTTATATCGTTATCTGAACACCTTTTATAAGGCACGCAAGCAAGGTAATACGGATGAGTTTAAAGAGTCTGAAGCATATAGTGGAACGGAATACGAAAAGATCACACGTAAAATGTTTGTTCTGGAAAACATTATTCGTCAGCGGTTGGGGTATGTTCCGCATCGAATCACTGAAGGATATTTGGCAAAATACGTAGACTATATGAAAAAGGATAAGCATAAACCAATGGCGATCCGCCAGCAGAGAAATGAAGAAATGAAAGCATGATGTTTTGGCCTTAAAACCGCAGGAGAAATTAGGTAAAGTATTCGTAAATACTCTTTGTGCTTGAGTATTGTATGTTACTTAATAACTCCGGTTAATCTCCGGAGTTATTTGATTGTTAATCTTTTTAAATGGTCAAAAGTATGAGGTATTCAATATGCAGTTTAATAGAAATAAGAAATTGACTGGTCCTTATACTTATTATTCAGATAAGCTGATGATACAATAAATCATATTGGCTTACCTTTGAAGAAAGAGAGACATATCTCGAAGGGGACACCTTCCTAAGATATGTCTCTCTTTTAATTTCTAATATTAATTTGATCTCGCGTGATTCGAAGGTATTCTTTTTTCTTTTCTTTTTTTTCAGTAAGCCAACTGACCTTAATAAGTAACTCTGGACTGGCTGCTAAAACATCTTCAAGGTCATACCCTTCATTAAGAATAAAAGTTTTACCCATGGATATTCCCTTGGTTTCCTTGATGTTAGGCCCAATCGTGAAGTTTTTTGAGAACTCTGTTTCTCCTGATTTATATACACTAATCAGGTTAGAAAAATTAAGAAAAGGAGCTTTTAAAGATTCGTTGGCTTGCTTATTCAATACCGCGGTAATAATGACTTGTTCCATGTATTCTTTGGGTTTGTCAATTGTAACATCAAATGTAACTTTTCCTTCAGGTTCTATAAAACTATCTATATTCGTTCTAAAAACCTCAGACGAAGATAAAAATTCACTTTGGTTTAAAGATTCAATCTCTTTTACTTCGTCTTCAAGTATGCTTTGTATCTGTTCGTCAGAAAGTTTTGTGGTGCTTTGTTCTTTAGATTCGGGAGTATTAGATTTTTCGTTAGAACAGCTAGATAAAGATAGTAGGATACATATACTGGTGATTAATGTAAGGAAGTTTCGCATCAATTAATACCCGTACTCAGGATATTTATAGTATCTATAATCTTTATACCAATTCGTCCAAGCGCGATTCTTTAAAACACTACTGTTATTATAATTAGTAGAAAACTCTGTTTTTACGGGGCTAAAACCATTGTCGTAATCGTAATCAATAGACTTTGTTTTCGTATAGCCAGCAGTATTAACCCAGGTTGATAAGCTGTGCGCGAAGTTTTGACGTGATTTAGCTTCGTACCATTTTATCCAACTTGGGTGATCATATACTCTAACCTCTTTTCCAATATAACGGTATGACTTATATGTGTAGACAGTTGAACCACGACTTTTATCAATAGTTGTAAGTGCAGCATCCGCAGCATCAATAACAAGTCCGCCTACTGTTTTAAAGATATATCCGGCTACATACATACCCTTACTCCATATGTTGTTTAATACACCCTCTTCGGTATCTTGTTTGATTAATGTCCCATTACTATAAGCATAATTACTTATTGAAGTAGTTCCATCAGGATATGCTGGGGCCTCATAATAAGGAGGGATTTCGGCTGGTCCCCCAGACTTTGATAATTGTTCAGAGCTAGGAAGAGTAATTTCAGGTTCCCCAATATAAGTTTTGTCAAAAGAGTTATTCACTTCATTTGTTACTTCTATTTGTGCTTCTTCTTCCTCTGTGACTATTGTGTAGGTTCCAATCGTCTCTGGTTCAATTGAATTTTCTTCAGCAAAAAGTGTTATAGGAAAGACAATTGCTAAAATAGCACTAGTGACTATGATAGTTAAGTTGCTCTTTACCTTTTTAAAGGACATTTGATCTCCTCCTAAGAACCTAATGTTTAAATTATAAATTAATCATTATTAATCAGATACAGAAATAATTCTTCATTTTATTGCTTTTTTCAACAATTTTGAGATTGGGAAACACCAATAATCTTTTAGTGAGTTGTTAATAAATTATAGGTACGACCTCGAATATTATTCAAAATGTTGAAACCAACTTATTTGTACAGGAATAAAATTATAACATTTAAGGACTAAAATGTATTATTTTTAATCCATATGTGCTATAATTAAATTAAAGAAAGGAGGTGCTATTTATGAGAGTCAAAAGAGTATTATCAGTAATCTATCAATTGGTACTACTTTATTTGTACGAACATCACATGAATCGTATGGTGGTGTGTTAATCGCTGTTCACAGCGAGTGGTTTGTCATTAAAGAAGAGAATGGATTGAGATTTCCGGTCGATTTTCAAGAGGTACTTTGGAACTCAGTAGAATAGAGAGAATAAATAGCTAACAATAAGAAAAAAAGTTTAGGAGACTAAGTATGGATAGTTTAACGATTGAACGACACCATGTTGATTATCAAAGTAATACATCATTTACGTTTAATGGGACAATTAAAACCAGTAAAAGTTATCGGATTAATTATTCAGATGAATACGTATATGAGGGGCGTGTTGATCAGATCTTTTTAGATCCTGATGGTGATGAACTGATCGAGCTTCATACAATAGACGGAAACCTTGAGTTCATCCCAGCGAGTGGAATATACGAATTTGAAGTGATTTGAATTATAAAAATAAGAGGGAAAGCCAGGTGAGGTTTTCCCTTGTAAAGGATGAGGATTATGAACGTATTTGATGATTCTTTTGAAATGGAAAAAGACATTTGCTACAGTGCCGGCCAACTAATCCTACAAAAAGAAATTGAAGTCACAAATGTACAAGATTTTATTTCGATAATAGTACCCAAAATAGAACAAGAGTTTAAGGAGAGCTTTTCACTAACCGTTATACAAGAGAATTATCAGGGACTCATTTTTGATTTCACCACAGAACGACTATTGCTCTACCATAAAGAGCGTAGACTACCTTAGAAATAATTACAGGAAGATAGGGAATCTAAAATAGATTTCCTGTCGTTCTTTTTTTGAAAACTCTTGGCTTTTTGAGTTTGACTACAGTATGATTATTTTGTAAGAACTTTTTTTCTTATATTGGCTATTTCTTCACCTGGAGCTCTACTCTCCAGGTCTTTTTAAAAAGAAAATAATGCCTTTGTGTTATAAAAATATTGTTATAAGAAATGAGGATTAAGCGTTGAAAAAGTTAAGTTTCAACTTTGACAAAGGTATGATTGATCGTTTTAATGCTTTAGTACCTGAAACAGCGAGGTCCAGAACCATTAGAAATTATCTGTTGAAGGAATATCAATTACCTTCAGATATAAAAAAATTACCAATTTACTTGGAAGGTGAAAATGAAATTTATCCTTTCCATTTTAATTCAGAAAGTATTAAAAGGTTAGAAGCAATTGTACAAAAAGCCCAGATGATAGGCATAAACATAAACAAATCTGTTGTTCTTAGGGATGTAATAAATATACTTATCCAACGTTATACTATTAGCCCTTTTCCTTCTAGAGTTATGAAAAGAAACACATTTAAAGTGGAGCTAGGAACCGTTAAAGAATTAGATAAATATATTCCTAAAAAAGAGCGAAGTTTTTTTATTGAAGATTTTATAATGGAAGAATATGAGGGCCCTCAAGTGTCCGGGGAGATTTTAAGAATTAGGCCAACCTATAATGAAGATCTAAAGGTGTCTATGGATATCTCTGCTTTTGAGAAGCTTGAACAATATGTCATTCGTACGAACACAAAAGGTGTAACTAAGGCAGCAGTCTTTAGAGATGCACTGAACCAACTTCTTATAAGGCTTAAGAATGAGAATCAGTAAATTTTTTTAAAAAAGAAGAGTGGAATTAAGAAAGGAGATTCGGCATGAAAAAAGAAGCTTTGCCACAAGAATATTTAGAAGATGTTTTAGTAAGGTTGGCGCACCATTCAACTGCAATAGAAGGAAATACAATTAGTCTTGCGGATACGGTTTCCATCCTTTTGTATAATACGGTTCCGAGCCAAGTTAATTTACGTGAATTTTATGAAGTTGATAATCATCGAGAAGCGTTTGAGTATATTATCCATCAGATTCAGACAGATCAACCATTAACAGTAAATACAGTAAAAGACATTCACGAGTTACTTACAAATAAGTTGCAACATGATAGAGGGAGATTCAAATCCTCAGATAATGCAATTAGAGGGGCTGACTTTTTAACAGCTTCAGCTAGCGAAACACCACAGTTAATGGATCAATGGGTAGGAAATTTGAATTGGCAGCTGGGAGAGGCAAAAAGTAAAAAAGACATAATTAAAATCGTAGGTGATTTTCACATTCAGTTTGAGCGCATTCATCCCTTTTCAGACGGAAATGGACGTACGGGACGTTTAATTATGAACTACTCTTTGCTTCAGCACGGAATTCCGCCATTAATCATTGAAGCAAAGGATAAAGTAAACTATATTAACATTCTTGCCAACCAGGATGTTAAGGGGTTTTTATCTTTTGCGGAACAGTTGATTGAGCGCGAAGACGAACGAATCAATCGTTTTAAAAATAAGGAAAAAAGCCAAGTGCCGAACGTTGAGATCATTAAACATGTCGATAGAGAGATTAAGAAAGTAAGTAGAAAAAATAAAGAGAATGAGAGGTAGTGGAAATATCAATTTAAAAGTTCAGTTAAGTAGAAGGAGTAGATAAGTGAAACGGTTAATCATTTTTATAGGGCTACTCATTATCATGGCGATTACAAACCCAAGTAAAGCTGATTTTGTAAGTTGGGTAGAAGAAAAAGGTATTGAACAAAGCGATAATATTATTGAAAAAGGTATTACTTATTTCGCAGCTGAAGCTTGGGCTGATTCATTAACTCATGCAAATGATTATATAATCTTCTCGACCTACACTATGCTTATGCCAGATGGTCAAGAATTTACCTTCTTGGGTGCATGTAACGATTTTTTACCTATTGGCCATTTTGACGTGGATACTATAGTGAGCAGTATTCTTACATTTGTAGGGGTCATTTTTATAGCTTTAATTCTTTTAAGAATCATAAGAAATATTGGAAAACAAAAGCGACAAGACAATTAAAAATATCCAGTCGCTTTTCTATTTGTTTTTTGAAAATGTTACTTTATGGTTTCACGAATTGTGTTTCCTCTAATTCATTCATTAACAATCTAGCACCTTCTCGACTTAAAATAATTTTATTATGACCATATGCTTTATTGCTTGGAGAAACTATCCCTGTAATGACACACGCTTGTTCGGCTGTATATTTTTTTAAAATAATTTTACCGTTGTCATCTGTGAATAGTTCTATTGGATCTTTAATCTCAATATCTAACATTCGTCTTAATTCAACTGGAATTACTATTCTGCCTAAGGCATCAATCTTTCTTACTATACCTGTACTTTTCATTAATATCATCCTTTTCAGTAACTATAATTATGTATTGTTCGAATTTTAACTTCAGAATGTCAGCTGCAGCAACAGGAATTCACGAAGAAAATCGAAGTAATAACGAACGTAGTTTTTATAAAAGCAATTATTAACCGGATATTTCGTTTACCTTTTCTCTATCTTTAGCAGCTCTATATAAAGTATCCCTACTGATGTTAGTGATAGACTCTATGTCCTTGACTGTCATTTTATTGGTGTCACGGTTAAAGAATAACTCTAGGGCGTATTGTAATCCTCTATGCCTATCCGTATACTTTTTGGACTTTCCTTTATATACTTTTCTTTCCTTCGCTAATGCAATTCCTTCAAGTTGTCTTTCTCTTATCATATCGGCTTCAAATTCTGCAATTCATTAGCTTTCCAATTGCAGTGGAAGTATCAATTCTGTCTCCACCCATATTGAGTACAATTAGTGATACATCCTTGTCATTGAGTAACTCAATGGTAGTTATAGCATCCTTCGAGCTTCGAGCGAACCGATCTAGTTTAGTAACAACAATTGTGTCACCTGGTTTTTACTACCAAAAATGACAGCAAGAGTTCCAAAATGTATCAATAGAGTTTAGCCATTTGATACATAACTAATTTACTTATTATTAAAAAAATGGAAAAGATAATATTTATTAAGGATACTAAGAAGTCTAAAACCAAAGCGACCAGACAATTAATGTCCAGTCGCTTTGGTATAACGTTTACTTTATTAATGTTTAGAGTTGGAGCCAACTCTTTTTTTGTTCTTTTTACTTTTTTGTCTTTTTTTGTTTGCTAATAGACCATTTAATAAACTAATAAAACTCATATCAAAGCACCCCCACCTTGGATTAACAAAAGCTTATTGTTTTAGATTTAGCGACATTCACGGCGACAACAACGACAACCGGAATAGTTTCTCCTAATCTTTCTGCATCTTAAATATATATAGTTTGAAGAAGATTCACATCGATTTTCATTTCTGCGGTAACAACCGCAACAAGTTGATCTATATCCCATAGTTAATCCCCCTAAAAATCATTTACCGGCTTATGAAAGCTGGTATTTTAATATATGCTTTTAGTAGACAAGCAGTGCGAATAGCAATGCCTAATTTGTCAAAAAAAAGAAAAATATTTAAATTAAATCGGAGGGTAAGTTCATAGGATTATTTCTTTTTTATCATTTAACAGATAAGTATCCATAACTCCAGTAGGTATGTAGTGATCCCAATCGTTTACTTTTACATAAATATGGGTATAAGTAAACGATGAACCAATGTAAGGGGAGACACTATGTTAACTGATTTTGAAAGTTTCCTTTTTCAAAGAGAACTTGATCGTCTTCAAAAGGAATGTATGTTGTGTACCAATCCTCCTATAAAAGAAGATATTATAATTCAAATACAACTTATCACTAAGGTACTTAAAAGTTAGTTTTCGTTATAAAACATATGCAAACTAGGTAAAAGCTCTACACAAATAAAGTGTAGTTTTTAATTGTATGATTAACATTAAACGGAACTCAGCATTAGAATGCTCTCCGAAGGTAACAGCGGAAAATTACATATGCATATTAATTCTAAGTATCTTTAAGCACTAATGAAAACGTTTAACCTTTTTAATACGTTATAATCATAGACCACAAATTACCCTCTAAATAAACCTTCATTAATTTTTTCTTCTATACACTAAGGAATCTATCTTTAAGGAATCTGGAGCTTTAACCTGTTCTATCTCTGTAACCTGCACTAATTCCACCTTATTAAATTGCTTAATCTCCAAGTAACCAGATTCATAGATGTGAATGACTATGTAGATTTTACCTTTGTAAGAAACTTTATCCCCACTCTTCATCTTACGTTGATCTCTCCTTTAATAGTTACACATGCAACCAATAATTAAAATTTCTTTTATAACTAATTTATCATTATGTTTAAAAATTTAAAATAAATGAAATATTCGTATTGAAGTTCGTGAAATTTAGGGCTAAGGCTATCGTTTAACAGTATGACTATAATGAGAGCATATTGGTCTGTTTATGGTCTATAAGATTAATGGAATTTTGTTTAGGGTATAAAGTTTTTATAGTTATCTTAAATGATAATTTAAGATCTAAAATTTAATAGAGGTAACAAACTCGCTGAATACTTATTCTAGAGCCTGACAGGTGCTTAATCGAACTATTCCTACTATTCAGAAAAGATAAATGAATGTATAGAATGAGAATGGATTATTTATTGACTAAGTTATAGGTATTTATTTGGGATATTAAAAATACACAAGTCTTATTAATTAAAGTAGCTATATTTTATTGTAATGGACATAGTAAAAATAACAATTGAAGAATATCTGGAGGATATATTAAGTATGAATGAAGTTAATAAAATAAAACGAAAACAACGTACAAACTTATATAAAGAAATGCTACACTCTTACAAAACTGAGTTTGGTGAAATGAAATTTAGAGTACGAAAAATTAATGACGACTGTATAGTCACATACGCAAATAGGAAGCTCTTAGAAGTTATGAACCTTGATGAGGATGATGTAGTTGGAAGTTCAATTTCCGACAATAAACTGTCTTCAGAAGAAATGAAAAAGGCATATGATATGGCATTTAAGGGTAATGAAGTTTTCTTCTATTTTTTTCCTCAATCAGCAACAGAGGTTTTTTTATTCGTTTTTTGTGAGCCATTCATTGAAGATGGATATGTAACAGAAGTTATAGGTCACTGTGCATCATTGAAGAATCAAGAAGAAGGAATGATTGGTGAGTTGTTAAATCATTATAAACCATTCAAGATTATTAATTAGTTTTATGGACATTTGTTGAGAATTACTTATTGTTGCATGATATCAAAAGAATAAAAAACAAAGATAGAAGTATTCAATTTCTTTTATTGTTGTTTAATGTTGTCCGAAGGGATTTCTTATATAAGTAGGGTGAATTAAATAAGTTAGACTTTTAGTTGGAGGGGTTCAAAATGATTAAAGCGAATATTGGTGATATCATACTTTTTAATGAAAGAAAGGGGAAAGTTGTATCTGTATTACAGAATACAGTTGTAGTTGATACAACTAACTTCACTTCAATTAATAATAATGAAGAAGTTAAACTTGTTGTTAGACATAAGGATTATCGTATAATATCGAACTAATGCTTAATGATCCCACAATGTGGAAATATATCTGTTACATCCTAATTAAAATTATGATCGTAATGATAAGAAAACGAAAGATATCTTCTTTCGTTTTTTTATTTGTTTTATAACAATTATTAATTTATATGTACATCAGTTAACTTTTTTTATTTATAAATTTTTCCATAAATAATAGCAGTTTGTCCCCATAAATGAGCATAAGAGTGGCATATCCAAACATAAAAAGCATATTACTCCATAATTGGTTTCCCGTTTCATTTAAATGCGGTAAAAGACTCATTAATTTTAAACCACTAATAAACCCAATAAAAATGGATGAAACTATATTCATTTTTATGCTTAATTTTAATAAATGAATAATGGTTATCCTCTCCTTGTACCATAACGTTAAACATACTCATTTATTATTAATATCCATCCTAGAAAAATTGTATTCAAATATGGAAATTGATTACCAGTTGAGGATTCAAATGCCGGTTGAAAATCTCAAAGTCGCATCTGCAGCAGAACTTTTCGATGAAAGAGATGTTCTTAAGTATTAGTTACATAATTCATGAGAATATGTGGAAAACTTAGAAAAACAAACGAAGTTGCTGTTATGCGTTTCTTTAAAAAGGTGCAAATTAAAACTCAATTAGAGGAAGAGCCACTTATCATAAATAAAGATCTTACAGTTACACTTAATCAAATAAAAAGCATCTATAAAATACCTTTAAATAGCGATGTGACTGTCCGAGAGTTTCACGTAGGAATTAAAAAGATACATTGTTGTCTAGTCTATATTCGTACCATTATAGATCAAGCCAAACTTGAAGAGAATATTATTGGTCCCCTACTTCAAATAAAGGATCAAGAATTAAATGTTGCAGATATTATATATGCTTCTTCTCTACATACAGTTAATTCAATGAACGAAATAGTAGCGAGTATAAGGAACGGGAATGCTGTTCTATTAATAAATTGAGAAATCATTGCCTATTCAATAGAGATTAATCATTTTCAAGGTAGAGGAATAGATAAGGCAGAAAATGAAGTGGTCATTAAGGGGCCAAAAGAAGCGTTCACTGAGAATATTAGTACCAACATTTCCTTAATAAGAAAAAGAATTAAAAATCAGAATTTAATTGTTGAGAGCAATAATACTTCAAAACGATCAAATAATGAAGTGTATATTCTCTATATTCACGATCTTGCTAATAAAGAGATGTTGCTCAAGATAAAGAAAAAGTTAGATTCTATGGACATTGACTCCATTCAAAATTTATCTTTGTTAGAGCAGGAGATTGAAGACCGTCCAAAATCGATGTTTCCTTTGTAATTTTACAAGGACACTTCGTTTACTTGCCTTATTCATTACTCTATTTATATCAGCTGTTTATATCGCTATTACCAACTATCATGCGGAGATGCTTCCCCCTGACCTCCTATTGGCTATTTCCTCAACGAGGGAAATAGTAGCATTCCCAGCTGTTATAGAGATTTTTATCATGGAGATTGCATTTGAGCTTATTAGGGAAGCAGGTCTTCGAGTACCCACACCTATAGGGCCAACAATAGGAATTGTAGGTGCGCTAATACTAGGACAAGCTGCTGTTCAGGCAAATATAGTAAGTCCTATGGTCGTCATTGTTGTAGCCCTCGGTGGTTTGTGTTCGTTCGCAATTGGGGAAATTAGTTTAAATTTTGCAGTAAGATTATCGAGATTTATTTTTCTTCTTGCTGCATCCTTAATGGGTTTTTATGGCGTCACAGCCATGTTAACTTTTGTACTTTTTTATTTAATCTCTTTAAGGTCTTTCGGAGTTCCTTATTTATCACCAATGACACCGGCGTATCTTTCATCAAAAGATACAGTCTTTCGGAGACTGTTACGAAATGAAAAGTTTCGGCCGGGTTATCTTAAAATTTATGATTCAGTAAAAGGAGGGAAGAATCATGGAAAGAATTCAGAATAAGATTGGTATTCGGGAATTTATCGCTATTATCCTCCTTACTATAGGAACTAAGATGGCGGATGACACACCGTCCATTTTATACGAAAAATTTGGAAACGCCGCCTGGATGTCTGTGCTTGAAATTGCAGTAATCGCCCTAATACCGGTTTATTGTTTATTGCATGTATTTGATAAGTTTAATGGTAAAAACCTAACTCAAGTTACCACTTTAGTATTCGGTAAAAAAATAGGATTAACTATTCTCTTTGTTTTTTGGGTCATTGTTCCACAGCGATTATCATCGATTCATCCATCTATACGGATATAATTGGAACAATGTATTTTACAAAAACTCCTCCATTCATTGTCTATATTGTACTCATGTGTACATGTGCATATGGAGCAAAAAAAGGACTAGAACAAATTGGTTCATTTGCTTGGATTGTTTTTTTTGGTATCAAGGTTTCTTTAATATTTGCTTTAATCCTTACTTTTTCTCAGGGGAATTTGGATTTCATTCACCCTTTTTTCGGACCAGGAGAGTGGGAAATCGTAAAATCCAGTACTTCCTATACATCTATATTTGCAGATTTTCTTTTTTTAGGGTTGATCGCCCCTTATATAGCCGGTAAGAATGGGTTTAAGAATGGTATTTACATCTCTTTAGTTGTTCTTGTGATTGAGATATCAGTTGCCATGCTAGCATTTATTGTGCTGTTTGATTATGAGCCTGTATTGATGTTGAATTATCCCTTTCATGAAACCATCCGTTATATTAACCTAGGTTTTTTACCAAACATCGAGACATTTTTCTTTCCGTTTTGGCTAATTGCAACGTTCATACGGTTCTCCTTTTATTTATTTTTAAATGCCCAATTATTCGGAGAAATCTTTAACATTAAGGAATTTTCATACTTGATTCCATCTATAGCCATCGTCTTTGTCTTTATAGGCCTAATTCCAGAAACTCCAACGTTTTCATTCTTTATCATTCGACAAACATTTCTGCAATTTTTGACCCCCTTATTTATTCTTTTTCCTATTCTCCTTTTGTTCGTATCAAAATGGAAAGGAGATTTAAAAAGATAATGAATCGTTTATTTTCAATAATTTTGTCTTTATCCTTAATCCTGACGCTAACCGGTTGTTGGGATCAAGTTGAAATTGATAAGAAAGCATTTGTTGTAGCCATTGGGCTTGATAAAGGTAAAGATAATATGCTCAATGTTACTTACCTTATCTCTAATCAAGAATATGCTTCACAACAAGGGGGAAATACAAATGAACCCGCAACGGAAATTATTGCATTTACAGCCAACGATGTAATTGCTTCCAGAAATCTGGCTAATTCCGTAATCGCAAAAGAGATTTCCTATGATCTTCTAAGTGCGGTTATTGTTTCTAAAAGTTTTGCCTCAGATAAACGATTTCTACGATATATGTATGACACGACAAAGGATAGAGAGATTAAAAGAAGTACTTCTTTGATTGTTACAAAAGAGAAAGCTAAAACATTTATTGAGCATAATAAGCCTAAACTTGAAACACGCCCTCATAAATATTTCACTCTCATCATGGAGCATGGTATTAAAGCAGGTCTTATCCCGAATCTGATTTGATTCGTTTTTTTCGTATAACCGAAGCTGATGGAGATCTATTCTTGAGTGTCTTTGGATCAACGCAAAGAAAAAGGAATGTGGCAAATTCACTGTTGGCTGGAGAGATGGACACAAAAGGAAAGACAAACGAAACACAAATATTAGGGTCTGCCGTTTTTAAAGAGGGTAGGATGATAGGAACACTAGATGGTGAGGAAACACGAATGGCGCAATTATTAAACGATTATTCTGGAAACTCGTCATATTACACGACAATACCAGATATGGTGGATCCTAAGTATAAAATGACAATGAAGATTGCTAAAACGAAGCATAATAAAACAAAATTCAACCCAAAGAAGCTATCTTTATCTGTTGCCGTTCCTTTACAGATTGAAGTTTTAACAGATCACAGTATGATAAACTACGCCAAGAATCCAAAAAAAAGAGAAGAACTTAAGTCGTATTTAAATGCCCGGATTACTCAAAGATTAAACCAACTAGTCAAAAAAAGTCAAAACGAGTTTAAAGGTGAGCCTTTTGGTTGGTCATTGATAGCAAGAAAATCTTTTCTAACCGTACCACAGTATGAAGCTTTTGATTGGATGAAAACATACCCTAAAATTAAGGTTGAAGTAACCACAACCATAAAATTTGGTGAATTTGGACGACAAAGTGAGCTTCCAAGTATTGAGAAAGTGAGGGATTAAATGGTCTTTGTTATATGGCTGATTATGATTGGAACGTTTTTCTATACATTAGGATTTTCCATATTACTATGGAAACAAAAGAATGGATTTGGTTCTGTAGCAGTTTTTTGTTTGTCCCTCTTAATTATTATTACTCCTTTCTTTTCTTTACTTAAGTAATGAGCATTTTTGTGGTTTTCGAGGTGGCTACAAGAAAAACTTAGAGTGTTCAGAATGTTTAAGTGGAGTAAGAGTAATACGTGGGAAAATATAACAGATGAATGTCAGTTTATATGAGCGCTTTATGAAAGATAGAAGACGTTTATTGAAAAAAAAACTGAATAATAATTAAGATTTATTTATAAACCCCATTAGTCAGAATAAGGGATATTTTTTCAAGTATTTTATCTGAAGTGAGGAATAAATTGCTTCATTATTTAAGTTGTGTTTATGAATAGCCAGGTCCCAAAATCCTCAATAAATAAAAGTGCCTTCCATAAATTTTTTACTGGGTATCCATTGTTCAAATACATTCGTATCGCTAATTTAACTCTTTATTTATCACCCAGATTTTTGCCACGTTTTTTCCTATTTTAAAGACCTTCTTTTAAACGTACTGCATTTAATTCTCATTTCTTCCATTATTCATATATCTAGTAATAGTGTTATGTTAACTATGATCTGGTTTACTATCCTTTTCTTAACGGTCATGAGATTTTCTTAAAGTAGAGGATTCATGTTTGTTTTAACCAAAACATTATCTTTCACTATCTTTCTCCATCATTCTAATCTAATTGTCCCTAAAAATTACATTTTTGGTTATGAAGTATCTAGTTTAGACAATTGATGCATTGGGAAATTAGAGCCTATGTAGTCTTTTAAAGAACAAACTAAAAAAGGAGGAAAACAATGTACAACTTCGATGGAGTAATAGATTCTTGGATGGTTTATTTAGGAAGATTGCCTGATTTAATTCTTGCTATTTTAGTTTTATTAACTGGTTGGCTTATCGCCTCGTTGGTTGCAAAAGCAGTTAAAAAAGCTTTACACAAAACAAATTTTGACAACAAAGTAGCGAGATGGATAAAACCTGATGTCCATGAAAATCAGGTGGAACAAACTCGCACCAGTAAATATTCTCCTGAAGATGTAATTAGTAAAGTTGTATTTTGGATTCTGATGGCAGTAGCCATTGTCATGTTTTTGAACATGCTTAGTCTTCCGTATGTCGCACAACCGATCTCAAATGCATTAGGTGTGATTGCAGCAGCGATTCCTAACCTACTAAAAGCAGCTCTTATCGCAGCAGTTGCATGGTTGATCGCATCAGGATTGTCCCTTCTAGTGAAAAAACTGGGTCAGAATACAGGATTTGAAAGGTTATTACATCGTTGGAAACTGACCCGTGATCCTCGTCAATCTGACAAGGCAGTTTTCTCTGCATCAAAAGCAGTATTTTATCTCACCTTGTTATTGTTCCTGCCGGCTGTATTATCTGCTTTAGGCATTGATGCCATTTCTGAACCATTGGAAGGTATGCTGACAGGCCTCTTCGCATTCTTACCAAAATTGCTCGGCGCAGCAATCATTCTTTTTGTAGGGTGGCTCGTTGCTAAGATCGTTAAAGAGATTATCGTTAATTTCTTAGAGAGCATTGGTACAGACCGTCTAGCTTTAAAACTTGGTGCGGATCGTGCACTAAATAAGACATCTCTTTCTCAGATCATTGGAACAATCGTCTATGTATTTATCTTAATTCCAGTTGTTATTTCAGCTTTAGAAACGCTTGATATTAATGGGATTTCAGGTCCTGCCATCGGAATGTTAGGTCAGATCATGGATATGATTCCGAATATTATTGTTGCTATCCTTTTAGTAGCTGTTGGATTATGGCTTGGAAAATGGGTGAAACAAGCTGTTACCTCTTTATTAGAACGAGTTGGATTCAATGGCATCTTTCATAAGATGGGGCTTGGATCACTTCATAAAACAAATCAAACGTTCACAATCTCTGAGATAATCGGATATGCAGCTCAAGTGGTTGTTGTGCTGTTGTTTACTATTGAGGCGCTTCAGCTCGTTAAGCTAGAGAGCTTAGTCAATATTTTATCAGTTGTACTAGCGTATATCCCGATGGTGTTAACGGCTGTGTTAATACTAGGAATCGGTTTCTATGCTGGAGACCTTGTGAAACGTGTTGTTCAGAGTATGATCAAACAGCAAACAGAAGGGAAGCTGCTTGGTAGCATCGCGAAGTATACGATTATCACACTTGCCTTCTTTATGGCCCTTGATCAGCTTGGAGTAGCGAAAACAATCGTAAACGCTGCATTCATTCTCATTTTAGGTGGATTTACGATTGCGTTTGGTTTAGCCTTTGGACTTGGTGGTCGTGATGCGGCTGGACGTACCCTTAATAAGTGGAGCCGAAAGATGGAAGAGACAGCGATTCAAAGTCCAGACCCAGCACAATGGAAAGACAAGACGAGCTTAAAAGATTTCCGTAAAGACTCATCAAAGCCAGAAAGCAATCTTATAGACGTAGACATAAATAAACCCCATACAATCGCAAAAGATCGTCAGTTTGATGATTTAAACTCACCTAAAGATGAAAAAGACAATAACAATAAAACCAATCGGAAAGAGTAAATAAACAAAAGAATGAAAAACGGCGACTCATGAAGGTAAAGCAACCTTTATGAGTCTTTTTAATTAGAGAGGTAATTCTTTCGGGATATAGTTCCAATTTTTTAAAGAAGTGAACCTTTTTTTGAAAATTGAATAATATATGAGTGCCAATACTTTTGGCTAGTTCTTAAATCAAGAAGTAACTAAAAAGTGCTTGAGATTATCCTCAAGTACTTTTTTCTGTTTGCAATTCTAGTTTATAGCCTCTCTTTAGTGTTTTAGTCCTCGTTTAGTACGTTTTTATTTTGTTCTTATACTTCAGTTCTAATATATGGAATACATTTCTATCGACAGTATCAAATAAAGGGAATACACTTGAGCATAGGATATTCTCTTTTATGAAATTAGTTAAAAATAGTGTATAACCATTATTCTATTACTTAAATATTAGAGGTGAACAAAATTAATAAAATTGTGTTGGATATAGACAAGGTAATTAGGTATCTTGATGGTTTTAAGCAGTTTATGATTGAAGGAGAAAAACTTACATACCAGCAAATGCAAGTTTTAAGCATTATCGCCAAAAAAGAAAGGCAGTATATTGGTGAAGTTTCTAAGCTTTTAAACACTAATCCTGCTTCAACTTCAATAACAATTGAAAAGTTAACAATTAAACAACTTGTTACACGAACATATAATAGAAGTGATAGAAGAAAGGTGCAAGTTAGCTTAACTGATTTCGGACGGCAAGAATATAATCGATTAGAGGAAAAAAAGATAATTATATTACAAGACTTACAGAGTTCGCTTACTGAAAAGGAGATAATGTTAATTAATTCGATTTTTTCTGAATACTGACCAAAACGGTAGTAAAAATAAAAAACTCCTAATTGACGTTAGGAGTTTCATGATTTTTACATGTTAGCAAGTCTTGAATTTATGATAACAAGATTTCTATTGTCTCCTTGTTCAAAAGGATCTCACCACTTAAATTGGTTATTCTGGATTCTATTAACATCAACGTCACAGGTTCTGGAATATCATGAAATTTAGTTTCACCTTCTAGTAATGCTATTAATATCTCTTTATATATATTGCATAATTATTTTAAACCTTTATCAGTTACATAATACTGTGCAGACCTTTTCATCATTTTACCTAATTCTTCAAGATCGCCATTTTCCTTAATTACTTTAAGGTTATATAGTTGGTTTCTAATATCATTAGGTAGTTCACTAAATGTAAGTTTTTCAATTAAAAAGTCTATAACTATCCTACTCGATTCAAGCAAAATTACTAAGCCTCCATAATATTTTTTTATTTACTCAATAATTCCTATCAATTTACTTGTTTTATTATTATAATTTGCCTTTCAAATTCTGTAAATAAAAATTAACAGAATAATACAATACCCCCCTCAAACAAAGTTGAGGGGGGCTTTTAATGATTATTATAAAGTAAAGAACCTCTATATTGGGTGTAGAGGCGATTGGAGTAAAAAGGGTTAGAGCTTATACGGTTATTATTTAAGTTACTGAGAAATTCTCAGCTATTTAATATATTCATTAACTACAAATATTGTGCAGAGGCTAAGAATGATACATGTTATCTCTCTAGTATAAAAAATATCTTCTGGGTAGATACTAAATGTGGGGGTGTGCCTATGTTTAGAAAGGGAAATTCTAAGAACCACCATATCAATAACAACGATAACCAAGAAACGAATTTAGACAGTGTGCTTGATAGTTCATCACAATTAGTGGACTACCTTTTACAGAAATGTCACCAGACTTCAGATCTTAAGATCTTAACAATTTCAAATCTTACACTATTCTTTATTGATAACCAAGTAAATCAAAGTGAGTTTAACCTGAATATAATTGGAAGGCTAAATAATCAAACAAACTATAAGATAGATGATGTCATTAACGTCATATCTGTAGGAGATATAGAAAAATCAAGTGACATAAGCTATGCCTTACTCTCGGTATTAAAGGGTTCCGTGTGTATTTATACTAATGGCATACAAGAAGTGATCTTAATTAAAATTCCAAGTAAAAATAATCGGTCACTTAGTAAACCAGAAAACGAATCACAAGTAATTGGTTCACAAGTAGGTTTTAATGAAAGTCTTTCAACAAATGTATCTTTGATACGGAGATCACTTGCGACTCCTGATTTAAAAAATGAGTTTTACATTATTGGTAGAAGAACAAATACTGGGGTTTCAGTACTATATATAGAAGGTCTTGCATCAAACGATCTTGTTCAAAGAATGAGGGAAAGACTGTCATCAATCGATATAGATGGATTGTTAGATAGTGCTGAATTAAATCAATTAATCAATGATAACTCTTTATCTATTTTTCCTCAAATGTTGTTAACTGAGAGACCAGATCGAGTATGCCATGGTTTGTTAAACGGTAAGATTACTGTTTTAGTAGATGGGAGCCCAATGGCTATTTTATGCCCCTTGTCATTTATAGAGTTCTTTGAAAGCAAGGAAGATTACAATGTTCGTTGGCCAATTGCGAGTTTTGTTCGTTTGTTACGTATTACAGCAGTGTTTTTATCTGTTTTTTTCACAGCACTTTATGTGGCAGCACTTACGTTTCACTACGAAGTAATTCCTCAAGCATTACTCGTCCCTTTGGGTGAGTCAAGATCAAGGGTTCCTTTTCCACCCTTATTTGAAGCGATACTACTTGAGTTTATTATTGAACTTTTAAGGGAAGCCGGTGCGAGACTACCTACAAAAGTAGGGCAAACAATGGGTATCGTGGGTGGTATTGTAATCGGAACTGCTGCTGTACAGGCCGGTTTTACGAGTAATATTCTAATTATTATTGTGGCTTTAGGTGCTTTAGCATCATTCACAACTCCAAGTTACCCAATGGGTAGCTTAATACGTGTCATACGATTTCCCATATTAATTTTAGCAGGCTTTTGGGGCTTTTATGGTATCATGTTTGGTTTTTGTTTTATCATGATTCACTTATTACGACTCACAACACTTGGGAGTCCCTACATGGCTCCATTCTACCCCCCTCGATTTAAAGATTGGGTTGATAGTATTGTTCGCCTTCCGTTTCGTTTTATCTACAAAAGACAAGCTTTGACAAGACCAGCAGACAAACAAAAATATAATCCAGATGAAGTGAACTAGAGGTGGTTATAATATGCACGTACAGCAAAAAATCAAATCTAACTATTTAGTAAATGCTTTTTTGGTCTTTTTTGTTGTTCATGCCACTCAAATCGGTGTTGGTCTACAAGGTTTCCAACGAATAATCTATAGAGATGCTCACCAAGATGCTTGGATTTCTGTTCTTATTGCAGGTTTAGGTACTAGTATTCTTGTTTTTGTAATTATAAAGACTCTAGAACTGTATGAATCCTCAGATATATATGGTATACACTATGATGTTTATGGCTTTTTTTTTGGAAGACTGTTTAACGCTATTTATATTTTTTACGTTCTTATTTGTTTTTTTGTAGTATTAAGAAATTATATAGAAGTTATTCAAGCATGGGTTTTCCCTGAGTTGTCATTATGGTTTTTATCATTATCAATCATATTACTTGTCGTTTACGGTATTACTTCTGGTATTCGAAGCATGGTTGGAATAGCATTCTTTAGTGTAACACTTTCACTTTGGTTGCTAGTATTCTTAGTTTACCCACTCCAATATGCAAGATGGGATCAAATGCTTCCTATGATGGAAGCAGATATCCTAAGTTTGTTAAAAGGTGCCTATAATATGACATTTACAATGTTGGGTTTTGAGATTCTATATGTTATTTATCCCTATATAAAGGAAAAGAAAAAGGTGCAAAAATTTGCTCAGTTCGGTCTTCTCTTTTCAACTATAATTTATGTGGCATTAATGATAGTCGCTATTATCTACTTTAGTGGTATGCAACTCGAGAGAACAATTTGGGCAACGTTGTCTTTATTTAAAATAGTACGACTTCCATTCATTGAAAGATTTGAATATGTTGCCATTACTTATTGGATGTTAATAATATTACCTAACTTAATTTTTTATATGTGGTCTGCATGCAGAGGTATAAAACGGATGTTTAACATAGAAGAAAATAAGAGTGTGTGGTTTTTTTCTGCAATTATTTTAATAGCTGTACAGTTTATCGTAACCAGAACACAAGTTAACATGATAAACGACTATTTTGCAAAGTTTGCTTTTTATGTAGTAGTTTGCTATCCGTTTGTTCTATATGCTACTGCATGGTTAAGAAAGAGGGTCAGCTCATGAGGAAACAAATTAAAAATAGTATTTTTATTCTTGCAACAACTTTAATTCTTAGTGGTTGTGCAGAACAAAAAGTTCTAGAAGATATTGGACTGATTACAACGGTTGGATATGATCCTGTAGGGAAGAAGATAATGTCCACAATGGTAGTGATGCAAATTAATCCAGAAGCTCCTCAAAAAATAGATGTTATTTCTAGTGATGCTCTAACAAGTAAAGGAGGAAGGATAGAGGGAAATCTAAAAGCTTCAAAGGCACTTCAATCAGGTCAGCTTAGGGTAGCTCTGTACAATGAAAAGTTAGCTAAAAGAGGTATAAGACCTTATGTTGATACTCTTGCTCGAGACCCATCAATAAGTGACCTTACGTACCTTGGTATTGTTGAGGGATCAACGAAGGAACTTCTAAAACATCAGTATAAAAATATCCCTGACATTGGCCAGCAATTATATAATCAGATAGAACAGTTAACGGAGAAAGAACAAATATCAAATGCTACACTGCAGAGTGTGCAGCAAAGCTATTTTTCAGAGGGGATTGATCCCATATTACCGTTAATAATCAGGGACGGTGAAACTATTCGTGTATCTGGTAATGCAATTATGAGGAACGATAAAATGGTTGGTAAATTAACAGTTGAGGAAAGCTTCTTTGTTAAATTAATTAGAGATGAGTACAATGCGGGGAGTATAGAATTAACTTTTGATTTAAAAGATGATAAAGGGAAAAAACATACAGTAACAGCGGTTATTGATACCATAAAAAATTCAAGTGGGCTCGACCTTATTGAAAAAAATGTGCCGAGTTTTGATTTAGAATTAAAGATAAAGGGAAGATTATTAGAAGTTCAGGGGGCAATAGATCTCATGAACCCCAAAAATGTTAATCTATTAGAGAGAGAGATAAGAAAGAAAATGAAAGAAGAAATCGTTGACACCATTGAGTACTGTAAAAAAAGAAATTCAGATGTATTTGGTTTTGGTGAAGCGTATAGAAGTTCTGTTCGACATGCTAATTTAACAAAAAGTCAATGGCACCAAAAATACAAACATATTCAATATGATTTAAAAGTTGATTTCTCCCTTTTAAGAACTGGTATTACAGAGTAACTTTTGCATTATAAACCCCTGGGTATGGCTTTTGGTTTATTCTTTAATTTGATTGTTAGTATTGTGATTTCATACAAATTCTTCATTCATCCTTCGCTATCTCGTTATCAAATAAAACTGGGGCTTTATGTCTTAATAGGTAATTGTGTTTCTTCAATTACAACCAGAGATATAGAACGTTATAAATCTTTCAATTTGCCTTTAGCCTTAATTCGATTCTGCTTATATGCAAGAAAAATAACAGAAGCTGTTGCAGCACCTACGAAGGTTAAGTCTTTCATCTTTACATCTTTTGGTAATATATTTTCTTTGCTTCTAAGATTGATTATGTAATCACTCCTTCTTAAAACTGATAGTATCCCTAAATGTTTAATTCCTCATTCTCAGATAACTAAATACAACTGAGTAAAATTAACATTTTAGAGAAACATTACTAATGAAATTTTGTCCGATTGGACCTAATTTCCATGTTAATATGGTTATATACACTATTTTTGCAGGAGACTGAAAATTATGCATCAAAATAATGAATTATACTTATATATGTTAGATAAAACTTGGAAGTTGACCGAAGATTGGTATCAGTCACTTGATAAAAGCGATCCAAAGGTAATGTATTCTTCAACTGATCCTCAAGTAATTAATACTTTTAAGCAACAAAACTATGAATTTCATAAGCGTTTTTGTACACTCTTTGATGAAGCGGAATCTGAGTCTAATTTCTTGTTGAAATTTGAACCTTGGATTGTTAATATTGCCCGAGATGAAGAACATCTTGATACTCCCATACACTTTATATTAAGAGAATTCTTTAAATCTCAAGAACAGTATATTAATTTAATTAATCAATTTATTGAACAAAACCCAAATCAGTATTCGAGAGAGACGGAGAACCTTTGGAAAAATGTTATTACTCAAACATTTGCAAAGGTGATGGTTTGGTTTACGCAAGAAATTACTAATTATGCTAATAGGCAGTTAGAGGCGTCAAAGGAAATGATTTTAGAATTGAGTTCACCAGTTATTTGTTTAAATAATAATACAGGACTACTACCTCTAATAGGAGAAATTGATACCGCAAGAGCTAAACATATACTGGAACAAACTTTAAAACAATGTTCTGAAAAAGAAATTGAACATCTCCTCATTGATTTATCGGGTGTATTAATAATAGATACGATGGTAGCACACCAAATTTTTCAATTAATTAACACATTAGATGTTTTAGGAGTGAAAAGTACACTCTCTGGAATAAGACCTGAAATAGCACACACTGCTATACAATTGGGTTTGGATTTTGAAAACATCTCAATTACATCTACATTAGAAAGAGCAATAAATGATAGGTAGACATATAAAGATCGCAGATTAATGAAATCTGCGGTCTTTAATTTTATCAACCCTATTGAATTATTACTGATCTTATTTAAGTCCAGGCTGTATACACATTTATTTTGTAAATGTAATAGTTAGTTGTAGCGCATAGTCATCACATTAATAAAATCTTCTATGAACGCATCATAATTAAAAGATATAGCGATATGGTCAGTTGCTTCTGAAATCGATTCTGTTGATCTTTTTCTAAAATCAGCTATACTTTGTCCTTTAGTATTGTCAAAGTTTATAGATACGGATGCTTCTCGACTTATATAAGATACCTTATCCGGATTAACTAAAGCAAACATAGTAAATACATCGTGCAATGGGCTGCCCGAGAGGCTAGGATCTAGTTTTTTATATGCTGTGTTGTAATAATCAAATATGGGTTTTATTAAAAAAGTAAAAGCATTAAATGGCTGAGAAGTAATAAGTTCAATGTTTTCAGGTTTAATAATTGAGAAGTTTGTAACGTTTAAGGGTGTAATAAAAACATTTCTTCCTTTGTTTAGTATCAGATTTGCAGCTAGAGCATCTCCGTGAAAATTAGCTTCAGCTATAGGTGTTACATTTCCGGGGACTAAAAAAGCACCACCCATACTATAAAAAGCACTTATTTTACCAAGTTGTTCATCACCGCCTAACAAGAATGCGATAGCTAATGAAGTAGACCTTCCAACGTCTACAATGTAAAGGTTATAGGCATAAGTATTAATGATTTTAAAAATTTCATCAAAGTTTACAACTTCACGTTGAACAGTGTCTGGTGGACGTATTGGCCCTAGTCCTTCCTCTCCATGAATTTCAGGATAAAAGATAGCAATTTCGCCACTAAGAGGACTTCTGGCGCCAGAGATGATTGGTATATCTTCTCTTCCTGCAAGCTGAAGGAGATATGCTACATTCTGTATGGCTTGTTGTTGGGGTACGTTACCATAGCTTGAAACAATGCCAACTACATTTATTTTGGGGTTTAGGAGTGCATACATAATGGCTAATGAGTCATCAATACCAGGATCACAAAATAATAAAACGTTATACAAGCTATTTCCTCCCTTTCAGTCTAGTCAGAACTAGAAGAAAAATTAAAGAACTCTTTCGAAAATATTCTAAAGGAGGTTGTAACATGACTGTTATGGAATATCAGACCCGTCGAATAATTAAATGTTTTTAATGATAAGTTTGATGAGTTTACTAATGCTAATAACTGATACAGTACAAATAAATCTAAGTTATTCATATTTGTAGTTCGCTTATGTATTACTCTTCTTTATTATTTAATCATTCTTATTGCGTAAATTACTATGCGCAGTTCTTAATAAGATTAATGATTGAGGTTACTAATTTATTTGTGTCACCAGCATACAAGTGATAGTTTAAAGAGTTTTTAAGATGATCCGTCTGTAAAGTAATTTTATCAATTTCTCTAAACTCTGTAGACCAGTGAATGCTAGGTATAGCTACAATATAACGCCTGTCTTTTGTTCTATACAAAAACACCTCCATTGTATTACCATGTAGCGAGATTTCTTCTAAGCAAAGTACTGCTGTTTATGATTGGCAAGACCCCGCCAAAGTAGTGGGATATTATTGTCCCTATCATTGGCAACAGGTTCTCGAATAACCTTGATATTAGTCATTGCCTTCATACAACAATTCCCGTTTAGATAGCTGTACTTTTAATTCTTCAGCAAGAGGGATTTCAGGGTTAATAGTGAAGCGAACCGGCTTTTTTGCAAGTTCCATTCTTTCTTCTAACGTCATTTCAAAAGTCATTTTACGTTGGGCTTCAAAATGCCCCTCACTTTGTATGGATTTGGCTAATACTAAATCAAAGTCAACGTCTGGAGAGCAACCATTGACTTTAATGAAATGTTGCATTAGATTTTCCCATTGTTCCTTACTAAGCACTGATTTTGTTCGTCCAATATGTTGAAGCGAGTGACAATCTCTACAAATGAGTTTTATTTCTATTAAGTGGCATACTTTATTTTGAAAATCGTAATTCTCCAACTCATGTAAATGAAGGCGTTTTATGTTTTCTTCCTTATCGGGTACCCACGCACAGATGGAACACTTATTCTCTTGTTGTTCTAACACTGCTGGACGAAGTTTCTTATTCCAAAAATATTGGGCTGCTTTCCTTACAGTGCTACCATGAAAAAAAGGTGGTTTAGCCGAGGGTAAAAGTTTAAATTTCGCAAGATCAAGTTCTTCCCACTGCTTCTTACGCAATTGCTTTTTTCGAGATACCATACATCTTGAGCTCCTTTTTAACATTTTAAACTTTAATTGGAGTAGAAGTTTTTTCATAGTAACGGTCTTCAGTGTTTTTTGTGCGAAGTAGACCAAGGTTACCTTGCTTTACTAAAGTTTCTAAGTGCATACATACAGATGGGTAAATTTTTGGTTTACTAGTGCTGTACCTCTCTCTAGATGCTCCGTGTTCTTTAATTAATAACTCACATATTACCCTGGCACTACTAATCCCCTGATCCAGAAACTTCATTATTATATCCCTATATTCAGCTATAACAAAATCTTTGTGGCCAATGTCTATGGCAGGTAGTTCCTGGTTCTCAAAAAAAGTTTCTTGCCAAGTATCCAGTTCCTCACCAACACTATCATTCTGTTTTGATCGAACCTCTACTTCTATTTCCCTTCTAAGTAGTTGTTCCTCTTCTAGTGCAGCTAAATAAGCAAGTTTCAACCTTTTAACTTGCCTATTAAGCAGTGGAACATTGGCGTTCACATGCAGTTGCATGTCTGAAGGAAAGATGTAGTCTTCAGTAATAAACGGAAGTTCATTCTGAATCTGCCATCCGGTGGCTATCTTATATAGCAGTTCATCCAGTTCATAATCGATAAAATTAAAACCGTTAACGATTGATTTAATAAGGTTTGGAGGAATACCGGTATGCTCTTCAAAATGGGTAATACCAAATCTTCGTACAGTTCCTGTTCCCTTATGTTTAACGATGTATTGATACCTAAGTGGTCTGCCGCATTCACAAGGTGTTTCACGATTAACAAAACCGTTATCTATATAATCCTCAAGAATCCACTCATCAAGTAGTATTTCAATCTCTTCACTAGGCACATCTTCAGGAAATACTAATCCTTTATCCCGTGCCATGAAATTAGCAAATACTGTCTTCTTTCCTCTTTTGAGGTGCAGCTTTAGAAAGTCGATTTGAACATCGTCGAGGGCATTTAGAATTTTGTCTCTTTCATTAGCGTTCATTATGACTGCCATGTTTAATTCCTTTCTCACTAGATCAGGCGAAGATGTGCTTTTAATATAAAACCCTATATTTGTAATTTTTTCACAATTTTAATAAAAAAACCACCTTTATTAAGGTGATTGGGATAAAAATAATTATAAAACGCTAAGGGACTTTTAATTTTTACTTTCTGTATATTTTATTAGTTTTTGGGCGATGCACTTTACATTACCCTGCTTATACTCATTGATAAAATCTGTAAATATGATTTCTAATATTAATTCTAAGGTGAAATGATGACCAGGATAAAAATCCTCCAAGTCTAACAAAAAATTCTCTCCCCTTAATGCATCCTCGCGATCTATACCGATTTTTATATGACAACGATCCACCGATTCACCGTTTCTATCGACCTCATTATTTAACGAATAATCATTAATTTTAACGGATGATGTGTCACGAACAACTAGCCAATTATATATTTCATGAAGATTATTGTTACTCTTCCTAAGATATAGTAAAAAATCTTCATATAACGCGGAAAGGAGATGTGTTTGTGTAAACTTCACTTTAATATCTTTAGTGATGTCATAACACAGTGTTCTAGAACGGATCACAATTACGGAAGGCATACTAATAGTTAGAAAGACATTATTATTAATCCCTAACATTCTGTCAATAACCTTCGAGAGAAAAGAATCTGTATATGATCCTTCAATGCGGTCTAATTCTTCTCCAATAATATTTACTTGGCTATATGCCCTCATAATAGAGTACCGCCCTCTAATTTTAATACAAAACTTAATATTCTATGTGCAGCCTTCCTTTTACTACAGTCCCAATCAAATGTGTGATTCATTAATATGTCGTTAAACTCTTTTTCTAGTTTAATTTCTACTGGCTTTCCGGAGGCTTTATAATCAACTTCTGGGAAGTCGAAATTCCTTGTTAAAGCTTTCTTCAATAACAAAGTACAAAATGGAGTTACAGGCATATTAGCTTTATAAGCTAAATATTTTATTATCCTTTTTTCTTCTTCGGTGACATAAACACGAATGTCAAACTTAGCATCACATCTTTTTTTTCGAGGCTTGTCTTTATTCAATTTCCGAACGGTTTTTCTTTCTGAAAGTTTAGCTGCGCCTTCTTGTTTCTTCCCATAAGATGGATTAATAAAGGTCATATACCCCTCTCCCCCTCTATAATTTGCTCTCTTCTCATTAAATATGTCAGCGTCATTTTGTTATTTTGTTAGATAGTCATTTATATGGAGAAAGGTTAGAGGATAGAACGTATAAAATTTAAAAATTCTGTCAACAATAAAAATACGAACAAATTAATTCTTGGAGGTTGTAATATATGTCCAAATCTAATGTATCAGCTTCATTAGGATTAACTAAAAAACAATTAAAAGATTTTGTTAAAGCTGCTAAAAAGAAACCAGGTATCAAAGTATTCAAGGTTAAATAAAAGACCGTTCCTAAAAAGGTCCGGTCTTGAATGTATTGAAAAGGGCTTTTTAAAAGTCTAAATCATAAGTTTCATCTATGGAACCTTTGATTTCTTCCGTTGAAATGACTTGTCCTTCTATAACTTCATCTTTTGATTCATACTCTTTGCTGAAATTTTGCGACGTCGACAAATTAATATTTTCTATCCTTTTTGCTAAGTCTTTAAAGTGCTCGTGCATTTCTCTTTTCATTTCGGAGATACTACCTGCCAATGATTGATCTGGTAAGGTTCCATTAAGGTCCCTTTCGACTAAGCTTATTAAATAGTCTTTGAGTTCTCTATTTTTAGACTTGGTTTCAAAACAGTTATATACACGTTCAGACATATGATCTGTTCTTATAGCAAATGTAGCTTTTCGTTTCAATGTAATCACTCCATTAAGGCTTAACTAATGTGTCTGCACGACTTAAAATTTCTAGTCCATACAAGTTAAGTTTTCGAGCTTCTGGCAAGAAAATATGATTAGATTCCAAAATGTCAGAACCGTATTTTTCTTTGATAATTTCCTCTATTGCTTCTTGAACTACAGGTGCAACACCACCAAAATAACAATATTTATAAGTTTTGTCCTTTGGAGAAGGAAAAGCATCTTCTATTTTCGAAAGAACTATCGATGTCCACTCTTTTAATGCGGCTTTAATGGGAGCAGCAAGATCAACAGATTTTCCACTATTTCCGTCCCTTCGTTCCATCTTAGACTTGCCGATATTTTTTACAATAAAGTTTTCAAGTTCTCTAACATCATCAAAATGTTCAATTAATTTTTCAGTTCTTAGTTTTTCTATGTGACCTAAAAATGGGATATCTGCTATGAATGCCATTGATTCACGACTTCTTGGGGCGTTTAAACCAGCTGGTAATAAACATAGATCCCCTGAACCTCCGCCTAAATCTACCATGACCACATCATGATTCTTAAACTGTTCTGCATCTGAATTATCTTCAAGTTCGAACGTTTTCTTAATTGCCCATCTAGCTACTTCACTCTCTGTTCTGCATTTACTCTCATTTACTTCAATTGAGATTTCCTTTTCAAACCCTGGTGTATGAATCTTTACAGAATGAGTTCCTAAAAATCTTTGAGCCATTTTTTGTTGCATTTCACTAAACTTATTTAGTTTAAATAGAAGCCATATAGGAAGCATTGTAGAAAAGTAATCAATTTCAATTTTATTATCTTCTTCTTTTTCATTTTTGATAGTGTAGTAATAAGCATTTGAAGCAAGAAATAAAACATATGGGATATGCGATTCAGCTTTATTATGTAATTTTCGAATATGATTGTTTCCAAGAATTTGATCCTCAGCAACTTCTCCGACTAAAAAATATCTCTCTTCATTATCAATAGTGCAAGAAACCAGGAGATTTTTGAGTAATTCTTGTGGTGAGTCAATCGAAGTTACGAAGTAACCCTCAGCTTTCTCTTTGCTTAGTTCCACGACATTTGTAGGGAGTTCAAAATAATAACCATCAATAAGATTCATGTTAATAGAATTTCCAAAGTCCGTGTTCATGCGTTTAACATTCATTTAAATCTCTCCTTAAATTATATTTGCTGTTTGTTAACATTTTAGCACACATAAGAATAGGATGAAAGTAATTTGTTAACATTTTTAATAGTTATAAATACATAAAACAAAAAGGTTTATATCAATTATTTAAAGGTTATTATATAATTTGTTAACTTTTTTTACATTGTTAACAAAAAGTGATTTTATATAGTTTTGAATTTAAAGGTAAGTTTATAAAGTGGAGTAATATACTATGTTAGCTCATTTTAACTAATTGATAATCCCTAGAATTTTAGTGTATTACGCATGTGTAAATAGCAATAATACATATTTTATATATATAAATTAAAGGAATTTTAATATCTATATCGTATACTAGTGATTAATTCGTAATATATATCATGCTCAAGATGTATTACGTAATACACCTTGAATGATACATCAGGAGGTCGTGTTATGAATGAAGATGAACTCTTAAGTGTTGGACTGGTTGCTCAAGAACTTGGACTTGATCGGCAAAAGCTACAAAGGTGGGAAAGTGCGGGGTTATTACCGTTTTGTGTTCATGATACAGACGGCAGGAAATTTTTTCGAAAAGATTTTGATAGAATTTTAGAGGTAGCTGAAGTAGTCTCGCGAACCGGTTCCTTAAAGGCTGCGTTATTAGAAATTGAGAGGAATAATGCTTTAGAAAATGTTTTGGAGAGAAAAGAAGAAGATAAAATGGTGATGATGCTTGAAAAAGCAATCGGTAAGGAGCAAATGATAGCTTTTTTTCAGGAACTTGGCCAACAAATGAAAGCACAAGAAATTCACATAAAAAAGCAAGATGAAATGTTGCTTGTTCAAGCACAAGAAATCAAGCAATTAAGAGAACAAATGACAGAACTAAAAACTATGCTAGCTGAACCTGCGCCTTCCATTAATCAAGACGATCTTATAAAAAGAATCGATGAAGAAGTAATTCAAAAACGTCAAGACGAACTTGTAAAACAGTTTACACAAACCATCGAGAAGAAAGAACAAGAAAAAGAGAGTAAGGCTGGTTTTTGGAAACGATTGTTTAGCAGATAATTATTGAATTAAGTAACCACCCATTTAATAGGGGTGGTTTTGTTAACGTTCAACTTGATTTTCCGATACATAGTATAAGTGAAAAATAAAATAAAAGGGGATAGTAATAGTGGTTTTAGAAAGCGTGCTTTTTAAGTTGTATCCAAAGTACCACGATTATAGAAAATTAGTAAATCAACAAGTATCTAACCATTCGGTTGCTGAAAAAATAGCTATTAAGTCAGTAAAAGATTTCCAACTAGATTATAGAATTAACAATATCTATAGTTTTTCAGTTGTTGAAGAAGATAAAAACAAAAAAAATGTAATTACAGAGATAACTGATTACAATGAAGAAAATCAAGTTTATACTGCTTTTACAGAAGGAATAGGGAATATTTTTTTGATGGATGAATATGAAAAGAAAAATATGTTAAAAGATGCGTATTTTCAAAATAAAATGAATAATGGAGATCTTTCATTACCTATTAAAGCAACTGAAGTTAAGCAAAATGTCCCGGATTTTTTGTATGTTATAGACAATAGGAATTATATGATTTCATTAAAACCTAGGTTTAGCATTGAAACGGGAGTGAGTAGGAGAAAAGAAGTAGAAAAACTTTATAAATATCTTTTTACTAACTTAGAAAAAAGTTGATTACACATTTAAGAATATCTTGGATATAGCTTCTGCGGTTACTTATGGTGGGGAAGCATTGAAGTTTTGGCTTTATATGGGGGATAGAAATTATCGTTTTTATTTGTATCATCCTGGTTCTTTAGATTTCAAAATAGATTCTGCTATATATAATTTATCGAAGCCAATTAAATATGCTTAATTAAGCATTAGAAAAAATTAATTATCCCATTTTGTAAATAATAATAAAAGCATATAATAGAAATAGCTATTAGATGTTAGAATGTCTAAAAGCTATTATAAATAGAGTATTTCCATTTGGAAAAGCTCAACACAGGCATAAAACCACCCTTTAAGCTGCCGAGCTATTCAAGGGTGGTTTTTATTTCAAAGTCTATTGGAATGATTGTTAGATTTTGGTTTTTTTGAACAAATTATTTAAGGATTCCAATAAATCCTCTTTATATTCAGGTGGGAGAGCTGGAATTGCTTCACGCGTATGTCCTTCTATAGATGGAAGGATGTACTTATTATAATGCTCATCAAACCTTGCTTGCATGTCATCGGTCCAGAACCACATAGCTGAAGGACTTTCTCCTCTCGAGCATGCAATATCACGAAAAATACGGCTCATTTTCTTTTCATCCTCTTGTGTTACTTCGCGCTTTTTACTTATTATCCCTGACATTAACGAGATAAATATTCTTTCTGCATCCCATTTTAATATTGCACTCTCATTTGCAGCTTCATAAAAACGTAAGTGTTTTTCTGTAAAATCAAATTCTCGGATATTAGGCAGGTTAGTTTTCATTGTTTTTCCTCCTATAATAAGTCATCGGGATCAATATCATCAAATTGTGATAGATCTATACTTCGGTCTTTCCATTGGGTGACATTGTTATTGTTCTTTCTAAAATAAGATCGATCTTGGTATGTATTTCTATAAGATTGTGTATCATATTCTCTTAAATTTCGTTCAAAGTGAGATTTCACATGACTAACCTGGGGATCTATTGCTAAATAATGCAATGCTTTTTTGAAAGCATCTTTTGATGGTTTTTTATCTAAGTAAATTTGGTTAATAAGTTTTAATGAACGATAAATTAATAAATAGCGATTCTTTTCTTTATATTCTAATTCTATTAGTAGATTATAAAGTGCTTTCTTTAGTTCATTTGGTAAATCTAACTGATCAATTTCATTCGGCAGCTGGTTTTTTCCGCTTAATTCTTCTTCCATTTTAAAATCCTCTAACTGAGCAACAAATACGTTTAGAACTGGAAGTCCATCTTGTTTTAACGCAGCATTTAAAGCAGCATATAACACTTCTAAACTAAATAGTCTTGTATAGGTAGATATGTTGCTTTGTAGAAGACTTAATGAAAACTGTTCGGTTTTAATGAGATATTCTACTTTTTCTGCATGGTGATAAAGTAATGAACGTATTTCTATTGGAAGCAAATAATGCTTTTCTACATTCTCTACTAACCCTCTAAATCCATTTTGGATAGCTTTGTTTTGTTCCCTTGCTAAAGAGATGTTTTTGGTATTCATTGTTTTGCTGGTGTCATTACTTGATTTAGCATTATGTTGATGTGTTCGTTGGGAAAGTGTATCTGATTCGATAGTGTTCTTGGTTAATAATTTTATTGCTTTATTGGCTGCAACTTCTGGAATGGCTTCTATAAAATACACTTTGTCAAAAGAATTGGGACCTTCTATTTTACTAATTGAAACATATCCAATTTCTATTAATTGTTTTAAGTGCTTGTAAAATGTGCTATCTGTTATACCAAGTTCTTTAAACATAATTTCTTCTTCTGGTACTTTTCCAGCAAAACTACAAAGGTAAGCATAAATAAGTTTAGCAGTAGCATTGATATTATCATCCCTCATTACTTTTTGAGGAATTAAACCGTATCCGTTATCATAAACAGTACCTCGGAACTCTATAATTCCTTGTCTGTTATCAGTGGTTATTCCCATAGTTTTACCTCCGTCAATCTTTGTTTTAAAACTAAATATCTTGTCTAGGGGTAGCTCCAACTTTTTATCATATTTCCCACGCTAAGGCTGAAAACCCTGGTATTTAAGACTTTCCCCTAAATGGTCGTTTTAGGGAGTTTTGAAAAACGCTGATCTGATAGTTAAAAACTGATTATTTTTGTTCCCTAAATCCATCCCTAAAAGTAATTCCCTTTTCATTAGAGTCTTTACCTTAAAGGGAATCAGCTTAGAGTAGGGAAAAATACCATTTTACTACCAAAAAATGTATTAGCGTGGGTTTTACGTCAAAATGTTGGTGGGACCCCGTCTAGAAAGTTATGTAATACTTTAATCGTTAAATCCACTTAAAAAGTACAATTTAAAGGGGGAGTTTACCCGTTACCTCTTTATATTATTCGACTAATTTCTAATAATTGTTTAATAAATATGTTATAAAATATCTTTAAGAATATTAGGGATATTGTCAGTAAAAATATTTGCAATAGTTATTACACCGAAAGTTGTTTTCAGCTACTAGGATAATTCACTTTAAGTTCACAGGGCTGTATATTGATAGTAGACATTGCATAAAATAAAAAGAAACCACTAGGTGCAGCTAACACCTAATGGCTCATTTACGACAGAGTATTTTCAAAGGGGGGGAGGATCGACGCAGAAGGAAAACCATCTTAAGCTGGCGAGCTATTCAATGGTGGAGGATTTGTAATATGTCCAATATTTAAGCTCAAATATGCGTTATATATTAAACTATTATTGTGTATTTTGTTCTTAAAAAATGATATACTTTATTTAGGAATTCAAACTACTATGAATAAATTATCGTTTTTTTTATAAAAATATAAATAACCGTATGGTTGCGCCCATACGGTTATAGATACAATTGCGATCGCAAAGTGAGCGATTGGCAGTCTAAAGCAATTACAGAAGTAATCCACCCTCAGTCGCCAAACTAGCAGGGTGGATTACTTTTTTCTATCGATTAATAGGACTATTAATGTAATTAACGCTATCATAAACATCGCTGTGTCTAAGTCCATCAGTTGCACCTCCCTTATGAGAGGCTCAACCGCCCACCCTACTATGCAATTGTAGATTAATAATACCACGATTATGAAAGTTCCTCGACCCCTGAATTATTATAGAGTGGTAAGCTATCCTGTATTGGTTAAGCTATATATGGGTGGGTTTATTTTTGTTTATTCGCTTATAAGCTTGCTCAAAGTTTTAAATGCTCTTTTTTGATCAACGTCTAATGCAGTATCTACATAGTTATCAATCATACTATCAATGAGTTCGTAAGCAAATTTGTGAGAAGAAAATTTTAATAATATATCAATTTGCTGCTTCGTATTTAGAGAAACCTTAATGTTACTTTGTTGATTAAGATTTATTTTTTTGACAGATTCCTGGTCAGCTTGTTTTTCTTTTAATTTTGTTTTTTGTTCTTTGATTACCGTTTTATCAGGAAGTTCAGGCACTACTCTAGGTTGCTTTATTAAACCAGAGGGCTTTTTTCGGTTATTTTCAGTCATTTGTATCACCACTTTCTTCGAAGTATTTAATTCTGCTTACAAGTTCATCTGCTACTTTGGAATACAATTTAATCACTCGCTTATCATGTTGATCTACTTCAATAATCCCAGTATTGTCAAAACGCTTTAACCTAGCCATGTTATGTACCTTGTTTTCAAAAATATTTTCTTCTCCAAACACTTCAGCAGCATGATCTAAAACAAATTGATCTAAGGTGGCATTTCCATCCATTAAAACAGGTAGTACTCCACATATTTCGAATTCACCATTATATTCATCAGCTAATGTCTGAAGATCTTTTAAATACATTTGAGCTCCATCTAGGGATAGCTCTTGTGTCTGTAAGACGATCAGTATGTAGTCTGCACACATAACAGCACTGTCAGTAATATAAGATTTAGTCGGTGGTACATCAATAAAGATGTAGTCGTATTTATCTTTTAATGGTTCTAATAGCTTTGAAAAGTAAGTGATCTTGTTTTTCGTTACTTCATGATAATCTGGATCATCTTCTTCTAAAATTCCAAATTGAATATCTAAAAATGTGGTGTAGTTCGCAAAGTCGATGTAAGAAGGGAGTAGCCAAAGATTATCAATAATCTGGACTTCTAAACCTTCAAGATTACCCGTTCTCACCGCTGACATAAGTGTTTTTTCAAAACTAAATATCTCCGAAGAATGAGCTCTTTTCGTTCGTACAAGTACAGTGGTTGAATTTGCTTGAGGATCGAGGTCAACAACAAGTACTTTATAACCCTTTTTAGCTAGTGCGTAAGCGTTCATTACGTTGTTTTTTGTTTTTCCTACGCCGCCTTTATAATTGCCTACACATAGTGTAAGTGCCACAAAATCTACCTACCTTCAAAAATATTTTTTTATATCTATATTCATATAGATAAATTTAAATATAGATAAATATGATAATATCTATAATACATCAAGTTTGAGTATGATACATTAATGAATGTTCCTAAACCGCAAAAATACTTAAATAGCAAGGATAACAACGGCAGGTATTAAACCACTCTAAATTAAATTAACCCAAAAAATAAGTAGCTCCTTTATTTATCTATAGATAAATTATCATATATTCATATTTATCTATTATCATTTATGATACATTTTAAACTGAATTGTAAAATTCCACTATTTACAAAAAAAAAAAACTGTTGTAGAGTAGTTCACAACAGAGATGTACATAAATCATTAAAAATCGATACATATTTCCTTTTAAAAAATTAATAGATGTAGGATAAATAAAAAAGCCATTTTAATCGATCACGGCGTCGCCAAACGCTACGATTAAAATGACTTTTGACCTGACACTCCTTAGCCGGGATTCAGGTTAATTAGCTACACACTTATTATACTACCCTTTTGGTATGTATTTCAACCCGAAGTTACAGTTTTTCTATGTTACTTTTTGGTAAAAAATCATACAAAAAACGACAGGGTTTCTAGTGAGGCGTGATCTTTTTAACTTGTGCACGGACGAGTGCGTTTACAGGTTTCAGAGATCACGCCTTTTTTGTCGTGTCCTGGTTATTTATCCCGATAATTCGGGAGGTGAAACAATGGGACAAGTGTATCAAAATGTTATCGATCTAATCATCCATGATGGGTTAACTCGCTATAAACCAAAGCAATCAAAAGGATCTATGGCTGAACAAATTCAAGCGATGCGTGAAGAGAACAGTAGAAGAAATAAAAAAGGATCTGTGGCAGTGGTCAAAGAGAAGAAACATCTTGCGACAGCTGCAGGAGTGAAAGGTTTTCCGGTCACATCCAAAGAATCTTTATATAACATTGCGAACGACGTGTCCCATTGGACACCAAATATATATAATACATTGACTTACATAGATGCTCGACGTACTTACATAAAAGGCCATGCTGAAGACAACCTCCAACAAGTAAACTGTTTTGTGATTGACTGTGATACGAAAGAGGGTGTTACGGTCAATGATCTACTGATCCACGGATTAGACGAAAGTATCGGCTTGCCGACTTTAATTTTAGAAACACCAAAAGGGTTCCAGTTGTATTACATACTTGAAGATCCTCTGTTCATTTCGAATAAAAATGACTTTAGAGGTCTATTTGTTGCAAAAACCATATCTAGTAATCTACGAAAATCCTATGCTAGAGGCATCAAAGGCGTTGATTTAGCATGCAACGACTTTGGTTTCTTCCGTATGCCAAATGAGGAAAACATTCGATGGTTTAACCCAGAGTATGTATATTCCATGAAGCAACTGATCAGCTGGTCTTCTAAAGAGTCCGATAATGAAGGTGTGCACCTATATCCGGTGCGCTCTGTAGAGAGCAACTTTAATGCACTCGATCAGGAATGGTTTCAGGAATTAATACGTTTGACAAACATAAAAGGGGAGAAGGGTTTAATGGGTCGTGATAACGTTATTTTCACGATCGCTTTAGCGTGCTTTTCGGCAGGGAAGAGTAAAGACGCAGCCTTTAATCTACTCGATGAGTTCAATTCGAACTTGGAGTACCCTGTAACACTTCCACAACTGAAGAAGTCCATAAAAAGTGCGTATTCTGGTAAATATAAAGGCGCTAGCAAAGACTATGTATCTCATCTTTTAGAAACATGGGGGAGTGGTCTGTCTTCTTTTGGTGTACAAGGATGGCATAAACACGCGAAACCTCGTGAAGAGCGTGAACGCTCACATTGGTATGAGTGGGAGCAAGACGTGATCAACTTTATCCAGGAGAATATTACAGCCAACAAACCATTCTATGAATGCACGCAGAAAGAGATTTCTGAAGCAATCGGAATCTCTAGATCCATGCTGAATGTTGTATTTAAGAAATCTACTAAACTATACAAAAAGTGCTTTGGAAAAGGGAGAAACAGCAATTCTGGTTTTACGACAAAAGTACATCTATTCCACTATTTAATTCAGCTGAAGCAAACGAAAACAGCCTTTTATAAGAGCATTATCAAGGCATTAGATGTTCGCAAGTTCGAGATGGATAGTATTCTATTAGCAGTTGAAAAAGGCTTAAACATCGCTCGCGGAGCGCCTCTTGACAAGCAATTAACTATCCATTCGTCTGCCTAAAATTAATTGTCTCTTCTGCCTATACATATCTAGTAACCTCTCCTTCTACTCTTGGGGAATGCCTTTTAAAAGCTTTCTGTTCAATTATTATTGGTTCTAGGTGTAATTAACTAGAGTTTCTTGAGAATATGTCAACCAACTAAAACAAAGGCAAGAGATTGTTGCAAACTTTTGCTAATAATTAATGCTGAATCCTGTTAATTAGTGCTTTAAGCTGATGGTGATTAAAGCTGTTTAGCGCTTCGATTCTTACTCTCGATACGAAAGTAAGAATATCGCTAAAAAAAATGAGGCTGAGGATTGATAAGCGAGCAAGGAGATCAGGGAGGGAAAGGGATTAAAAAGTAGGGGATGGAGATTAAGAAAAGATTTAGTATATGCAATCAGTATTCAAATTAAGTCAATGTGTAATTCAGGACTTAAATCTAAACTTTTAATCTATGTTAGGGAAATCAGGTGCAGAAGAAGTTAGATAGAAGTGAAGGGAGGAGGTTAAGAAAAAGGCTGGGGAGATATATAGAATTGTTATGATTAGATAGTAAAAATATCACATATATGAAATAACAAGTGAGCATATGGAACGAATTACCTTTACAATCATTGCCAAACAGGTGTGCGTATACTACACTGGTCTTAAAGGAAATTATAAGAAAATTCAATAGATTTAAATACGTAAATCAAAAGAAACTCAATTTGCATTATATTTGCGGTAGAAAATGGCCGCCAACCCCATTAAACAAAGGGCAGATTGACTCCTGTTTATTTTCGTAACCAGCAGAAGACCTCGCCTATACTACGTAAACATAGCCGAGGTCTTCTGCTACTAAATAAAGGCGGAGGTCAATCTAAAGTGTGAGTGGGGTGGCGGGGAGGAAATGAGGAGTCTGGTGTGAAAGAGGGAGGAGGATAAGAAATAAAGTTCAAGAGTAAAAGATAAAGTTCAAGGGATAAGTACAAGGTCAAGATCAAAAGAAAAGTTCAAGGGAAAAAGGATAAAGGCAAGTTCAAGTGAAGGTTGGTAAGTGTATAAAAATGGAGGTGGTTGATGGGGTGTTGGTTGTAGTGAGTAGTGTAGAAATATAAAGTCAAATGTATAAAAATTCAAGGAGGTGTTTTGTGTTCTCTATGCTGAATAAATGGCTGCAAGCCTATTTGGGTTTATTGGTTTTGTTCTATGTGTTGGTCAGCTGGTGTGCGGTGAAAATTCTTAAAGTGGTTGTGTTTGTATTTGCGGTTTGTTTTTCGATTTTGGTTTATGCAATCAGCATGGCTTTTGGTAAACTGCTAAAAGGGAGAGTGGTTCCTATATTTGCTAGAAGAGGATGATGAAGTTGATGCTAAAGTATACTTCGCTTAAAGAGAAAGATTTGGAGTATCTTACGTTTATTTTGAGGAATGGAATGGTGACAGCCAAACAGATTCTATTAAAGTTTCGAGAACCTAATATCCACCGGGTGTACCGTAGACTACGAAAACTTGAAGGGAAGAAATATGTCAGGCATGAGCAGATCGCTCATAAAGTAGGGGTTTACCTGGGGACGATCGATGCCCGGAACTTAACGAATGTTCATGTGACGGTCCCGACGAAAGCTTCTGTTTACACGATGCAGCATAACCTTCTGCTTAATGATTTGGTTCTCTTTTATGAGTTTCAGGCGGAGAAGCAGGGAGTTCAGTTTACGTATCGGACGGAAAGAGAAATTCGTCACTCCATGATTGGAGAGGGAGATAATCAAAGTAAATTAAAGGCGTATAACGCGAGCCGTGAACGTATTCCGGATGCGGTGTTCTTTTTCAAAAATGCGGAAGGAGTGGTCACAACTACCTGGGTAGAGCTGGAACTCAATAAGAAAGAACGAAAACGGTATGATGAAAAGTTTAAGCTTTTTGAGCAATTGCTCTCTAGTAAACGCTTAGACGATCAGCCATATTCTTACGACCAAGTGATCTATTTCGCAGATGATGTGAAGATTCATAATGTGGTCAATGACGTCAAGCGACGATTAGTTAATGCAGATAAAATTTCCATACGTAAAATTCCGTCGGTCATTATTAACGAACGTTGGGAAGAGGTGATGCCAAATGGATCCAATGGCGAAACGCCAGGACCAGACGCAACAGACTGAAATGGACCGAATGATTGGTGATGTGGTCATCTACGGTTTGATCGGAATGATCGGGATTCTCTTTTTTATTCCAGCCCTACTGGGAATGCTGATTTTTGCTGTATTGCACATATTCAAGCGAGAATGGTTTTTCTATGTGGGTTTAGGATTTGGAATCCTGATTCTTTTATGGCAATTTCAAACTGGGATGCTGCTTACCTATTTTGGATTGATTTCAGAAATGAATATCCCGTATCTTTCAACCGGTGCAGAGTCTCTACTCAATGATGGGAATCCTATCGCGATTTCTGCTTCATCCTATTGGGTATTAGTGGGACTTTCCTTCCTCTTTTCCTTTGGCTTCTTCATCTTTGCCAAGTTTTTTTGGAAAAGGCGAGTCAAGACCAAATCCGGAGAGGTTCAGAAGCAAAAGGCAGAACACCGGTATAAAACGTTCAGAAAGAACCGGGTGAAGTTTTTAAATAATAAACAGCAGCATTACCGCAAAAAGCCTTCACAGGAAATCTTTGTGGGCTATACCGACTTTAAAGAACGAGTGGCACTGGAAGCGAGAGAGCTCAATTATCACATGCTGGCTACAGGTGGGACAGGTACCGGAAAGACGACCTTGATTGCTTCTTTAATGGAAGCGGCGCTGCAGCAGGATAAACCCATCATCTTTGTAGATGGGAAGGGCGAGCGGAAATCCATGCTCGAATTTAAAGCGTTATGTGAAGCATATGGCCGTAAAGTGTACCTGTTTTCAGAAATGGATAACTTGACCTACAATCCCATCAAAAATGGTACACCGACAGAAACACGCGATAAGCTCATGTCCCTCTTCAGCTTTTCGAGTGAAGGAGACGGTGCTTACTACACGGATATTGCTTCACGGTATCTACAGCTGGTGGTTAAGCTCATTGATGAAGCTCAGGTTACGAGGGATATCAAAACGATTGCGAAATTGACGAATGTAGGGTCCATGAATGACTTTTTCAAGGAACACAGCATCCAGGAAGAAATTGAAGAAGACATTGAAGTGGAAGTCGAAGAAGAAGTAGCAGTTGGTAAAGCGCCAGCGTCCTCAGATTACGATCTAAGCGGTTTTGTCGCACCATCGGAACCAAAGGTCGAAATCGTCAAGAAAAAGGTTGTAGAGAGGCGTAAGCGGACTGTGACAAAGCTTCAAGAAGGTATGCAGCGGATTAAGAACATTTTGGATGATGAGTTCCCGGAAGAAATCGTAGTAGGCTGCTTAACTCGATTAAAAATGCAATTGGGCGAATTACTAGAGTCTGATCTGGGCCATTTATTCATCGAGCGTGAAGATGGCATCGATCTTCAAAACATTACGGATCACAACGATGTGGTGATTTTCAGTATTTCAGGGAGTCGTTATGCAGACTATATTCGGAAAATTGGGAAAATGATTATTCTTGATGTGAACAGTCTAGTCGCATACCGTCAGGCAAAGGGGCGAAAATCCATCTTCGGTGTATACGATGAGTTTTCAGCGTATGGCGACCGTCGAATCGTGGATATCGTGAACAAATCACGGTCTGCTGGCTTTGAATGCATCATCTCCACTCAAACGTTGTCCGACATTGATGCCGTGGATCCAATTATGACCGAGCAGATCATTTCCAACTGTAATGTCATTGCCACAGGACGCGTGAATTCCTCTAAAGATGCAGAGCGCATCGCTCAGGTGTTCGGAACGTTTTCCGACCGGGAAATCACGCAGCAGATTGAAAAGAAATACCCCCATATCCGGTATGAAGCTGAAATGGGAACTGTTCGCGATGTGGAACGCTTTAAAGCCAATCCAAGTGAAATTAAAAATCTTCAAATTGGTGAGATTTTTATCAATCGAAAAATGGTGGAGGTGGACGGCAGCGATACGTATTTCAGCCGAGTGTATGTGCGTAATGCCTTAGACTTAGGAGGGATCCAATGAGTTTTTTCAGCAAGTTGACAGGCGGTCTTAAAAAGAATGTCTCTCAAGGAAGAAAAAAAGTCTTAAAAGATGAACGACGTTTAACGACTTCTCGTTTGAATGGACGAACCGCCTTTACCGTGGTCTTTTGGGGGGTGTTGCTCGGGGTTATCTTTTTCTCCTTTCAGGCCTGGGCGCGAACCGGGTTTCTGAATGAAAAGGTAAACGGTTATCAAGATCAAGCGTCTTCGCAGATTGAAAGTCTAAATGAGGTAGGATTCGCCAATTCACCGGCTGGTGAAACGTATGCCAACCAATTCGTTACTACCTATATCAACGTATCCAATGATGAGAAGAAACGAGAAGAACGATCGAAAGCACTTCAAGACTTCTTGGCTGAAGGGTTACAGGTGGGAGAACTAGAAAACCTAACAGCTTTTCAAGGGAAACGAGTTTTGAAGAGTGCTAGCTTATATGATGTGAAGAACGTGAGCGAAGATGCAGCGAGTTATGTTTATCGTATAGAATATGAACTTTTCAACGTCGTCGAGAAAAAAGAGCAAGTTCCTGTTAAAAGCAAGGGCAAAGATGGAAAAGAAACAGTCGTAAAAGAAGAAAGAATGAAGAAAATCGATGAACCATTGGGGAAGAAAGAGCAAATGATTGTGGTCCGGCTAGGGACGGATGGAAACTCGTTTAATGTCATTGAACAACCTTATTATCAAGCAATTCCTGGAAAGTCGCGGGTCGCGGCGGTTCAAGATCAAACCGATCAATCGCAACAAAATGTCAAAGTGAAAGATGAGATGAAACAATTTGCTACACAGTTTTTCACCTCATATACAACCAATTCAGTGGATGAGATGGCTTATCTCATGGAAAAGCCAGAATCTCTGAAAGATCTTTACGAGTATAAGGGACTAGAAGATTTTGTGGTTTATGATGGGGAGCAAGAAGGACAGTACATTGTGAAGACGCTTGTGCTTCTGCAAGAGGCGAATACGGGATTGCAGACCAAACATCCGTTTACTCTTGTTGTAAGCAAAGAGAACAATAAATTTTATGTGAAACAGTTTAAACACACTTTAGGAGGATGATGGAAAATGCCAGATATTACAGGGTTAACTGATTATGTTTCAGGTCAGGTGGCGGCCGTTTTGTTCATCATTATGATTGTCATGATTGTCCGAGCGTTTATATCTCAACGATGGGGCCAGTTTTTCTCCAGTTTTGTTTTTGCGGTTGTCTGCTATGTAATCGTAGCCAATCCGGGGGAATTTGAAAGCATGGCCAATGCAATATGGGATCAAGTTAAAAGTGGTGGTTTAAATTGAGGACAGATGCCTACAGTTATCGGAAGTTTTTTAAATATCCCTTAAAAATCTGGAAGCTTGGAAAGGGCGAGAAATCCCTCGTCTTTTCCAAGGGAATTGAGATTCGGCAAATCATCATGGCCGTCCTGATCTTCGGTTTTCTCTTTCTCTTTAGAGGCAGCATTAATCACATTTTGCCGACCACGCTGCAGCTTGCGTTTTACGCGGTGTTACCTTGGTTGATTGCGGGGGCCATTTGCAAAAGCCGATTGGATGGAAAGCGATTGGATCGTTTTTTCATCGGTTATTTCCGTTATCTATTCACTAAACGATTTTCCTACAGCAGCCAAAAGAGTGTGTACCAGCCACAAATGAAGAAAGCGCAGTCTTACGAGCGATTCCAATAAGGTGGTGATTGTATGATACAGTTTCCGATTCAATCTTTTAAAGACAACGTGATCTATACACATGATATGGAAGCCTGGTCCTATTATCGTTTGCATGAAAACACCGTAGGCGTTAATGAACAAGAAGCAGAAAATCATCTTGTGAACCGTCTGCAACGGCTGGCCTGGCAGTTCTCGGGGTTTGAAGAAATCGATTATAAAATCGTACCGATCCCTGTTGATATCGATAAACGGATGGATAGCCTGCAAGCTCAATATGAAGGGCAGTACGCGGATACCGGCATGTATTACGCAGAACGAGCTAAAGAGATTTTAAGAGAAGAAGCGAAACATGTGGTCGAGTATAAGTTTTTTGTTGGTGTGAAGTTAAAGCGACAGGAGCTTGATGAGAATCTCATGCATTCATTTTCCTCCTCTTTTAAAAGCATGAACCGGTACCTTCAAAAACTTGCCGGTTTTGGCGGACAGAGTATTGATGATTTAACCGTTCGGTTATTTGAGGAATCCGAGGAGGATGCTTTCACAACGCTCAATCATTATTTAGGAGCCAATCGAGTGAAGGAAAAAGAGCTTCGCTACATCATTCGTCATCAGTTTGTCAGAGGTCAAGCGCAGCCTGACGGTGATGGCAGTGTGTACAGCCTTACAGAAGGTATCCTAGATCCCGGAAAAGCCGGCTATGTGCGTATTCAGCAACTAGAAGATGAATCTTGGTGCGCGTTTCTTCCGGTTTCCGAATTCCCCATTCAGTTAGGCTATAAAGAATGGGCGTATTTCTTTCAGTCCTATCCTTTTCCGGTTGAAGTCAACATGCGGACGATCTACAAGAACAAAAAGGAGGATGAAGGCCGTACCAATACAATCAAAAAGCGATTTCGTGATCAGGATGCCCAACTCATTGAAGCGAATGAGGATGATGATAGCTTAATTAATACAGGCCGTGAACTTCTGCACGATTTAGAAAATCAAATCAAGAATCAAGGTAAACCACTCCTCAGAACTCACATTAATTTCGTGGTCTACGGACCAACAAAAGAAGAAGTTCGAAAACGAGCCAGAAGGCTTAAAATCGATTTTAAGGATCAGCAGATCGAACTTGTCCAACCGTTAGCCGACCAACTCCTATTGTTTCATCAATCCCTGCCAGGAGCTAAAATCGTTGCGGACGATTGGGAGCAAATCCTTACTCCTGAATCTTTCGGAGAATCTCTTTTCTCCCTTACGCGGAAGATTGGCAATACCGTCGGCTTTTATCTCGGGAAGAATATCTCTCACGCGGGCGAAAGTGTGGAAAACTCTCAATCTCTTGTTTTCTTTCATCCGTTTCTCGCTCATTTGGGTTTAAAAGGTTCGAAGTATTCTTCTCCTCACGTCACGATTTCAGGACCAACGGGAATGGGGAAATCGTATTTGTTAAAAGATATCTTGTTGAATGGCGTCTTTTTCGGTGCCAAGGTGCTTATGACGGATCCTAAGGATGAAGTAGAAAAGAAATTTAAACAAGCGATCACACCTGAAATGGAGCGAACAGCGCCTTTCTTCCGGGATTTAATTGAAAGCTTTAACTATATCACTCTATCAAGTGAAAAGAAGGATGCTGGAAAGCTAGACCCTCTTACATTTCTGGAAGGAGAAGAGGCGCAAGATGCAGCGGTTGGTGTTCTTGAATACCTATCCGAGCTTCAATCCAATGAACGGAATGTAAAAACGGCGATTTATAAAGGGGTCCGTCACGTGCTGCAGCAAGAGAAGAAGCCAGGACTCTTAAATGTCGTTCGTCATTTACAAGAATCAGAAGATCAGGACGTCCGAAACGTCGGAGATCTTCTTTATGAAATCGGGACAAACGGCATCGCCAAGCTCATGTTTTCGGATGGGAATGTAGAAGGCATTAGTTTGCATGAGCAAGTAAATATCTTGCAGATTCAAAACTTGAACCTTCCAGATGAAGGCGAAAAAGCTTCGACGCGTGATGAACACATAGCTGTTGCGTTAATGCAGCCGTTGGCGAAGTTCGCCACCCGATTTGCCCGTGATGATTCCGTGGTTAAGATGACGATCTTTGAAGAAGCCTGGATGCTCATGAACACAGGGGCAGGTGATCGGCTGATCAATGAGCTATTGCGAACTGGCCGGTCCTTGCGGTCCGCGGTTTATATCATTACGCAGTCCACGTACGAGTACAACAAGCCTCAAATCAAAGAGAACATCGGTACAAAATTTGCGTTTAAAGCGAAAACTACTGAAGAAGCAGCGAACATCATTGAATTTCTCGGCCTTGAGGATAACAAAGCCAACAGAGATATGCTGAAAAATCTGACCGAGGGTCAGTGTATCGTGGAAGACATGTACGGACGCACAGCCAAGATTCAAACCGATGTCCTGTTTGATGAATGGATTAGCGCCTTCAATACGAAAGAAAATGACCGAGGCAGAGCGGAAACCGAGGAGGCATTCATTTGAAGAAAACACTAGTTATCTCCCTTATAGCGTTGGTTGCACTTTTAACCGGGTGCAATCAGGGTGCTTCTTCTGAAGACATTGCAAAGGTTGCTTATGAATGGGAAAAAGCAAAATTTAATAACGAATATGATAAGCAGCAAGAGCTTGTGTTTAAGAAAGGCTCTTATGAAGTTGATAAAGGAGCTAAGAAGATTAATTCCGGCTTGAAATATAAAGATATTCGTTTTGAAGTTTACTACGACAAAGAGTCTGAATACTATTATGTTTTTACAGATTTCAAAAATCCAAATGGTGATAATGCCGTTAAAGATAACATTCTGCTCCGTCAAAAATCTGATGTGTGGAAGGTAGATACAAGTAAGAGCTTGGATATTAACCGGGAGGATATCAAAGACAAGTTTGACCGACAAGCTTGTATTCACTGCGAATAAGGAGGGATTGGATGAACTTCCTAAAACGGGGGATCGGTTTAGGCATAGCGCTACTATTTCTTCTCATGCCAGCGGCTACACTGGCCGAAGATTCTTCCCCGACTGTTCAGAAAAAAGAGGAGACCGTTGGTCGTGTGACTCTGGAAAGCAAAGAATATCCTCTCGATCATTACAAGATGGAAGCGAACATCGGGGACGGATTTAAAGATGCTGCGGATAATGCCTTGCATGCCATTAATCAAGGGATGTGGGGATTCAATAAAACCCTTGCCAGCTTTACTCTTTATTCGACCAATCAACTCATGTCATTTGATTTAATCAGCAGCATTGCAAGCGAAGCCGGAATTATGAGTGAACGGATTTATGAGATTATGTCCGGTACGTTCCTCTCGTTGTTTGTCATCTTTGTGGGTGGAGCTGCTGCGTGGCGATATTTTGTTAATCAGCAGGTTGGCCATGCGGTCAAAGCCATCCTTGGAGCATTGGCCATCACGGTCCTGACCTTTTGGTTTTATTCCGATGCGACAGGGAATATCAAATGGCTCAATGATCGAGGGGCTGAACTTGAAGGCATCGCCAGCTCGGCAAATGTTCTTATCAGTTCGGATGAGTTTGACAGTAATGCGGCTTATAACCCTAAGGAGGGCATCGCCTTGCTTGAAAATCAACTGTTTAACCTTATGGTTAAGCGGCCGTATTTGCTTTTAAACTATGGTTCCACGAAAGAAGCTGACATCATCAAGGAAAATCCCAATCGAGTAGATAATTTATTGGCCATTAAACCCTACTCTGATGAAGGGAAAGAACAAAGAAAAAACATTGTTAATGCTGAAGTTTCAGAACTAGACAACAAGCAAATGTCTCCTGAATTCAGTGGAGAGCGGTTTGGCTATCTTATTATCACGATCATTTCCACGATTGCTTTGGCCATTCCGGTTTTGTTATTAGGTGTTTTTAAGTTTTTGCTTCAAGTCTGGTTTTTAGCTTTAGTCATTTTCACGGCCATTCCACTCATTCTTTCTCTCATCCCAGCTTACAGTGAAAGTGCATTGAATCATGGAAAAAAGATTGTGGGTGTTCTGCTTATGAAGGCAGGGCTCGTTCTCTTAATTGCTGTAATCACGGGACTAGTCACTCTCCTTTATGAATCGGTTAAAGTCACGAACGGTGTAGAAGGATATGCGTTTGTCGTCTTTCTGATTTGCATTACCATTTGGGGCTTGTTCAAATATCGTACGGAAATCTTTGAAGTCGCTTCAGCTGGTATGGTTCAAGGTCAGCAAGCGGTGGAAAGAACAACCACCAATACCCTGAATCGATTGGGGGACGCTGGCGAAAGAGGAATGAAGGGAGCTAAACGGATGGTAGGTAAAGCCTATCAAAATCACAAACAAAAAAAGCGTATGGACGATTTTCAATCTGGTTTAGAGGGAGCTGGCCGGAAAGTTTCCACCAATACGGCTGGAGCTAGTGGTGAACGGTCAGAGCACCGTAAAGCAGTCGGAGAGAACAAATTAGGAGGCGAAAAAAATTCAGAACAACAGACTAAAAAAGGGATGAAAAGCGACTTAGCGGCTACAGGAACGGAAACCCCTCGATCAGCTTCACGAAATGCAGGAGCTGCGATTGTGAATTTAAATGATTACAAAAAGCAAAAAAGTGAGGGACCCAACAAAAGTGAGGAGAAAGTGCAGGCTGCTCGAACACCTTCCTCCCAAAGATCTGTTTCAGAGGCTCGTAATCCTGGCTCAACGAAATCAGAGGGGGGAACAAGTGGGGAACCTAAACCAACCCAGCAACAAAAAAACGGAAGTACGACTCAACAGCCTTCCCCTCACCGTAATCTCGCAGGACGAATGGAAAGTCAAAAAGAGGTGGCGGCATCAAGAGACCCAGACAAACACATCACTCGATGGGAAGCAGAGCAGCAAATCAAAAAAAGGAATGCAAATACTTCTGGTGAGACGGTCAAACGATCAGAAAGCAGGAAGTCCAAGAATGAGCAAACGAACCGACAAAAATGATGTCGGAGAGAAGCCTTCTGGCGCAGTTAACTTTTGTTTTGTGGTTAACTCCTTGTCTTGTTGCGTCAGAATGGCTTTCAGAAAGGAGAGCCTATGCAAGGCGTTTTGAAGAAAGGTGCAAAAGTTGTTAAAACCGTGGCCATTCTGAAAAACCCTCTTACGTGGGTGATTGCAGGGATATTTCTCCTCCTCCTATCCATTTTCGGCATTGCTTTATTCATCTCGATTAGTCTGGGCGGAGAGAATCAATTTGACTCCGGGCTTTCAGGAGAAGGAGCAGGAGGAACAGCAGAGGTATCGGCTGAAGTCCTTCGATATGAACCCCTCATTCGGAAATATGCAGAGGAAAATGGGATTGGAGAATATGTCGGGCTGATTATGGCTCTGATCCAACAAGAAAGTGGTGGCCGACATTTAGATGTGATGCAGAGTTCTGAATCAATCGGATTACCACCTGGTGCTATTACCGATCCTGAATACTCCATTCAGATTGGGGTGAAGTATTTTGCGGATGTGATGAAACAAGCCAAAGGAGATATTAATCTATCTTTGCAGTCTTATAATTTTGGGAATGGATTTATTGGCTATGCTTTGGAGCGCGGTGGGTATTCCAAGGAAATCGCTATTGATTTTAGTGAGATGATGGCTGCGAAAAATGGATGGTCCCGGTATGGAGACGTTCACTATGTTGAACATGTCCTTCGCTATTATGAGGGCGGAAATGGCGGGAATGTGGTG
>NZ_JACZDW010000008.1:0-67539 GCF_015903875.1 Fictibacillus sp. 7GRE50
TTTGTAGGCTTCTCTTTTTTTAGTTTCTTCTTAATTTAGCAAGCAGATGTAAAATTTCAAAGTACAGCCAGATTAACGTAACCATAAGTCCGAAGGCACCGTACCATTCCATGTATTTAGGCGCCCCACGATCTGCTCCATATTCAATGAAATCAAAATCCAAAACTAAATTAAGTGCAGCAATCACTACGATAAATAGGGAAATTCCAATCCCAATCGGACCTGTACTGTGTAGATAAGGTACACTCATTCCGAAAAAACCTAAGATAAAGCTTGTAAGATAAACAAGCATGATTCCCATAGTCGCTGAGAAAACAATCAATCGGAAATTGTGAGTCACTTTTATGATCCTAAACATATATGCGAGCAGTAAGGCGAACAACGTTCCAAATGTTAAAGCGACTGCTTGCAATGTAATGCCATTGAATTGAGCCTCGAAGTTTGCTGATATTCCCCCAACTGCTAGACCTTCCAGTGCAGCATATACCGGTGCAAGTAATGGTGCTGTTTTAGGAACAAATGCAACGATTAATGCTGTAACAAGACCTCCGACCAAACCGATCACGATCAAATGACTGACAGGTTTACCTAAGTTGTATTGATACCAAGTAAATATTGCAGATGCCATTAAAATAAGCAGAAGAATAAACGTTTTGTTTACTGTTCCTGATAAAGTCATTTTCTTGCTAAAAGACGTCCCCCTGAACTTGTCAAAAGTGGAGCCTTTTAATGCAGGATTCGCACTTCTCATGAAAATTCCTCCTTCTTTCCATACTTAAAGTACGTGCAAGCAACATCAAAGTTTCATGCGTGAAAATTATATGTCATTCGTTCATCAGCAGCTGAGCACGCTTCTAAAAATGCAAAGCTACATGCAGCTATTAAAGCCGCAATTTTGGCAGTTGAAGTTGTTTTTTAGAAGATACAACTGAAAAAACAGTGAAATCACAATAGAAACGGAAACATTATAGTAATTATGAAGTCAGGGGTACGCGGTCCCTGGCTTTTTTGTACTGAAATATTTTTTTATAAGTCCCCGGAAAATTTTATAAGTCTCCAAACTTTTTTATACGTCCTCAAAAAAATTTATAAGTCTTGAAATGGGTTTTATAAGTCTTCAGCTTTTAGACATCACGTCACCTTACAATAACTATATATTCCAACGTTTTCTTTTATATGTTAGGGGAAGTATATTCTTAAAGACGCAAGGAGGTGGGATAGTTGCTACAAAAAGGTGATGTTGCACCTGATTTTACGTTACCATCCACATTAAAAAAAGATATTTCATTGTCAGACTATAAAGGAAAGAAAAATGTCCTTGTGGCTTTTTATCCACTAGATTTCACACCTGGTTGAATTAAGGAAATTACCTCTTGGAAAGAGGATTATAAACGCTTTGAAGATGCAAATACAGAAGTGCTCGCGATCAGTGTTGATCACATATACTCACACAATGTCTTTGCGGCAGCTTTAGGAACCTTACCTTACCCTCTTTTAGCCGATTGGCATAAAAAAGTAACACAGAAGTTCGGTGTTCTTAACGAAGAGAATGGAACTGCCATTCGATCATGTTTTGTTATCGATCAAGAAGGCATTGTTCAATTCAGCAACCATTCGTTTGATGCGAATGAAAAACTTCAGTATGAAGAAGTATTTAAAGCTTGTGAAACATGTGGAAAAGGAGATTAACTATGGACCAAGAAAGCAAGAATCATAAACCCATTGAAGATCCGACTGCTCATGCAGAACAAGAGATCAACGCTTATTTTTATGACGAGAAAAAACAAACTGATGGCCATCCCACTGATTATATGAATAGTGAGATGCCCGCTGTTAATATTGCTAAACCCGATGATGAAAAATAAGGCTGCTTTTTAGCAGCTTTTATTTTTGGGCTTTATTTAGCAGATCTCTTGAAACCGGCAACATACAAGTAATGTTGTGGTACTATATAAGCAGAAGTATGCTGATATAGGAATAGGAAGGAACAGCTGAATGAATATATTTTTAACCGGAGCAACTGGTTTTTTAGGTGGTCGCTTAATTCAAAACTTGGCGCGTGAAGGTCATACACTTTATGTGTTAGCGCGAAACTTACAAAAAGCTGAGCAGCTTCTTCACAAGACAGCTGATTTGAACGGCGTTATTCATATCATACAAGGGGATATCACAGCTCCTCACTTAGGTATGACGAAGGAAGCGGAGCAAGAACTTTCAGATAAAATTGATGTGTTTTATCATATGGCTGCTCTTGTGAAATTCGACTTGGACCTTAAAGATGAACTTTTTCAAATAAATTATACAGGTACACAACATGCACTACATGCTGCAAAAAAAATGGGGGTTGCGCATTTTTATTATGTAAGCACAGCATACACTCTTGGCAAAGACGAATCTGCTAAAGAAGAATTGCACAGTTTGAACAATACATTCAACAATCCATATGAAGAAAGTAAGTGTAAAGCTGAACATCTATGTATGGAGTTTACAGATCGTTTTAACGTAAGTATCTTAAGACCGGCAATCATTATTGGCGACTCTAAAACAGGAGAAGCAGATTCTAAGTTTACCCTGTATGGTTTACTCCGTAGCCTTGAAGTCTTTAAAAAGAGATTTCAAAGAAAAGGAATGGGTGATCGTGTATTCCACTTATTGTGTGAAGAAGGAAGTACGCAGAATCTTGTTCCTGTTGATTATGTAGCAGATATTTTATCTGGTGTTCTAAAAAAGGGAAGAGAAACAAAAATCTATCATATTACAAATAACAATCCGCCGCTTAGTGCAGATGTTTTTCAGGTTATGAGGGAAAAAGCGGGACTACAGCTGTTTAAGCTTGCTCCTTATGATTACGAGCCTTCTTTAAATGAAGAAGAAAAGCTTCTCAACAGCGTGATTGACGTTTATAAAAACTACTTGAACAGAAACATTACGTTTGATGACAGCAACACTCAACAAATGCTAGAAGAAATAGAAGCTGCACCCCTTCATATGGATATGCCTATGATCAAACGAATCATTGAAGGGTATCAGAATGCTTCTGTTCAAAAATAAAAATATGCATCTATTTACAATTTATGCATATCCTGCTATAGTGTATATGTAAAGTAACTAATTCTTAATGAAACCCAAGGAGGTATGTATCATGAGACAACTTAATGGAATGACTTCAGAGAGTGTAATTTATGTACAGCCTATTGGGACAATGAAGAACCGCTAGTAGTTTATTTGCGTGTAATTTCTTCGCTTAAATTTGTCATTTAACCATGGGCTGTACAACAGTGCCATGGTTTTTTATATGAAGAGGGGTATTTGTGTACCTTTCTTTCCGTAAAGAACCTAAGTATAACTTTAGGTTCTTTTTCTATTTTATTTTGTAAAACGCTAAAGGATTGTTGCTTTTAACTCTTTACATCTTTGAAAGTTGATTGGAGTGGAAGATGCGAGACTCCTACGGGCTAGCCACTGCAACTAGACAGGTGAGACACTTAAATGTGAATCATTCGAATGTGGCTCACCGCCTGCCCCGTGGAAAGCGAGCAACCTGGAACGGAAATCAACACTTTCAAAAGCGACATAATTTGCGAAAAAAAGACTAAAAAAATGACAACATTTATTCGGAGGGTATTACATTGAATTTAAAATCACTAGGTTGGAATCAAACATTTGAAGAATCGTTTAAAACATATGAAAATCAAGATCTTGTTCCAGGAAGAATTAGTGTAGAACATAAAGGACTTTATAGTGTTCTGACGGAGCATGGTGAATTACTAGGTGAGATCACAGGGAAGATTCGCTTTAATGCAACAGGGCGTCATGATTTTCCGGCTGTTGGAGATTGGGTCGCTGTTCAGGCTATTTCGCATGAAGGAAAAGCTTACGTTCACGGTATACTGCCCCGCAAGAGTAAGTTTTCTCGAAAAGCAGCAGGCTTAACAACAGATGAACAGATTGTCGCGACAAACGTAGATACAGTCTTTTTAGTGAATGCTCTAAATCAGGCCTTCAACCTTCGTAGACTCGAACGCTATTTGTTAATGGCTTGGGAAAGCGGTGCGACTCCTGTTATCGTTTTAAGCAAGGCGGATCTTTGTGATGATGTTCAAAAGTTCTTAGATGAAGTGGAAACCATTGCGTTTGGTGTTCCTACATTTGCAGTTAGTGCAGAAACTGGTTCGGGTCTTGATGAACTTGCAGCATATATTACAGAGGGTGAAACCGTTGCTCTATTAGGTTCATCCGGTGTTGGGAAATCGACGCTTGCAAACAAACTTTTCGGCTCAGAGGTATTGAAAACAAACGTTATTCGTGAAGAAGATGGAAAAGGAAAACATACGACCACACATCGTGAACTGCTTGTTCTTGATAGTGGTGGAATCTTAATCGATACTCCGGGAATGAGAGAACTTCAATTGTGGGAAGGCGACAACAGCTTAAGCCAGAGCTTTCAGGATGTTGAAGGATATGCGGAGCAATGCCGTTTTCGTGATTGTACCCATCAAAATGAACCAGGGTGCAAAGTGCAAGAAGCGATTGAAACAGGTGAGTTAAAAGAAGACCGCTATAACAGTTATGTAAAACTTCAACGTGAATTAGCGTACTTCGCTCGCAAAGAAGATCAGAAGTTAGCGAATGCCGAAAGAGCAAAGTGGAAAAAACTCGCTGGTGACCGTACGCGCGTTCATCGTAAATAATTGAAATAGAAGAGGAATGGTTTCATGGCCACTCCTCTCTTTTTTTTGCCTATTGATACTGATCGATTAACTTTCAAGTATTAAAAAGGATTTTCATAGGGAAACATCAAAATAAGAAGATTGAGGAGGGATAAGATGGCACATGTATTTACGATACAAACGCATCAAAGAGATGAGATGTATGAGATTACGAGTACATTGGAGGCTTATCTAGAAGAGCAGCGTGTAAACGATGGTGTGATGTACATATATTGTCCGCATACGACAGCAGGAATAACAATTAACGAGAATGCAGATCCGGATGTTGTTCATGATATGCTTATGCGACTGGATGAGGTATATCCGTGGGAACACCCGAAGTATCGCCATGCTGAAGGCAACTCCGCTTCACATCTTAAAGCAAGTACTGTTGGTTCTTCGCAAGTTGTGTTTATTCAAAACGGCAAGCTTCTCTTAGGGACTTGGCAAGGAATTTACTTTTGTGAGTTTGATGGTCCACGGACACGAAAGTATCATGTGAAGATTTTGAACAAATAAATATATCCATAAAAGAAGGTTCACTGATATAACTAAGTAGTTCAGTTAATGTGAAGAAAATTAAAATGAACAGTCCTATTTCAATTACAAAAAGCAATAGAGATAGCGATACAATTTACAGTTAATGTAGCACAAAAAAACGCTTGAAGATTTCTTCAAGCGTTTTTCATCTTGTTTTATTTCTGTCATTCAAGTAAAGCCCTTGTTAGTGAAAAGTCCTATTCATCGGCATCTTGTCTTTTTTTCCTTAGACTATAGATATAGACTATTGGAATAAAGCCGCAAATAAATAAAATTCCACCCATAATTACTCCATCAATTATATCAAAACCATCAGTAAGAGATACAAAAAATCCGACAACAGTTGAAATGAAAACAATCACAACCAATGAAATACTTAGACTCTTTTGGGGGTTAATTTTATTGCTTTCATGGTCTGCACTAATACTCATTGATAAATAAGCGGAAATAGCTGTGGTTAATATAAATACAAGCCATAGGGGATTTTCTCTCATTCCGTCAAATCCTTTTGTAACTAAGTCATATCCTAAAATTCCAAGAATACCAACTGTTTGAATAATATACGCAATGCGGATGTTTTTTAAATTCTGTAATACTAAACGTTCATCTGTTATTTTTTTCATTATTAATCACTCTTCCTTTCTATCCAAAATACTTCATCTAATGTTTTATTAACTGCATAGCAAATATCTAGACATAACTTTAATGTTGGATTATATTTTCCTTTTTCTATCAAGCTAATTGTTTGCCGAGTAACACCTATTCTTTCAGCTAACTGTTGTTGCGTTAAATCAACCTGTATACGAGCTATCTTAACTTTGTTTTCCAAAGGATATAATCCCTCCTTACAAATAAATCGTAACATATATATTGCATTATTCAATATATATATTACATGTGCACCGTGAAAGTCCTTTTTTAATTATTCTGCCTCGTCAGTTTTTGTGAAGAAACAGTAGAAATGGCAAAGTCTTTAATTTAAAGGATTTAATTTAGAGGATATAACAGTGAACCTTTTTTATTTCCTACTAAAGTTCTAGGCATCGAATGAAAAAGAAATATGTTGAATAATAGGGAAAACTTTTAAATTTAACATAAAAATTCTATTTTTCCAAAAATTTAGTTGTCTAATCCCTTTTCTTCATGTACTATTTTTTTAAATAGTGGAAATTATCATAATATTCAAACAAGGGGGATTTTAGGTGGGGATTAAGAGAGGGTTAAAAGTATTAGCGGTTTCCGCATTATCACTAGGACTTTTGGCAGGTTGTAATTCTTCTGGTGGCTCAGAAGGAAGCAATGGAGGGGGAGGAAGCGGAAAAGTAATCAAGATTGCAACGCAAACTCCTTTGTCTGGCGGAAGTGCAACACTTGGGGAATCTATTAAGCTTGGTGCGCAACTGGCGTTGGAAGAAAACAAGAAGAAGTTTGAAGACTTAGGGTACAAGCTCCAGCTTCAGCCGTATGATGATCAAGCAGATCCTAAAAAAGGTGTAGCAAACGCACAGCTGATTGGATCAGATAAATCAATCCTTGGGGTAGTAGGTCACTTGAATTCAGGCGTATCCATCCCTTCATCTGAAGTTTATGAAAAATATAAAGTCCCGATGGTATCACCAGCAAATACTGCGACAGAGGTAACGGACCGAGGACTTAAAACAGTGAACCGTATCGTAGCACGTGATGATTTCCAAGGTCCTGCAGGTGCAGACTTTGCGATCAATAAATTAGGAGCAAAAAAGATCTTCGTTATCCAGGACAAAACAGCTTACGGAACAGGGCTTGCCGATGCATTTAAGGAGGCAGCTGAAGAAGCTGGAGCAGAAATTCTTGGTTACGAAGGAATTACCGTTGGTGAGAAAGACTTTAACGGTGTACTCACACAAGTATTATCAAAGAAACCTGATTTAGTTTTCTTTGGTGGATTATACACAGAAGGCGGTCAGTTGATCAGACAAGCTCGTGACAAAGGAATTAAGATTCCATTCATGGGCGGAGATGGTATGGACTCCTCTACTCTAGTTGAGATCGCAGGAGATTCTGTAAAAGACGTTTATTATACTTCTGTAGCAGCTGATGCGAGCAAATCAACAGAAGGCAAAGATTTCTCTTCTAAATACAAAGAGAAGTTCAACAAAAACGTAGAATCGTATTCAGCTTATGGCTATGATTCTATGAGTGTTCTATTAAAAGGACTTGAGGCAGCAATCGAAGGAAGTGACGGAGACCTTCCGGCACGTGAGAAAGTAGCAGAAGAAATTCGTAAGATTCAAGATTTCCAAGGTGTTGTTACGAAGGTTGGTTTCGATGATATCGGAGACAACAAGTTTGCAAAAGTATACATCTACAAGTTCAGTGAAGCTAAATATCCAGGCGTTCAAGAAGGCGAAATCAGTAAGTAAACTTATGTTTACAAGAGAGGGAATGACCCTAACGGCCATGTCCCTCTTCTTTTTTACATACACTCCCCAGACGTGAAAGAGAGGAATATTTATGTTAGCTGAAATTTTACAAAGTCTGCCTCAAGTACTTGTAGATGGTATTGCTCTTGGTGCGATATACGCAGTTATTGCACTTGGTTATACGATGGTTTATGGGATTTTAGAGCTCATCAATTTCGCCCACGGTGAAATTTTTATGACAGGTGCTTTTATCGGAGTTGCGATGCTGATTCTCATGACAGGCATGGGCTGGTTAGCGGCGATGCCTGCCATTCTTGCTTTAATTCTTGTGTTGGTCGTTACGTCGATCCTGACCGGTTTCATGGGTGTTGGGATAGAGCGGATGGCGTACAGACCACTCAGGAATTCGCCTAAACTGATCACGTTGATCTCGGCGATCGGTGTATCGTTCCTGCTGCAAGATCTCGTACGTTTTATTACGGAATACAAAAGAGGAAATTATATCTTAACAGGTCCATCTATGTTTAATGAGCAATTTTCCATAAAATTTTCTAGCATATCCTCTTCGTTTAGTGATGCTTTCTTTAAAACATCTACATTGATCTTAATCATTGCAGTAGTGATCATGATGATTGGCCTGGACTTTTTCGTTAATAAAACGAAGTGGGGCATGGCGATGAGAGCAGTAGCTCAAGATCGTGAAACAGCTTCCCTTATGTCTATCAATGTGAACAAAGTAATCTCGTTGACCTTTTTTATCGGATCAGCTCTAGGTGGAGCAACAGGTGTTCTATTTGCTGTGCAATATGGAACGATTGATCCGTACATTGGCTTCATTCTAGGATTAAAAGCATTTACAGCTGCTGTTCTTGGAGGCATCGGAAATATACGCGGTGCTATGGCTGGAGGATTAATGTTAGGGATTTTAGAGATGTTCGCAGCTGCCAATCTGCAGCTCTTAACGGGTGGGATCTTCGGCGCAGAGTATAAAGATGTATTCGCGTTCGCCATTCTAATTGTCGTATTAATTTTCAAACCAGAAGGACTGTTCGGCAAAGCAGTTACTGAGAAAGTGTAGGTGAAGAGCGATGAATAAGCTGACAAGTAAACTAAAAGGCAACAAGCTGGCACAAATTATTCTGCTCGTCCTTTATGTACTGATTACCTCGTTGAGCCTATATCTTGCTCAAGCATCTGTAACAGCTTTTCTCTTGCTGTTGTTCTCATTGTTGCTTCTGTACTATACAGAGTTGCCAGACCGGCTAAAATGGTTGATCGCAGGGGTCGTCCTCATCGGCGTAATACCTTTTGTATCAAGCACTGGACCAGGTTATCAATCTTACATGGAAGTCGCTACGGTTGTTGGTATCTATGTAGCGATGGCATTGGGACTTAATATTGTAGTTGGTTTAGCAGGTTTACTAGACCTCGGGTTCGTGGCCTTCTTTGCAATCGGGGCATATACGTATGGAATCTTTGCAACAGGACAAGCTGCTAACTTTATGCCATTCGGAACGTTCCCGTTATCGGGGGAGAGCTTTTGGATCTTTATTTTAATAGGCTGCTTTGTAGCTGCACTTTTTGGTGTCTTATTAGGTATCCCTGTACTTCGTGTAAAAGGAGACTACTTAGCGATCGTTACGCTTGGTTTCGGTGAGATCATTAGAATTGTGTTTAATAATCTAGATAAACCTGTGAATATCACGAATGGAGCAATGGGATTAGCATCTGTTAAACCTCCAGAGATCTTCGGTTATCAGTTTGTATATCCAAACCAATTCTACTATATCGTTCTTGGTATCTTGTTTCTTGTCATTCTAGCTGTTAGAAGATTCGAGTTCTCAAAAATCGGCCGCTCATGGAAAGCGGTTAGAGAGAACGAGATCGCTGCACAATCAATGGGTATCCACCTTGTGCGTACAAAGCTTTTAGCATTTGCAATCGGGGCTTCTTTTTCAGGAATGATGGGAGTTGTCTTTGCAGCGAAACAAACATTCGTTGATCCGACGAGTTTTACATTACTAGAATCTATCACCATCCTAGTAATGGTTATCTTAGGAGGCATGGGAAGTGTGCCAGGTGTAATCCTTGGTGCAGCGGTGATTACCATACTAAATCTACAGGTGCTAACAGAGGTAACAAATTACTTAAATCAATTGAGTCTTGACGGTGTGATCAGCTTTCCAGAAGCACTTGCTCCAGCAAAAATGCAACGATTTATCTTTGGCGCGATTTTAATCATATTTGCCATCTATCGCCCTCAAGGGTTAATACCATCTAAAAATCCTGTGTTTGATGAAGAGTCTCTTAAAGAGGGGTCTAAAAAGCACAGAAAAGAACAGATTACGGTTGAACCTGACAAAGGGTTTCAGGCATAGGAGGCGGTATAAAGATGTCGATTTTAACAGTTAGTAATCTTACAAAACAGTTTGGTGGACTGGTTGCTGTAAATTCAGTTGATATGACAGTGGAAAAAGGTTCGATAACAGCTGTGATCGGACCGAACGGAGCAGGGAAGACTACCTTTTTTAACCTAATCACAGGGGTATACCAGCCGGATAATGGGAATGTGCAACTCGGACCGACTTCTTTAGTTGGATTGAAGCCACACGAGATTTCCCGGCACGGAATTGCTCGTACGTTCCAAAACATTCGTCTTTTTTCAAACATTACCGTTCTCGAGAATGTAATGGTAGGGTTGCATAAACAGTTGAAAGCGGGAATCGTTGGTACTCTGTTTCAAACAAAAAAAGTAAGAGAAGAAGAACAGCTGGCAAAAGAAGAGGCTTACCATTGGCTTGAATATGTCGGCCTTGCCAAGCATCTGAACGAAGATGCTCAGAATCTATCTTATGGAGCTCAGCGTAGGCTAGAGATTGCGCGTGCACTGGCTACGAAACCTAAACTCTTGCTGCTAGATGAACCTGCAGCAGGGATGAACCCGAGAGAAACGCGTGAGTTAACGGAGTTTATCCATCGTATGAGAGAGGACCTAGACGTAACAATCGTTTTGATCGAACATGATATGAAGCTAGTCATGGAGATATCTGAACAGATCTTTGTATTGGATCATGGTGAAAAGATCGCTGAAGGAAAGCCTGCTGAAATCCGTAATGATGTAAAAGTGATTGAAGCTTATCTTGGAAAAAGTGCCGTAACACCAGCGTAAGGAGGAGAACGATGAGTATTCTGCAATTAAAAGATATTAACACATATTACGGTGGTATTCATGCGCTAAAAGGTATCAGCATTTCTGTAGAAAAAGGGGAAATCGTTACATTAATCGGATCAAACGGTGCAGGGAAATCCACAACATTAAAGACGATCAGCGGACAGGTTCTACCGAAAACAGGTTCTGTTATCTATGAAGGAAAGGATATCTCTAAACAACCTGCACACATTACTGCTCAAACGGGTATTGCCCACGTTCCTGAAGGAAGAAGGATATTTCCAAGACTTTCGGTAAAAGAGAATTTAGAGATGGGTGCTTTTATCGTAAAAGACAAAAAAGTCATCAAGGAACGAATGGAACAGGTCTTCGACTATTTTCCAAGGTTGAGAGAACGTTTAACCCAAAAAGGAGGTACGATGAGTGGCGGTGAGCAGCAGATGCTCGCCATGGGTCGTGCCCTTATGTCCAAGCCGCGTCTATTGCTGCTTGATGAACCTTCAATGGGATTAGCCCCTGTTATTGTAGAACAAATTTTTGATATTATAAGTGATCTCAATAAAGAAGGAATGACGATTCTTCTCGTTGAACAAAACGCATTTCAGGCTCTGCAAATCGCCAATCGAGGGTATGTGCTTCAGACTGGAGAGATCGTGATGGCTGGTCAAGGGAATGAGCTCATTACAAATGAGTCTGTTCGAGAGGCTTATCTGGCTTAACTAGACGGTTATAGCAAACGATGCTTTGTAAGCAGTTGATTTGCGTTCCAGATGCTCGCTTTCCACGGGGCGTGCGGTGAGCCTCCTGCCGCTTTGCGCCATTAGGAGTCTCCACCTGACCGCTCGTCCCGTAGGAGTCTCCCATCTTGCACTCCAATCAACTAGTCAGTGAAGTGAAAGAAAAGACAGTTAAGAAGAACTTCACAAAAAGACCAGTTCATACCAAAGTACTTAGTGATTTCGATCCGTCACAGGATGCTCGTGTTCCGAGGGCAAGCAGCTTTTCGAAACAATCTATTGTAAATTCAACAGCATAGTTTACAGAACAAATGAAACCGGGTTTGGTAGAAGCTCGGTTTTCTTTTTATGTATATTTCCTCTTTATTATTGGATGAAATTGTTATACCTTTAAAAGGAAGACGAAAGGGGTATGATTCATGATTAAAGTACTCTTTGTATGCTTAGGAAACATATGTCGATCTCCTATGGCGGAGGCAATTTTTCGAGATCTTGTAAAACGAGAAGGCTTATCTGAAATCATTTTGATTGATTCTGCTGGAACAGGAAACTGGCATGCAGGTGAACCGCCGCATGAGGGAACAAGAAACATCTTGAAAGAAAACCAAATATCCTATGAAGGCCAAAAAGCACGGCAAGTTAAGACAAAAGATTTAACAGACTACGATTATATCATCGGGATGGACGCTGAGAATATCGGTAACATGCATAGGATGGCGGGGCAAACCCAAACAGGTATGATCGCAAGACTAATGGACTTTGTACCTGAAGTTGAAAAAGAGGATGTACCAGATCCATACTTTACAGGTAACTTTCAAGAAGTATATGATCTTGTGACAATCGGCTGTGAGAGGCTTCTAATCGAAATAAAAAATAGAGAATCGTTATAATCAGGAGGACATCGGATGGGTGAAATTCGTCAATTATCATCAGAACAAGAAGTACGCAATGCTTTTCCAGTTATGAATCAGCTTCGTACACATCTTTCAGAAGACCTTTTCTATGAATTATTTTTGCAGATGGAGAAAGAAGGTTATACGTTATTCGCCAATGTCCATGAAGGTAAAATTGTTGCTGTGGCCGGTTTTGCGATGCTGACAAACCTTTACGACGGCAAGCATATTTATTTGTACGATCTAATCACTGATTCAAACGAAAGATCAAAAGGATATGGTGAGGAACTTCTTGGATTTTTGGAGTCCTTTGCACTTCAAAATAACTGTAATTGTGTTGCACTGAGTTCAAATGTGGACCGTAAAGACGCTCACCGTTTTTATACAGATAAGATGAATTATGAGATGCCGAGCTATGTGTTTAAAAAGAGATTTTAAAGTAGCTGAGCATGGATTTAAATATTGACGTAAGAGCATTAATCAGCGCTATAATCTCGACTAAACGAACGGGAATCCTTATGCAACCTAAATGAATTGCATAACTATTGTAGCAAAGTAAAAAGCTGGCCAAGGAAGATCATGTTATGATCGACCTTGGCCAGCTTTTCTTTTTGAAATAGGTTATGTTTTAGTAAATCTTATTAAGCGCGGCTACGCATACTGCGCATGATGAAGCTTACGATAAGTACTACTACAACTGCACCGATAATAGCTGGAACGATTGCGAATCCTGCTACCATTGGCCCCCAATCACCTAATAATAATCCACCTAACCATGCACCAACAAAACCTGCGATGATGTTACCGATGATTCCGCCTGGTACGTCACGCCCTGTTAAAAGACCTGCTAACCAACCGATGATTCCTCCAATTATAAGTGCCCATAATAAACTCATGTAAAATTCCTCCTTTTTTTTTGTAGGTTGTAATATGGAATTATTCTTAAGTTACCCATTATAAAAAATTATAAACTTATCCTGAAAAAAGTTTTTATCACCCTAAGTAAGGGGAAAGATAAAGGGAAATGTATAAAAATAAGTAAGGGGTGAGAGGAACTTTGACGTTATGGCATATACTCAAACATATGAAAGCCAAAGCATTTGGAATTGAATTCATGCATGGTTTTCAAAGAGGAGATGTTACAGGACTTGCAGCACAGCTTGCTTATTATTTTCTGCTTTCCCTGTTCCCTTTTCTTATCTTCTTATTAACGCTCGGTGCCTTTTTTATAGAACCGAAAGAAGCGCTCGATCTGTTAGAGCATTTTGTACCAACAGAGGCGATGGATTCTGTTCGGGAGAATTTACTTGCTGTATTAGAAGGCAGAAGCGGTGGTCTCTTATCTATTGGAATTCTAGCTACGATATGGTCAGCTTCTAATGCGATAAATGCAGTAATTAAGACGTTAAATGAAGCATACGGAGTTAAAGAATGCCGTAGTTTCATTAAAACAAGGTTGTTGGCTATTTTCTTAACGTTTGGTGTTATTTTTGCTTTTGTAGTTGCACTTGTTTTTCCTGTATTCGGAAAGATGCTTGGGAACGCAGCGTTTTCTTATTTAGGGTTGAGTGATGAGTTCCTGCAAATCTGGGGAGTGTTACGGTGGTTGATTAGTTTTCTTATCATCTCGACAGTTGTATCTGTTCTTTATTATTTAGCTCCATGCAAAAAACTAAAATATAGTGAGATCTGGTACGGTTCACTTGTTGCTACATTCTTTTGGCAGATCGTTTCGTTCGGTTTCGCATTTTATGTGGATCATTTTGGAAATTATACAGCTACCTATGGAAGTATTGGAGCGATTATTGTTCTTATGCTTTGGTTTTATCTTACAGGCATCGTACTTTTATCAGGTGGAGTCCTTAATGCCACATTCCATAAGTTTAAGATTGATTTTGCCAAGAAAAGGGGCTTGTTAAAGGCTGAATCCTAGGGGAAACTATACATACCTTGTCGTTAAGGAGGTATTATTGATATGGGAAAAAGCAATAAACAGACCCACAACAATAAGAACAACAAAAATGATAGTCAGCACAAGACGAGTAAGTCTTCTAACAAAAAGAATGACTTTCATTAATCGAACACGAACAAGTATAAAGCTGTCCTCTTAGCAGGGCGGCTTTTTTATTTGTTTAGAAACGGCAGTGAAAAAGTGCATAAGAAGTACATGTTTTGATTGAACTATGCGAAATGTGTATAGGTAATGGGAGAAAGTTTGTGTCTTTTACCTGTATCTCCTTAAGAGCTTTGCGTGTTACACTAAAAAGGAACTTATGGGAATTTCTTTAAAAAAGGCAGGAGAAAAGGCAGTATGAAAAAAGTAAGATTCATCTTTAGCATTTTAGGTACACTTCTTTTTATCGTGTACATGGCAGTTTTGATTAAAGCCACTCTTTTCTCATTTAATGAGTACGTTTATGGAAGATCAGCTAATCTCGTTTTGTTTGACAGTATAAGGCTGATGTGGAGAAGCGATGATGATTGGCTCATTCTGAAGAACATAATAGGAAATGTTATTTTGTTTGTACCATTTGGTTTGTTGCTGCCTTTAATTTACCGAGTGTTTAACTCATGGCGTTTTATTTTCATTTTTGGTTTTGGTACAAGTTTTATTATAGAAGTTCTACAATATGAGTATTTTAAACGAATCTTTGATATTGATGATATATTTCTTAACGGTATCGGTGCTATGCTAGGACTGTTTTTATATAAGTTCTTAGCGGTGCTCTTTCGTTGGATTGAACGATTGCTAAAATAAAGCGTCTCTAAAGCAAGAATTTTATAAGATAAAAGAAACCGGACAGCGAATATAGCTGTCCGGTTTTTGTATACTTACTTTGTTTCTTTACCTAGTACACGGTTAACACGCTTTGTCAGCATCTTCATACCGTCCCCACCAGCTTGGTAATGACGAAGCTTTCCTTCTGCATCAAAAACATAATAAGCAGGTACGTATTCATTTTCAAACGCGTCTGTTAGAGCGTGGTCGTTATCAACGAAGATGGGCTGTGTAATATCGTGTTCTGCTGCTACTTCTTTAATTTGATCGATATCCAAATCTTTTTCTGAACGAGGCATATGAACCGCTATAACGTTCAGTTCGTCTTTATAGTCATCGCGGAATTGATTAATGTTAGGCATTGCATCCTTACATAATCCGCAGCTTACAGACCAAAAATGAATAAGTGTTGGTTTATTTCCAATCAAGTCACTTTTAGAAACTTCTCCATTAATCCATTGTGTAGCACCAGTAAGTTCTGGCATATCCGAACGTAATCTCATCATAAAAAATCTACTCCTTGTTTTGAAGATGGTTAAGTTATCTAATTTCTAGTTTAAAGATTGAAAAACTAAAGTCAAAATTCCTGCTTTACTAATATGGTGTAAAAAGAAAAATATTATTTCTAAGCTGTTTTAGACTTAAGCGCGATCTCATGTTTATTTTTAATAAAAAGAATCGGTAAGCAGAGTACAAATAACATACCGCAGATGGCAAATACAAAAGCACCGCCATCGAACCAGCTTATGAAGCTTCCGCCGATCATAGGACCAGACATGCTGCCTATGCTAAAGCTGATGCCTGCTAAGATATTACCTGCTGGTAGGTGATATTTAGGAAGTAGATCACTCATATACGCGATCCCTAGAGAGAACATCGATCCGACAAACATTCCAGATAAAAAGAACAAACTGATAAGAAGCCAAAAGTTATTCATGCTCCAATATGTTGCCAAAAACGAGAAGAAGCCGGAAACGAAAGAAAAGATGAGAATTGGTTTTCGCCCCAATTTATCACTAAGAATTCCAAGTGGCAGCTGGAAAACAAGGCTGCCTAACACGAAGGCTGGAAGCAGAACTGCTACCCAATCTAAGCTTATCCCGTTACGAAGTGCAAAAACAGGAAAAGAGCCATGGAGAGTTGCTTCTAAAAAGCCGTAACCAAAAGGCGGCAACAAAGATACCCATGCTAATTTCAGTACATCTTTATAGCGATCGATGGCAGTAATGCCAGAAGTACGAGCAGATTCTGTTTCAGGTCTTTCGTTGCGTATCGATGTCATTAGAAGAAAAGAAAGAAAACAAAGACCTGCAGCAAGCCAAAAAGGAAGGTTTTCGTTCACTTCTAACATCTTCGTCATAAGAGGTCCGATTCCAAATCCTGCTCCGAACGCGATCCCATATATAGAGATATTTCTGCCTCTCTTTTTTTCAGGGCTACTTGTCGTGATCCAAGTTTGCGTAGAGAAATGCAGCATATGATCTCCAATACCGATCAACAGTCTTAATACAAACCAAAACCAAAATACTTTCCAGACGGGAAACATTGCAAAACAGAGTACGACAGCTAACAGACCAGCTAATATGAGTGGTTTATACCCAAACCTTCTAAGAGGCTTCTCAATAAATGGAGAAGCGATCAAGATCCCTATATAAAGAGCTGTTGCATGAAAACCGTTTAAGGAAGCGGATGTACCGTCCTGTTCAAAAATGACTGCAATTAAAGGAAGCAGCATGCCTTGTGCGAAACCTGAAATAAAAACAATGCTGACTAAAACTGAGAATTTATACGTAGAAAGCTGCATGAGCATCTCCTTTTCAAAACAAACTAAAACCATTGTACAATGGAAATCATAAAAAGTTGAGTGTAAAGTTCAAGATTAGAGGTGTGTAAATTTGGAATTTAAAATGACTGAAAATGGATTTGAAACGGATGTTGAATATGGAACACTCGAAATAAGCGGGAACGCGGAGTATGGTTATCGGCCGTTTCAACTGCTCGTTTCATCTATCGCCGTATGCAGTGGTGGAGTTCTACGTAAAGTATTAGAGCGGATGAGAATGCCTTATGAAGATATTACTGTTCAAGCTAAAGAGACTAGAGTGGAAAAAGAGGCTAACAGAGTATCTGAAATTCATCTTCACTTTATAATAAAAGGTAAGAATTTGTCTGAGGAAAAGGTTGAAAAAGCATTACATGTAACTCGAAAAAATTGCTCCATGGTCCAGTCCGTTAAAGATAGTATAAAAATCACCGAAAGTTTCACCATTCAAGCTTGAATAATACCCTGGTTCTTTAGTGAATCAGGTTTTTTTATTTTCCAACAATACCCGTACGAAACAAAGTAAGGAACGTGGATAAATTTTGTGGGTTAGAAAAAAATAGGGGAAAGGAGGATGTTATGAAAAAGAGAATTTTTATTATGTTATTTGTCATGCTTTTTGTGTTATCCAATACAGCGCTAGCAGCTGAAAAAACAAAACAACAGCCAGAACAAAAACAAAAACAAGCAGAAAAAATAGAAAAGACTGCTCCAAAGGCAGATATAAAAGTACCGAGTTCTGTTCTTAGCATATCAAAAGAGAACACGTATCCTAACTCTGCACAAGATCTTCCGTACTTAGAACCGAGCAAGCTCGCAAAAGCAATGCTTAAAACGTCTGATGTTCCAATCACAAATCCGGATCTCATTCGATTATTGAATGAGTCGACAATCAATGGATCAAAAGTAGCTTTTTGGTACCGTGCAAAAATTTACTTAGGTCAATGGCCGCTGTCTTATCAATCAACAGAGACGACCGTGAACTGGGAACATCAACAGATTAACACGAACCGTTTAGACAATAGGGGTGCAAAAGCCGTTGCGAAATTGTCTTATAATCAAACAGCTCATAAAAAAGTGAGTGGTGGCCTGACAGCTTCTATTCCTAATAGTGAAGCCGTTCAAAAGATGATGCTCATCACAGCAGCAGAAAAATCGAAGCTGCCGTTATCGTTCCAAACTGCTGTTGGTGCGGGTACAAAGAAATCAAACGTATACCATGTGTCACCGAAACAGGTAGGATATTTAAATAGTTATGTCCCAGCCGTAAATGAAAGAGGAAGAGTAACTTACGGAGAAGTGTATATCGTTCTAAAAGGCGGTAAGAGAGAGATCGTCATTCAAAACGTTACACAGCAAGGAATTGGTGCTTGGATTCCGGTTCAAGACCACGTATCATTCAGTTTTCATACAAGCAATATGTAAAAAAGGACAGCTCCTTAATCAGCTGTCCTTTCTTTTTGCTTCACCTTTGTTGTACTTTGAAAGTAGTTGATTTCCGCTACAGGTGCTCGCTTTCCACGGGGCGAACGGTGAGCCTCCTGCCGCTTTGCGCCATTAGGAGTCTCCACCTGACCGCTCGTCCCGTAGGAGTCTCGCACCTTTCACTTCAATCAACTGTCAATGAAGAGGACGGTTTAAAAGTACCATCTCTCAGCATTTAAAAAATTAACAATGGTCCACCCATTGTTCGCTCCAGTCTTGAATGGCATTGATGATTGTTTTTAAAGAATTACCTTTATCCGTCAGTGAATACTCAATTCGCACAGGCGTCTCTGGGTAAACGTTACGTTTCACAATTCCCACAGACTCTAATTCCTTCATCCGTTCTGTAAGCATACGATCGCTCATTTCGGGAATCTGGGACTTGATGTCTTTAAACCGTTTAGGGCCATCCATCAAAACGCGAATGATGAGTCCTGTCCATTTTTTGCCGATAATATCCATGGCTACTTCGTACTTCGGACACATCGTGCTATAATCCATTATCATTCACCTCAATCTATATGAAAAAACGATGCTTTTTCTACAGTCTATATTTGCCTCCTATTATACGGTTTAAACTTACTTTTGTAAAGTTTATAACTTTTTAACGCTTTAAAGCTTTGAGGTATTATTTTTAAAATCAACTTCTTGATAGTAAGAATGCTTTACAAGCACGTTCGGTCCTAAACATTGCACAGCTGGGCAATGACAGCTTAGTTCTTTAGCAAGTTCTGATTGGTTCCATGCTTCATAAGCATCAAGCAAGCTCGTGTCTTTAATGTTCCCGAGAGCAGGAGCATCCCCAAAGTCTGTAACAATAATATTGCCATCAAACAGGTTGATGTTTAACCTCGATCTTCCATCAGGGTCATTACGCACTGTAACATTTTCTTCTGTTTGAAGTCTTCTGATCAATCTCAGATCCTCTTCGTTTTCAGAGCAAGCATAAAAGGGTAGGGTCCCAAATAGCATCCAAGTATTCTTATCACGAATATCAAGTAGATGATGAATACTTTCACGCATTTCTTCTAAAGAGATGGTTTCCAATGTGCTAGCAAAGTCACTTGGGTACATAGGGTGAATCTCGTGGCGCTGACAGCCCATCTCAAGAACGTGTTTATGTATCTCTTCTAAGTAGGGCAACGTCTTCTTATTTAACATCGTTTCAGCAGATACCATCACACCGGCTTTTGTTAAAGCTTGTGCGTTTTCAACTAAGCGGGTGAAATACGCTTGGCGTTGTTCAACAGAAGGCTTCTTTTCCATCATCGCAAAACCAGTATCAGAAAATTCCTCCACCGTTCCCCAGTTATGGGAAATGTGAAGCACATCCAAATACGGAATAATTTTTTCGTAGCGTGCTAAATCTAAAGTTAAATTTGAGTTGATCTGAGTGCGTGCACCACGTTCTCTTGCGTATTTTAAAAGTGGCACAACGTAATTATTTACTGATTTTAAGGAAAGCATCGGCTCACCGCCAGTAATACTGAATGCTCTTAATTGAGGTATCTCATCGAGTCTTTTGATGACAAGGTCAAGTGGAAGAGGCTCAGGGTCTTTTGTTTGCAGCGTGTATCCGACAGCGCAGTGTGCACAACGCATGTTGCACAATGTGGTTGTCGTTATTTCTATATTGGATAGCTGAAGTTTATTATGTTCACTCATATCTAAATAAGCTTCCCACGGATCGTTCTTTGGGGTAATCGCTTTTAATTCGGTTTTTAACACCATCATACATCTCCTTTGCGACCATAAATGGACAGTATCTATCTTAACCGAAGCCTCATTAAAGAAAAAGGATAATATTCTGTTGGCAAAATCCCGTGACCTTGTTAAAGTAGAAGGGATGGAAAGGAGAGATCAACATGGGTAACTCTATTCAGGATAAATCCTCTCAAAAAGAATATATTAAAAATCGTATTGACTTATTAGTTGATGTTTTAGATTCTATAGATGCTGAAACAGCAGGAATTGAAGAGATCGACCGAATCATCGGAATGCTGGACGACTTAGAAGAAAAGTGCAAACAGTTCCGTCACGATTGGGAAGAAAAATAAGCCCGAAAACCGTTTCTTTATTAAAGAGACGGTTTTTTTTGTTATAATGAACTCATTAATAATTTGATTACGCTTACAATAGCAAGTCACAAAGGGGTAGTGAAGAGATGGAGAAATTTCAAGAAAGCATGTACAAGCTGATTGTTGAAACATCAACGAAATTGCCAAAAGACGTTCGCCGTGCCATTCTTGCAGCTAAGCTAAAAGAAAATGCCGGAACACGTGCTGCGATGTCTTTAGATACGATTACAGATAATATCTTAAAAGCAGATGAAAATGTCTCGCCGATCTGTCAGGATACGGGACTTCCTACTTTTAAAATTAAAGTTCCTGTAGGAGCGAACCAGATTAAGATGAAAAAAGCCATCCGTCAAGCGATCGCGGATGCAACAAAAGACACGAAACTTCGTCCGAATTCAGTTGATTCGATCACTGGAGACAACAGTGGAGACAACTTAGGAGACGGGACGCCTGTTATTAAATTTGAGCAGTGGGAAGAAGATTACATCGATGCTCGTCTGATCTTAAAAGGCGGCGGTTGTGAGAACAAAAACATTCAATATAGCCTTCCTGCTGAATTAGAAGGCTTAGGACGAGCGGGACGTGATCTAGACGGTATTCGTAAATGTATCATGCACTCCGTTTACCAAGCTCAAGGCCAAGGCTGTAGTGCCGGCTTTATCGGTGTTGGTATCGGTGGCGACCGTACATCAGGTTATGAGCTTGCTAAAGAGATGCTATTCCGTTCGGTAGATGACGTTAATCCGAACGAAAATCTTCGTAAACTTGAAGAGTATGTGATGGAGAACGCGAATAAGCTTGGTATCGGTACGATGGGCTTTGGCGGTGAAACGACATTACTTGGCTGTAAAGTTGGTGTGATCAATCGTATTCCAGCGAGTTTCTTTGTGTCTGTGGCTTATAACTGTTGGGCATACCGTCGTTTAGGGGTAAAACTTAACGCTGAAACGGGAGAAATTCAAGATTGGTTGTATACAGAAGGTGAAGAAGTGGATTTCACTAAAGCTGAAGAGGAAGCAGCTGCGGCTGTTGAACAGCAGGAAGAAAAGACGAGAAGCGTCACGCTTGAAGCTCCTATTACCGAAGAGCAAATCCGTGAGCTAAAAGTCGGAGATGTTGTGACGATCAACGGAATGATGCACACGGGTCGAGATGCTATTCATAAACACTTAATGGATAATCCTGCTCCAATCGATCTAAACGGTCAAATCATCTACCACTGCGGGCCAGTAATGGCAAAAGACGCTGAAGGAAACTGGGTTGTAAAAGCGGCAGGACCGACTACAAGTATTCGTGAGGAACCTTACCAAGGCGACATTATGAAAAAGTTCGGAATCCGCGCAGTTATTGGTAAAGGTGGAATGGGTCCAAAAACATTAGCAGCTCTTAAAGAACATGGTGGTGTTTATTTGAACGCTATCGGCGGTGCTGCACAATATTACGCAGAGTGCATGGAGAAAGTAGAAGGTGTTGACCTGATGGAATTCGGTGTTCCAGAAGCGATGTGGCACATTCGCGTTAATGGATTTACAGCAGTTGTTACGATGGATTCACACGGAAACAGTCTTCATGAGCATGTGGAGAAATCGTCCTTACAGAAGTTAGAACAGTTTAAAGATCCCGTATTTAAATAAAATGAATGTGTGAGCCACAGTTCTGATATGGAACTGTGGTTTTTTATTTTTACCGCGTGATATGAATAGGGAGTGTCGAAAAATGTCTATATTTGTAGACTTGTGGATAAATCACAAAAACTTTAGGATTGAGCATTAAAACTTGTGGATTGAAGCACAAAACTTTAGGATTAGGCATCAAAATTTGTGGATTGAAGCAGAAAAATTTAAGATTCACCATATAAACTATCGGATACAAAGCGCCAAGATATTTGGTTTCAACAAATTACACTCGTTTCCTTTATATCCCTAGCATGGTTTTCTACAATTACACCAAAATAAAGGTATAGGTTGTCGCTTGAAGGAGGAAGTTTAATGAAAATCAATCGGCTCCTGTGCCTAATATTGGTTTCAATCATATTTTTTACACAAACGCATGTTATTTATGCTCAAAGAGGCGTATCCAATCAAAGACTGGAATGGTACTTTGAGAAAAAAGGGGAAGAGAAGCCTCCGATTACAGATGCAAGATACATGGAGCTCGTCCATAAATACGATAGCCTTTTTATTGGGGACCCGACCAAAAAAGATATCTATTTAACCTTTGATAACGGATACGAAAACGGTTATACCGATAACGTTTTGGATGTTTTGAAGAGAAAGAAAGTACCTGCAGCCTTTTTTGTAACCGGACAATTTATGAAGACTCACCCTCACCTTATTAAGCGAATGGCTGAAGAAGGGCATATTGTTGGGAATCACTCTTATTACCATCCAGATCTTACCCAAGTGTCTGATGCACGTTTGAAGAACGAGCTTGAAAAAGTAAAGCACAGATACACGGAGATAACAGGTAAAACTGATATGAATTATGTTCGACCTCCAAGAGGAGTGTTTAGCGAAAGAACGATTATGCTTGCTAAACAAGAAGGCTATACACATGTGTTCTGGTCACTTGCCTTTTTAGATTGGGAAACCAATAAACAGCGTGGTTGGCAATATTCATACAATCAGATCATGAAGCAGATTCATCCAGGTAGCATCATGCTTCTGCATACGGTTTCTAAAGACAATGCAGATGCACTCGAACGCACGATTGAAGCCCTTCAAAAAAGAGGCTACACATTCAAAAGCTTAGACGACTTACAGCTTAAGAAATCTGTGCCAACACCATTATTGTTTAAGTCTTAAAAACACTTTTGCATACTTTGCGAAGGTGTTTCTTTTTGTACTAAAAGGATACAAAAAACGCTTAAACCTTTGCTTTTGAGAAAACAGTGGTTTAAGCGTTCAAGGATTATTTTAAAACAGATAGCTGCACGTCATCGAGATAGATCTCATGTTCGCCTAGTGGTGATCCTAGACTTTTTCCAAAAAGGAACTTTAAAGACAACGTATCTGTATCAGTAGGGGTTATTTTGTACGTATAGGTGGTTTTTTCAGTTCCGATTTCAATGCTCTCAGCAAAATAACGCTTGTACTGTGCGTTCTCTAACGTTACCTCTATGTTGCGAGCGATCTGTGAGGAAACCGAAAAACGTAGTTCGTAATTCAATCCCTTAACTAATTTTAAATTGCCTTGTTCTAAAAGAACGCTCCATGGCTCATTTCCTTCAGAATTGATGTTAATCATGGCTTTGCCTTCCTCACTCATAATTTCAGCGTTAGCATCGTAATGAATGTAGGGGCTCCAAAATGAAAGGCCGGAAAGAAAATCTCCATTTTTTAATGGTTTCATGTCCACATCGTTGTAATCAGGAATGTTGGTTAATTTTTTCAAAACAATATCATCTAAGTAAACATCAGCAGGATTGCCGCCTAAGTAAAAGATTAACTGGCTATTATAATCTGACGTTTCTCCTTCATACGTAAACCTTACCTCGTGCGTATCACTCTTTTTGTTCAGAGTTACTTTAGCTGGTGTTACATAGTACTGTTTGCCGCTTTCATCTAACACACCAATTGCAATGGATCGAGCTCTATCGGCTTTTCCTTTAAAAGTTAAAAGGTATTCATTTCCTTTGATCAATTGGATTCCTTTTTGAACAAGGTATCTATCTGTTTTGTTAGTAGAGTGTCCCTTTAAATCAGCATGAAATTCACGAGATTTCTCGCTAACAACAGCTCTATCTTTTTTGTGTTTGGAAACAAAGTTCCAGTACGTTAATCGATCCATCGCGCCTTGATCGAATGTTCCGTTATAAATGTGGTTACCATCGCGAAGTGGTGGCTTAGAGGCGGACTCATCAATGGGCTCATTTGTAACTTCTTCTACACGCACGTTACCGATCCAAACAGGAACGCTTCCGTTGTTTCCTAGATTGAATTCTAATCGAGCAGCAAGGTCTGTATCGGCAAGCATATCAAAAGTAAAGGAATAACTTGAAAGTGCAGTGCCTAATTTGATATTTTCTTCATTGGAGTATTTACCCCAACCTCGCTCTGCGCCACCGCCAACTTTAACAGTCATTTGTCGATCAGATGCTGCTTTTGCATCAAAGCTAACTTTGTAACGTCCGCTTTTACCGAGTGAAAGAAGTTGGATCGCTTGAACAGAATGTGAAAATGCTCCAGGAACTTGTGGAGTGATCACTGCAAAATTCGTATTATCGATCATTTCTTTATCAGCTGAAGCTTCACCACCAAAGTCGGGAAGGGTAACAAGATTCCAGTAGGATGGATCGAAAGGCTGTTCATTTTGATTGATAAGTGTAAAAGGTCTTTCAAAGTTTCCGTCATAAATCAGGTTTCCATCTTCAAGAGGTTGTTTAGCATCTTCAGGCAGTTCAACAGGTTTTGGAGTAGGTTCCACTGGATCTCGGTAATCGCGGTTTTTCATCTCATATACACGAACATAATCAATCTCCATCTGTTGAGGGAACGTAGTCGTTTCATCAGGATCTCCATCAAACCATCCGCCAACAGCTAGGTTCATGATTAAATAAAAGTTTTGATCAAATGGCGCTGGATACGAGTACTTGATCGGATTATTTTGTCCTTTTGCATACCACTCATTTTGCGTTTGGTACAGTTCACCATCTACATACCATCTGATCTCACCAGGTTCCCATTCGATGGCATATGTGTGCCAAGTATTGATTCCCTCGTTAAAAGGGAATTCAAACTCTTTTCCTGTATACCGATTGTTTGGCCAAGTCTCCCCATAATGGAGCGTGCCAGCTACTTTATTAGGTTTACTTCCCCAAGCTTCCATGATGTCTATTTCCCCTGATGCAGCCCATCCGCCATATCGGTCCTTTTCAGGCAACATCCAAACCGCCGGCCACAATCCTTTACCAGTAGGAGATTTAGCGCGAACCTCATACCGGCCATACGTTTGACTGAATAATCCCTTTGTTTTTAATTTGGCAGACGTATAATCATAAGTACCTGAGTCATCAGTCGTACTTTCTTTTTTAGCACGGATAATCAATTTACCGTCTTTGATAAATGAGTTCTCATCTGAGTTCGTATAATACTGTTTTTCATTGTTTCCCCAGCCTGGTGTAATGAGATTCCCATCTTCATCTTTTATCCAGTTACCGATATCATACGTCCACTTTTTTGGGTCAATTTGAGGTTTGTTAAATTCATCTGACCAAGTAAGAGACCATTTCGCTTTCCCTTTCTTTTTTTGTACTTCTTTATCCACATCGTCATCTGCAGAGGCAGTCCCCCCGCTAGGCATTATTAATAAAGCAGAGAGAGCAAAGGCATAGATTTTTTTCACTGAGCAATATCCTCCTTTATTATAAATACTGAAACGAAAGCGGTTTCGAAAATACAAAAAATGATAAGCGCTATTTACGAAAGCGCTTTCGTTAAAGCTATTATAGAGATTATAAAAATTCAAGACAATCTGACTTTAGTATTATTTTTATATAAACTCTTTTTTTGATTGAGATTGAAGTTGGTAGAACAAGCAAGTTTCGTCTACAATAAGGAAAGCCACTTTTAGCTAAGAAACGAGTGAAGATATGATGAAGAATACTAAACAAAATAATCCCATTATGAAGATTGGTGAGACAATTCCTTTATCCATTAAACGATTAGGTATCAATGGAGAAGGGATCGGATTTCATGAACGACAAGTTGTATTTGTCCCTGGAGGGATTCCGGGTGAAGAAATGTCGGTTATTATTACAAAAGTCTTTCCAAATCGAGCAGAAGCAAAGATTAAAAAAGTATTTAAAAAGTCAAAGGATAGAGTAACACCACCTTGCCCGATCTATGAGACGTGCGGGGGATGTCAGATTCAGCATATGTCCTATCCAGCGCAACTAAAAGAAAAACGAGATATTGTTGTGCAAGCCTTCGAGCGATACACAAAGATTCATAGGGATAAATTGAATGTGAGAAAAACAATTGGAATGGATGAGCCTTGGGCTTATCGCAACAAGTCTCAGTTTCAGGTGGGTAAGATCGATGATACTATCATTGCTGGTCTTTACAGCAGCAACTCACACAAGCTGATTAACATTGATCACTGTCTCGTTCAACACGAAGATACGAATATTGTAACGAATAAAGTGAAACAGATTATTAGAGATCTGAACCTTCCTGTATATGACGAAAAAGAACAAACTGGAAGCATTCGTACGATTGTAGTTAGGACGGCTTTCCGTACAGATGAAATTCAGCTAGTAATCGTAACTGCAACCAATGAGTTGCCGAAAAAAGAACTTTTTATTGAAGAGATCAAGAAAAGACTGCCTCAAGTGACATCTCTTGTTCAAAATGTAAACGAAGAGAAAACTTCGCTTGTATTTGGTGATCAGACGGATGAGATTTACGGAAAAGATACGATTACTGAGCATCTTGGCGATCTTCGTTTTGAGCTATCAGCGCGTGCATTTTTTCAATTGAATCCTGAGCAAACCGTGAACTTATATAACGAGGTAAAAAGGCAGGCGAACCTTACTGGTAATGAAAAGGTCGTTGATGCATATTGTGGGTCAGGCACGATCGGCATGTGGCTTGCAAAAGATGCCCAAGAAGTGAGAGGGATGGATATTATTAAAGAATCCATCATGGATGCTAGAAAAAATGCTGACAAACATCACATCAAAAATGCTTTTTATGAAACGGGAAAAGCAGAAAAACTTCTCCCGAAATGGGTTAAAGAAGGCTGGCAACCCGACGTTGTAGTAGTGGATCCACCAAGAACGGGGTGTGATCCTGTTTTCTTAGAAACAATCATAAAAACAAAACCTAAAAAAATGATTTACGTTTCATGTAATCCGTCAACCTTAGCAAAAGATGTCCACATGTTAATAAGTAATGGTTATAAAGTAGAACAAATTACTCCTGTGGATATGTTTCCGCAAACATCACAAGTTGAAGCTGTTTGTACGTTAGTACTGAAATAAGTCAAGACACGAAGGGAATGATGCTGTGTGAAAACGGAAAAAGAGAAAATGATAGATGGCGAGATGTATCGTCCCGATGATGAGCAGCTTGTAAACGAACGAATTCAAGCGAGAAGACTGACTCGTGAGTACAATGCAACAACAGAAGAGGAAGTGGATAAGCGTACATCTTTAATAAAAAAATTATTCGGATCAACCGGTCAGAATGTTGGAATAGAACCGAACTTTAAATGTGATTATGGCCATAACATTCATGTTGGGGAAAACTTTTATGCCAACTTTGACTGTACCATTTTAGATGTGTGTGAAGTTCGATTTGGAGATAATTGTATGCTGGCACCAGGTGTTCATGTTTATGCGGCTACACATCCATTAGATCCAAGTGAAAGAAATTCGGGTGTAGAGTATGGAAAACCTGTTGAAATTGGAAATAACGTTTGGCTCGGTGGGGGAGTCATTATTAATCCAGGTGTAAAAATTGGAGATAATGTGGTTGTAGCTTCTGGAGCTGTAGTCACCAAAAATGTTCCGGCTAACGTAGTAGTTGGGGGTAACCCAGCAAGAATCATTAAAACGATTGAAATGAAATAATATATTTAAAGCTTAAAAAATTCAGAAATATACACACTATCCACATGTTTTTCCACAGAAAATGTGCATAACTATTGTGTTTTGCACAAATTTGCACACAATAACTATTATGTTAATTTGAAATATCAACATTATCAACAGTGTTGTGGATAACTTTGTCCACAATATATTAAAACCATAAGGATTTCTATACTAAAAAAAGACCTGCTATCCCAGCAGGTCTTTTTTGCACTTAGCGACGACTTTTTTTCTGGCGTCGGTCAGCGGCTTGTGCACGTGCTTGTGCTTCAAGATCGTTTTGATCTGCCAATTCACTTGAGTACTCGACATCAAGTCCTTTGGCTTGAGAAGCTTTAGCATTATTGTGCAATGAGGACTTTCGGTTACGTTTTTCCACACAAATACCTCCTTAAAGATATCACGATGTTTGAAACGTAAAACAAAAGCAATTGAGGAACTTGTCCTCAACTATAGAATGTGCATTTTTCAGCTAAATATTATAGGAAGAATCATCCTTTTAGAAAATCCGTTTCAGATGCTCGCTTTCCACGGGACGTGCCTATGAAGAAAAACTTAGGAATTATCTTCGTTTGTCATTTCTTGTGTCTCTGCCGTTGATTCTGCAGACTTTAATTCCTCTTTATATAGAATTTCTTGTGTTTTTGTTAGATCGTTGTTTCTTTCTTTTGCTTGTTGTTTACGGCTTTCCATAACTTTACCTCCTTAGAAAAAATAAACACCACTCAATAGGAGTGATGTTCATTAGTATGCGCAGAGTAAGTGTACACATTACCTGTATTAAGCTTCCTTTAACTGTTCTTCCACAATTTCAAGAGGCTGTGATTGAGTACGAAGCATGTGCATGAGATAGTTATCTTTTTCAATCTGATATAGGTTATAGATATCCTGACCTTGGTTTAACTGATCATAAACATCTTTTCTTGTTTCGTTGGCTAACGTCACATAGGGAATTTTTTCAGCTGCTTTTTGTGAACGAATATTTACTTTACGAATACGCATAAAGATTGTGTGGATATCTTTTTCATAAAACAATTCAGAAAAGAAAGCATCTTTTGCTAAAGAATTGTACCCTTTTCCAAAGTAAGGCTGACCAATCCAGGTGCCAAGAAAGCCATAGCCATCTTGGACATCAAATAAATTAATGGTGCCGATTGGATTAAGCCACTCATCCAAAATCGTTCTGGAAATAATGTTTCCTTGGTCCTCTTCCTCGATCGTTTGCTTCGTTAGAAATAGAAATTCTTCGAATGAAGCCGCTTTTTGACGCACAAAAGGGAAGACGTCTGGGTGCACCATTAAATTGTAAAGAACATGACTCTCTGATAAATCACGCTTTTTCAACAATTTAATCCCTCCTAGAGGGCAGAAGTATCCCCCACCCTCGAATTAAGAATAAAAATTAATTCGGGGTGGGAATCGAACCCACTAGGACCAGTCATAGCTGGTGGCGCACCAATTGCCTTCCCTTGCTTCAATATTTAATTTATGAAAATAATGTTGTATTTGACTCTTGAGCGACTTTTAAAATATTCCGGATTCGCTTAATCCGCATGTTGCTCTATTTGTATCATAAGACATTTTTTCAAAAAAGAAAATAGTTATTTTGTAGATTTTTTGTAAATTATTTCACCGTCAATCATGGTCATAACAGGGGTAGCAGAAAAGTGGAACGGATGCTCGGTCCAAAGGGATAAATCTGCATCTTTTCCTGGCTCGATACTGCCTACTCGATCATCTATTCCAAGATTTCTGGCAGGAGCGATGGTGATCCCTTCAAGCGCCTTTTTTTCACTCAAACCTTCCCTTACAGCAATTGCCGCACAAACGTTTAAATACTGTATAGGGATGTAAGGGTGATCGGTCGTAATGGAAACATCAACATTATTTTCAGATAGTATACGATACGTTTCCCATGATTTGTTCTTCAGTTCGATTTTGGACTTTCGTGTCAGAGTAGGACCAACGCTTACTTTCAAGTTCAAGTCTTTAAATGAGTCTGCAATAAGGTGGCCTTCTGTACAGTGTTCAATACGAAAATCTAAGTTGAATTCCTCCGCAAAACGGATAGCCGAAAGAATATCATCTGCACGGTGAGCATGAATGCGAACAGGAATCTCACGGTTTAAAGCAGCTGCGATCGGTGCAACACGCAAATTATCTTGATACGCTGAATCTTTTGCTTGATAGAAGGCTTCACGAAGCATGCCCATAATTCCCATACGAGTGATGGAATCATTATGACGTCCACTATGAATGCGTTTTGGATTTTCACCCAACGCGATTTTAAGTCCTGCTGTTTCCTTAATAATCATCTTTCTAATGTCATGACCATGCGTTTTGATAACAGAGGTTGTTCCACCAATAACATTTGCACTTCCGGGCATGATGTGAGCAGTAGTTACTCCAAAACGAACAGCATCTTTAAAGGCGATGTCTAGAGGGTGGCAGCCGTCGATCGCACGGATGTGAGGAGTGAGCACCTCGTGCGTCTCGTTAGCATCATTTCCAGCCCAGCCTGTTCCTTCATCATACAAACCTAAATGAGTATGAACATCAATGAATCCTGGAAGAAGATGCAGGTTTTCAGCTTGGATGATCTCCATGTCAGCTGACGGTTCTATGTGTGCTTCGACAGCTGAGATTTTGCCGTTTTCTACTAGAACATCTCCTTGCTGAAGTTCGCTGCTCGTAATCGGATATACTTTTGCTTTTTGGATTAATGTTTTCATAATGTGTCACCTGATAAATTATTTTTATTATCATTGTAACAAATCATGTAAAGCCCCCTTTAAGTGAGGATATGTAAACGTATAGCCTAAGTTTCCCGCTTTTTCAGGAAGGACGTGCTGTCCCTTGAGAATCAACATACTCATCTCTCCAAACATGATTTTAAAAGCTATAGATGGTGCCGGGAGCCAGTGTGGGCGATGCATAACGTCAGCTGTTACTTGACCAAATTCTTTCATCTTAACAGGATGTGGGGAAGTAACATTTACAGGTCCTGAGTATTGTTCATTCTCTATGGCTTCTGTAATGAGTTTTGCTACATCTTCTACGTGCACCCATGAAACCCACTGCTCGCCTGAACCAACCGTACCCCCTGCAAAGAATCGATAGGGAAGGCTTAGCTGGGGAAGTACTCCACCGTCTTTACCTAGTACGAGGCCGAACCGTGTGAAAACCGTTCTGATACCAAGGGATTCTGCTGCTGATGCTTTTGTTTCCCAGGCTTTTACGACTTCAGCTAAAAAGTCAGAGCCATGCTTTGAGGATCTCTCTGTGAACACTTCGGTTTCAGAAGTACCATAATACCCTATGGCAGAAGCGTTAACCCAAACAGAAGGCTTTTGAGGCATCTTCTTAACAAGCTTTAATAATTCTTCTGTCACCTTTAAGCGGCTGTTTAAAATCGATTTTTTCTTTTCATCGGTCCATCTGCCATTAATAGATTCTCCAGCAAGGTTAACAACGGCATCGATCGGAGGCAGGTCAGGTTCATTGCTTCCCATCCATTGCACATATTGAACGCCTTTTTTCTCTGACTGTTTATCTTTTCTTGTCAGAATATAGACTTCATTTCCAAGCGCTGTAAGGTGCTTGGTTAGAAATCCCCCTACAAAGCCAGTGCCTCCGGTTACTAAGATTCTTTTCAAGGTAATCCACCTCTTTCCAATTTATTTATTTAAAAATTATGAATATTTGATATAATTCATCTTGTACATATTATATTACCCTATTAAGGAGGAAAGAAGGCTTATGGAGCTCCAAAGAAATGTGCAAGCAAAAAAGAAGAACCCCTTTTTGAAAGCGCTCTTATGGATTGGGATTGCTTTAGCTGGTGGAATCGCCTTGTCGATCATCGCGCTTCAAAGAGATGAGAAGATCAACGCGATCTGGTTTGTTGTTGCTTCATTGTGTACGTATGCTATTGCGTACCGCTTTTATGCAAGATTTATTGCTACAAAAATCTTCAGCCTTAATAAAAACAATGCAACACCTGCAGAAAGGTATGCAGATGGGAAGGATTATGTACCAACTAACAAATGGGTCCTTTATGGACATCATTTTGCAGCGATCGCAGGTGCAGGTCCCCTTGTAGGTCCAACATTAGCGGCACAGATGGGATATCTTCCAGGAACCATCTGGATTATTGTCGGAGCTGTTCTTGCTGGTGCTGTACAAGACTTTGTTATTTTAATTATTTCCATGAGACGTAGAGGTAAATCAATCGGTCAGATTGCAAAGGAAGAAATAGGGGCAGTTGGTGGAATGCTAGCGCTGATCGGTGTTTTTGCTATTATGGTTATTTTAATTGCCGTGCTTGCACTAGTAGTTGTTAACGCACTCAAGTCCAGCCCATGGGGTACATATACGATTGCCATGACAATTCCAATCGCTCTTTTCATGGGTGTTTATATGCGATATTTACGCCCGGGAAGAGTAGGGGAAGCGTCTATAATTGGTTTTGTATTGTTAATATTTGCTTTGGTCAGCGGCCAATGGGTAGCAGACTCACCAACACTAGCACCTCTTTTTACTTTCGATGGTGAGACTTTAGCTTGGATGCTGATTGTTTATGGCTTCCTTGCATCCGTTCTACCTGTTTGGATGCTTCTTGCACCAAGAGACTATTTAAGTACGTTTCTAAAAGTAGGGGTAATCGGAATGATGGCACTCGGTATTCTTATCGTAATGCCTGAGATTCAGATGCCTGCACTTACTAAATTTATTGATGGAACAGGGCCTGTATTCGCAGGGAACCTTTTTCCGTTCTTGTTCATTACGATTGCATGCGGAGCCATCTCTGGTTTCCATGCTCTGATCTCTTCAGGAACATCTCCTAAACTGATTGCGAACGAGCAGCATGCTCCTATGATCGGTTACGCCGGAATGTTAACTGAATCATTTGTTGCGATTATGGCGATGGTTGCGGCAACGCTATTAACTCCAGGAATTTACTTTGCGATCAACTCACCAGGTGCTGCAATCGGAACGGATGTCGCGACCGCTGCTACCACGATATCCTCTTGGGGTTTCACAGTATCAGCAGATGAAATCAATGAGCTCGCTAAAAATGTGGATGAGGAATCGATTCTTTCTCGTACAGGCGGTGCTCCTTCGTTAGCAGTAGGGATCGCCCAAATTTTCTCGCAAGTGATCGGTGGGCCACAATTGATGGCGTTCTGGTACCATTTTGCGATACTATTTGAAGCCGTGTTCATACTAACCACCATAGACGCAGGTACACGGGTAGGCAGGTTTATGTTGCAGGATCTTCTCGGACAAATATATAAGCCGCTTCGAAAAACAGACTCTATGCCGGCTGTATATTTCACGAGTGCGTTAGTCGTTGCAGGCTGGGGTTATTTCTTAGTTGTTGGTGTAACTGATCCGTTAGGCGGAATCAATACACTATGGCCGTTGTTCGGTATCGTTAACCAAATGTTAGCGGCCATCGCACTTATCGTGGCAACAACTGTTATCTTGAAGATGGGCAAGAAGAAGTTCGTATGGGTCACATTAGTTCCCCTTGCTTGGTTGATGATCGTAACGTTCTCAGCTGCTTGGCAAAAGATTTTTTCTGATGTTCCGAAAATTGGTTTTTTGAAACAAGCAGAAGTGATGAAGGAAGCAATAGCGAGCGGCAATTTGCCTGCAACTGTACCTTCCATGGAAGCTGCTAAACAGCTAGTCTTCAACAATACGTTAAACGCTTATTTAACCGCGATTTTTATGTTGCTTATTTTAGGAGTGCTGATTGATGCGATGCGCATCTGGTACAAGGCGGTCAAGAGCGAGAAGCCTTTAGAAACATCAGAAGAGCCGTTTGTACAAACAAAGCTTGGTGATGTATCGTGACATTTCAAGCCGCTTGGCAATGGGTGAAAAACATCTTCCAGATCCTTTTATATATCGGAAAGGGCATCTCAAATCTGCCTGATTATCAAGCATATGTGAAGCACCTAAAAGAAAATCATCCAGAGCGCACACCGCCTACTGAAAAAGAGTTTTTTGCAGAGTTGCTCGAGAATAAATATGGCGCAAATGCAAAACGTTGTTGATAAGCCTTCATAAGTGCAGGTTGCACTTTCACGAAAAAGCATTCTCTCCAAAACGGGGAGGGTGCTTTTTTATGTCATGAATGGATCAGTGCGCTTTTTGTTAACAAATCCATACAGATACAAATCGATTGTTTGAAGGATGTTTAAACAGTACGAAATCCATAAGATATGGTACACTATTTGGTGAAAGAAGGTGGGTAGATGGCTGTTATAACAAGGATTTCTGCTCAGCAAAAAAACGACGAACGATTCAATATTTTTATAAAAAAAGGCCCAAAAGAAGAATTTGCGTTTAGCGTAGACGCAGATGTTTTAATAAAGTTTTCACTTCAAAAAGGTATGGAGATCGATGAAGAAGAATGGGAATCCATCATTGAAGAAGATCAATATCGAAAAGCTTTTAATAAAGCTCTTCACTATTTATCTTTTCGAATGCGAACGGCTCATGAGATCGAGGTATATCTAGAAAAGAAGGAAGTTCCTGAAGCCACGATCAAACGCGTTCTGCAAAAACTTTCGGAGTATGATTTTGTGAATGACCAAACATTCGCAAAATCACTCGTAAGAAGCCGTATGAACACATCCTTTAAAGGACCCGGAATGATTCGGCAGGAGTTGAAGAAAAAAGGAATCAGTGATCGTCACACGGAAGAAGCACTTGATCAGTTCAGTTATGACGAGCAACTAGAAGCTAGCATTGCGTTTATTCAAAAACAATTTTCAAGCGGAAAGAAACGTTCTGAGAAAGAACAAAAGCAAAGGATTGCTCAGCAGCTTCAGCAAAAAGGCTATATGTGGGATGTTATTGAGATGGCATTTCAAGAAGCGAAGATCAGTCAATCTGCTGAAGATGAAAAAGAAGCCTTGCTGGCGCATGCTCGCAAAGCTCACCAAAAATATAAGAAGTATAGTGGCTTTGAATATGAGTCACGCATGAAGAAATTTCTTTACAGCAAAGGCTTCAATTCCGAAGTGATTTCAGAACTGCTTAACGGGGATGAAATTAACGATCTATAAAGATTTCAGGTCGGTTGTCGTCCTGTTCAACGATTAGTGACGCAACTTGCTCTGGAGACTTTAAACGTGAGCGATCTGCAATATGAGTGGATTCATCCCAGAATGGCGTATCCATTCCACCCATATAGACGGCTGTGGGATAGATATTCGATCCGTCCCATTCCTTTACGAGACTTTCTGTAAATCCTCTAACGGCAAACTTAGAAGCACAATAGACGGATTCATTTACCTTTCCGCGTAAGCCAGCAGTGGAAATGATATTCATGACCTTGCCAAAGCCCTGTTTATTAAATAACGGGAAAGCAATCTTCGTTGGGAAAATCGTGCCATAAACATTCGTTTCAAGCATTCCTGTAATATCTGTTTTAGATAAGTTTTCAAGAGGCTCGAAAACTCCCATACCTGCATTATTGATCAACAAGTGAACGTTCTCACTTTGAAAGATGGATTGCAATATGGATTCTGTTTGTTCGTAATTCGTAACATCACAAACTTTAAACGATACCTTGTTTTCGCTGTGAGTGAATGATTGAACAGCTTCCTCTAATTTTTTCTCATTACGACCAACGAGATATACGTTGTACGTTTTATTATATTCGCGGGCTAGTGCGAGTCCTAAGCCTGAACCGCCGCCCGTAATAATGACAGTCTTACTCAAAATTATCACTCCTATGTAGTTAATTCTTAAGCATATATAGGGTACAGAAAAGAAAGGAAGTAATCAAATGGAAAAAAGATTCAGCGAGATGACAGAAGTTGAAATTAAAGGCGAAATTGCTTCCCTTCGAGCAAAAGCACAAAAAGCAGAACAAATGGGTATGGTAAGTGAGTACGCAGTTTATGAACGCAAGATCGCGATGGGTAAATGCTATCTGATGGACCCGTCAACGATCGAAAGCGGGAAAGAGTACGGAATTCAAGGGGACCCAGGATCGACTTTTTCTGTGCTGTACCTAAATGGTATTTTTGCCTGGGGTTACAAAAATAATCAAAGTGCACTCGAAGCGTTGCCGATTTCAGTTCTTGAAGGTTAACTGGTTTTACATTGATGTTCATGGAAGTGGTTGATTTCCGTTTCAGGTGCTCGCTTTCCGGGGGGCGTGCGGTGAGCCACCTCGGCGCCTTGCGCCATTAGGTGTCTCACCTGTCCCGCTGATCCCCCAGGAGTCTCGCACCTTACACTCCAATCAACTAGTCAGAGATGGATCTGTAAACATTAAGAGAAAATAACTTCAAAAATAAAATCAACAAAGGCTCTAAAAAAATAAAGAAGCGGTACAGGACCGCTCCTTTATTCGTCACTATGAACGCTTACGTGTTTGAATTTCAAGCACATAGTTATTTAATGCTTGCTGGGTCTCCCCGTTCACTTGGTTGTACGCATGCTTCGAATTGGCACGCGGTGAGTGAAAGGGGTCAGAATATTTACCGTTAAATCGCGTTGATGAGAAGTAGTCTTTCTTGTTCAACTGATTCACCCCCCAGAATGAAATTCATAACCGCAAGAGTTACTGATCATCTCGGTGTTGATTGGACAAAAACATTCGTTCCTGCGGATGGTCACGAATGGATCCATCTGGCCGTTTAGAAGAGAATTCTTCTTTTGATCTCGGCTCACCTGAGAAGGAGATCCGATTAGGGAAGTTTTTCGATTTATTGCGCATGTGATTACCTCCTTATTATCGGTTCTCAACTAGTATGAAACGTGAGAGAACCCTTTATGTGACGGGGGTTTCTTTAAAAATTGGTTAAGGAGGGAGAATAATGGAAGAGCGTTTTGACAGATTGGCGAAATTACTGCAAAAAAAGAACCCAGCCCTTACAAATCAAGAAGCAAGGGAATGGGTGGAAGGATTATGGGAAGATTTTGAGTCTACTCGAGCGAAAGCGGGATGGGAGTATGAAGGACAAGAGGTTACTGAGAAGATGGTAACCCAACTGATTACTTCATATGGCCATAAGCTTCATGAGTATTTTTCAAACAATCCTAAATTTCAGCGATTTGTAAAAAAAGACGGGCCTATTCAATAAGCCCGTCTTCTTCCTATTCATTATTGTTGATGAGGTCGAGTGGAGAGAATTCCATCTTCTTTTTTAAGCGGTCTTCAGAATAAACCCAGCCTGTAAAAGAAGTAATGATGTTCAAGTTCTCATCTAACTGTACCATCGCGACAAAAGGATAGTGTCCTTTACTTCTATATCGAAGATCAATAAATTGAACGAGGTGCCCGTGATCGTTTTTCTCGACTTCCCACCTGTGTACAGGAGAAAAGGAAAGAAAGGCAGATATATTTTTATCTTTTTTCGCTGCATCGATCAATTTCGTTTTTGGAACAGCTAGACGATCAAACGTATCCCAAACCGTAACTTTTCCATTTTTCAAACCGGCTACAAAGAATTCATGCTTCGATTTAATGGCAAGATGGTATTGTCCCCAACGAATCGTAGGGCTAGCATAAATCTCTTCAGCTTCTGGAATCTTTTTCAGCACAATCTTATTTACTCGCTGCCTGGACATGATTCGAATAATGTAATAAACGACAAGTATGATATATACCGTTAGGAACGTGTATCCTGGATCAACACCAACATACCAGAGCAACAAACCTCCTATATGCAAGAAAAAGATAAAGGGATCAAAGATACTGATGACACCTAGTGCGATCCATTTCTTTGAAACAGGGTACAGTGCCTGTGTGCCGTAAGCATTAAAGATATCAACGAATACATGAAGGAAAACTGCGATCGCTGTCCATAACAAAAGCTTTCCGTTATCAGCTTCAGGAACAAATAATGAGATAGCCCCAAATAAAAGCAGCGGCCAGATCACAAGAGCAGGCAATGAATGTGTAAGCCCTCTATGGTTGCGGATGTATACCGCATTATTTTTAAGTTTAAGTACTGTGTCAAAGTCGGGTGCTTGGGAACCGATTAGTGTCCCAGCAAGAATGGCTTGGGAGGTTACTGGATCATTTGCAATTGCAGGGTCCAGCATCGCTAATCCACCTAACCCGAGCCCCATTACAATATGTGTGCCTGTATCCAAGGCGATCACCTCCTATGTAGGAATGGAGTGAAATAATATGTTAACGGTTTTTATGGAGTATAAAGTAAGTCCGGATTCCATTCAATATTATGAGTCTCAAATGGTTTCTGTAATTAGTGAGCTTAAAGCTTGTGGTGCTACGGATATTAAATGGTATAAGGCAGCTGATCAGCCATCATTATATGTTGAATGTTTCCAAGTTAACGATCAAGCATCATATGATACGATTAAAAAAAATCGAATGTCTCTACAGCATCCTGTTTTTTCAACTCTTAATGAATGTGTAACAGGAGGACTTGAAAAAGTCCATTGCTGGGCGTTTGAAAAGCTTAATACAAAGGAAGATCTGTAAATTGAACACAACAAGTAATAGTATATTTTCCCTCAATGATTCATATGTGAAACAATTTCAAGACCATTTGTTAACTTGGTATAACGAGAACAAACGAACATTGCCTTGGAGAGAAAATCAAGACCCCTATCGTGTTTGGGTCTCTGAGATTATGCTTCAGCAAACAAGAGTAGATACGGTTATTCCTTATTTCGAACGTTTTACTCAACTGTTCCCAACGCTTCAGGACCTCGCTTATGCGGATGAAGAAAAAGTCTTAAAAGCATGGGAGGGTCTAGGTTATTATTCCCGAGTTCGAAACTTACAAACCGCAGTAAGAGAAGTATGCGAATCTTATGGAGGAAAAGTACCGAATACGCCAAAAGAGATCGCTGGATTAAAGGGAGTTGGCCCATATACAGCAGGCGCGGTTCTAAGTATTGCGTACGGTATTCCAGAACCTGCCGTTGATGGTAATGTTATGCGTGTTTTATCACGAATTCTATTGATTGAAGAAGACATCAGTAAACCAAAAACGCGTATACTCTTTGAAAAAGCAGTGAGGGAACTGATCTCACATGAAGATCCGTCTTCTTTTAATCAAGCTTTAATGGAGCTAGGTGCATTGATTTGTACACCCAAATCACCAGCTTGCTTATTATGTCCGATGCGAGAATTATGCAGAGGGTTTGAGAGTGGAAGACAAGCTGAACTTCCTGTAAAGTTAGGAAAAACAAAAGTAAGAACAGCTAAGATGACTGCAGGTGTGCTAGTGAATAGTAATGGAAAAATTCTTATTCACAAAAGACCATCAGAAGGCTTGCTTGCTAACATGTGGGAATTTCCGAACACCGAGTATGTGGGAGAGCACAAAGATGCAGAAATAAATGCGTTGGTTGGATATGTACAAGAACAGACGAATTTGGGAGCATCTGTAGAAGATAAAGCAGGATACATTGAGCATGTTTTTTCTCACTTGAAATGGGAAATTCAAATTTGGCAGGGAAAAATCGAAAGTGAAGATAATTTAGAACAGCTGCCGGCGGATTGGAAATGGGTCAGTGTAGACGAGCTTGACACATATCCATTTCCTGTCTCTCATCAAAAAATCATTCGGCTTATAAAGGAGGCATTAATTGTATGAACTTAGATCTTGAAGGAAAAGTTGTGCTTGTTACAGGTGGATCTAAAGGGATCGGTCAAGGTATTGCTCATGCCTTTTTAGAAGAAGGTGCAAAAGTAGGAATCGTCGGTCGTAACTTGGCTGATCTGGAAGCTGCTCAAAAAGATGGGATCGAAATTTTTCAAGGTGATGTAACGAATGCCGATAATCGTGAAGAAGTGATGAATGAGTTCGTTACAAAGTTTGGAACGATTGATGTTTTGGTTAACAATGCAGGTGGAAGCAATGGGTCTTCTGTTATGGAGACAAGCATCGAGCAGTTTGAAGAAGCGATGCATCTGAATTTTCTTTCAGCTGTTGATCTGAGCAAGAAAGCGGCAGCGATAATGAGCGGGAAATCAGACGGTGGAGCTATTATTAATATTTCATCTATTTTTGGCCGGGAATCTGGTGGTAAGCCTACGTACAATGCAAGCAAGGCAGCCATGATTTCCTTCACAAAGTCATTTGGTGACGAGATGATCAAGAAGGGGATTCGAGTAAATGGCGTCGCCCCTGGATCGATCTTGCATGAAACAGGAAATTGGAAAAAAAGATTGGAACAAGATCCAGACAAAATCAATTCGTTTGTAGAGGAACATATTTCTGCTGGCCGATTTGGGACGGTAGAAGAAGTAGCCAACGTTGTAGTGTTTTTAGCTTCCAAAAAGTCATCATGGGTCGTTGGAAGTACGCTGAACGTGGATGGCGGACAGTCTTATAGTAACTTTTAAAGGATATGAAGGAAAAACAAGCCCCTGCAGTGTGCAGGGGCTTGTTTGTTTGTGCTCGTCCAGCAGCTGGTAGGCTTGCTGGACGAGCGATTCCCAGGGTTTATGAGCGATTCCCAGGGTTTATGAGCGATTCCCAGGGTTTATGAGCGATTCCCAGGGTTTATGAGCGATTCCCAGGGTTTATGAGCGATTCCCAGGGTTTATGAGCGATTCCCAGGGTTTATAAGCGATTCCCAGTCAATCAGGATATCAATCGTATTTAACCTCAGTCCCATGCGTCCAATCGGCTTCATCTCGTTTCATTCCGCCTCTTGCTTCAATCTCCTTAATGATCTCGCGGTGCATGCTAGTTCCTTCTTCGTTTAAATAAGGAGCCACCTGCTGCAAAGAGTGGTGAAAATATGCGAGTTCCGCATCCTTCCAATCGGTCTTACTCGTCATACTCAATTCCGTCATATCTCTTCCTACATACATGAGTTGTCCCTCCTTTTATCAAGATTTAGTTATTCATTAATTTATCCCCTATATCTCAATGTTTTAATACTGGAAATATCTAATAAAAAAAGTGCTTATAAAAAAGGACTACACCGGGTAAATTATATTTCGTGGAGGTGAAAAACATGGACAAACAACAAAAACAACAACAACAACAAGCTCGTCAAAAGCAACAAAACGCTCAACAACAACAAGCTGGTCAATCTTACGGGACTGAATTTGCTAGCGAAACTAACGCTCAAGAAGTTCGCCAACAAAACCAACAGTCTCAACAAGGTAAAAACCAACAACAAAAATAACCTCTATCCAGGAATGCTCCCTAATCACTAGGGAGCATTTTTTGGTTCCTCTTCATTTTTTATCTGACATTCACAAGAATTACATACGTTTTCTAAACATGACCGATGGGAATACTAGTGACGAGTGGAATTATTTGAAAAAAGGCGCTTTTATGAAAAAAACAGGGACAAGTACATTTCCAAACTATTCTTAAAACGATATAATAAAGAAGAGAAAAAAAGCGTGTGTTATGAAAGAAAGTAATGATCGGGAATAAAAACATCGAAAAAAATGAAGAACGAGGTTTATTAATGGAGCTGGTGAATTACCGACAATTGGTTAAAGAGGAAGGAGAATTAACAATTCAATAGGTAACATTAGCTTCCGGAACTCGGGCAGAAAGGAGAGAGAGATGAGTTTTCCTGCAACCGGAAGTATAATCAATATCCAAAGCTATAAGCATAACGGTTATCTTCATAGAAACTGGGAAGATACGGTTATTTTGAAAGGGACTCCTAGTCAGGTGATTTGTGGTAACGACCGGATTCTTGTTACTGAATCTGACGGGCGTCAATGGCGCACGAGGGAACCGGCCATTTGCTACTTTAACGCGAAGCAATGGTTTAACGTGATCGGAATGATACGAGAAGACGGGATTTATTACTACTGCAACCTAGGCTCACCATTCATGTGGGACAAGGAAGCATTGAAGTATATTGATTATGATCTTGATATAAAAGTATTTCCAGATGGCACTTATATCTTATTGGATGAAGATGAATATGAGCTGCATAAAAGAATGATGAGGTATCCGAGTCAGCTCGATACGATTATTAAGAAGAACCTTCAAGAATTAATCTTGATGGTCACACAAAAAAAGGGGCCGTTTGAACCTGGATTTGTGGAACAATGGTACGAAAGATATTTAGAATTCCGATAAAAAGGAAAACCTGTTGAAGAGTCAACAGGTTATCCTTTTTTTATCTTTGGTTAACTTGGCGCTTTGCCAAGTTTTCTTTTTATGAAAGAAAGAATGGTGAAATGAAATGGATAGTATTAAACGTTATTTGAAATTTGTAAAACCATACAAGTGGCAAATCTTTTGGACGATTTTAATCGGGTTAGCCAAGTTTGGTATCCCGTTGCTAACACCACTGATTTTAAAATATGTAGTGGATGATATCATTCAAGTCTCATTGCCGGTAGATGAGAAGTTAAACAAACTTTACTGGCTCATGGGCGGAGCTGCACTCATATTTGTTGTGCTTCGACCACCAATCGAATACTGGAGACAATATTATGCACAGTGGGTGGGGACGAAGGTTTTATATGACATTCGTGATAAGATGTTTGATCATATCCAACGCTTGAGTTTGCGTTTTTATTCGAACAATAAATCAGGCGAAATTATTTCAAGAGTCATCCATGACGTTGAGCAAACAAAAACGTTTGTCATTACCGGTCTTATGAATGTATGGCTAGATATGGCGACGATAATTATTGCTGCGGCCATCATGTTCTCTATGGATTTCTGGCTAACGATCGTAGCCTTATCCATGCTTCCGGTTTACGGGTTTTCGGTAAAATTTTTCTATGCCCGACTTCGTCAATTAACGAAAGATCGTTCGCAGGCTCTGGCTGAAGTGCAAGGCCATCTGCATGAACGCGTTCAAGGTATGTCAGTCATTCGCAGTTTTGCACTCGAAGATCACGAGCAGGTTCAGTTTGATAAACGAAACCGCAACTTCTTAGACCGTGCAATGGATCACACAAAATGGAACGCAAAGACATTCTCGGTAGTTAATACTGTAACAGATATCGCGCCACTTCTTGTTATTGGGTTTGCAGCGTATCAAGGCATTCAAGGAAACATTACAATTGGGGCTTTAGTTGCTTTTGTAGCGTATATGGATCGACTATATAATCCACTTAGACGACTAGTGAATTCATCTACAACACTGACACAATCGATCGCGTCTATGGACCGGATGTTTGAGTTTTTAGATGAGTCCTATGATATTGAAGACTCTCCTCAGGCGAAACCCTTAACATCGGTAAAAGGAAAGCTTGATTTTGAAAATGTATCATTCACTTACAACGAGGAAGAAGCTGATGTGTTACATAATGTTTCCTTATCGGTTGAAGCAGGGGAAACGATTGCTCTTGTGGGAATGAGTGGCGGAGGTAAATCTTCGTTGATCAGCTTGATTCCACGCTTTTATGACGTATCAGAAGGAAGCATCAAGCTCGATGGAACGGATATCCGCGATTTTAAAGTGCGAACACTAAGAGATAATATCGGTATGGTTCTTCAAGATAATATTCTTTTTAGTGAATCTGTTCGCGCGAATATTCTTATGGGTAATCCAGAGGCTTCAGATGAAGAGATGATTGCGGCTGCTAAAGCGGCTAATGCACATGAATTCATAATGAGCCTTCCGGAGGGTTATGATACCAAGATCGGGGAACGTGGAGTTAAACTATCTGGCGGTCAGAAGCAGCGAGTGGCTATATCTCGTGTCTTTTTAAAAAATCCACCGCTCCTTATTCTTGATGAAGCAACTTCTGCCCTCGACCTTGAGAGTGAACATTTGATTCAGGAAGCTTTAGAAAAACTTGCAAAAGATCGAACAACGTTCATTGTGGCCCACCGACTTTCCACTATAACGCATGCGGATCGAATCATCGTGATCGATCACGGCAGGATCGTAGAAATCGGTAACCATAAGAAATTGATGGAAAAACAAGGCGCCTATTATGACCTATTCATGGTTCAACAACTAAGTTAATTTTAGACGAGACCAGCAGAGATGCTGGTCTTTTTTATAGCTTTTAAACGGGATTGTAGTTTCAAAGGCACATGAAAATCATACGAAAGAACTACAACATAAGACATATTTGTCGACTATTCTGAAAATTAAATATTGTCAAATTGTCAGAGTAGTGTCATAATTCTCAACAGAGAAGTAATATTCTAGGAAATTTGGCAGCTTAGAGAAAGGAGTGAGATCTCATGGGAAATCCAGTTCTAGAAGTGAAGAACTTAAGAACTTCTTTCCTTACAGACGATGGCGCAATCCCTGCTGTGGACGGTGTTGATTTCCACGTTAATCCTGGTGAAGTGCTTGGTATCGTAGGAGAATCGGGCTGCGGTAAAAGTGTGACGTCATTATCCGTAATGGGACTAGTACCTACACCGCCTGGGAAAATTGAAGGAGAGATTCTCTTTAAAGGTGAAAATATTGCTTCAGCACCAGAAAGAAGGATGCGGCAAATTAGAGGCAATGAAATCGGAATGATTTTTCAGGAGCCGATGACAAGCTTGAACCCGGTTATAACAATCGGTGAGCAGCTTATTGAATCACTACGCATACATAGAAAATGGTCCAAAAAAGAAGCGATGGGTAAAGCCGTTGAGATGCTTAAGCTAGTGGGGCTTCCACGGGCAGAAGAGCTTGTAAAAGAATATCCTCATCAATTATCAGGAGGTATGCGTCAGCGTGTCATGATCGCCATGGCCATGATCTGTGACCCTAAACTTCTGATAGCGGACGAGCCTACTACCGCTTTGGATGTTACGATTCAAGCCCAGATTTTAGATCTGATGAAACGACTAAACAAAGAAACAGACACCGCCATCATGATGATTACGCATGATCTTGGTGTAGTTGCTGAGATGTGTGAGCGCGTTGTTGTAATGTACGCTGGAAAAGTGGTCGAAGAAGGTGAAGTGAAAACCATCTTCCAAGATCCGAAGCACCCTTATACGGTTGGGTTGATCAAGTCCGTACCAGACATGAGGGAGAAGGTTGGCCGTCTATATTCTATACCTGGAAACGTACCGAAACCCGGTTCTGTCAAAACGGGTTGTTCGTTCGCACCACGTTGTGAGCATGCAGGAACAAGGTGTATAACTGAAACTCCTCATCTTAAAACTCAAGAAGGCAGTCATCAAGTCAGATGCTGGCTTTACGAGGACGGGAAAGGAGTGAATCTGCATGAGTCAGACACAGCCATTAGTTAAAGTTGAAAATTTAAAGATGCACTTTCCGATTAAAGGCGGACTATTGAGCAAGACCGTTGGCGAAGTAAAGGCAGTAGACGGAATCTCTTTTTACATAAAAAAAGGGGAGACACTCGGCCTCGTAGGAGAGAGCGGGTGCGGTAAGTCCACGACAGGACGCATGCTCCTGAGACTTTTAGAACCTACTGAAGGAAAGATCTACTTTGAAGGCGAGGATATAACGAAATTATCCTCGAGTGAGATGAGAAAGAAACGCCGCGAGATGCAGATGGTGTTTCAAGATCCTTTTGCTTCCCTTAACCCGCGTCATACGGTTGAGAAAATTTTAGAAGAGCCACTAATCGTTCATGGTGTAAAAGATAAAGCGGAACGAAAAAGACGAGTAAAAGAACTGCTTGAAGTGGTAGGACTCTCAAGCTGGCACGCAAAGCGATATCCTCACCAATTTTCAGGAGGACAAAGACAGCGTATCGGAATCGCACGAGCACTTGCCGTGAATCCGAAGCTCATTATCGCGGACGAGCCGGTATCTGCACTGGATGTTTCCATTCAATCTCAAGTATTAAACCTTTTACAAGATCTTCAAAAAGAGTTCGATCTTACGTATTTGTTTATCGCGCATGACCTTGGCGTAGTCCGCCATATCAGTGACCGAGTGGGAGTTATGTATTTGGGTCATATCGTAGAGCTTGCTGATAGTGAAAAGCTTTATGATGATCCAAAACATCCATATACACAAGCTCTTTTATCAGCTGTTCCTATACCAGATGTAGAGCATCGAAAGGACCGTGTCATCCTGCAAGGAGATGTTCCGAGTCCATCGAATCCGCCTGCTGGTTGTCCGTTCCATACACGTTGCCCTGCAGCGATGGATCATTGTGGAACCGTAAAGCCTGTTTTAAAAGAAGTTGCTGAAGGCCACTACGCTGCCTGCCACCTTTACGAATAACGGCAGACACGTACATATAAACAAAGGCATAACTAAAATGAGAACTGGGGGAAAGAAGATGAAGAAAAGTTTATTAACTTTATTTGCTTTAATGCTCGCTTTATCTCTTGCGTTGGCAGGGTGTTCATCAGGAGGAGATAGCAGTGGAGGAGACGACGAAAAAGTCGATCCGAACAATGTCATGATCTACGGTCGTGGCGGAGATTCTGTAGCACTTGATCCAGCTGTGGTTACTGACGGTGAATCATTCATCGTAACAGAGCAAATCTATGAGCCACTAGTAAACTACGGAAAAGATAACACAGATATCGTTCCTGGTCTTGCAAAGAAATGGGAGATCTCTGAAGATGGCTTGACGTATACATTCGAGCTTGAAGAAGGTGTTAAGTTCCACGATGGTGAGAAGTTCAACGCTGATGCAGTTGTAAAGAACTTTGACCGCTGGGCACAAAGTAAAGATGGTGAGAAATTCGCATACTACGGATCTATGTTTGGTGGGTTTGAAGGTGACGAAGGCCACGTCATTAAAGATGTAAAAGCAGATGGTGAGAACAAAGTAGTTATTACGTTGAACAAGCCACAAGCTCCATTCTTAAAGAACGTAGCCATGAGCCCGTTCGCAATCGCGAGTCCTAAGTCATTAGACGGCGACAAGCTAAGCAAAGAGCCAGTTGGTACAGGTCCTTTCAAATTCAAGAGCTGGAAGCCAAACGATACGATCGTTCTTGAAAAGAATGCTGACTATTGGGTAAAAGATATGCCGAAACTTGATGGCGTAACGTTTAAAGTAATCAAAGATAACTCTTCTCGTTTGAATGCACTAACAAAAGGCGAAATCGACTTAATGGATGCTCTTAATCCATCTGATATGAAAAAAGTTTCAGACAATGGGAAGCTTCAGTTGTTCGAACGTCCATCTATGAATGTTGGTTACCTAGGATTTAACGTTGAAAAAGCACCATTTGATAAAAAAGAAGTACGTCAGGCGATCAGCCACTTGATCGACAAGCAAGCGATCATCGACAACTTCTATGAAGGAACAGCTGAGCCGGCTAAAAACCCAATGCCTCCTTCAATCGCTGGATACAACGATGAGATTCAAGATCGTGAGTATGACGAAGCAAAAGCAAAAGAACTTTTAGCAAAAGCAGGTATGGAAAAAGGATTCGAAATGGATCTTTGGGCAATGCCAGTAGCACGTCCATATATGCCAAATGGTCAAAAAGTAGCTGAAGCGATTCAAGCAAAACTTGCAAAAGTGAATATTAAAGCGAACATCGTAACATTTGAGTGGGGTACTTACCTTGAGAAAGTTCAAAAAGGTGAAGCACCAATGTTCATGTTAGGTTGGACAGGTGACAATGGAGATGCGGATAACTTCCTTTATACGCTTCTTGATAAAGACACGATCGACTCTAACAACTACTCTCGTTATGCGAACGAAGACGTTCATAAGCTTTTAGTTGAAGCTCAAACAACGGCTGACGAAGCGAAGCGTGAAGAGCTTTACAAACAAGCACAAGTAATCATCCATGAAGATGCTCCATGGGTACCACTTGTTCACTCTAAGCCTCAATTAGCTGGAGCAAGCAAGATTAAAGGATTCGTTCCACATCCAACAGGTTCTCAATCTTTCGCGGACGTATCTTTCGAATAATGTATGGCGGGGAGTATGGCCTAAAATAGCCTGCTCCTCTTTTTTTGGAAAACGATTCTCTAAAAGGTAGTCTTTCATAACCCCTTTGATACGTTGATTGGAAAGTAAGGTGCGAGACTCCTGGGGGATCAGCGGGACAGGTGAGACTCTTAATAGCGCCTAGCGCTAAGAGGCTCACCGCACGCCCCCCGGAAAGCGAGCATCCTGGAGTGGAAAGCAACGCCTTTCAAGAATCACAACTCGTAACCTAACATACTTGTAATTCTTCTTAAGAAAGAGGTGACCCTATGTTTGCCTATACGATCAGACGGTTAGCAACGCTCGTTCCTGTACTTTTAGGGATGACATTTATCGTGTTCATGATGATTCGCGCTATCCCGGGTAATCCAGCACAATTAATTTTAGGGCAACAGGCCACAAAGGAAGCTGTTGCTGCATTAACTCAGCGACTTGGATTAGACCAACCGTGGTACACGCAATTTATTGATTATTTGACAGGTCTTTTTACAGGAGACCTAGGAGTTTCATTAAAAACGAACGTTCCGATCGCAGAAGAAGTGTGGCCGTATCTAGCAGCTACCATTGAACTTGCTTTAGTTGCGATGGTTATTGCAATCGTGATTGGAGTTAACGCAGGTATCATTTCCGCGTGGTTTCAAAACTCTTGGTTCGATTATACGGCTATGGTTCTTGCGCTAGTTGGTGTTTCTATGCCGATCTTCTGGCTTGGATTAATGGAGCAATATGTTTTCTCTATTCACTTTGATCTTCTACCGACTACAGGTAGAGACAACATTCGTGTCCCGGTTGATCCGATCACGCATCTGTATTTGATCGACACATTGATTCAAGGAAGAATGGATCAGTTTGCTGAGGTAGTCAAACATCTCATCTTGCCAGGAGCTGCACTAGCTACGATACCGATGGCAATTATCGCGCGTATGACTCGCTCAAGCATGCTTGAAGTTATGCGCTCAGACTACATCCGAACGGCTCGTGCTAAAGGGATGAAAATGTTTTGGGTCGTATACAAGCATTCATTGAAAAACGCGTTAATCCCAGTAGTAACAGTTATCGGTCTTCAGACGGGACTGCTATTGGGCGGTGCAATCCTGACTGAGACGATTTTCGGATGGCCGGGCATTGGTACATACATCTATGATGCGATCTCGTATCGTGATTATCCGGTTATCCAATCTGGTATTTTAGTAGTCGCAACGATTTTTGTATTAATCAATCTACTCGTTGATTTGCTGTACGCAGCAATTGACCCGAGAATTAAATTCAAGTAGGAGGGATTAGAATGTCAGAACTCACAAGATCAACACCTCCCGTAGTTCCGCAGCCACAGCATATGCCAGTGGAACCTGTGGAAGACAAAGTAATCTCTCCTTGGAAAGATGCTTGGAGAAGCTTCAAAAAGAATAAGATCGCTCTTGTCGGTCTATCGATCGTATCGCTATTTATCTTGATTGCGATTTTCGCGGACCTGATTGCACCTTACAGCTATAGTGAAGTTGAGCTAAAAGATAAACACATCGCTCCATCTGCTGAACATTGGTTTGGAACGGATGAATTCGGCCGTGATATTTTAAGCCGTGTCATTCATGGTGCTCGCATCTCGCTTTGGGTAGGATTTTTCTCGGTAGCTGGCTCCGTTATCGTAGGTTCCTTGCTTGGCATTATTGCAGGATATTATGGAAGATGGGTCGATGGCATCATTTCCCGTATTTTTGATATTTTACTGGCGTTTCCAAGTATCTTACTTGCTATTGCAGTTGTGTCTGTACTTGGACCTTCTCTAAAAAATGCGTTGATCGCGATCGCGATTATAAACATTCCAACGTTTGGACGCTTGTTGCGCTCAAGGGTGCTTAGTGTAAAAGAAGAGGAATACATTACAGCAGCTCGAGCGGTCGGAATGAGCGACTTCAGGATACTGATTCATCATATCCTCCCGAACAGTCTCGCTCCAATTATCGTTCAAGGAACACTTGCCATCGCAACGGCGATCATTGAAGCAGCAGCTCTTGGATTCTTAGGAATGGGTGCACAGCCACCAACTCCAGAGTGGGGTAAGATGCTCGCGGATTCAAAAGACTTTATCATTCAAGCGCCATGGACCGTATTGTTCCCAGGCTTAGCGATCATGCTCACGGTACTCGGATTCAACCTTATGGGTGACGGCCTGCGTGATGCACTAGATCCACGAATGAAGAGTTAGCGATTAGTTGAATGTGAGGAAGCTTGGCTTAGGCTGAGCTTCTTTTTTATGTGGTTTTTTCTAGGAGGGGGGTTAGGTTGTAGAGTCTTGTTCGATTTGTACCAGTTGAGGGTAGATTTAATGAACGAAGAAGGTGGTAAGCTTGGCTGCTAGATTGTAAATTTAAATACCATGCAAACTCATAGTTTGAAATATGATTTGATATTAATAGTGCGTAATCTTGAAGAGCTTCAATGTGCGCAGTTTTTGAAGAAGTATTACAAGTAGAACAATGCCATTTCCCCCAAGCATAGTTCATGATGGAGTGAGGACAAGTTGGACAAAATACCCCTTTTGAGAGCTCATTTTTATTTACTTGGAAAAGTTCACAAATATCTGGATCGTACGAGGAGCTTAACTTAAGGAGAAGTCTTGCAAGTTTTTTAACCTGTTTTTGAGTAATCATAGTTTCTGTATATTTCTGTATTAGACTTTCGTACTTTTGTTGTAAACTCGAACTCTTAATGACTATCTCATTAGCTTTTTTATAACCTGGTGCCGCTTCAATAATTCCTGCGGGATGTGTCATAACCACAAGTGTCTCAATAGGTAAGAAATTCATTTTGTGTTGTTCTAATACCCTAGTAAGATGAATTTTTTGGCGAGAAACTTGATCAATCGGATTTGGAAATGCCTCTTCTTTTCCTGCATGAGTTCGAATGAATTGAAAGAATTGGTCTTCAAAATAAAGATGGCCAGCCATATATTTGATCTCAAGGATTGTAATGAAACTTGGAGTAATGAGAAGAGTGTCCATTTGAAAAAAATATTCATCGTCTAATATTCGAAGACCATGTAAGTAAAGAATATCCTTGGGCAGATAACGATAAAAGTATTCGAGTGACTGCTCGCCTTTAAAGCCGGATGAATGATTCCGCAACAAATCTTGAAATTCTTGTTTCTTAAAATGATTGGGTGGAATTCTTTTGACCAATTTAGATAATTTGGTAATAAAAATAGGTGCTTTTCTTTCTTTTTTCAAATGAAGCGCCTCCTACAATTTTAGTTAGGATCATGGAACTCCATTTTGCCGCATTCTTACGTTTAGCTCAAAGACCAAGATACCTAATATCACATTTAAAATCAGTTCAATCCACAAATTTCACCTATGAATCCACAAGAAATAGTGTTTAATCCACGAGTTTTATCCTCGAATCCTAAAGTTTTAGTGGTTTATCCACGAGTCTACAATCCTAGACATATTTCGACAGAGGCGTACCGAGTAATGTCCGCTATAGACTGGTGTACACAACAATTCGCTACCCACACAAACAAAAAAACCAACCCTCAAAAAAGGGTTGGCTTCGAACACATGTTAGTCCTCAAACCGCTGGTCCAACTGAACTTCACTGTCTTCCTGGTGGTAGTTCTTAAAGCTTTCTACCAGTGTGTTTAAGTGTTCCAATTGGTCTGCGTAATCTATGATCAGGGCGAAAACGGGGAATAGTTCGATCCAATCTTCGTTCTCTGGATTTTTGTAATAGCTCATGATGCATTTCATGAGTGCTTTTTTATTGATAGCATCATCCATATCAAGCGTATGCTGTGCACGGATCTTGTCTGTGTACTTCAACAGCATCTGTTCGTGGAAGTTGGTCAAGCCATCAAGTTTTAATTGGATCAGCTCTTGAAGAGGTTCAGGCATGTTGTTCAATTCGTTTTCATGGCGGTGAAGACTCTTCAACAGTTCTAGTGCTTTGTTTGTCGTTTGTATCATCTGGCGGTAAAGAACCAGTTTTCGTGTTTTGGTGTACTTATTGCTTCTAAAATACGTACGTTCTTCTTTATACAATAAGTAATATTGATCCATCTTAAAGCGGTTTTCTTTGAGATGAGTCAGATCTTCTTTAATGGCACTATGTTCTGTAGCATGACGGGTAATCATGCGAATCCATTTTATGATTTCGTCCGTGTGATCGGAAATTTTATAATACAGTTTCGTTTCGTATTTAGGCGGCATGAATACCAAGTTAACTAAGAACGCTGATAATACGCCAAGCATGATCAATAAGAAACGGTCGATCGCAAAACCGATGAAGTTTTCCGTATGGCTCTCCATGATCACAATCACAGTAACGATGGATAACGGAATCGTTTTCTCAATCTTCATTTTTAAGTTCGCTGCAATGACAAGTACGACAACGAATCCGATAACAAATGGGTTGTTTCCTAGTAAAATTACAAAGATAATAGCAAAAATGGCACCCACCAAGTTACCTTGAACTTGTTCTAAAATGGTTTGATACGATCTATAGATGGATGGCTGGATCGCAAATGTAGCGGCAATCGCGGCATAGACCGGCTGATCCAATTGAAACAACATCGCTAAGTAGATCGATAAAGAAATGGCTAAACCCGTTTTAATCATTCGGGCTCCTAGTTTCATAACTGCAATAATTCCTTTCTCATAAAAAATGTTAATAATCTCAAACACTATAAACTGTTTCGACCTTTTAATCAAGTAAATATCTGTTAACAAATTGTGAAAAGTAACAGACCTATATACCTTATGAAAAACAAAAACGCTCTATTACAGGTTTTCCCTTAAATCAAAAAAAGAATCCGTACCATGACGGATTCTTTCATATTTCTATAAAACTTATAGGGAGCTGAATGCTCTGCCAGCTGCTTCGATCGTTGCGCGAACGTCTTCTTCGGTGTGCGCTGTTGTTAAGAACATCGCTTCATATTTGGATGGAGCAAGGTTGATCCCTTCATGCAGCATGTGTTTGAAGTATCTTCCGAAAATCTCACCATCTGTTGCTTCTGCTTGTACATAGTTCTCGATCTTTTCATCTGAAAAATAAAGGGTTAAAGCACCTTTCAAGCGGTTGATCGTTACGGAAACACCATGTTTCTCAGCTTGTTCAAGCAAACCTTTTTCAAGAATAGCACCCAAGCGGTCCATTTCCTCGTAAACGCCTTCTTCTTTTAAAACTTCTAAACAAGCGATACCCGCTGAAATCGATGCTGGGTTTCCTGCCATCGTTCCAGCTTGATATGCAGGTCCGAGTGGTGCTACTTTTTCCATGATCTCTTGTTTTCCGCCATATGCGCCGATCGGCAGTCCGCCGCCGATAATCTTTCCGAGCGCTGTCATGTCTGGTTTAACACCAAGAAGATCTTGTGCGCCTCCATACATGAAACGGAAAGCTGTAATCACTTCATCATAGATTACAAGTGCGCCATGTTCATGGGTGATATCGTTAACAGCTTGCAAAAAGCCTTCTTTCGGTTCGACGATCCCGAAGTTTCCAACGATCGGTTCCACTAAAACAGCAGCGATCTGATCTCCCCATTTATCCATCGCCTCACGATAAGCGTCAACATCATTAAATGGAACGGTGATCACTTCTTGCGCGATAGATTTTGGAACACCAGCTGAATCAGGAGTACCTAGAGTCGAAGGACCAGAGCCAGCTGCAACTAAAACTAAATCGGAATGGCCGTGATAGCAGCCAGCGAACTTGATGATCTTATCGCGTCCTGTATAAGCACGAGCGACGCGAATCGTTGTCATGACCGCTTCTGTTCCAGAGTTTACGAAACGAACTTTATCCATCGCAGGCATCGCTTCTTTTAACATCTTCGCGAATTTTACTTCAAGAGAAGTAGGCGTTCCGTAAAGAACACCGTTTTGTGCGGCTGTCACGATTGCCTTTGTGATATGAGGATGAGCATGTCCGGTAATAATAGGACCATAAGCAGCTAGATAATCGATGTACTGATTGCCGTCTTCATCCCAAAAATATGCGCCTTGTGCGCGTTCCATAAATACAGGTGCACCACCGCCAACTGCTTTAAATGATCGGGACGGACTGTTAACACCGCCAACAATATGTAGAAGCGCTTCATCATAGAGAGCTTCAGATTTCGTATGATTCATCTATAAATACCTCCTGTAAACGATACGTCAGTTAAGTTCAATTCATATTGTAGCATGAATAAGCGCGAGGAACAGAGATGGGAAACTATGACAAGATAGTCTCAACTATTTGAGTTTATGAATGTGATTGGAGTAAACTTATCGAGTGCCTTGAGTTTCTTTATTTAGGAAACTTTAAATTTCACATTGCAAAATTTGGACCTTACAAGGCTAAGAATTGGATTCTCTAAGAAAGGTTACTTTCTATTTTGATATTTTCTTCATTGACTAGTTGATTGGAGCGGAAGGTGCGAGACTCCTGTGGGACTAGCGGTCAGGTGAGACACTTAAGGGCGCAAAGCGGCGAGTGGCTCACCGCCTGCCCCACGGAAAGCGAAGCACCTGAAGCGCAGATCAACCACTTTAAAGAACAACATTTATAGCGAAAAAAATTACGGAGGCATTTCTATGCAGAACATTATAGATGTACAAGGTTTAAAAAAAGAATTTAAATCCTTCTCCAGCCGATCAGGTCTGAAGGGGGCGTTTCGTGATCTTTTTACACGAAACTATACGATCAAGACAGCAGTGGACGACATCTCTTTTACGATAAAAAAAGGAGAGATGGTCGGTTATATCGGAGAGAACGGTGCAGGTAAGTCGACTTCCATTAAAATGCTGACAGGGATCCTCACCCCGACTGACGGAAAAATTGTTGTTAACGGTATGAATCCGCATAAAGAGCGGGAGAAGTTTGTAAAAACGATTGGCGTCGTCTTTGGTCAAAGATCGCAGTTATGGTGGGATATAGCTGTTCAAGAGTCTTTCAGATTATTAAAGAAGATCTACAATGTGCCGGATCAACAGTATGAAGAGCATATGAAAGATGTGATCGAGACACTTGATATCGGACCGTTGCTCGACAAGCCTGTCCGCAAACTTTCACTCGGACAACGCATGCGCTGTGAATTAGCTGCAGCTCTTATTCATAATCCGCCGCTATTGTTTCTGGACGAGCCGACAATCGGACTTGATGTGCTCGTAAAGTTAAAAATTCGTGAGTTTCTAAAGAGAATTAACGAGAAATACGGTACGACGATTCTTTTAACAACGCATGACCTTTCAGATATTGAAGCGCTTTGTGAACGAGTGGTTATGCTTGATGAAGGAAAAATTATTTATGATGGACCACTAAAAGAGCTTCGTGAAAATTGGGCAGAAGGAAAACAGATTCAGTTTCAGTTTAGTGAAAAAGCAACGGTGGAAGAGTTGCAGCATCTTACACAAGAACATCTTGTGGTTTGGGAAAAAGGCGAGAGTGACCTAGTATGGGTTGCTTCGGTTGATGCTGACGAGACCGTGATTTCAGGTGTGATCGGAAAAGTGACTGCGGCTAAAAAGATTGCTGACTTGAAGATTCTTGAGATCTCAACAGAAGAGATCATCCGAAATATTTATGTTGAAGGTGCTGTTCGTCATGGGTAAGTATATCGAGATGATTCGCATCCGTTTTTTAATGATGCTTGCATACCGAACGAACTATTACAGTGGAATACTCATTTATAGCATTAATATAGGAGCTTATTACTTTCTATGGAGTGCCATCTATGGAGGAAAAGAAAACATACAAGGTCTTTCTATCACTCAGATGACAACGTATATAGCTGTTGCGTGGATGGCAAGAGCCTTTTATTTTAACAACATCGACCGAGAGATTGCGATGGAAATTAAAGAAGGAAAAGTGGCCGTTGAGATGGTCCGTCCTTATCCGTATTTAAACATGAAGATGATGCAAGGCTTAGGCGAAGGAATCTTCAGGCTTTTATTCTTCTCTGTTCCTGGAATGATCATCGTAGCGCTCGTGTTTCCTATTGAATTATCCACGAACGCAAGTACATGGTTGTTATTTTTCCTATCGATCACGTTCAGCTTTATCATTAACACACAGATCAATCTGTTAGCTGGAATCGCAACTTTCTTCTTATTTAATAATGATGGCTTGATTCGGGCAAAACGTGTCGTGATCGATTTGTTTTCTGGACTTATCTTACCGTTAAGTTTCTATCCGATGTGGGCTCAGAACGTGATGAGCTACTTGCCGTTTCAAGGGATCAGCTATATCCCGAGTATGATTTTTACTGAAGGGTTTAAAGGCTCACAGATCTATGAAGCCCTTCTTAACCAAGCAATATGGTCGCTACTCCTTATCATTCCGGTGTATGGGCTATGGATTTTGGCGAAGCGTCAGCTTGTGGTTCAAGGGGGTTAGAAGCAGATGGAGTATATTTCAATCTTTTTTCAATACGTCGGACAATATTTAAAAACAAGGCTTACGTATCGTGCTGATATGATCGTCGAAATCTTTTCAGATCTATTATTTCAAGCGGTAAATTTAGTTTTTATCCTAGTCGTATTCGGCCATACGAATCTTCTTGCCGGATGGAGTAAGGATGAGATGATCTTTATTTACGGATTCTTCTTAGTTCCATTCTCGATCTTTGCTTCTTTCTTTAATATCTGGGATTTTACAGACAGATATATTGTAAAAGGCGAGATGGATCGTATCTTAACAAGACCCGTTCACAGTCTTTTTCAAATTGTACTTGAACGAATGGAGTTAGAATCACTGTTCGGTGTAGTTACAGGATTAGTGGTCATGTTCTATGCAGGTGATAAGCTGGGTCTAGAGATCAGCTGGTACGATCCGTTCATCTTCATTCTGTTAGTAATAGGCGGAGCACTCGTGTATGCAGGTATTTTCATTGCTCTTGCAACGATCGGGTTCTGGTCTGATTCGAGAACAGATATAATGCCGATGATGTACAACATCGGAAACTACGGAAGATATCCAGTTGATATCTACAACAAAGTGATCAAGTATGTGTTAACGTGGATCCTTCCGTTCGCGTTTGTCGGTGTATATCCATCTTCCTATTTCTTAGAACGTGAAGAGTGGTATACGTATGCGTTCTTAACACCGGTTGTTGGAATCGTGTTTTTCTTGGTCGCTGTAACGTTATGGAACGTTGGAGTGACAAAGTATAGAGGCGCTGGTAACTAAAGAAAAACCGTTCTCCTTAATTGAGAGAGCGGTTTTTGTTGTTTAATTTTCCATACTAGACTTGTTTCGCCAAAATCGTTCTAGGACAGCTGGGCAGGTATGACACTTGAAAGTGAAACGTACCATGGCACCGCCTGCCCCGCGAAAAGTGATCAATTTAAAACGGAGATCAACTACTCTCAAAAGCAACAATGAATACAAAAACAGCCATTTTATTTAGACAAAGATCGATTCTTAAAATGCTGTTCTAAATCTTTCGTCATGATGTTAATGCAAAGCACCAAAAGGGCAAAAGCGGTTACAGGAACCATAACGATAAATGGCTCTAGCATTAGTTCATTGTGATAAGCAGAGATTAATCCAGTCCATTCATTAGAAACCGATGCATAATGGTTGAATTGGTCATGCTCTTGACCGGAAGTGATTTGCACACCGCCAATAAAAAGATGATAGATTGCTAAGTGAAGCATTAACGTTAGAACTTGTGCAAATTGGCGGCCGACTAAAACAAACAGTCTCGGCCATAAATGGGGAAAAATATGTTTTGCTGTGATTTGAAAGGAAGAAGCACCCATGAGTTTGGCACAGATAACATAATCCGTCCTCGATAACAGTTCAGTCGTTTCAGCGATGATTTTTCCGAGCGGCAGAACACCAACTGCAATAAGAACAAGCAACTGAAGAAATAATGTTTCTGAAGTTGAGAGCACAGATTCATTTCTTAATTCGTAAAAAAGAAAAGGCGACAAAGTCAGCAGTACAATAAGGGATGGTGGAACGTATTGGAAGCTTTGGATCAGACCGCTGAACCAGCTGCTATTAAACAAGCGTTTAAAAAACAATCCCAAAATAACAGAAATTAAGATTCTTGCTAACGTAATGATACAGGCAAAAAGAATCGTATATTTGGCACCGTCAACTAAGATATAAAATAAATCCTTTCCAATACGATCTGTACCAAGCCAATTCTCTTTAGAAGGACTATAAGGCGGAATGTCCAACTTTTTTAAGGAATCAGAGTATCGAAATTGGTTTACTTCAGGTTCAGAAAATGCGAGCGGAATGACAATACTTGCAGCCAAAATGAACAGAAGCAAAAAGAGACCTGTAAAGAAAAGAGGAATTTTACTCAGCATGAATATACCTCCTCTTGAAGATCACTTTTTGTAAACCTTTAACTGCTGCAAATAACGGAGTGACGATCAGCAGTAAAAGCATAGCCTTCGTTTCATAAGGCTGTTCACTTAATAGAATTTGAATAACACCATTCATATTAAACAGGTATTCCAATACGACCATCTGGCTGAATAAAAGAAGCATGATGATGGGGAAGTGTGTACTGAGTTCAGAGATGGTGTTACTTAAAAGATGTTTCAAAATTATAGCGGATTTACTGATCCCTTTTGAACGAGCAAAGGTGATATAATCCTTATCCACCTCTGTCTCTGAAAGTAATAGCATCATTCTAAATAAATAGATACCAGGTACAATACTGAGTGTTGCAAGCGGAATCAAAAGAGCAGGTTCTTTGCTGGATGTAAAAGGATTTGCGGCAAGCCACCCAGTTTGCTTATAAATCCAAACAACGAATAGCTGTATGCAAAAAACAAAGAACAAATCTGGCATCGATTCTAGTAAGCTGCAGCATTTTAGAAGTACTTTCTTAAAGATGGAAGGAAGCAGTTCTGTCATCCATCCAAGTACTATAGCCATAATGATAGCGATAGTAAAACTAGCTATGATGAGTCCTGCAGTATAGATGACAATACTCCAAACCTCTGGAAATAATGGTCTTTCAGTGATCTGATCCAGAAACTCTACTGAGCGGTTTTCGGGCATTTTAGGAAAGGCGAGTGTTTGTGTTTGTGTGTAAAGAGTTAACGTATGTGGTTTGGTTAGTTGGACAATTGTTTCAATAACAGTCTGTCCGTAACGAAACAGGCTGAATTTCAAAGTGTTCTCTCCAGCAAATAAAGACGGAGTTGCTGAGAGTAAAATAACACCTATGGACAGCAATAAATAAGGTTTCATTAATACGAATAACTTCTTCATGACTTTAGCTTCCTTTCACGTTAAGTCAGCCGTGAAAATATATTCGTCCAAAACAGGCTGCTGCATAAATTGAGCGACATCTGTACGAAGTGATTCCAGTCTTTCTCGCTTACCGGTGTAAAAAACGTAATAGCCTTTTCTTTGTGTTTCGGCTAAACCACATAAAAGCAACTGCTTTAAATGATTCGATACGGTAGCTTCAGTGAGATGGTATTTATAAGCAAGTTGTTTCGTGCTGTAAGGATGGTGAAGCAAGTCTTGCAGAATCTTAAGTCTTGTTGGCTCACTCAGTACTTTTAATAAGGTAATTAAATCTTCAGGTGGTTCATGGTTTTTTTCTGAATCCGGAACAGCAACATGGAGTGCGATGCTAACTCGGTCTTGGTTGTAGCAAAGCATGACGTGTGGTGTAGCGAATGTAGATGGCTGAATCACGAGTCTAGGAAACTCTTCAAACGAAAACGTGTAAACATCATTCTTCTTAATTTTTATCGAATCAGAAGTTACTGTAACATCAGGATGTATGCTATTTAAACTTTCAATTTTCGAGTCACTCAGTTCTTTCTTGAAATTGTCAGATGCTCTTGAAATCCAAGGCGTAATTCTGAAAAGCTCTTCTGCAAACAAGTAACGGTTGTAATCATAAAAGAAATCACAAACCTTCCTTTTCCAGGGCGCAGCATGTAAAAGAATGTCTCGTTCAATAGAGTGAAGAGGTGCTGATGCAGGGTTGTTTTTCCACTTGAGCAAAGAGTCACTTCCATATTTCTCACCTAGCAAGAGATAGGAAAACGTTAAGTCTGGAATGAGCGCTATACGTTCAATGGCCTCTTCGACGGTAGATTCATTAAATTGAAATTCGTTTCGAATGTTAACGAAATACATCCAGTCATAAAAATGCGGTCCCCATTTGTTGATTAAAAGTAAAAGATCTTGAGGTAATTTATTTTTTGCTTTTTCAGCCCATGCAAGTCGATAGGGATGGTGAGCAGGATTTTGAATAACGTGGAGGCTCATTATCATTTCGTTAAAAGGGGAAAAGTCAACTGAAACAAGTGCCATTTTCATCGTCCTTCCATTATGTATGAATGATTTATAATTTGATTAGCTGAAAATCAAATTAGTTTTTGAGAATTTCAAAATTACAAATAATTTACATTCTAATAGGAGATAAGTCAATGTTTATTTTCTGGACTTAAGACCTGATTTTTTACATGTCAAAGCTTATTGTTATAAATAAGCATTCATTATCCTGTAAGATATAAACAAAATCACATTGCATAGCAGAAATGAGGAAATACATATGAAAATTATGGTGATTGCAGGAAGTCCGACAGCAGAATCAAGAACAAGAGGAATTGCACAGTTCGCTGCAGAAACGTTGAAACAGATGAACGTTGAAGTCTTGTATTTTGATGTAGGAATCGATAAGTTACCTTTATTTACAGGAGATGCTACGACAGCTCAGAATGAGGCAGTAAAAAAATTAGCTGAGTATGCTGAACAAGCTGATGGCTTTTTTGTAACGAGCCCAGAGTATCACAGCGGAATAAGCGGAGCATTGAAAAATGCGCTTGATTTCTTAGGAGGAAAGCATTTTAAGAACAAACCGTCAGCAATTGCTGTTGCTGCAGGAGGCGGAAAGGGCGGAATGAACGCATTGACTAATCTTCGCACTGTGCTCCGCGGTGTTTACAGCTTAGTACTGCCAGATCAATTTGTTGCAGATCCAGTTAATTTTGATGAAGGCAACGTACTCGTTGATGAATTGGCGCAAACGCGCGTGCGTGAGTTAACACTTCAGTTAAAAGAGTTAACAGAAGCGATTTCAGTAAACCAAGCTAAATAAAAAGTAAGAAGACAGCCTGTGAAAATCAGGCTGTCTTTTTTGATCATAAGGCTGTCCTATTCAATCTTTCTTTTTCATAGGATAAAGAGAGGTGGACAGAATGGAAAATGTCGTATTAGTAATCTTGATCATAACAACTGCTAGTCTCATTATCAGAAGTATATGGATGCTCTTTAAACATCCTGGAATCAAAGAACATCTGATGCCAGCGAGTCATCTGCTGATCTTGTTCATCGTGTACGGAACAATCATTTCAGGATTTGGACTCATTTATGCCCTTATCTCTCTGATGGGCTATCCCGTCATAAAACTAGAATTGAATCAGAGTGATTTTTTCTCTTTTATAGAAGCATGTATCTATTTCAGCAGCACGACGATTTTGTCAGTAGGTTATGGAGACATCGTACCTGTTGGAGCAGGAAGGTGGATAGCCGCTCTTCAAGCGCTGATAGGGTATTTGCTGCCGATTGCTTTCGTGCTATCTTCGGTTGTTCACCATAACAAGATGGCAAAATAGTTGTTTGAAAACGGACATATAGGCTACCCTTAAAGAAGATGGAACTTTAAGGAGGTCTAAAATACAATGACGATAAAAACAGGAAGTAAAGCACCTGACTTTACATTACCGGCAAGTAATGGAAAAGAAGTTAAATTAATAGATTTCAAAGGCAAAAATGTGGTTCTCTACTTTTATCCAAAAGATATGACGCCAGGATGTACAACGCAAGCATGTGATTTCAGAGATCGTCACGAAGACTTTAAGCAACAGAATACCGTTATTCTCGGAGTTAGTCCTGACCCGCTAGCGCGACATGACAAATTTATCGAGAAGCATGGTCTTCCGTTCATCCTTTTAGCTGATGAGGAACATAAAGTTGCAGAGCTATACGATGTTTGGAAACTGAAAAAGAACTTTGGCAAGGAATACATGGGAATCGAACGCTCCACGTTTATTATTGATGGAGAAGGAAACATCGCGAAAGAATATCGAAAAGTAAAAGTAAAAGATCATGTAGAAGAAGCGTTGAAATTTATAGAAGAAAATCTGTCATAGAAAAAAGCCCTGAGAAATCGGGGCTTTTTAACTTTCCTGAAGTTCTGTTACAGGAATGTCCATCTCTTGATCGGGCTGTTCTCTTGTGTAAGCTCTAGCGGTTTGATTGTTTTCATCAACAGATTGAAGCCATACAGGAGTTCCGTTGTGAAGCACTTGGATCTCTTTTTCTGATTTAATGATCTGCTGAGCGCGTGATACGTTCATGAATTCATTCACCTCCACGCCAAATAGTATGCAACAGAGACTGATAGACTATGCTTTTCGTTCCTAATAAATAGGCATGATGGCTTATGCGTGATAAAATGAAATAGTGTGAATTTTATAACATATAAATTCGGGGGTTATACATAATGAGAGATGAACGTTTAACGACGTTGGCTAGAACATTGCTGACGCATTCACTAAAGGTTGAAAAAGGGCAAAAAGTACTTATTACTTCATTCTTAGCAGGGAAGCCACTCGTAAAAGAGCTCGTACAGGAAACTTACAAGTTAGGAGCTTTTCCTTACGTTCAACTAGCAGACGAAGAAATTTCACGTGCATTAATGATGGGCTCAACGAAAGAACATTCTGAGGCACAAGTGAAATGGGATCTTGCACGCATAGAAGATATTGATGCGTATATCTCTATTCAATGTAAAAACAATGATGCAGAGTTCTCAGAAGTTCCAAGTGAGATTTTCCAGATGAAAGCGGAGATCAATAAGCCTGTTCAAAACATGATCATCAATGACCGCCAATGGGTATTATTAAACTACCCAACTACAGGTCTTGCACAAATGGCAAAAATGAGCTTAGAAAAGTTCACTGATTTTGTACTTGATGTGTGTAACGTGGACTATAAGGCGATGGCTGAAGCACAAAAACCACTTCATGCATTAATGGAAAGTACAGATAAAGTACGCATCACAGCTCCGGGAACTGATCTAACGTTCTCTATCAAAGGAATTCCAGCTGTTATGTGTGCAGGTGAAAATAACATTCCTGACGGAGAAGTATTTACGGCACCCGTAAAAGACAGTGTGAATGGAACCATTACTTATAACACACCTTGTCCTTATCACGGAACAACGTTTAACAACGTAAAACTTACTTTCAAAGATGGAAAGATTGTTGAAGCCACTTCAGACAACACCGAAAAATTAAACGAGATCTTTAATACAGATGAAGGTGCTCGTTATGTTGGGGAATTTGCGATCGGGGTAAATCCACTGATCCAGCACCCGATGGGAGATATCTTATTTGATGAGAAGATTGGCGGAAGCATTCACTTCACACCTGGAAGAGCGTATCAAGATGCATACAACGGAAACGAATCAGGCATCCACTGGGATATGGTGTTGATTCAGCGTCCGGAGTACGGCGGAGGAGAAATCTACTTTGACGATGTATTGATCAGAAAAGACGGTTTGTTCGTACTGCCGGAACTTCAAGGTCTTAATCCAGAGAACCTTAAGTAAAAACTGTTTTGGATAGCTTTGTTGCTCTATGTGGGTTATTGATTTCCGTTACAGGTTGCTCGCTTTCCGGGGGGCGTGCGGTGAGCCTCTTAGTGCCTTGCACTATTAAGAGTCTCACCTGTCCCGCTGATCCCCCAGGAGTCTCGCACCTTTCACTCCAATCAAATTTTCAATGAAGATTGAGAACAAACAGACTCAAAGTAATTCCATTAGGAAACAGCCAAAACAAAACAGTAACAACTTAAAAAGCGGGGAGCACGTTCCCGCTTTTTCTATTACTCGAAAAGAGGTGTTTCTTATGATTCTTTCCAGTGCGCGATTAAGAGATGATATAAAAGACGGATTAAAGAACACGTTCCCGAATGAAGAATTTCATTTTTATAAGAACATGAAAGAAGCTAAGGCGTATCTTAATCAAGCTGAAATCTTATTATCTTATGGGGAAGATCTAACTGATGAATTAGTAGCTGAATCAAAAGAACTACAATGGATCATGGTTATTTCAGCTGGTCTTGATAAAATGCCGTTTAAAGCTCTAGAAAAACAAGATATTCTGATTACGAATGCAAGAGGTATCCACAAAACGCCTATGGCAGAATATACGATTTCCATGATGCTGCAAGTTTCACGCAGAGCAAGTCTGCTTTTAGAAAATCAAAAACAGCACACGTGGGATCGGAAAGTGCCGATGACTGAGATCTCAGGAAAGACACTTGGTATATTAGGAACAGGAGCAATCGGATGCGAGATAGCAAGACTTGCGAAAGCTTTTAATATGAAAACCATCGGATTTAATAGAAGCGGGCATCCGGCGGATAATTGTGATGTAATCGTGGATAAAGAAGGAATCTCCACTCTTTATGAAGAAAGTGATTTTATCGTGAATGTTCTCCCCTCAACACCACATACTTTTCATTTCGTTGGAAAGAGCGCCTTTTCTCTAATGAAGCAAAACACAGTATTCATTAATATCGGAAGAGGAAAAACGGTAGATGAAGTAGAGCTGATCCAAGCATTGCAAGTCGAGAAGATTGGCCACGCCGTTCTCGATGTGTTTGAAAAAGAGCCATTAGTAGAAGAAAGTCCATTATGGGATATGAAGAACGTAACGGTTACGCCGCACCTTTCAGGGATTTCACCTCAATACCAAGAAAGAGCGATCGAGATCTTTTGTGATAATCTAACTCTATATAGAAATGATAAGCGTAAAGAGATGATCAATATCATTCCATATGACCGGGGGTATTAGTATGAAAATATACACAAAAACTGGAGATAAAGGAACAACATCCTTAATCTTTGGTGAACGGGTTTCTAAAAACGATGTGCGGGTAGACGCGTATGGCACATGTGATGAAGCGAATAGCATGATCGGATTTGGCGTAAGCTTGCTGCCGAGAGAAGAATGGGCTGAAAAAGCGACAACTGTTATGCAAAAAGTACAGACTGTTTTATTTCATGTTGGAGCTGAGCTAGCGACTCCAGCGGGTAAGGAAGTAGCGTGGAAATTAAAAGAAGAAGATATCTCATTTCTTGAAGAGACGATTGATCATTGGCAGGCGGGACTGAAACCTTTAAAGCAGTTCATTCTTCCTGGCGGTTCCCCGTCAGCAAGTGCTCTTCATACCGCACGAACAATTGCGAGGCGAGCAGAACGTATTGCTGTAGAAATTGAAGGTGTAAATCCACTTGTGTTGTCTTATCTTAACAGACTTTCTGATTTCCTCTTCGTTGCTGCACGTTACGTTAACGAACAAATGAAAGTGAAAGAGCCAGTTCTACACGAAGATCAGTCCTAATACAATACTGCATACATACACTTCAATTGACAAAACCTGTAGAAAAGCAGTAGACTAATTATAACGATTATAAAGTAAGAATTCTTAAAGAAATGGGGTGCATGACGATGTCAAGCGCTAAGATAAACGCGGCAATCGACAACTTAAAATCAGTAGGGGTACGGATTACACCTCAGCGTCATGCTATCTTAGAGCATCTTATCCAATCAATGTCCCATCCGACTGCTGATGAGATTTACAAAGCGCTGGAGGGGAAATTTCCAAATATGAGTGTAGCAACAGTCTACAATAACCTTAGAGTTTTTAAAGAAGCGGGTCTTGTAAAAGAACTGACTTATGGGGATTCATCAAGCCGATTTGATTGTGTGACGACTGATCACTACCATATCATCTGTGATTCATGCGGCAAGATAGTGGATTTCCATTATCCCGGTTTAGATGAGGTCGAGAGTCTAGCAGAATCTGTAACAGGGTTTGATGTAGGCCGACACCGTATGGAAATTTACGGAGTATGCCCGGATTGCAAAAGAAAACATTAAAAAAAAGCTGACTTTCCACTACGGTAAGTCAGCTTTATCTATTCTCTTTGCGCATCTGGCGTTTTGAGTTGTATTTCTCATCAAATTCTTCGCCCTCAAGACCCTTATCCATCGTAAGTGGCTGGTTACATGACATACATGCATCTACACGTCCTAGTACTTTCGTTACTTTTCCGCAGTTTGGGCAGACAACCTGCACAGCCTGAGTAGAGATCATACCTATCCAGAAGTAAACACCAGCACTAGCGATCGTTGCGATAAACCCAATCACCATAAAAATAGACATAACGACAAAACTTGTCTTGAAAAACAGGCCTGCATACATGATGATAATACCTATAAAAACAAGGCTTAACGCGAACGTACGTATTTTATTGATTTTGCTCGTATACTTTATCATACCTGTCCCTCCTCCGTTCATTAGTATAACATATGAACTCTTAGGAAAAGAAAAAGGATTTCTTTATTTGATGTTGAAAGTAACAAACAGGATTTTGTTAAAATGGGAGATGACCTTCATGGAAGATATTTTACGCCCGCTGTATCAGGAGAGAGCAAGCAACGAAAACACATTAGGAGTGCTTTTTGTTGAAAAGAATAAACCATTCAGCCCTGGCACGGATCACTTTGATTCAATACTTCTTATTATAGTAAAAGAATCCGATCAGCCTTTGATGATCAAACACTACGAGTTTGAGTCAACCTCAGCTGCGCTTCACATTGTGACAGAACAACTGCTTAATTCTTGGTTGATGCTCGGTACGAATAAAAGAGCGGTTGATTGGGTGATGAACGGGAAAGTTCTATTTAACCGTAATGAGTACATAACAAGATTAAGAGACCGACTTCACGAGTTTCCTGCTGAAGAAAGAACACATAAGATTGGTCTTGAGTTTGCAAAACTACTTCGCCGATATAACGATGGAAAAGAACTCTTCCACTCGGGCCATTATTTAGATGCATTTAACAACATCATGCATGCTCTTCATCATTTAGCTCGTCTATCTGTTATTGAACATGGATATTATCCAGAAGTTACTGTTTGGAACCAGGTGAAGATGATCCAACCTGAAATCTTTAAGTTGTATGAAGAGCTTGTAACAGGAGAAGAGACGATTGATAAAAGAATCGAACTTCTATTACTAGCATCAGAGTTTTCACTTTCTTCTAAAACAAAATTAGGTGCGCATCATCTGTTGGGTATTATTAAAGAGAAGGATGAATGGGCATATCATGAATTGATGGAACATGATGAGGTTCAAGACTATGCGATCGATCTTCCTATGATTCTTACGCACTTAAAAGACAAGGGTTATATAAAGGCAATCAAGCGGGAAACAAAGAGCAAAAACCTGTATCATCGTTACTACTCAATAAAAGAATAAACTTTTTTCTAAAAAGGTGTTGACCTGTTTATCTATATCGTGCTATATTATTTCTTGTCGCTGCGACACACAGAAACAATGTTGCAGTCGGGAAACACGATAAAAAAACAGGTTGACATCTTGTTTTTAAGATGATATCCTAATAAAGTCGCCAAAACGAGCGACACACGAAACACACAGTTCTTTGAAAACTGAACAAAAGAAATAGGTAAGGAATTAAGAATTAATTCCGTCAGTTTTAAATC
>NZ_JACZDW010000009.1:0-61082 GCF_015903875.1 Fictibacillus sp. 7GRE50
GTGTGTTTCAGTGTGTCGCTCGTTTTGGCGACTTTTATAAGATACCACCGTTGGCTAGTTGATGTCAACTGCTTTTTTTAGTGATTCTTAATTTGTTTGTTTCGTTTGTTTCAGCCGCTGTAAAAGCGACAAGAAGTAATATACCACCTTCTTGATAATATGGTCAATAGTTTTTTCGAAAAAAGTTAATTTCTTTGTTTCCGCCTTAAATATCTTCTGCAATCAGAAGGCTTAGCGAACCTGCAGAACAAACGATAAATAATCTGATACCGCTCTTCTAATACAGTTTTTACAATGGAATCAATCTTATTGTCTTCAAGATCGACCCTTAGTTCTTCCATTTCCTTTTTTAACACATATTCAAACTCAGAAAGCTCTTGATGATTTAACAGCATCCCTACCAAAGACAATAGACGACACCCCTCTTATTTTTTCTTTTACCATTATGGCCATGAAAAGTCAGAGTTAATATTTTATAGGAATGTCTAAATTTTCGGTATATCTTGTCCCTTTCATCATAGATATTTTGTAAGGAAGATGGACAGGGGGTAGATGGTTTTATGAAATTTTTCTTCGTTATTAACGGCAAGAAAATGAAACAATACATGGTTGTTGTGTTTGCAGCTTTCTTTGCTGCCTCACTTGCATTTGTAGGACAGCAGCAACTATCTGTGTTTTCATCTAAAGATGGACCCCGTGCGATTTATAAGGGAGAAGACCAAGGAAACAAAGTATCTCTTACGTTTGATATCAGCTGGGGCGACAAACGGGTCACACCGATCTTAGACGTCTTAAAGGAAAAAGGCGTAAAAAACTGTACCTTTTTCCTATCAGCCGCTTGGGCTGAACGTCATCCTGAAATCGTCGAACGTATTGTAAAAGATGGTCATGAAGTAGCCAGTCTCGGTTATCAATACAAAAGCTATACAGATTGGGAAGATAAACAGATCAAGCGGGATATCCTTTTAGCTCAGGAGAAAATTAAAAAAGTATCCGGGAAAATGACTTCTCTCATACGACCGCCAAATGGGAATTTTGATGAGCGTGTCTTGAACATCTCAGAAGATCTCAACCACACGGTAGTTCATTGGAGCATCGACACGAAAGATTGGAAGAACCCTGGAGTAGATCGTATTGTTACAACTGCTACTGATGAGACGAAAGCAGGAGACATCATCTTGCTTCATGCATCGGATTCTGTTAAACAAACGCATAAAGCACTTCCAACTATTATTGATAAACTCCGCGACGATGGCTTTAAATTTGTGAGTGTAAGTGAGATGATCGCGAATACCGAGGCCAACAGTAAAGAAGTTAACTGATGAATGAAAAAACGCCCCTGCCTTATAAGGCAGTGGGCTTTGTTTGTTTAGATGATTTAGATTGATTTGACTGCAACAGTCGATGCAGCATTAAAATTTGATACGTGTTACAAAGCATGATCGGAACAAAGCCCATCCATAGTGAAAGGGTATTGTTTTCTTTTAACACCGGCACCCATTCTAAGATGGTTACGACTGTAATAAAGAAAAGCGTTGGGATGAACGCTACACTCGATGTTTGTTTTACTTTTACATATGCAATGACCAATCCGTAAGCTAAAATCGCAAGCGGAATAAGAATGTAGTTAACGAGGCTGTCGCCTTCCTTGTGAAAAGATGTATATCGTAAATAGAACAAATCGAAAAGTACGACCGCTATCAATACAAGTTGTACTCCGTTCCAAAGGCGATGACTTTTAAAAATACCAAGGCCAAAGCGATGAACCGTTAAATATGCAAAAAAGCCCATCTGACTAAATACACTGAACAACGCGCCAAAACCGATCAGTCCAAAAATATATAGAAGTACTTCTAAAGCGCTGCTGTCCTCTGGAAACTTTAATATAAGACCAACTGTGATTGCACTGACAACCCCAATTAATAATGTGGTAAAGAATAAAAAGATCCAACTTCTAATTTTCACGCGTGTTTTCCCCCTCTAACATGCTCCGTAACGATTGTACCAATGTCTATTTTAAATTGCCAGTTTTCCTTTAAATAACCAGTATAAATACGTGCTAAAAATCAATCCTATAAGTATCGAGCTCAACTTGAAAGGAGGAGGAATTCAAATGAAAAAAATATACATTTTCCTCTTTTGTATCTCTTTTGCTGTTCTTTCGGGCTGTGCTCAAGAAGCCCAGGGCAGTTCACAGGTCGATTACGAAGCGACGAAAAAGATGCTTGTCGATCTATTGAAGACAGATGAAGGAAAAAAAGCCATTAAAGAAGTTCTATCAGATAAAGAAATTCAACAAGATATACTCATTGATCAAGAAGTCATCAAACAGACGATTGAAAAGCAGCTTCTTTCTGAAAAGGGCCAAAAGTTTTGGCAGACCCTTTTTAAAGATCCGAAGTTCTCAGTAGCTTTTGCGAAAAGCATGCGAAAAGAACATGAGAAATTGATGAAGGATCTAATTAAAGATCCTCAGTATCAAGCAGAAGTGATGAAGATCATGCAGAACCCGCAAATGGCAGAAAAATTATTATCCCTCGTTGATACACAGCCAGTTAGAAAAGAAATGAAAAAAGTGATGCTTGAGACGTTTGAGAGTCCAATCGTACAAGCTCAAATTCAAGAGATGTTAAAGAAAGTGGCTCATGAAGAAATTGATCAGTCCATCTCGAAAAAAGGAAAAGAAGCTTCATCATCTGGCGGCGGACAAGAGCAACAAGAAGAGTCCACAAGCCCGCAATAAAAGCCTCCCGACAACCGGAAGGCTTTTTCTTTAATTTGTTTTATCAATAATTTTCTTTGCCATCTGAATGTAGTGTTCACCGATTGGATGTGTTTGGTCATATACACTTGGCGCAAAATCATCTTCTTTTATTTCAGGCTGACCAAGCGGTATTTGTCCTAGCAACGGTACATTTAACTCTTCTGCTAAACGCTTTCCGCCGTCTTTACCAAATACATATTCCTTTTCACCTGTTGATCCGCTTTGGAAGTAAGACATGTTCTCAACGATACCAAGCACTTCATGGTTTGTCTTGATTGCCATCGTTCCCGCTCGAGCTGCTACGAATGCTGCTGTAGCATGAGGTGTTGTTACGATTACTTCTTTACACTTCGGAAGCATCTTATGAACATCCAGCGCCACATCACCTGTACCTGGCGGCAAGTCTAGAAGAACATAGTCTAGATCTCCCCATTCTACTTCGCTGAAGAAATTCATGAGCATCTTCCCAAGCATCGGTCCACGCCAAATTACAGGTGCATTATCCTCCACGAAAAATGCCATAGAGATTACTTTTACATCAAAACGCTCAACCGGAAAGATATGGTCGCCCTTTACTTTCGGACGTTCTGTAATTCCCATCATATCTGGAACACTGAATCCGTAAATATCTGCATCGATCAATCCGACCTTTTTCCCAAGTCTCGCAAGAGCAACAGCTAAGTTGACCGAAACCGTTGATTTCCCTACGCCGCCTTTACCACTAGCGATCGCGATAAATTGAGTCTTGCTGTTTTCGGAAAGAAGAGTAGTTGGTGCAGTTTGGTTCGCTGCTTCACTTGGGTTTACAGCCGTAATATCGTCTCTTTTTTCGAAACGAAGTCCGACAGATTCCGCTCCAGCGTTTTTCAAAACTTGAACGATCTGCTGCTGCAGCTGCATTTGTTCAGGCGTTCCTGTATGTGCTAAGCCGATTTTCAGCCCCACATATCCTTCTTTTATCTTCAACTCACGTATACTCCCTGAGTCGACCATGCTTTTATGTAAATAAGGGTCTTGAATAGGACCTAACAGCTCGATGACTTTTTCTTCTGTAAGCACATAGACACATCCTTTACCTGTAAAATTCCTTTTCAGTATATCACAACCCCTACCGACAATCATGTAAGCGGTTTTTTTAGATGTGTGAATTTCACTCAAACGAGGAAGCTCGCTAAAGGAGGTATGAGCACTTACTGTCGTCTTTTATGAAAATACTGTCCACTTATTGAAATTTACTGTCCACTTTCAAAGAAATACTGTCCACTTTTACATATTTACTGTCCACTTCGGTATTTTTACTGTCCACTCCAAATTACTCGCCCGGAAAGCAGCACATGAAAATAGAGAAACACCCCCTCTAATCAAGAGGAGATGTTGGTGGTGTTTCATTTGTATAAAATCGCAGCATACCTTGGTAGATCGATGCCGCTATACTTTTTTGGTACGATTCTGTTTTTAACAGCTCTCGTTCTGATGGATTGGATAAGAAACCGACTTCGACTAGCGCTCCTGGCACTTCTGCAGTCCGCAGCAAGTATAAACCTTCTATGGATTTTGCAAACCGATCCGTATTATTTAGATTTCTTTTGATTTCGTCTTGTATAAATTTAGATACGGCTTCTCCGTCTTCTTTGCCGGGATGATAAAAGACTTGTGCGCCTCTCCACCTAGATGAGGGCAAAGAATTTAAGTGAATCGAAATAAATAAGTCCGCATGATTTTCGTTAATAATTTTTTTTCGCTCTTTTAAATCTTCCCATTTGCGATGTCGCAATTTTTTTGTACCTTCGTCCGCGAGGTCAGTGTCTGTTTCACGTGTCATGATGACAAGCGCTCCCGCTTCTTGTAAATAATCTCGAAGTAACATGGAAATGTTTAATGCGATCTCTTTTTCAAGAACTTCTCCATCACCAACAGCACCACCGTCAGCACCGCCATGGCCTGGGTCGATTACGATAATCTTTCCAGAGAGCGGCATGTTCCACGAGCGCCACGAATCATCATCTAAAAAATGATAGGTGAAAATAAAGATAAGGACAGCGCATCCAAGTGCAAATGCGGCTCCCTTCACCCACTTCTTCATGTTTTGTCCCCCTATACAAGCCATATATCACTATGTATATGGGACAAGAAGAAATTTATAACTGTTTAGCGATTATTGCAACTTCATCCGGTAGCGTTTTTCACCGTTTTTGTAGCCTTCCATCCACCAAATATGAACGAATGCCTCACAGCAAAGATGAAGAGATTCCATCATCATCTCTGTTCCCCAGCACCAGAACTGCCAATATTCAAAAAGGCCGTCTGCGATTGCCTGTTGTTTTGCATATGCTCTTTCCTTAATCTTTTCTAATGTTTCTCCATGATACGCAAATCGGCTGTAGCCTGCACCTAAGAGATAAGAATCGATTGCCATATCGATGCACGCATCTTCAATGTCATTTTGATAAAGAAGCGAGTATTGAAAAAATGGTTGAAACAAACGCTGAAATTCTTTTTTTATGGTAGCAAGGGATAAGTCCCGAAGTACTTTCCGCTCGAACGTTTCTTTTTTGAAGCGCTGCTTTTCTTTAAAGTTGTTTAATACGATTGCCATTAATACCTCCCCTTTCATCATGTTGTGTTTTCCATATCTATATTTTCTCCAGAGATGGCTTCACGACACTTCATAAAAGATGGGAATAACTCTTTATGGCATTATGGAGGGGAAAAAGGCAGGGCACGATAAGATCTGCGTTAGACTTAATTTTTTCGTTTTTGACTTAATTATTTTAAATTAGACTTAATTATTCGGTTAAGACTTAATTATTTAAAATTAGACTTAATTATTTGGGTTAAGACTTAATTTTCACGATTTTAGGCTTAATGGTTTGGAATTAGACTCAATCTTCTCGAACTAGACGCAATTCACAAATAAAAAAACCCCGCTCTCTAAAAAAGAGAACAGGGTTTTGAAAAACGTAATAGAAATTAACGTTTTGAGAACTGAGGTGCACGACGAGCGCCTTTAAGTCCGTACTTCTTACGCTCTTTCATACGAGCGTCACGAGTAAGGAATCCAGCTGCTTTAAGAGAACCGCGGTACTCAGGATCTGCTTCAAGAAGCGCACGAGAGATACCGTGACGGATAGCTCCTGCTTGTCCAGTGTATCCACCGCCATGAACAGTAACTAATACGTCATACTTGTCAGTTGTTTCAGTTGTGTTAAGTGGTTGCTTAACGATAAGCTTTAAAGTTTCTAATCCGAAAAATTCGTCAATGTCACGTCCGTTAATTACGATACGGCCTTCACCAGGAACTAATCGTACACGCGCTACGGAGTGCTTACGACGTCCAGTGCCATAATATTGTACTTGTGCCACGTAAATACCCTCCTTTTTATCCGCGTAACTCGTAGTTTACAGGTTTTTGTGCTTGGTTGTTGTGCTCAGCTCCAGCGTAAACGTGAAGCTTTTTGAACATTTGGCGACCAAGGCTGTTCTTTGGAAGCATACCTTTGATTGCTAGTTCAAGCATTTGAACTGGACGAGTTGTACGCATTTCTAATGCAGTTCTCGTACGCAGTCCACCTGGGTGACCAGTGTGGCGGTAGTAAATTTTGTCTGTTAATTTCTTACCTGTTAATTCAATCTTCTCAGCGTTGATGATGATTACGTGATCACCAGTGTCAACGTGTGGTGTATAAATAGGCTTATGCTTACCGCGAAGGATAGATGCAACTTCACTGGATAGACGTCCAAGTGTTTTGCCTTCAGCGTCGATCACAAACCATTTACGTTCTACTTCAGAAGCTTTCGCCATGAAAGTCGTACGCATGTGTTTTCCCTCCTGTATCTTCAATCAAATTTCATTATATTCATGTGAACATTTCCCGAGATATCTACACGGGGCATGTGGACGATATCTGTAGAAATACCAAATAATATCTTATAATATATAAACAACGATGTCAAGCGTATCCTAAATATTATTCCGTTTTATCTTCATATTCTACATGAAAGAGATAGAGTCCGTTTGCTGGAGCTGTTTTTCCAGCGAGTGCACGGTCTTGGCCTTGTATAATTCCTAAGATCTCATGGGGTTTGAGCTTTCCTTGTCCCACTTCTAAAAGAGTACCAACAAGAATGCGAACCATGTTATATAAAAAACCACTGCCTCTTACCTTCAGCGTTAGGACGTTACCTTCTTCCTCAACATCTAAAGCAAAGATCGTTCGAATTTTATCTTCCACTTCCGACTTTGCTGATGAAAATGAGGTGAAGTCATGTGTACCTAAAAATAACGATGCAGCTTGCTTCATATCCTCTACGTTTAAAGAATAGGGAAAATGAAACAACTGATTCCTTTGAAACACATCTGGTTGCTTACTTCTTAAAATTTTATAATGATACTCTTTACCTGTTGCAGAGAAACGAGAATGAAACGAATCGCTGACCAACTCTACGTCTTTTATTAGAATATCATTCGGAAGCATCGCATTCAATGCCTTCCCCCAAGCTTCAGAAGGAATCTCCATAGGTGTATCAAAATGAAACACTTGACCGATGGCATGAACACCCGCATCCGTGCGTCCTGAGGCATAGATTCCTACAGGTTCCCCTTTGTGCATCTTTTGCAGGACGGCCTGAATCGTTCCTTGCACCGTTCTGCCGCTAGGCTGTATTTGGTATCCGGCAAACTCAGTACCATCATAAGCTACGGTTACTTTCATACGAGCCATGTTCAATCTCCTTTTAATTGCGTAATAAGAATAGCGCAAGAGTCAGCAATGCTAGTAAAAGCAGTGCAAACGTATCACGTTGATGCCACTCTAGCGCTCGAAGTCGCGTTCTGCCTTCACCACCACGATAACCTCTCGCCTCCATCGCAAGAGCGAGTTCTTCAGCCCGCTTAAACGACGAGACGAATAACGGAACTAACAGCGGTACAAAAGCCTTTGCTCGTTCTTTGATCGGTCCGCTCGTGAAATCAGCACCACGTGCCATCTGCGCTTTCATGATTTTTTCCGTCTCTTGTAAGAGCGTTGGAATAAACCTGAGTGAGATCGACATCATCAATGCGAACTCATGAACAGGAAGTTTCCACTTTTTTAAAGGTCCTAACAAGTGTTCCAACCCGTCAGTAATATCGATCGGTGTTGTTGTTAAGGTTAAGAGCGACGTCATCATAACAAGTAATAAAAGCCTTAAGGCAATGAATATCCCTTGAATCACTCCGCCTTCGTAAATTTCAAGAAAGCCCGCTTTATAAAGCAAATCGCCTTCTTTTGTTAAGAAAATATGCAAAAGCATCGTAAACACGACCAGTAAAAGAATCGGCTTTAATCCTTTATATAAAAAACGAAGTGGAACTTTTGACAAACTGATCGTTACAAACGTAAAAGCGATCAGTAGTCCATAAGTCAGCCAGTTGTTCGCCAAAAAGACGATAAACAAATAAAAGAAGGCAGCAATGAGCTTCGAGCGGGAATCCATTCGATGAAGGGGAGAGGAAGCTGGGTAATACTGCCCGATAATAACATTCTGCAGCATATTAATTCCCCCTCTTCTTCAGACTCTGACTAACTTGTTTAGCCAGCTCGTCCACTGTAAACTTCGATAATGTCAGATTCAAACCAGACTTCTCATTCCATTTTTGTAAAAATTGAACGGTCTCTGGCACATCTAATCCGGCTTTCTGTAGAGCTTCTCGCTCACTAAAGATGTCAGTCGGCTTACCATGGAGATACAGTTCACCTTTATGCATCACAGCAATCTCATCTGCGTATCTCGAAGCGTCTTCCATACTGTGAGTAACAAGTATCGTAGTGAGGTTATTTCTCTCATGCAGGGAATAGAACAGCTCCATAATCTCAACACGCCCAGCTGGATCAAGTCCTGCTGTAGGCTCGTCCAAGATCAGCACTTCGGGATTCATGGCAAGAACACCTGCAATCGCCACACGACGCATCTGGCCACCGCTTAAGTCAAAGGGAGACTTCTGCAGAACACTCTCGGGAAGTCCTACCATCTCAATTACTTTAGTAGCAGTTAGCTTCGCGCTTTCTTCTGACACACCAAAATTCCGTGGACCAAACATGATATCTTTTTCAACCGTTTCTTCAAAAAGCTGATGCTCAGGATACTGAAAAACAATACCGGCTTTTTTTCGAAGTGATTTTAAATCTTGTTTCTTACCGCCAGCCTTAAGTTCAGTACTGCCCATCTTTATCGAGCCTGCTGAAGGCTTTAATAGCCCGTTAAGATGTTGAATAAGTGTAGACTTTCCAGAGCCAGTGTGCCCGATCAAAGCAAGGAAAGTACCATCCGCGATGTCGAGGTTAATATCGTGCAGAGCACGCCTCTCGAACGGAGTTCCCTCCATGTATCTATGCTCTAGACGGTTTATGCTAATTTCCATAATGCATTCACCAGCTCTTCCTGCGTTAAATAGCTTTTATCAAGCTCCACACCTTGTTGGCGAAGAGCCTCACTTAACTTTAGTGAAAACGGTAAATCCAGACCGGCCGATTTCAAAAGTTCACGCTGCTGAAAAATGTCTTCAGGTACGCCTTCAGCTGCCTTCTCTCCCATTTTCATGACGACAACTCTGTCTGCACTTAGCGCTTCCTCTAAATCATGAGTGATAGAAATGACAGTGATGCCCTCTTTTTCATTCAGTTCGCGCACAGTCTCGATCACTTCAATTCGACCGATCGGATCGAGCATCGATGTCGCTTCATCCAAAACGATAACAGAAGGTTTCTGTGCCAATATACCGGCTATTGCCACTCGTTGCTTCTGCCCACCGGATAATTGATGAGGTTCCTGGTTTAAGAAAGCTTCCATTCCCACTCTCTCTATACTTTCATTGATACGCTTTACCATCTCGTCTCGCGGAACACCGAAATTCTCCAGGCCAAACGCGATGTCATCTTGTACGCTCGTTCCTACAAACTGGTTATCTGGATTTTGAAACACCATCCCGACAAGTCTTCTTATTTCCCAGATGTCGTCTGGAAGGCCTGTCGTGTACTGTGAGACATATACAGCCCCCTCATTAGGCAACAACAGCCCGTTGAGCATTTTTGCCAACGTGGACTTCCCAGAGCCGTTATGGCCCACGATCGATAGCCATTCCCCTTTGTGTACATCTAACGTTACACCTTTAAGCGTAGGTGTCTCTTCTCCCGGATAATAAAAGGTCACATCTTTAACGGTAATGATGTTTTCCATGTGACATCCTCCTCTTAACTGCTGCTCATTCTAAGCTGCTCTCTGCTCAATTACTTTTAACAATAATGGGCTTGAACTTTCAATAACTTTTTTTAATGGTTTTGCTTTAGAACTTTGTTGTCCCTTCATTGAAAAGTTGATTGGAGCGCAAGGTGCGAGACTCCTGCGGGACAAGCGGTCAGGTGAGACCCTTAACGGCGCAAAGCGGCAAGGGGCTCACCGCCTGCCCCGCGGAAAGCGAGCACCTGGAGCGCAAATCAACTCTCGCAATTACTACTTGGCTTTTCAATAAAAATAAAAAAGGGCAAGATTGTCATTGAAGACTTGATCCCGCCCTTTCATACGTTTTATTAAACTAATTCAATGATAACCATTGGTGCACCATCACCACGGCGAGGGCCGATTTTTGCGATGCGAGTGTAACCACCGTTACGCTCTGCATAGCGAGGTGCAAGATCACTGAAAAGCTTTTGTAGAGATCTTTGTCCAGACTCAGCGTCTGCTACTTCGTTACGAAGGAACGATGCAGCTTGACGGCGAGCATGAAGGTCTCCACGCTTACCAAGCGTAATCATTTTCTCAGCAAATTTACGAACTTCTTTTGCACGTGCTTCTGTAGTTTCAATACGCTCGTTGATGATTAAATCAGTAGCTAAATCACGAAGCATTGCTTTACGAACCGCAGATACACGACCTAACTTTTGGTATCCCATGCTTGTATTCCCTCCTCTGCGCGTTTCTCTCTCGTCTTGAAAAAGCGCGTATTACGAATTAATCGTCAGCGCGTAATGAAAGACCTAGCTCTTCAAGTTTCTCTTGAACTTCTTCAAGAGATTTCTTTCCAAGGTTGCGTACTTTCATCATGTCTTCTTCAGACTTATTCGCAAGTTCTTGAACTGTATTAATGCCAGCACGCTTTAGGCAGTTATAAGAACGAACAGAAAGATCAAGTTCTTCGATCGTCATCTCAAGTACTTTTTCTTTTTGGTCTTCTTCTTTTTCTACCATAATCTCAGCGTTCTGAGCTTGATCTGTTAAGCCAACAAAAATGTTTAAATGTTCGCTAATGATCTTCGCACCAAGAGAAACTGCTTCCTCTGGACGAATGCTCCCATCTGTCCATACATCAAGCGTTAGCTTATCATAGTTTGTTACTTGTCCTACACGAGTGTTTTCCACTTGATAGTTCACACGCGAAATTGGCGTGTAAATTGAATCAACAGGAATAACCCCGATCGGCAGGTCTTCGCGTTTATTGCCTTCTGCCTGTACATAACCACGACCACGTTTCGCATGAAGCTTCATTTGGAAATGAGCTCCTTTTGCTAGTGTTGCGATATGAAGATCCGGATTAAGGACTTCAACATCGCTGTCATGAGTAATGTCGCCAGCTGTTACAACACCGTCACCTTGTACATCGATTTCAAGTGTCTTCTCTTCATCAGAGTAAATCTTCATTGCAAGTTTCTTTAAGTTTAAGATGATGGTTGTAACATCTTCAACTACACCTTCAACTGTAGAGAACTCATGCAATACGCCATTGATCTGAATAGATGTAACTGCTGCACCAGGTAGTGAGGACAACAAGATACGACGCAAGGAGTTGCCTAGTGTAGTCCCGTATCCACGTTCAAGTGGTTCAACAACAAACTTTCCGTATGTGGCATCGTCGCTGATTTCAACCGTCTCAATTCTTGGCTTTTCGATTTCGATCATTCAACTGAACCCTCCTTCAAACGTCGAATCTCGGCTGGAGATTTCCAGCCGAAATTCCCCATAGGCATTCCGACTTATCATTTACCAAAACTTTCACTATAACCATTATAGACAAGTTATAGAAATATATACCGTGTATATTGTTACACGCGACGGCGTTTTGGCGGGCGGCAACCGTTGTGAGGTACAGGAGTAACGTCACGAATAGCTGTTACTTCTAAGCCTACCGCTTGAAGGGCACGGATTGCTGCTTCACGTCCAGCACCAGGTCCTTTAACGGATACTTCCAACGTTTTCATACCATGTTCCATTGCAGTTTTACCAGCTGTTTCAGCTGCCATTTGTGCTGCGAACGGAGTAGACTTACGAGAACCTTTAAATCCTAGGTGACCAGCAGTCGCCCAAGAGATTGCGTTCCCGTGCGTGTCAGTGATCGTAATGATCGTGTTGTTGAATGTAGAACGGATATGTGCTACGCCGACTTCAACATTCTTTTTGACACGACGTTTACGTGTATTAGTCTTACGTGCTTTTGCCATTTAGAGTTTACCTCCTTTACTTACTTTTTCTTATTCGCTACTGTACGACGAGGTCCTTTACGAGTACGGGAGTTGTTCTTCGTGTTTTGACCACGTACTGGTAATCCACGACGATGACGAACACCACGATATGCTCCGATCTCGATTAGACGCTTGATGTTTAGTGATACTTCACGACGAAGGTCACCTTCCACTTTGTGTCCATCGATGACTTCGCGGATTTTATTTAATTCATCTTCAGTAAGATCACGAACGCGTGTATCTTCAGAAACTCCAGCTCCAGCAAGAATTTGCTGTGCTTTTGTTTTACCGATACCGAAGATGTATGTTAAAGAGATTACTACTCGCTTATCACGAGGAATATCTACACCTGCAACACGTGCCATAATTTTTGCACCTCCTGTATATTAACCTTGTTTTTGTTTATGTTTCGGGTTTTCACAGATCACCATTACAGTGCCTCTGCGGCGAATCACTTTACATTTTTCACATATTGGCTTGACTGATGGTCTTACCTTCATTGTTTATAACCTCCTTATGTCACGGAGTACATTGATTATTTAAAACGATACGTTATACGACCACGTGATAAGTCATACGGAGACAATTCTACGGTTACTTTATCCCCTGGAAGAATTCGAATGTAGTGCATACGAATCTTTCCAGAAACGTGCGCTAGAACTTTGTGTCCGTTTTCTAGTTCAACACGAAACATGGCGTTCGGAAGAGGTTCAATTACTGTACCTTCGACCTCAATAACATCATCTTTAGCCATCGACTTGATCTCCCTTCTTCAGAGCAATGACTTTCTCGTCGGAAAACTTCGCTACTGCATAACGCAATTTGCCATTGGTTACACGACCTGTTTCAAGAATGCTTTTAACAACTTCCGGAGAAGTAAAATCCAGCAGCTCTAAGTGGTTTAGGTTCTTACGCTTGGCTCGATCAAACTTTCTCTTGTCACCATCTGCTACGAGGACGAAACGTCCATCGAGAATACCGACAATCACACCTAACCGATCTGCGTCTCTTCCTTTTAGTATCCGAACCAGTTGACCTATGCTCGGTACCGAATCAGATTCGCTTACCATTTCATCACCTTCACTTAGATCTTTGTTAAGATTTCAAAGCCTTCTTCCGTAATGACAACCGTGTGTTCGAAATGAGCACACCATTTGCCATCCGTTGTGACAACCGTCCAGTTATCGGATAATGTTCGAACATAGCGAGTTCCCGCATTAATCATAGGCTCTATTGCTAGAACCATGCCCTTTTTCAGCACCGGCCCTTTACCAGGCGGTCCATAATGAGGAATTTGCGGGTCCTCATGTAAGTCCTGGCCTATTCCGTGTCCGACATATTCGCGAACAACAGAAAACCCTTCACCCTCAGCATACTTTTGTATCTCATGAGAAATGTCAGTTAACCGGGCACCGGCTTTTGCTTTTTCGAGTCCTTTATACAAAGACTCTTCCGTTACATCCAGAAGTTTTTGAGCTTCATCTGAAATCTCGCCAACTCCATACGTCCAAGCGGAGTCACCGTGGTATCCTTTGTACTTCGCCCCAATATCTATAGAGATAATGTCGCCATGGTTGAGTACGCGTTTACCTGGAATTCCGTGCACAAGTTCTTCATTTACAGAAGCACAGATGCTTCCACTAAAACCATTATAGTTTTTAAATGAAGGAATTGCACCTTGGCTGCGGATAAACGTATCAGCAATTTTATCCAGTTCCTTAGTAGTTATGCCAGGCTTAATGTGTTTTTTTAACTCTTGATGAGTTAAGGCAACAATGCGACCTGCCTCCCGCATGATTTCAATCTCTCGCGGTGTTTTGCAGATTATCATTTCGCCAATCCCCCAATAAGTTGGTCAATGTCTTGAAAGACTTTGTCGATATCCTGATCACCATTCATGTTTTTCAGGTAACCTTTTTCACCATAAAAATCAAGCAGTGGTTTAGCCTGCTTCATGTTTACATTTAAACGGTTTCGAACGGTCTCTTCATTATCATCTTGACGTTGGATAAGCGTACCGCCGTCTTTATCACATACTCCTTCAACCTTTGGCGGGTTGAATATTACATGATACGTGCTTCCGCATGTTTGGCAAATCCGACGACCTGTTAATCGCTGCATAAGCTGATCAGAATCTACTGAAATGTTTAACACATAATCAATCGTTCTTCCAAGCTCTGTTGTGATTTCTTCCAGTGCTTCCGCTTGGGCAACTGTCCGAGGGAATCCATCTAGTAAAAATCCTTTTTCGCAGTCCTTTTTAGAAAGTCGGTCACGTACGATACCGATTGTAACTTCGTCAGGAACGAGGTTACCCGCATCCATGTACGATTTTGCCTCAAGTCCAAGAGGAGTCTCCTCTTTAATTGCTGCTCGGAACATATCTCCAGTAGAGATATGAGGTATTCCGTATTTCTCAACAATTCTTTCTGCTTGAGTACCCTTACCTGCTCCGGGCAATCCCATTAAGACTAGATACATCTAATCCCTCCATAAATCACAATCGTCTTTTATCAAGAGCATATGGGAAGATGAATCTTCCCGTGCTCTTATTTAATGAAGCCTTTGTAGTGTCGCTTGATCAGCTGACTCTCAATCTGCTTCATGGTGTCAAGTGCCACACCTACAACAATCAGCAAGCTTGTTCCACCAATTTGAATGGCTGGCGGAAGGTTCAAACCTGGAATTGCTGTAAAGACAACTGGCAGGACTGCAACTGCAGCCAGGAAAAGAGATCCAACAAATGTTAATCGATACAGAATTCTTGTTATATAAGTTTGAGTGTTAGCTCCTGGACGAATGCCAGGAATGTATCCACCCTGCTTCTTTAAGTTTTCCGCCATTTGCTCCGGATTTACTTGGATAAACGTATAGAAATACGAGAATCCGATAATAAGGAGCGCATATATAATCATTCCGACTGGTTTCGTGTAGTCAAACGTGTTGATAATCCAAGTCGTAACATCATTCTGTCCGAAGAAGCCGGCAACAGTTCTTGGCGTGATGATCAAGGAAATCGCGAAGATAACCGGGATAACACCTGCTGCGTTTACTTTAATCGGAAGATGAGTTGACTGGCCGCCAACAGGCTTTGTTCCAACGACTCGCTTTGCATACTGAATCGGGATTTTCCGAACACCTTGTTGAATAAAGATAACACCCATAATAATGAGTACAATCGCAAGAGCAAGCAGTACAATCGTTACAATATGCATGAATAACTGATCGTTACCACCTTCAAATTGCGTTGTGAAAAGCTGGTTAACTGCTGTAGGAATAGCTGCGGCAATCCCCGCAAAAATCAGAACTGAAATTCCGTTTCCAATCCCCTTAAGGGTAATCTGCTCACCTAACCACATTAAGAATGCAGTACCTGCAGTTAAAACTAACGCGATAAAAAGATACGTAGACATACTAGGGTTTTGAATAAGTCCTGGGAAAAGATTGTTAAAACCGATAGACATACCGATTGCCTGGATAAAACCAAGAACAATAGTTCCATAGCGAGTGAACTGAGCTAATTTCTTACGCCCAACTTCACCTTGCTTACTCCACTCCGTAAATTTAGGAACAACGTCCATCTGCAGAAGCTGCACGATGATCGATGCTGTAATATACGGCATGATACCCATAGCGAAAATGGAGAAGTTCTGTAAAGCTCCACCGCCAAACGTATTCAAAAAACCAAAAATGTTAGCACTGTCGCCCGTACTGAATTTCAGTACATCACGATTTACGCCTGGTACTGGGATAAATGTTCCTAGACGGAACACTACCAGCATAGCAAGTGTAAACAATATCTTGTTTCTCAGATCACCCACACGCATAATGTTGGAGATTGTCTGGAACATTAGATCACCTCAGTAGTTCCGCCCGCTGCTTCAATTGCTTCTTTAGCAGAAACAGAGAATTTGTGCGCCTTAACTGTAAGCTTAGCTTCTAACTTGCCATTTCCAAGAACTTTAATTCCGTTTTTAAGACTGCTAACTACTCCTGTTTCGATAAGAAGTTCCGGAGTAACTACTGTGCCCTCTTCAAAACGAACTAGCTTCTCAAGATTTACAACTGCATACTCTTTACGAGTAGGGTTTGTGAATCCGCGTTTCGGTAAACGACGTGCTAGTGGATTTTGTCCACCTTCGAATCCAGGTCTAACACCACCGCCTGAACGAGAGTTTTGACCTTTATGACCACGACCACTTGTTTTACCATTGCCTGATCCGATACCGCGACCTAAACGGTTGCGAACTTTACGGGATCCTTCTGATGGCTTCAACTCATGAAGTTTCATCTGAGCACCTCCTCATGATTTATTTATCTTATTAAGCTTCTAATTCTTTCACTGTTAAAAGGTGAGACACCTTGTTAACCATACCGCGGATAGCCGCGTTATCTTCGTGTACAACCGTCTGGTGCATTTTGCGCAAACCAAGTGTCTTAACAACGATACGTTGGTTTTCAGGACGGCCGATAACACTACGAGTGAGGGTGATTTCTAATTTCTTAGCCATCTAAAGTTCCCTCCTTAACCTAAAAGCTCTTGTACTGATTTACCGCGAAGTTTCGCAACGTCTTCAGCACGCTTTAAATTTTTCAAACCTTCGATAGTTGCACGAACCATGTTGATTGGGTTGTTAGATCCAAGTGACTTAGAAAGGATGTCACCTACACCAGCAAGCTCCAATACTGCACGTACAGGTCCACCAGCAATTACCCCAGTACCTTCAGATGCAGGTTTAAGAAGTACGTTACCTGCTCCAAAGCGTCCAATTACTTGGTGAGGAATTGTTGTTTTTACGATCGGTACAGTTACTAAGTTCTTCTTAGCATCTTCAATCGCCTTACGGATCGCTTCTGGTACCTCTTGGGCTTTACCAGTACCGAATCCAACGTGACCGTTTTTGTCACCAACTACAACTACTGCAGCAAAGCGGAAACGACGTCCACCTTTTACTACCTTAGCTACACGGTTAACGGTAACGACGCGTTCTTCAAGTTCAAGTTTGTTAGGGTCGATACGCATCAGGTTCCCTCCTTCGATTAAAATTCTAACCCAGCTTCACGAGCTGCGTCTGCTAATGCTTTAATACGTCCGTGATATAAATATCCGCCTCGGTCAAATACTACCGATTTGATTCCTTTTTCAACTGCGCGCTTAGCGATTTCTTGACCAATCGCTTTAGCAGCATCTACGTTTCCACCGTTTTCTACACTTACACCTTTATCAAGGGAAGATGCAGATACAATTGTTACACCTGCTTGATCATCGATCAATTGAGCATAGATGTGCTTTGTAGAACGGAATACGTTCAAACGAGGACGTTGTGCTGTTCCGCTTACAACGCGGCGAACACGAGCATGTCTTTTCTTACGAGCGACATTCTTATCTGCTTTCGTGATCATCCTTTGCACTCCTTTCCGCTACCTAACGGCTTTATTTACCAGTTTTACCTTCTTTACGGCGAACGAATTCACCTTCGTAACGAATACCTTTACCTTTGTAAGGCTCAGGTGAACGAACTGAACGGATGTTTGCAGCAACTTCACCTACACGTTGCTTGTCAATACCCTTAACGATTACCTTCGTGTTAGAAGGTACTTCGATGTCGATCCCTTGCTCAGGAACGATTTCAACAGGATGAGAGTAACCTACGTTAAGTACAAGCTTGTTACCAGCTTTGGAAGCACGATATCCAACCCCGATAATTTCTAGAGCTCTTTCATAACCGTTAGTTACACCGATAACCATGTTGTTTAGTACGCTACGAGTTGTACCATGCAATGCACGGTGCTCTTTGTGGTCGCTCGGGCGTTCCACAGTAATTTCGTTATCTTGAACATTAATCTTAATGTCAGCATTGAATTTGCGAGAAAGTTCACCTTTAGGGCCTTTTACAGAAACCGTGTTGTCAGTTGCAACATCGATTGTAACGCCACCTGGAACTTCAATCGGTTTGTTACCTACGCGAGACATGTTGACACCTCCATTCGCTATTTATTACCAAACGTACGCTAGTACTTCGCCACCCATTTGTGATTGGCGAGCTTCTTTATCAGTCATAATGCCTTTAGAAGTAGATACGATCGCAATACCAAGTCCTCCAAGTACACGTGGAAGATCAGTTGATTTTGCATAAACACGTAGTCCAGGCTTAGAGATACGCTTAAGACCTGAGATTACACGCTCATTGTTAGAACCGTACTTAAGGAAGATACGAATCATTCCTTGTTTGCTATCCTCTACATATTCCACATCGCGAACAAAACCTTCACGCTTTAGGATTTCTGCGATTTCTTTTTTCATATTAGAAGCAGGAAGCTCCAATTTATCGTGACGAACAGTGTTTGCGTTGCGGATACGAGTAAGCATATCTGCAATTGGATCTGTCATAACCATTACTAGTTACCTCCTTCCCTTTTTTCAGGGTATTACCAGCTGGCTTTTTTAACGCCAGGAATTTGACCTTTGTAAGCAAGTTCTCTGAAACAAATACGGCACAGTTTGAACTTGCGGATTACTGAATGAGGACGCCCGCAACGTTCACAGCGCGTATATTCTTGCACTCCGAACTTTTGCTTGCGTTGTTGCTTAGCAATCATGGATTTCTTTGCCACGGGTAAACCTCCTTTGGCTAAAGGTTATTTTTGGAACGGCATTCCGACTTGTGTAAGAAGCTCACGTGCTTCTTCGTCAGTGTTCGCAGTCGTTACGATAACGATGTCCATTCCGCGAACTTTGTTTACTTTATCATAGTCGATCTCCGGGAAGATCAATTGCTCTTTAACTCCAAGCGTGTAGTTACCGCGGCCGTCGAAAGACTTCTTGGAAACCCCGCGGAAGTCACGTACACGTGGAAGGGAAACGCTGATTAACTTATCAAGGAAGTCATACATGCGCTCTCCGCGAAGTGTAACTTTTGATCCGATCGGCATACCTTCACGAAGTTTGAATCCAGCGATAGATTTCTTAGCACGCGTGATCACAGGCTTTTGACCAGCGATTGCTGTAAGTTCCTCTACTGCTGTATCTAACACTTTAGAGTTGGATACTGCTTCACCAACACCCATGTTGATAACGATTTTTTCGATCTTTGGTGCTTGCATTACTGAAGTGTAATTAAACTTTTCCATTAGAGATGGTAAGATCTCTGCTTTATATCGCTCTTGTAGACGGTTCATTATGTGTCCTCCTTTCACTCTGAGACTTATTTATCTAGGGTTTCACCAGATTTTTTGGCCACACGAACTTTTTTCCCATCAACTACATTGTAGCCTACACGAGTAGGAGCACCAGTTTTAGGGTCAAGAGGCATTACGTTAGAAGCATGAATTGGTGCTTCTTGGCTAAGGATTCCACCTTGTGGATTAGCTTGAGAAGGTTTTGCGTGTTTCTTAACAACGTTCACACCTTCAACAAGCACTCTATTTAGCTTCGGATAAGCTTCAAGGATCACACCTTGTTTACCTTTATCCTTGCCGGAAATAACTTGTACTTTATCGCCTTTTTTCACATGCAATGGCATTGTGATGTTGCACCTCCTTACAAGACAATAAACGCCTTGCTAGTAAATATATTAAAGAACTTCTGGAGCAAGAGATACGATTTTCATAAATTGCTTGTCACGAAGTTCACGTGCTACTGGTCCGAAGATACGAGTTCCTCGAGGACCTTTATCATCCTTAACGATTACAGCCGCGTTCTCATCAAAGCGGATGTAAGATCCGTCGTTACGGCGCATACCACGCTTAGAACGTACCACTACCGCTTTAACAACGTCACCTTTCTTAACAACGCCACCTGGTGTTGCGGACTTAACCGAACAAACGATAATGTCACCAACGTTAGCGTACTTACGACCAGAACCACCAAGAACTTTAATGCAAAGTAACTCTTTCGCACCGGAGTTATCAGCTACTCTTAAACGGGATTCTTGTTGAATCATGCGAATGGACCTCCTTTCGGATATGAGTATAATCCGAACAATTTATTAAATAATTACTGCTTCTTGTACTACTTCAACTAGACGGAATCGCTTGTCTTTAGAAAGCGGACGCGTTTCCATAACCTTTACGATATCGCCAATTTTAGCAGTGTTGTTTTCATCATGCGCTTTTAACTTTTTAGAGTATTTAACGCGCTTGTTATATAAAGTGTGAGTCTTGTAAGTTTCTACAAGCACTGTAATCGTTTTGTCCATCTTGTCAGAAACAACACGACCAGTGTACACCTTGCGCTGGTTACGTTCACTCATTGTGCGAACCTCCTCTCAAGATTTAACCGTTAGTAATCCCAAGCTCTCTTTCACGTAAAACCGTTTTTGCACGGGCAATTGCTTTACGAACTTCACGAATGCGGGCCGGGTTTTCAAGTTGACCTGTCGCTAGTTGGAAACGAAGGTTAAAAAGCTCTTCTTTAAGTGCTTTTGCTTTTTGTTCAACTTCTGCAGTGGTCAGGTTACGAATATCATTAGCCTTCATTTGTGTCACCACCCACTTCTTCGCGTTTAACAAACTTACATTTTACAGGAAGTTTGTGTGCTGCAAGACGCAACGCTTCGCGTGCCACTTCTTCAGAGACACCTGCGATTTCAAACATAACTTTTCCTGGCTTAACTACTGCTACCCATCCTTCAGGAGCACCTTTACCAGATCCCATTCGGACTTCTAGAGGCTTTGCAGTGTAAGGCTTAGACGGGAAAATTTTAATCCATACTTTACCGCCACGCTTCATATAACGAGTCATCGCAATACGAGCTGCTTCGATCTGACGGTTAGTAATCCAGCTAGCTTCAAGAGCTTGCAAACCGAATTCTCCGAAATGAACTTCAGTACCGCCTTTTGCGTTCCCACGCATTTTACCGCGGTGTTCACGACGATATTTAACACGTTTTGGCAATAACATAATTATTTGCCTCCTTCCTCTTTTTTCGTTCCTCTTGTTGGAAGGACCTCACCACGATAAATCCAGATTTTAACTCCAAGCTTACCGTAAGTTGTGTCTGCTTCAGCAGTACCGTAATCGATGTCTGCACGAAGTGTGTGAAGAGGAACTGTACCTTCACTATAATGTTCAGCACGAGCGATATCAGCTCCGCCAAGACGGCCTGACACTTGTGTTTTGATACCTTTCGCTCCCATACGCATTGCACGTTGGATCGCCTGCTTCATAGCACGACGGAAAGATACACGGTTTTCAAGTTGACGAGCGATGTTTTCAGCTACTAGCTTAGCATCAACGTCAGCTTGTTTGATTTCAAAGATGTTTACGTGAACTCTTTTACCAGTGATGTCGTTAAGGGCTTTACGAAGTGCTTCAACTTCAGATCCACCTTTACCGATAACCATTCCTGGTTTAGCAGTTTTGATTGTGATATTCACACGGTTAGCTGCACGTTCGATTTCAACACCTGATACAGCAGCGTCTTTTAAACGCTTTTCAATATAAGAACGGATCTTAAGGTCTTCATGTAAAAGATTAGCGTAATCCTTTTCAGCGTACCATTTTGAATCCCAGTCACGGATGACGCCAATACGTAGACCTATTGGATTTACTTTTTGACCCACGTCTTAACCCTCCTTCTTTTCAGAAACAACGATTGTGATGTGGCTAGTACGTTTGTTGATACGGCTTGCGCGACCCATCGCACGAGGACGGAAACGCTTAAGAGTAATACCTTCATCAACGAACGCTTGCTTAATCACCAAGTTGTTCGGTTCCATTTCATAGTTGTGTTCTGCGTTTGCGATAGCAGACTTAAGCACCTTTTCAATTACAGGAGAAGCTGCTTTAGGCGTCAAACGTAGAATCGCAAGTGCCTCACCTACTTGCTTGCCTCGAATCAAGTCGATTACGATGCGAGCTTTACGAGGAGCAATACGCACTTGTTTAGCAATTGCTTTTGCTTCCATTTTGTGTACCTCCCCTCAATTAACGTCTTGTTTTCTTATCATCAGCTGCATGGCCTTTGTAAGTACGAGTAGGTGCAAACTCACCTAACTTGTGACCGACCATATCTTCTGTACAATAAACCGGCACGTGCTTACGACCATCATAAACAGCGATTGTGTGACCGATGAAGTCAGGGAAAATCGTAGAACGACGAGACCAAGTTTTAACTACTTTCTTGTCGTTAGATTCATTAAGTGCCTCGACCTTTTTCATCAAGTGGTCATCTACAAAAGGCCCTTTTTTCAAACTGCGACCCATTTGAGAACCTCCCTTTGTGTTTGCGCTACGGCTCGATTGAACCGTAGTACAATCACATTATTTTTTGCGACGACGTACAATGTACTTGTCAGTTTGGCTATTTTTCTTACGAGTTTTATATCCAAGAGTTGGTTTACCCCATGGAGACATTGGTGATTTACGTCCGATTGGAGCGCGTCCTTCACCACCACCGTGTGGGTGATCGTTAGGGTTCATTACAGAACCACGAACTGTTGGGCGGATACCCTTCCAACGAGAACGACCTGCTTTACCAACGTTCACAAGTTCATGCTCTAAGTTTCCAACTTGACCGATAGTTGCACGGCAAGTAAGAAGGATCATACGAACTTCACCAGAACCTAGACGAACTAGCGCGTACTTTTCTTCTTTACCAAGAAGTTGAGCTTCAGCACCAGCTGAACGAGCTAATTGTCCACCTTTACCAGGCTTAAGTTCGATGTTGTGAATTGTAGAACCTACAGGAATGTTAGCTAATGGAAGTGAGTTACCTACTTTAATATCAGCTTCAGTACCGGACATGATTTCTTGCCCTACTTTAATTCCTTTTGGAGCTAAGATATAACGCTTCTCACCATCTGCATAGTGGATTAGCGCGATGTTAGCCGTACGGTTTGGATCGTATTCAATTGTAGCAACGCGACCTGGTATTCCGTCTTTGTTACGTTTGAAATCGATGATACGATACTTACGCTTGTGTCCTCCACCTTGGTGACGAACAGTTAGTTTACCTTGGTTGTTACGCCCAGCTTTTTTGCTAAGAGGAGCAAGCAAGGATTTTTCTGGTTGGTCAGTTGTAATTTCAGCAAAGTCAAGCTGAGACATGTTACGACGACCGTTAGTTGTCGGTTTAAACTTTTTGATACCCATTGTAATTTCCCTCCTTTACGAGTTCTTTTTAAACTCCTTCAAAAAAGTCGAGTTCTTTGCTTTCTGGAGTTAATGTAACTACTGCTTTTTTACGTTTAGAAGTGTAACCAGTATGACGGCCTACACGCTTGAACTTACCTTTGTAGGTAGCAGTGTTTACAGATTGAATTTTTACGCCAAAGATTTCTTCTAGTGCGCCTTTGATTTGAGTCTTAGTAGCACGAGGATTAACTTCGAACGTGTATTTTTTGTCAGCCATTATTTCAGTAGAACGCTCTGTAATAACGGGGCGCTTAATCACATCACGAGCTTCCATTATGCGAGCACCTCCCCTACTTTTTCCACAGCGTCTTTAGTCATAAGAAGCTTGTCGTGGTTTAACACGTCAAGAACACTAACGCCGTTAGCCGTAACAACTGTTACGCCAGGGATGTTACGTGCAGACAATGCAACAGCGTCATTGTAATCAGCAGTTACAACTAATGCTTTACGATCTGCGGATAGATTTGCAAGAACTTGCATCATTTCCTTTGTTTTAGGAGCTTCGAATGCAAGACCTTCTAAAACGATTAAGTCGTTATCTAGAACCTTAGAAGATAGCGCTGATTTAATAGCTAAGCGACGAACCTTCTTTGGTAATTTGTAAGAATAGCTTCTTGGTGTTGGTCCGAAAACCACTCCACCGCCAACCCATTGTGGAGAACGGATAGATCCTTGACGAGCACGTCCAGTACCTTTCTGTTTCCAAGGCTTGCGTCCACCACCAGCAACTTCAGAACGGTTCTTTACATCGTGCGTTCCTTGGCGCTGTGATGCTTGCTGCATAATAACAGCGTCAAAAAGCACGCTTTTATTTGGTTCAATACCGAAAACGGAATCGTTTAATTCGATATCGCCAGCTTGAGTACCATCTTGTTTAAATAATGCTACTTTTGGCATCAGATTGTCCTCCTTCCTTATTTAGCATCCTTTGCTTTAACAGCAGAGTTAATTGTAACGTAGCTCTTTTTCGCTCCAGGTACGTTACCTTTGATTAGTAGAAGATTACGTTCTGCATCAACTCTTACAACTTCTAAGTTTTGTACAGTTACTGTATCTCCGCCAGTACGTCCAGGTAATGCTTTCCCTTTGAAAACACGGTTAGGGTCAACTGCACCCATTGAACCAGGACGACGGTGGTAACGGGAACCGTGGCTCATTGGCCCGCGTGATTGCCCGTGACGTTTGATAACACCTTGGAATCCTTTTCCTTTAGATGTACCAGTAACGTCTACAGCGTCACCTTCTGCAAAAATGTCAGCTTTGACTTCCTGACCAACTTCGTATCCCGCAACATCAACATTACGGAATTCTTTAACGTAGCGCTTAGGGCTCGTGCTAGCTTTAGCAGCATGTCCTGCTTGTGGCTTGTTAGTACGAGAGTCTTTTTTATCATCAAATCCAAGTTGGATAGCTTCGTAGCCATCATTCTCAACGGATTTCTTTTGAAGAACAACGTTAGGAGTTACTTCTACTACAGTAACTGGAATTAGATCTCCGTTTTCTGCGAAAACTTGAGTCATACCAATTTTTCTACCTAAGATTCCTTTGGTCATTCGTCACACCTCCTATTAATAAGTAAAATATTTATAAGCAAACGTGAAATTATAGTTTAATTTCGATGTCTACACCAGACGGTAGATCCAAACGCATTAACGAATCAACTGTTTGTGGTGTTGGCTCGATAATATCGATCAAGCGCTTATGAGTACGCATTTCGAACTGCTCACGAGAGTCCTTGTACTTATGAACCGCACGAAGGATCGTGTAGATCGCTTTCTCAGTAGGTAGTGGGATAGGACCTGATACCTTTGCTCCTGAACGCTTAGCAGTTTCTACGATTTTTTCAGCTGATTGATCAAGAATTCTGTGATCATACGCCTTTAAACGGATACGAATCTTTTGCTTTGCCATTTTTTTCCCTCCTTTATTCGCCTATTTTGATAAACAGACATTGCTCCGCGGAAATTCAACCTGATATCACCAGCCATGGCAAAGGGGCCTAGTGTGTCAGCAACCTTCCGGATCATCGCAGTGAATGACCAACATTACTTATTATAGAGAAAAGCAATGCCCAATGCAAGTGTTATTTGCATTTATTTATTGCTAATCGCACTTTTTCTATTATAGAGACTTTATCAGGAGATTTCAACTTCCTTTTTCTTCTTTTGCATATTTGAATGTGTTTCTTCTATATATATAGAAGAAATGCGATTGGTGGTGGTGAATTTAGATTGTTCCAGCTCCAGCAACCGTGCGCATGGAGTTGATTTTATACCTCGCGGATTTATGGTGTGAACTCCCGGAATTATGAATCGAATTTCAGGATTTACGATTTGATTTACCGTTCCGCTACTTTTTAAAGGATCTCATATCACTTTTTCTTTATAAGAGCCATTTATTAAAAATATTATTCTTTTATCTCTCTTATAAATAAGTACATGGTTTTTTAATCCTTGTCTACTTTGACAGTTGATTGGAGTGGAAGTGCAAGACTCCTGCGGGACAGGCGGGCAGTCCGAAAAGTGGAAGTGGCTTGTCCAGCCCCGACAAGCAAAAGGTGAATAGACTAGGAAGGTGCTCTTTGCCTTCATGGTCTATTTAACTTTTGACCTCAAGGGGCTAGCCACTGCAACTAGACAGATGAGACACTTATACGTGAAACGTAAAAATGTGGCTCATCGCCTGCCCCGCGGAAAGCGAAGCACTGGAACGGAAATCAACTACTTTCATCAGCAACAAAGCGTTATAAATGAATTCAAAATAAAAAACACCCTCCAAAAGGAGAGTGTTTTTATTAAAGAGTAATAAGATTACTCAGTGATTGTTGCAACTACGCCTGCACCAACAGTACGTCCACCTTCACGAATAGAGAACTTAGTTCCTTCTTCGATAGCGATTGGAGCGATTAGTTCTACAGTCATCTCAACGTTATCTCCAGGCATAACCATTTCTACGCCTTCAGGAAGTTGGATGATACCAGTTACGTCAGTTGTACGGAAGTAGAACTGAGGACGGTAGTTAGAGAAGAATGGAGTGTGACGTCCACCCTCTTCTTTTGAAAGAACATAAACTTCTGATTTGAACTTAGTGTGAGCTTTAACAGTACCTGGCTTAGCAAGAACTTGTCCACGCTCAACATCTTCACGAGAAACCCCACGAAGAAGTGCACCAATGTTGTCACCAGCTTCAGCATAGTCAAGAAGCTTACGGAACATTTCAACACCTGTTACAGTTGTTGATTTTGGCTCTTCAGTAAGACCAAGGATCTCAACTACGTCACCAACTTTTACTACACCACGCTCAACACGTCCAGTAGCAACTGTACCACGACCAGTGATTGAGAATACATCCTCAACTGGCATCATGAATGGCTTTTCAGTGTCACGTGGAGGAGTTGGGATATAAGAATCTACAGCGTCCATTAGCTCGTAGATTTTAGCTTCCCAATCAGCGTCTCCTTCAAGAGCTTTAAGAGCAGAACCTTTGATTACAGGAATATCATCTCCTGGGAAGTCATACTCAGAAAGAAGGTCACGAACTTCCATTTCTACTAGCTCAAGAAGTTCTTCGTCGTCTACCATGTCACACTTGTTCATGAATACAACAAGGTAAGGTACACCTACTTGACGAGAAAGAAGGATGTGCTCACGAGTTTGTGGCATTGGGCCGTCAGCAGCAGATACTACTAGGATCCCACCATCCATTTGTGCTGCACCAGTGATCATGTTCTTAACATAGTCAGCATGTCCTGGGCAGTCTACGTGTGCATAGTGACGAGAATCAGTTTCATACTCAACGTGTGCAGTTGAGATTGTGATTCCACGTTCGCGCTCTTCTGGAGCACCGTCGATTTGGTCATAAGCCATTGCTACACCCTTACCGTTTTTCTTAGCAAGAACAGTAGTGATAGCAGCTGTTAAAGTTGTTTTACCATGGTCAACGTGACCGATAGTACCAATGTTAGCATGCGTTTTGGAACGATCAAATTTCTCTTTACCCATGAGAAAGATTCCTCCTTAAATATGTTTACATATAGTAGATTTTTTTATTTAAAACGAACAGTTTGTACTGCCCATTTTAGATTACATGAAAATGTTGCTTCTTACAACTGAGGAGATTAAGCTCCAGTTGATTTTTTGATGATTTCTTCAGAGATTGACTTAGGTACTTCTTCGTAGTGATCGAAGTGCATTGAGTAAGTACCGCGGCCTTGTGTACGAGAACGCAAGCTAGTTGCATATCCGAACATCTCAGCAAGTGGAACCATCGCTTTAACGATTTGTGCGTTACCACGAGCTTCCATACCTTCAACACGTCCACGACGGGAAGTTACGTCACCCATGATGTCACCCATATACTCTTCAGGAACCGTTACTTCAACTTTCATGATCGGCTCTAGAATTGCAGGGTCACACTTTGATTTAGCGTTCTTAAGAGCCATTGAACCGGCAATCTTAAACGCCATTTCGTTGGAGTCAACATCATGGTATGATCCATCAACGATACGAGCTTTAAGGTCAAGTAATGGGAAACCAGCAAGCATTCCGTTTTTCATTGATTCTTCGATACCAGCTTGAACTGCAGGGATGTATTCACGAGGAACTGCCCCACCAACGATTTTGTTTTCAAATACGAATCCAGATCCTTCATCACCTGGCTCGAATTCGATCCAAACGTGACCGTATTGTCCACGACCACCAGACTGACGAACGAATTTACCTTCAACCTTAGCAGCTTGGCGAATTGTTTCACGGTAAGCAACCTGAGGAGCACCCACGTTAGCTTCTACCTTGAATTCACGGCGCATACGGTCAACTAGGATGTCAAGGTGAAGCTCACCCATACCTGCGATGATCGTTTGTCCAGTTTCTTCGTTTGTTTCAGTACGGAATGTTGGATCTTCTTCAGCTAGCTTAGCAAGTGCCATACCCATCTTGTCTTGGTCTGCTTTAGACTTCGGCTCGATAGATAGTGAGATAACTGGCTCTGGGAATACCATGGATTCTAAGATAACAAGGCTCTTTTCATCACAAAGTGTATCACCAGTTGTAGTGTCTTTAAGACCTACAGCAGCTGCGATATCTCCAGCGTATACGACAGAGATCTCTTCACGGGAGTTTGCATGCATTTGAAGGATACGTCCAACACGCTCGCGCTTTCCTTTAGTAGAGTTCTGTACGTATGATCCTGAGTTTAGTGTACCAGAGTACACACGGAAGAATGTTAACTTACCAACATAAGGGTCAGTCATAACTTTAAATGCAAGTGCAGAGAATGGTGCTTCGTCACTTGATTCACGAGTTACTTCTTCTTCAGAGTCAGGAAGTACACCCTTGATAGCTGGTACATCGATTGGCGATGGAAGGTAATCAAGAACTGCGTCTAGCATAAGCTGTACACCTTTGTTCTTAAATGCCGAACCACACATTACCGGATAGAACTCAACGTTACAAGTACCTTGACGGATACCTGCTTTAAGTTCTTCGTTCGTAATTTCTTCGCCTTCTAAGTACTTCATCATCATTTCTTCATCTAGCTCAGCAACCGCTTCGATAAGTTTTCCACGGTATTCTTCAGCTAAAGGCATGTGCTCTTCCGGAATGTCACGAACTTCGATATCAGTACCAAGATCGTTTCCGTAGAATACAGCTTTCATTTCGATAAGGTCGATGATTGCTTCGAATTGGTCTTCCGCACCGATCGGTAATTGGATCGGGTGAGCGTTAGCACCAAGGCGGTCATGAATCGTTTTTACGGAGTATAAGAAATCCGCACCGATCTTGTCCATTTTGTTTACGAATACAATACGAGGTACCCCGTAAGTAGTCGCTTGACGCCAAACTGTTTCTGTTTGTGGTTCAACACCTGATTGAGCATCAAGTAATGCAACCGCTCCGTCTAATACACGTAATGAACGTTCTACTTCAACTGTAAAGTCTACGTGTCCTGGTGTATCAATGATGTTGACACGGTGACCTTTCCATTGAGCAGTAGTAGCAGCGGAAGTAATCGTGATTCCACGCTCTTGTTCCTGCTCCATCCAGTCCATTTGTGAAGCTCCTTCATGAGTTTCACCAATTTTGTGGATACGGCCAGTATAGTAAAGAACACGTTCAGTAGTCGTTGTTTTACCAGCATCGATGTGAGCCATGATACCGATATTACGAGTATTTTTTAAGGAGAATTCTCTAGCCATGAATTTCTCTCCTTCCCTTTTTAAAAGGAATTTTTATAGTGTTTTAGAGACAGTCCGAGAACTGTCTCTATGATTTTACCAGCGGTAGTGAGCAAACGCTTTGTTTGCTTCTGCCATTTTGTGCATATCTTCGCGCTTCTTAACTGAAGCACCAGTGTTATTAGCAGCATCCATGATCTCATACGCAAGACGTTCTTCCATTGTCTTTTCTCCGCGTAGACGAGAGTAGTTCGTTAGGTAACGAAGTCCTAGTGTTGTACGACGCTCTGGGCGAACTTCAACTGGTACTTGGTAGTTAGCTCCACCAACACGGCGAGCACGAACTTCAAGAACTGGCATGATATTTTTAAGAGCTTGTTCAAACACTTCCATAGGATCTTGGTTTGTACGTTCTTTAATAAGTTCGAACGCATTGTACAAGATTGTTTGAGCTACCCCTCTCTTACCGTCAATCATAATTTTATTGATTAGACGAGTTACAAGCTTAGACTTGTAAATTGGATCAGGTAACACATCACGACGAGCAACAGGTCCTTTACGTGGCATGTGGTCCCCTCCTTTCTAATAGTTGTTTTAATTTATTTTAATAATATTACTTCTTAGCTTCCTTTGGACGCTTCGTTCCGTATTTAGAACGACCTTGCATACGGTTGTTAACACCAGCCGTATCAAGAGCACCACGAACGATGTGGTAACGTACCCCCGGTAAATCTTTTACACGTCCTCCACGGATAAGAACAACACTGTGCTCTTGAAGGTTGTGGCCAATACCAGGAATGTAAGCTGTAACTTCGATTCCGTTAGTTAGACGAACACGCGCATATTTACGAAGCGCCGAGTTCGGCTTCTTAGGAGTCATAGTACCAACACGCGTACAAACTCCACGCTTTTGCGGAGATGAAACGTCAGTTTGGGACTTTTTGAAGCTGTTGTAACCTTTGTTTAACGCAGGAGAGTCAGATTTCTTTGATTTAGAAACACGACCTTTGCGAACTAATTGGTTAATTGTAGGCATTTTGTATTTCCTCCTCTCTTTTTTCGTAATACCACCGACCCAGGTGGTTCATTTTAGGACAAAAGAAAGTTTTTGCGAGAGGAGCGATATTGATGCCCATCGCAAAAACATGAATTTTATCCTTTTATCGCAACAGTTGCGGCCCCGACATCTATACCGCATGCTTTTCCAAGCTTTTTCATGGAATCAACCTTTACGATCGGTACGTGCTTCTCTTCGGCAATTTGCAATACTTTGCTCGTTACTCGAAAATCCGCGTCTTCCGCAACGACCAGCTCTTTGACCTCGCCGTTCTGTAAAGCTTTGATTGTTTGCTTAGTACCTACGATAATTTCAGAAGCCTGTGTCACTTTTTCATAAGACATACGAATATCCTCCAAAGTAACAAATCTTAGGAGCACATCCGTAATCATATCACCGATGCGCTCCCGATGTCAACATTTCATTTATTAATCTTGAGAAACAAGTTCTGTAGGCAATTCTGCCTCTTCATTGTTCTCATCTTCAACTACTGGAGAGTTGATTCCGATGTTTCTGTAACGGTTCATACCTGTTCCAGCCGGGATCAGCTTACCAATAATAACGTTTTCCTTAAGTCCGAGTAATTCGTCACGCTTACCTTTGATGGCAGCATCCGTAAGAACTCGTGTTGTTTCTTGGAATGATGCAGCAGATAAGAATGATTCTGTCTCAAGAGATGCTTTTGTGATACCAAGAAGCACTGGACGACCTGTGGCAGGCGTTCCACCTTCAAGAAGTACACTACGGTTAACATCCGTGAAGGCATGAATATCCATAAGAGCTCCTGGAAGTACTTGAGAATCACCAGAATCGATGATGCGCACTTTACGAAGCATTTGGCGAACCATTACTTCAACGTGCTTATCTCCGATTTCTACCCCTTGCATACGGTAAACTTTCTGAACCTCACGCAATAGGTATTCTTGTACGCCTTCTGCACCACGTACTTTAATTAATTCTTTAGGATCGATCGAACCTTCCGTCAATACTTGACCTGCAGTTACTTTATCGCCTTCGACCGCTTTAATGCGGGCACCGAAAGGAATTGTGTAAGTTCTAGATTCAATCTCACCTTGAACGACTACTTCACGCTTATCTTTATTGTCGTTCACGCCAACAACCGTACCTTCAAGCTCAGAGATAACCGCTTGACCTTTCGGGTTACGCGCTTCAAACAATTCTTGGATACGCGGAAGACCTTGTGTAATATCGTCTCCAGCTACACCACCTGTATGGAAGGTACGCATTGTAAGCTGTGTACCTGGCTCACCGATGGATTGAGCGGCGATAATTCCAACAGCTTCCCCAACTTCAACGTCAGAGCCTGTTGCAAGGTTTCGTCCGTAACATTTCTTACAAACGCCGTGACGTGTGTCACAAGTAAATACAGAACGGATCGTTACTGCTTTCACGCCTACTTCTTCAATATGAGCGGCCATGTCTTCAGTGATCAGCTGATTAACGTCTACAAGAAGTTCTTTTGTTTCAGGATGGTATACCTTTTTATAAGCAGTACGGCCGATCAAACGCTCATGAAGAGGCTCGATAACTTCGTTGCCTTCTTTAATAGCTGCAACTTCTAAGCCACGGTCCGTTCCACAGTCATCTTCACGTACGATAACATCTTGAGCAACGTCAACCAAACGACGAGTAAGGTAACCTGAGTCAGCTGTTTTAAGGGCTGTATCGGCAAGACCTTTACGCGCTCCGTGTGTAGAGATAAAGTACTCGAGTACTGTTAGACCTTCACGGAAACTTGATTTGATTGGAAGCTCGATGATTTTACCAGCCGGGTTGGCCATCAGACCACGCATACCAGCTAGCTGCGTAAAGTTAGATGCGTTACCACGGGCACCGGAGTCACTCATCATGAAGATTGGGTTTCGCTTATCAAGTGTACCCATCAATTTATTTTGGATTTCGTCTTTCGCCAAACTCCAAACATTAATTACACGCTCATAGCGCTCTTCTTCCGTGATCAAACCACGTCTGAATTGCTTTGTAACGTTAACTACTTTTTCTTCGGCTACAGCAAGGATCTCTTGCTTTTCAGGTAATACAACGATATCGGATACACCGATCGTGATACCAGCGCGCGTAGAATATTTAAATCCTAAGTCCTTCATGCGGTCAAGCATCTTAGACGTTTCAGTAATCTTAAAGCGTTTGAATACTTCCGCGATAATCTTACCTAGGATTCCTTTCTTAAATGGAACAATTTCCTCATGCTTCTGAATTTCCTCTTTTACATTAGCAGCCGGATCTAAGAAGTACTTTTCAGGTGTTTCCACTTGAAGGTTCGTCGTAGTCGGTTCGTTAATGTACGGGAATGACGGCGGCAGGATTTCGTTGAATAACAACTTACCTACTGTAGTCATAAGAAGCTTAGATTGCTGTTCATCTGTGAAAGTTTCTTTATTTAAGCTGGATACCGGTACTGCAATACGAGAATGCAAGTGCACGAATCCATTTTCATAAGCGATGATCGCTTCATTGATGTCTTTGAATACAGACCCTTCACCAATAGCTCCTTCACGTTCAAGAGTTAGGTAATAGTTACCTAAAACCATATCCTGTGACGGTGTTACTACCGGCTTACCATCTTTCGGGTTCAAGATGTTTTGGGCAGCTAGCATTAGAATACGAGCCTCTGCTTGTGCTTCAGCAGATAGAGGAACGTGGACCGCCATTTGGTCACCGTCAAAGTCAGCGTTGTAAGCTGTACATACGAGCGGGTGAAGACGGATTGCACGACCTTCTACAAGCGTCGGTTCGAATGCTTGGATACCAAGTCTGTGAAGTGTAGGTGCACGGTTTAGTAGAACTGGGTGTTCACGAATAACTTCTTCAAGTACATCCCAAACTTCTGGCTGAACGCGCTCTACTTTGCGTTTTGCACTCTTAATGTTGTGTGCAAGACCTTTTGATACTAGCTCTTTCATAACGAATGGTTTGAAGAGCTCAAGTGCCATCTCTTTAGGAAGACCACATTGGTACATCTTTAAGTTCGGACCTACTACGATAACCGAACGGCCAGAGTAGTCAACACGTTTACCTAGCAAGTTTTGACGGAAACGTCCTTGTTTCCCTTTCAGCATGTGTGAAAGTGATTTTAACGGACGATTTCCTGGTCCAGTAACCGGACGGCCACGACGACCATTATCGATTAATGCATCGACTGCTTCTTGAAGCATACGTTTTTCATTTTGAACGATAATGTTAGGAGCACCTAGATCTAATAGACGCTTCAAACGGTTGTTACGGTTGATAACACGACGGTAAAGGTCGTTAAGGTCAGATGTGGCAAAACGTCCACCATCAAGCTGAACCATCGGACGCAATTCCGGCGGAATAACCGGAAGTACTTCAAGAATCATCCAGTCGGCATGGTTGCCAGAATGACGGAATGCTTCTAATACTTCTAAACGCTTAATCGCACGTGTACGACGTTGTCCTTGTGCTGTTTTAAGCTCTTCTTTCAACATCTCAACTTCTTTTTCAGCATCGATGTCTTCTAGAAGACGTTTGATCGCTTCTGCACCCATTTGTGCAGTAAAACCTTTTCCATACTTTTCACGGTATGTGCGGTATTCCTTCTCTGAAAGCAGTTGTTTCTTCTCAAGAGGTGTATCTCCTGTATCAGTAACAACATATGAAGCAAAGTAGATTACTTCTTCTAATGCTCTTGGAGACATATCCAAAACAAGACCCATACGGCTTGGGATACCCTTGAAGTACCAAATGTGAGATACAGGAGCAGCAAGCTCGATGTGACCCATACGGTCACGTCGAACTTTAGCTCTTGTTACTTCAACACCACAACGGTCACAAACCACGCCTTTATAACGGACGCGCTTATACTTTCCGCAATGACATTCCCAGTCTTTTGTCGGACCGAAAATTCTTTCACAGAACAAGCCGTCTTTTTCAGGCTTAAGTGTACGGTAGTTGATTGTTTCAGGTTTCTTTACTTCCCCTCTTGACCACGACCGGATTTTGTCCGGTGAAGCAAGACCAATTTTCATATATTCAAAATTATTTACGTCTATCAAGGAGCGTACCTCCCTTTTGATATCCTGTTTTAGTCATTCGAAGTGTAAGACTCAAGATTTAGATTTAATTTCTCGCTTGCCTGATCGTCTTCATCATCAAGCTCTCTCATTTCAATTTCCTTGTCATCTCCAGAACAGATCTTAACGTCCATTCCAAGAGATTGAAGTTCTTTGATCAATACTTTAAATGATTCTGGAACACCAGGTTCAGGAACGTTTTCACCCTTAACGATGGCTTCATACGTTTTCACACGGCCGACAACATCATCGGATTTAACCGTTAGAATTTCCTGTAGTGTGTATGCAGCACCATATGCTTCAAGTGCCCATACTTCCATCTCACCGAAACGCTGACCTCCAAATTGAGCTTTACCACCCAGAGGCTGCTGTGTAACAAGTGAGTAAGGTCCAGTAGAACGAGCATGCAACTTGTCATCAACCATGTGAGCCAGTTTGATCATATACATAACCCCAACTGATACACGGTTATCAAACGCCGTACCTGTACGTCCATCATAAAGTACCGTTTTACCATCGCGAGCCATTCCAGCTTCTTCGATCGTAGACCAAACATCTTCCTCACGCGCTCCATCGAATACCGGTGTAGCAACATGAATGCCTAGCTGACGTGCAGCCATTCCAAGGTGAAGCTCCAATACCTGACCGATGTTCATACGGGAAGGTACCCCTAGCGGGTTTAACATGATGTCAACTGGTGTTCCATCTGGAAGATAAGGCATATCTTCTTCAGGCATAATTTTAGAAATTACACCTTTGTTTCCGTGACGGCCGGCCATCTTATCTCCTTCGTGAATCTTACGTTTTTGCACGATGTATGCACGAACGAGCTGATTCACACCTGGAGGAAGTTCATCGCCATCTTCACGGTTAAACACTTTAACGTCAAGGATGATTCCATCTCCACCGTGAGGAACACGCAATGATGTATCGCGAACTTCACGAGCTTTTTCACCGAAGATCGCATGCAATAGACGTTCTTCAGCTGTTAATTCAGTTACACCCTTAGGCGTTACTTTACCAACTAAGATATCTCCATCTTTAACTTCTGCACCAACACGGATGATTCCGCGTTCGTCCAGGTTGCGTAATGCATCTTCTCCGACGTTTGGAATATCACGAGTGATCTCTTCCGGTCCAAGTTTTGTATCACGCGCTTCTGACTCATATTCTTCAATATGGATCGAAGTATAAACGTCGTCTTTAACGAGACGCTCACTCATGATGACAGCATCCTCGTAGTTGTAACCTTCCCAAGTCATGAAGGCAACAAGAACGTTACGACCTAAAGCAAGTTCACCGACTTCCATTGAAGGGCCATCCGCTAAGATTTCCCCTTTCGTCACGCGGTTACCTGTGCTTACGATCGGACGCTGGTTATAACACGTTCCTTGGTTGGAACGAATAAACTTAAGCATGTTGTAAGTGTCAAGGTCGCCTGAAACTTCCTTGCCATCTACTTCTTTAATGCGGCGTACTTGAACTTGTTTTGCTGTAACACGTTCAACAATTCCTTCGTGCTTACAGATAACTGCAGCTCCAGAGTCTTTTGCTGATACGTGCTCCATTCCTGTACCAACGATCGGTGATTCAGGAACAAGTAAAGGTACAGCCTGACGTTGCATGTTCGCTCCCATTAGGGCACGGTTGGAGTCATCATTCTCTAAGAACGGAATACAAGCTGTCGCAGCAGATACTACCTGTTTCGGCGATACATCCATATAATCGATGCGTTCGCGCTTAACAACAGTGTTATCACCACGGAAACGTGCGATTACGTCTTCGTTCATGAACTCTCCGTTATCACCTAAGATCGAGTTCGCCTGTGCAACTACGTATAAATCTTCTTCATCAGCAGTCAAGTAATCAATACGGCTCGTTACACGACCTGTTTCAGGATCAACCCGACGGTATGGTGTTTCGATAAATCCATATTGGTTCACTTTTGCATAAGAAGAAAGTGAATTGATCAAACCGATGTTCGGACCCTCCGGCGTCTCAATCGGACACATACGACCGTAGTGAGAGTAGTGAACGTCACGAACTTCAAATCCTGCACGTTCACGTGTAAGACCACCTGGCCCTAGTGCAGATAGACGACGTTTGTGCGTCAATTCTGCTAGCGGGTTCGTTTGATCCATGAACTGTGAAAGCTGAGAGCTTCCGAAGAACTCTTTAATCGAAGCAATAACAGGACGAATATTGATCAATGCTTGTGGTGTGATCGCATTTGTGTCTTGGATCGACATACGCTCACGCACAACACGTTCCATTCTGGAAAGTCCGATTCTGAATTGGTTTTGCAGAAGCTCACCAACAGAACGCAGACGACGATTACCAAGATGGTCAATATCATCTGTTGTACCTACTTGATGCAATAAGTTGAAGAAGTAGTTAATAGAAGCAATAATGTCAGAAACTGTGATGTTTTTAATTTCTTTATCAACAAGTCCGTTTCCGATAACATTAATGATTCTTTCACCTTCTTGATCATCAGGTGCATAGATTTTGATAGATTGAAGAGCGATATCTTGATCTTCAGCCACTCCTCCTGCTGGTGTTACGGTTTTAAAGCCTACACCACTCTCAAGAGCAGGGATAATCTTATCTAGCGTTCTGCGGTCAAGAAGCGTACCTTCTTCAGCAATCACTTCACCCGTTTCAGCGTCAACAAGCGTTTCAGCTAGTTTTTGGTTGAAGAGACGATTCTTTATATGAAGCTTTTTATTGATTTTATAGCGTCCAACGTTAGCTAAGTCATAGCGTTTAGGATCAAAGAACCTAGAATCTAATAAACTTTTTGCGTTATCTACTGTTGGAGGCTCTCCCGGACGAAGACGCTCATAGATTTCTAGAAGGGCTTTTTCCGTTCCTTCTGTATTATCCTTATCTAGCGTGTTGCGAAGATACTCGTCTTCTCCAAGCAAATCAATGATTTCTTGATCAGACCCAAACCCTAAAGCACGAAGCAATACGGTAATAGGGATTTTTCTTGTGCGGTCAATACGCACATAAACTACGTCCTTAGCATCCGTTTCGAACTCCAGCCAAGCACCGCGGTTTGGAATGACAGTAGCGGTAAAACCTTTTTTACCGTTTTTGTCGATTTTCTCACTATAGTAAACACTTGGTGAACGAACGAGCTGTGATACAATTACACGCTCTGCCCCGTTGATCACAAAGGTTCCCGTATCTGTCATTAACGGGAAATCTCCCATAAATACTTCCTGCTCTTTTACTTCGCCCGTCTCTTTATTGATCAGACGCACTTTCACACGAAGCGGAGCAGCGTAAGTAACATCGCGCTCTTTTGATTCATCTACAGGATACTTCGGCTCACCTAAGTTATAATCAATAAACTCTAAAACGAGGTTCCCTGTAAAATCCTCAATCGGCGAAATGTCTCGGAACATTTCACGTAACCCCTCATCAAGAAACCATTGATAGGAAGCGGTTTGAATTTCAATTAAGTTTGGTAATTCAAGCACTTCGCTAATCCTTGCATAACTTCTTCGTTGGCGGTGGCGTCCAAACTGAACTAGTTGACCTGTCAACTGCTTCACCCCTCAAATCCAGCGTTTTTTTCGTGTATCATATTTCTATCTAACATTCTATTAAGAAGGTTAGAAAACAAAAAGAAAAAGGGTTTCATATTTTTAAAACCGCAGTTTTCCTATTTTGATAAAAGCTATTATATAATTTTGTCCAACTTTTTCGCATTCTATACGTCTAAACATGAGTAAAAAACGTTGATTTATCAACGTTTTTTCGCTTACCACGAAAAATAAGCAGCAAAATGCGAATCCATTGGCATTTTATAATACTAACATACGGAATTTATCAAGTCAAACTTTTATTGCACGTAAAATATAGTAGCCTTTTTTCTTCGCAACCGTTTCAACTTGTCCGAATAATTGTTCCATTTTGTCCATAGCAGATGGCGCACCTTGTTTCTTTTGAATGACTACCCACAACTCGCCACCAACGCAAAGTTTGTGATAAGCTTCTTCAAAGATTTGATGAACGACTGTCTTACCTGCACGAATTGGAGGATTTGTGATAACAGCAGCAAACTCTTCATCTTTCACTTCCGCAAATAAGTAACTTTTATAGATCTTAACGTTACTCACCTTGTTCTTATCTGCATTCAGCTTAGCAAGCTCAACTGCTCTTTCATTGATATCCACCATTTGAACAACACGATCTTGTTCCGCTCTAGCAAGCGAAAGTCCAATCGGTCCGTATCCGCATCCTACATCTATATAATCACCAGGTACTTCTGGAGGTACAAAGGACTCTATTAAAACACGACTGCCAAAATCTACTTCTTTCTTTGAAAAGACACCAGCATCCGTCGTAAAGCGAAATTTTTCGCCATTTAATGAAAAATCCCATGTTTCTCTTTTACTTTCTGTACCAGGTGTTTCAGAATAATAATGGTTCTTCATCGTTTTTAAACTCTCCTTACCTTCTGATAAAGACAGTATTCCCGTTCCGTAATTCTTTAACGGTCTATCTGCAATGCTTTTACAATGTCGCCTTTGAAAGTAGTTGATTTCCGTTTCAGTTGCTCGCTTTCCGCAGGGCAAGCGCTGAGCCACATTCGTACGTTTCACGTATAAGTGTCTCACCTGCCCGCCTGTCCTGCAGGAGTCTCGCACCTTCCACTTCAATCAACTGTTCAATGAAGAGACAAGATTAGAAGCTGCTAATTTAGAATAAATTTATTCTAAAAAGATTAAGCGAAACAAACAAAAAGGTCCGCCATCGGGCGAACCTTTTCTTTTGAATTACTTAACTTCAACAGAAGCTCCAACTTCTTCAAGCTTAGCTTTGATTTCTTCAGCTTCGTCTTTAGATACGCCTTCTTTAACTGGCTTAGGAGCACCGTCAACAAGTTCTTTCGCTTCTTTAAGTCCAAGACCTGTAAGTTCACGAACAACTTTGATAACTTTAATTTTTGAAGCTCCACCACTTGCAAGAATTACGTCGAATTCAGTTTGTTCAGCAGCAGCGTCTCCACCAGCAGCTCCACCAGCTACAGCTACAGGAGCAGCAGCAGTTACACCAAACTCTTCTTCGATTGCTTTTACTAGGTCGTTAAGCTCTAAAACAGTCATTGTTTTTAAGCTTTCAATGATTTGCTCTTTAGACATTATAATTTCCTCCTTATGGAATGTAAGTTATTGGTTGAAGATAAGGCTTATGCGCCTTGTTCTTCTTTTTGTTCTGCAACGGCTTTAGTAGCCAACGCAAAGTTGCGGATAGGTGCTTGAAGCACGCTGAGTACCATAGAAAGAAGACCTTCTCTTGATGGAAGTTCAGCAAGAGCTTTCACTTCTTCTAGAGACGCGATACGTCCTTCGATTACACCAGCTTTGATCTCAAGCGCTTCGTGTTTCTTAGCGAAGTCGTTAAGAATCTTAGCAGGAGCTACAACATCTTCATTCGAGAATGCGATCGCTGTAGGACCAGTTAAGTGTTCTGCTAATTCTTTAAGGTCATTCTCTTCAGCAGCGCGAACTACCATTGAGTTTTTGTAAACTTTAAACTCGATGCCAGCATCACGTAAAGACTTACGAAGTTCAGTAACCTCAGAAACAGTAAGACCACGGTAGTCAACAAGGATTGTTGATTGGCTATTTTTGATTTTCTCAGAAATAGTGGATACTAACTGCTTTTTTGTTTCTAAAATGCTGCTCATTATTACACCTCCTGTAAAATGATTGCATCACCGCAGGTTTTGTCCAAAAACAAAGCCTCCATGTCGAGACATGGAGGCGTGAGTATCTAAAGTCATAAGTAATTAACTAATGAGCTTACGATGCTTCACCTCGGCAGGAAGATTTAAGCCAGTTGGCTCCTGCTGTCTACGGCATTCATCTGATGCGTTTGTGTTTAACAGTATATAATATAACGGGTCGAAACCCGTTTGTCAACTATCGTTTTACAGCGAATGAAGATGGATTAACTTTGATCCCAGGTCCCATTGTAGAAGAAACAGCTACGTTCTTCATGTAAGTTCCCTTTGCAGCTGCAGGCTTAACTTTCAACAATGTTTCGATGATTGTGTTAAGGTTTTCTGCAAGCTTTTCAGCTTCGAAAGATACTTTACCGATTGGAACGTGAACGTTACCAGTCTTGTCGACACGGTATTCTACTTTACCAGCTTTGATTTCGTTAATCGCTTTTTCAACTTCAAATGTAACTGTTCCTGTTTTAGGGTTAGGCATTAAACCTTTAGGTCCTAGAACACGTCCAAGTTTACCAACTTCAGCCATCATGTCCGGAGTTGCAACGATTACGTCGAACTCGAACCAACCTTGTTGGATTTTGTTGATGTAGTCAGAATCGCCAACGTGATCTGCTCCAGCAGCTTCAGCTTCTTTTGCTTTTTCACCTTTTGCGAAAACTAATACACGTTGAGTCTTACCAGTTCCGTTTGGAAGCACTACTGCTCCACGAACTTGTTGGTCAGCTTTCTTCGTGTCTACACCTAAACGAACTGCAACTTCTACAGACTCGTCAAATTTTGCAGGAGCAGCTTTTTTAACTAGCTCGATCGCTTCTGCAGCGTCATATGCTTTTGTGCGGTCTACTAATTTAGCCGCTTCTTGGTACTTCTTACCTTTGTTTGCCATTGTATTGTCCTCCTTATGTGGTTTAGCGGATATTCCTCCCACTTATTGCACTAAAAAATCAAGTGCAATTACACGCATTGCATGAATAAAGGTTGCGAACCGTTTGACGGGCAGGATATCAATCCATTTACTCGCAACCTAATAGACATCAAACACAGGGATTAGTCTTCGATAACAATTCCCATGCTGCGTGCAGTACCTTCAACCATACGCATTGCAGCTTCAACGCTAGCAGCGTTTAGGTCAGGCATTTTTGATTCTGCGATTTCGCGAACTTTATCACGCTTTACAGTCGCAACTTTTTTCTTGTTCGGCTCACCAGAACCTGACTCGATTCCTGCAGCTTTCTTTAAAAGAACAGCAGCCGGAGGAGTTTTAGTGATGAATGTAAATGAACGGTCTTCGAAAACCGTGATTTCTACCGGAATGATTAAACCAGCTTGATCAGCAGTACGAGCGTTGAATTCTTTACAGAATCCCATGATGTTTACCCCAGCTTGTCCTAGTGCAGGTCCAACTGGCGGTGCCGGGTTTGCTTTACCAGCAGGGATTTGAAGCTTTACCATCTTAATAACCTTTTTAGCCACGCGACACACCTCCTTAAGTCCGTGATGTGGTATTATGGGCCGAAACCCTCCCACTCAAAAATACGCTTCCCCTCCTAAAAGAGAGGAAGCAGTTGATTAGTAATATCAAACATAAAAAATTCTATCACCTTTTTGAAGTGATTACAAGTCTTTTTCCATTATAACTTGCTAACTTGGGTAAACTCAAGTTCAACTGGTGTCTCACGGCCAAACATGTTGACGTGAACTTTCAGCTTCTGTTTTGTTGCATCGATCTCTTCGATCGTACCAACAAAGTCAGCAAAAGGACCTTCTTTTACTTTTACAGATTCCTTGATTTCGAAATCAACTTCAACGCGTGGAGCTTCCATACCCATACCTTTAAGTATATGATCTACTTCCTCAGGCAATAGTGCCGTTGGCTTCGAGCCCGCTCCAGCAGAACCGACAAATCCTGTTACCCCAGGCGTATTACGTACAACGTACCATGAATCATCTGTCATGATCATCTCCGTTAATACATAACCAGGGAAAACTTTCTTCATGCTTGTTTTTGTCTTACCGTTCTTTGTTTCGGTCTCTTCTTCTACAGGTACAAGTACACGGAAAATCTTATCTGTCATCCCCATAGATTCCAAACGCTTTTCCAAGTTTGCTTTTACTTTGTTTTCATAACCTGAATAGGTATGAACTACGTACCAATTTTTTTCCATACGATGGGACCCGTGTCCTTTCCCTCCTAAAATGGATATACTCTAGCATTCTATCCAAAAGAAGCTATATCTAATCTACCCTAAAATAAGCTCAACTAATTGTGAAATACCTAGATCCACAACCCAGAAGAACAAAGCCATAATCACTACAGTTGACAGTACAATCCCCGTATAGCGAAATAACTCTTTTCGCGTAGGCCAGCTAACACGCTTCATCTCCTTATTTACATCGGAAAGAAACTTTGCTGGTGATTTCTTTGTCTTTTCTGCAACATCCGCCATCTTCATAAACCCCCATGCCTTTGATCAATTAACATTTATAAAAAAAGCTTGTTTCGCTTACTTCGTTTCCTGGTGAATGGTATGAGCATTGCAGTAGCTGCAAAACTTTTTAACCTCGACTCGTTCAGGATTGTTTTGCTGGTTCTTCATCGTTGTATAATTTCGTTTCGAGCATTCTTTACAGGCTAAAAAAACTTTTTTTCTCATGCTAAATAAACACCTTTCGTGCGACAAACCCACTCATCCACGTTACAATGTTACTTTTAAAACCTTAACATAGGGGTATACGCTTGTCAATAAAGGGAAAATGACGTTTTGAGAGCTCATTGTGTTGGGAATGTAAGTGGTTGATTATCGTATTAGAGGGTTTGCTTTGTTAGGGATGCAACTCCATTTTGTACTCCAGACAACTTGGCGGTAGCTTGATTAAACAAAATTAATGATAAAAACCATCACTCATCGATAAAAATGTGTGAAAGTCAGCTAAAAATGATTTAGCTAGCTATTTTGTTCTCATGAGCACAATAGTTCTTGCCATTTTCTACTCAAATCAGGTGATTAACGTATACCCACCCTAGTATTCATCCTGCTAATCCATGAAATATGAGCCTTAATTCTAGAAATCATTCAATTAATCCAGCGAGTTTTGGCTATAATCCAGCGAGTTTTGTGCATATATCGGCGAGTTGACAAAATACGATTATCATCAACCCGTCAAATACCCCCACCCACGCGCATACCAGCTAAACAACCTCTCAAACCCAAAAGAAAAAGAGCAGGAACAATCCCCGCTCTTAAGATGATATTTCTCTTAGCTCTAAATAACGCTCTAATTTACGTTTCACTCGTTGAAGCGCGTTGTCGATCGACTTCACGTGTCTGTCGAGATCCACTGAGATTTCCTGGTACGATCTTCCGTCAAGGTACAGCATCAGAACTTTACGTTCCAGGTCACTTAATATTTCTCCCATCTTCACTTCAATATCATCAAATTCTTCTTGATTGATAATCAGTTCTTCTGGATCAGTGACTTTTGTACCGCATATTACATCCATTAGTGTACGGTCAGACTCCTCATCATAGATCGGCTTGTCCAACGACACGTAAGAATTTAACGGAATGTGCTTTTGTCTAGTTGCCGTTTTGATAGCGGTAATCATTTGCCTTGTTATACATAGTTCGGCAAAAGCTTTAAAGGATGACAGCTTGTCCTCTTTAAAATCGCGAATGGCTTTATACAGTCCAATCATGCCTTCTTGAATGATATCTTCCCGGTCTGCACCGATCAAAAAGTATGATCTTGCTTTCGCACGAACAAAGTTTTTATATTTGTTGATCAAATATTCAAGTGCTGCGCTGTCCCCCTCATGAACCAGTTCCACAAGGCTTTCATCTTCCATGAGCTCGTAATCGCTTACTGACCGTTCCTTGAGATCTATGTTCACGACAAATCCCCCCACCAGGTTTTTACCGGCAAAATATAGCAATATTATAGCTCATAGTTCACAAAAGCGTCAAGATTCCTTATTTTTGCCCTCTTCTCCATCTTTCAAATATTTCGGCAATTTCGTCTGAAAGAAGGATAGATGAGGAGGTTTGCTTCCTTTTCCGCTCGCCAACGGACACATGGATATGCTTTTCGATTTCGTCCATCTCATTCTTTAATTCTCTCGCAGATTTTCTTAATGCGCCCTTACCAAAAATCTGCCACTGTTCGGTTGAATCTGAAGTTGCTACGTAAATTCGCGTATCTATTGATTTTAACTCTCCGACCAAACGTTCAATCCGCTCATCTGCCGTTTCGTTCTCTCTTGTAAAAATGACTTCAACGCGGTGGTTTTTCGTTTTTTTCTCTGTGCCAGGTGTGAGATGGGCATCAAATACGACGATTACTTGATACCCAGTCGTCCCCTGGTATTCTGCCATATATTCGATCAGCAGGTCTCTTGCTTTGGCAAAATCCGATGTTTTTAAGCTCCGTAATTCGGGCCAAGCGCCAATGATGTTGTAGCCATCAACAATCAAATAGTGGCGGGTTTTCATTTTCGCGCTTCTAACGGATTGCGGTTACGGTACACTTCATACATCAAGAGACTAGCAGCAACGGATGCATTAAGCGAGGTAACCTTCCCTTTCATCGGAAGCTGAACAAGGAAATCGCACGTTTCTGATACGAGTCTTCCCATTCCTTTTCCTTCGCTTCCGATCACAAGACCTAAAGGCATGTCCCACTTTGCTTGTCTGTAGTCATCTTTCCCTTTCATGTCTGCGCCGGCAAACCACATACCGCGGTCTCTTAACTCTTTCATCGTTTGAACAAGATTCGTAACACGAACAACCGGAATGTATTCGATCGCACCCGTTGAAGCTTTTGCTACTGTAGCGGTCAATCCTACTGAACGTCTTTTCGGAATAATGATGCCATGTGCACCAACTGCATCAGCCGTACGCATGATCGAACCTAAATTATGAGGATCTTCAAGCTCGTCCAATAAAAGAAAGAACGGCTCTTCTCCTCTTTCTTCTGCAATTTTAAACAAATCATCAATCTCTGCGTATGAGTATGCTGCTACACCAGCGATTACACCTTGATGGTTGCCTCCCCCGCTTAATGAATCGAGCTTTTGCTTCGGTACATATTGCACAAGGACATTTTGTTTTTTCGCCATTGAGACGATCGTACTTACCGGTCCTTTTTGAGATCCTTCACCTACGAAGATTTTATTAATATCACGGCCTGAACGAAGTACTTCCATCACTGGATTTCTGCCGATGATCAATTCTTGTTCTTTTTGTTCTTTTGCTTCACTCATCTTTTAGACCTCCCCCTTTTTATTATCTGATAACACATATTCCATCATGTTCGCTAAACGTTCATGGTTATTTAACAGATAGAGATAACCGATGATCGCCTCAAAGCTTGTTGCATGCCGGTACGTTTGAACATCCGTATTTTTCGGAACGGTTCCTTGGTTCGCATTGCGCCCACGCTTAATAACAGCGACCTCTTCTTCTGTAAAATAGTTTTCTTCAAGCAGCTGAACGACCATGCTCGCTTGCGCTTTTGCTGAAACAAACTTCGTGGCCGATACGTGGAGCTTGTTCGGCTTCACCTGTCCATTACGGATAAGGTGTTCACGCACGAACTGCTCCATCACCGCATCTCCCATATAAGCAAGCGTGGTTCCGTTCAATTGTTTAATATCTGCGTCCGTTATCTTCATTTACTTATCTCTTTTCCACCGTACACCTTGTGCGGTATCTTCCAAAATGATGTTCTGTTCTTTTAGCTGATCACGAATTTCGTCAGCGCGAGAAAAGTTCTTTTCTTTACGCGCTTGATTACGTTCTTGAATGAGAGCGTCAATCTCTTCATCTAACAATTCCTCTTCTTTATGAAGAGTAAGTCCCAGCACACCCGCAAGCTCATCGAACAGAGCGATGAACTCTGTAATAACGGCTTTAGAAGTGTTTTTCTCTTGCAGATATACGTTCGCTTCTCTCGAAAAATCAAAAAGATGAGAGATCGCGTTCGCCGTGTTAAAATCATCATCCATATCCGTGATGAATTTCTCTCTAGTCTCTTTAACAAGCTGAGTCCATTTTTCTGTATCTACAGATAGGTCTGCCGATACACTCAAGCGGTGTTTTAAGTTTTCATAAGACGTACGGATTCTATTCAACCCTGCCTCTGCCGCTTCTAACAACTCTTGACTGAAGTTGATCGGATTGCGGTAGTGTACGGCCAGCATAAAGAATCGGATAACTTGCGGATCCTGCTGTTGCACAAGATCATGAACAAGTACAAAGTTCCCAAGTGATTTGGACATTTTTTCGTTATCAATATTAATATACCCATTATGCATCCAATACTTAGCCATCGGAGCTTCATTTAATGCTTCCGATTGTGCGATCTCATTCTCGTGATGAGGAAAAGCTAGATCTTGACCGCCGCCATGAATGTCGATCGAGTCACCTAAGTATTTTTTCGCCATAGCGGAGCATTCGATATGCCAGCCTGGACGACCTTTCCCCCAAGGGCTCTCCCAATAGATCTCCCCATCTTTCGCTGCTTTCCATAGCGCAAAATCAAGTGGATCTTCTTTTTTCTCTCCTACTTCAATTCTCGCACCAGATCTTAAGTCATCGATCGATTGATGAGAAAGTTTACCATAGCCGTTGAACGAACGCGTCTTGAAATAAACATCTCCCGCTGCTTCATAAGCAAAACCTTTTTTGATGAGGTTCTCGATAAAATCAATGATCTCTGGCATCGTTTCTGTTACACGCGGATGTGCGTCAGCTTTTTGTACGCCTAGTGCGCAAGTATCCTCATGATACGCATGGATGAACTTCTCGGCGATCGTTGGGACATCGCTTCCCATCTCATTAGCCGCTTTAATGAGCTTATCATCAACATCCGTAAAATTGGAGATGAACTGCACATCAAAATCTCTGTATTCCAAGTACTTTCTCACTGTATCAAAAACAATAGCCGGTCTCGCGTTACCGATATGAATATAGTTATATACAGTCGGTCCGCACACATACATCTTCACTTTTCCTTCTTCTAACGGGACAAAAAGCTCTTTTTGACGTGTCATCGTATTATAGATTTTAATACCCATTTAGACATCACTCCCTTTTTTCAATCTTTCCAGTTCGTTACACATTCTTTTTAACTCGTCGTGCATTTCTCTAAATTTATCAGCTACCGGATCAGGCAGATCGCGATGATCAAGTTCGCATCCTACTTTAATGCCATCCTTAATCACGACTCTTCCTGGTATTCCAACTACTGTGGCATCAGGCGGAACGTGTTGAAGAACAACCGATCCTGCCCCAACTTTTGAATTTTTTCCGATGGTAATGTTACCCAGCACCTTGGCTCCTGTAGCAACAAGAACATGATCTTCAAGCGTGGGATGCCTTTTACCTTTTTCTTTTCCCGTACCTCCGAGCGTAACACCCTGATAGAGCGTCACGTCATTGCCGATGATACACGTTTCGCCGATCACAACACCCATGCCGTGATCGATAAAAAAGCGTCTGCCGATCTGGGCTCCTGGGTGTATTTCGATACCGGTAAAAAAGCGGCTGATCTGTGAGATTAAACGAGCTAAAAACAGCCAGTTTCGTTTGAATAACTTATGTGCTAATCTATGGGCCCAAACTGCGTGGAGTCCAGAGTATGTTAGGAATACTTCGAATGAACTTCTAGCTGCTGGGTCTTTCTCAAAAACAACCTGAATGTCTTCTCTCATGGCTGAAAACATGTTCTCCAACCTCCTTGCATAAAAATATCGTGCTTTTACTGTGAATACAATGTTGCCTTGGAAGAGGTTGATTTCCGTTCCAGGTGCTTCGCTTTCCGCGGGGCGTGCGGTGAGCCCCCTGCCGCTTTGCGCCTTTAGGGGTCTCTCCTGCCCACTCGTCCTAGCCTAGAGTCTTACACCTTCCACTACAATCAACTAGCCAAAGTTGAAAAAAAGTGATTCATAAGCAAAATTGTTTAGATCTAATCTAAGCATTAGAAAATAAAAAACGCCCCTGTGCCAAATATGACACAGAGACGTATGGATAAACGCGGTTCCACTCTGTTTAACAGGCTTAATTTAAAACTCACCTGTTCCCTTAAGCTCCATAACGGGGAGTTGCCGCCCAAACCTACTAAAACTTTCGGCAAGGGACTCCGAGGGGCACTTCAGCAAGCATTTTCATGAACCACTTTCAGCCGGTGATGGCTCTCTCTACTATGAAAAGGCGCTAGCCTACTTTCCTCATCTGCGTTTTACATGTTTTTTATAAGTTTCTTTTACTATATTATAATCTTTGCAAAATGTGTACTTTTATTACTTTTTAATTTGAGTCAGTACAGCATTTACGCGCTTTGTAATCACATCTTTACCGAGAAGGGACACGGCAGCAGGCAGATCTGGACCATGTTGCTGACCAGTTGTTGCCACACGAATCGGCATGAACAAGTTCTTCCCTTTTTGACCTGTTTCCTTCTGAACAGCTTTCATCATCGCCTTGATGTCTTCCGCTTCAAAAGAATTACTGTTTTCGATCTGAGTTAAGAACGATTCCATAACGGATGGAACCCCTTCACCTTGTAAGACTTCAAGTGCTTCTCCTTCATACTCGATCTCTTGTTTGAAGAATAGTTCCGTTAAGTCTACGATTTCAGCACCATAGCTCATTTTTTCCTGATGAAGAGCGACAAGCTTTGTGATCCATTCCTGTTCTTCAGGACTTGGGTTTTCTGAAACTCTGCCCGCTTTTACTAGGTGAGGCATACACAACTCAACGATACGAGCTACGTCTTGCTGTTTCATATATTGGTTGTTCAGCCATTCTAACTTTTGCGTATCAAAAACGGCAGGAGCTTTGGATAGACGGTTCGGATCAAAGATCTCAATAAACTGCTCACGGCTGAAGATCTCTTCTTCTCCACCTGGAGACCAGCCTAGTAGAGCTATAAAGTTAAACAGTGCTTCTGGCAAGTATCCTAAATCTTTGTATTGTTCGATAAACTGAACGATCGATTCATCACGTTTACTCAGTTTTTTACGGTTTTCATTCACGATCAATGTTGTATGACCGAACTTCGGATGAGAAAAACCAAGCGCATCATAGATCAATAACTGCTTTGGTGTGTTTGAGATGTGATCATCCCCACGAAGTACGTGAGAGATCGCCATTTCGTGGTCATCGATAACAACAGCGTAGTTGTAAGTTGGAATTCCATCTTTTTTTACGATAACAAAATCACCAAAGCCGCTTGATTCAAACGACACTTCACCTTTAACCATGTCATCAAACGTAATCGTACGGTCCTGAGGAACTTTAAAACGAATGCTCGGACGACGACCTTCTTCTTCTAGAGCCGCTTTTTCTTCAACTGATAAGTTTAGACAGCGTCCATCATAAACGGGAGTATCGCCTTTTGCCATCTGCTCTTCACGAGAAGCCTCAAGCTCTTCTTCTGTACAATAACAAGTGTATGCAAGACCTTTTGAAAGTAGTTCATCTGTATACTTTTCATAGAGATCTAAACGTTCCATCTGACGATACGGACCGTAATCTCCTCCGATATCAACACTTTCATCCCAATCCATACCGAGCCATTTCAAATGATCCAGCTGACTCTCTTCTCCGCCTTGAATGTTACGCTTCTGGTCCGTATCTTCAATACGAATAATAAATTTTCCGCCAGTGTGGCGTGCATATAGATAATTGAATAGAGCTGCACGTGCATTCCCTATATGTAAGTGTCCCGTTGGACTTGGTGCATAACGCACTCGAACTTCGTTTGCCATCATGTTTCACCTCTATAATTTTTTTCTTCTTTAGATGAATGGTTGGATCGTTTGACGGATCCTCTTCACTGAAAAGTTGATTGGAGTGCAAGGTGCGAGACTCCTGGGGGATCAGCGGGACAGGTGAGACTCTTAATAGCGCAGAGCGCTAAGAGGCTCACCGCACGCCCCCCGGAAAGCGAGCAACCTGGAACGGAAATCAACCGCTCCCTTAAACTCCATAGCCTTCCTTCTACAGCAGTATAACTATGCCTTCTCTATCAACACTACCGCTTGAGCTGCGATTCCCTCTTCGCGTCCGGGAAATCCTAGCTTTTCAGTCGTCGTCGCCTTCACGTTGATTCTATCTACATCAACATCAAAAATACCGGCGATCACTCCGCGCATCTCTTCAATGTACGGAAGCATCTTTGGTTTTTGAGCAATGATCGTACAATCTATATTACCTAAAGAATAACCTTTTTTCTCAACCAATTTCCAAGAATCGAGCAACAAGCGCTTCGAATCTGCGCCTTTGTAAGCTGGATCTGTATCTGGAAAGTGTTTCCCGATATCTCCTTCACCTGCTGCGCCTAATAATGCATCAGTAATGGCGTGCAAAAGAACGTCAGCATCAGAGTGCCCTAAAAGTCCCTTCTCATAAGGAATCGTTACACCGCCAATGATTAACGGACGACCCTCACTAAAGGCATGTACATCAAAACCCTGTCCGATGCGCATCATGCTTTTTCCCCCTGTCTCTCTAACAAAATGGCTTGTCCAAATAACAAGTCATCAGACGTAGTTAATTTTATATTATGATAGTCTCCCATTACAATAGCGACTGTTTGTCCAATTCGTTCCACTAGGCTTGCGTCATCCGTTCCAATATAGCCTTCTTCGTCTGCCTTTCTGTGTGCATCCATTACGATAGAAAGACGAAAAGCTTGCGGGGTTTGAACAGCCCACAAGCTGGAACGGTCGATCGTTTCTTCCACTACATTCTCTAATACCCGCTTGACCGTATCCTTAACAGGAACAGCTAACACGGCAGAGCCTGTATCTCGTGCCGTGTTAATGAGTTGTAAAATAGAATCATGTGTGATGAAAGGCCGTGCTGCATCATGAATGAGAACGAGGTCTACATCTGTAGGTACGACCTTCAATCCCTCATAGACACTTTGCTGACGTTCTTTTCCGCCTGGAACGATTTTGCGCACTTTTTTGTATTGGAACGACTCTACAAAGTCTTGCATCTGCTGCAATTCCTTTTCACTGCCGACAAGAATCACACCCTCGCAATGCGGATCGTTTTCAAACACAAGTAGTGTGTGCGCGAGAACTGGTTTTCCTAAGAGCTCGATCCACTGCTTAGAGATCCCAGCATTCATGCGTTTACCTTGTCCAGCAGCAGGAATGACTGTCCAATAATTCACGTGCTTCCCCACCGTTCGTTACAATGCTTTTTCTAATAGTTTCTTTTTGGCAAAAATCATTCTACCCGCTGATGTTTGAAGTACGGATGTAACAACAACATCAATCGTTTTTCCTACATAATCGCGACCATCTTCTACGACGATCATCGTTCCATCATCCAGATAGCCTACACCTTGACTCTGTTCTTTTCCGTCTTTGATCACTTGTACAACAAGCTCTTCGCCAGGAAGAACAACGGGTTTTACCGCATTTGCAAGGTCATTAATATTTAGTACTGCAACGTTTTGCAGTTCACATACTTTGTTCAAGTTAAAATCATTCGTAACGACGACACCGGATAACAGTTGAGCGAGCTTTACAAGCTTGCTATCAACTTCTGTTACCTCTTCAAAGTCACCTTCATAGATTTCAACTTTCATAGAAAGCTCTTTTTGAATACGATTTAGAATATCAAGGCCACGGCGCCCTCTGTTACGTTTTAAAACATCTGAGGAATCAGCAATATATTGCAATTCTTCTAAAACAAAACGAGGAATGATAAGCGGACCTTCTAAAAAGCCAGTTTGACAGATATCAGCCACTCGGCCATCGATAATGACGCTCGTATCTAAAATCTTATACTTACCACCCGGTTTTTCGATCTCTGCTTCTTTTTTTCGTTCTTTCCCTTGGCTTTTCAAAGAGAACAGCTGAATCAACTCGTCTCTCTTTTTAAAACCTACTTGAAAGCCTAAATAACCGAGCAGGAATGTGATCGCGATCGGCAGGATCGAGCTGACCACAACAATATCCATAGAGCTTAACGGTGACTGGATTAAAAAGGCTACGATCAGTCCGATAATAAGTCCCATCGTCCCGGATAAAAGATCAGTTGCTGGAGCTTTTACAACCGTCTCCTCAGCCCAGCGGATTAAACCTACTACGTAATCGGACAGCCAGAATGTAGATAAAAATAATATAAGTGCACCAATCACTGCCCCGACATATGGGGATGTTACTTGATTCGGAAGATCACCGAAATTAAGTACACGAATGAGATCTGGTATATATAGATAGCCTAGCATGCCCCCTATTACGATGAAAAATAGTTGAACAATTCTTTTTAGCATGCCTGATTCACCTCCCCTAATCATTATTTACAAAATGACCGTATTAAAAACGTGCAAAAAATAGAAAATTCCTTTTTTTACTCAGAATGTTCCATTTAGATATGACGATCGACGAAAAGCTGTTCCTGAATGCGTTTGAGACCTTCTTTTACTTTTTTGGCACGAATCTCACCGATACCCTCTACCTCGTCCAATTCATCGATGGACGCACGCAAAATTTGCGGAAGGTTTTCAAATGCATCTGTTAAATTCTCAATAATAACAGCTGGAAGCCTTGGAATCTTGCCAAGAATACGGTATCCGCGTGGATGAATCGTCTCATCCTGCATATTCATACCGGCTGAGAAGCCTAAAAGTTTCATAATAACGGATTCATCAAATAATTCTTCAGATGATAGTTTGTTCAATTGGCGAAGAATCGCATAAGGATCACTTTCACGATCTTTCATATAGTCCTTTATTAAAAGCAATGCTTCTTCCTCGATGTTAGAAACGAGCTCCTCCATCTGGATTCGAATCAGTCTTCCTTCAACACCAAGTTCATTAACATATTTAATAATCTCATTTTTTATGCGTAAAACCATCTCAATTCTGTGAATAACTTGTGTAACTTCTTGGAAAGTCACTAATTCTTCAAATTCTAGCGCTCCAAGGTTCGTAACACTTTGGTCAAAAACCACTTTATATTTCTCAAGCGTTTGAATCGCTTGATTCGCTTTCGTCAAGATCACACCGATCTCTTTTAGTGAATAACGAATCATCCCTTGATATAGAGTGATTACGTTACGACGTTGAGAGATAGAGATCACAAGGTTGCCTGTTTGGCGCGCAACACGTTCGGCGGTTCTGTGACGAATCCCCGTTTCTGTAGACGGAATCACCGTATCTGGAATGAGCTGTGTGTTCGCATACAGAATTTTAACAGCATCTTCATTCAAAATGATCGCACCATCCATCTTGGCAAGTTCATATAGTGATGCGGGTGAGTATTTGCAGTTAATAGAGAAACCTCCATCAACGATTTCTTTTACTTTATCGTTATATCCAACAACGATCAGTCCACCAGTGTTCGCTCGCAGTACGTTGTCGATTCCTTCCCGAAGTGGTGTCCCGGGAGCAACTAGCTGTAGCATTTGGCTTATGATTGCTTCTTTTATCGCATGGTCCATAATATGCTTTACCCTCCTAACGCTGCTTGTAACGCCTCATAAACGGTCGATACTCCGACGACTTGTATTCCTTTTGGAACCGTCCAGCCACCTATATTTTTATCAGGAATAATAGCTCGCGTAAAACCTAATTTTGCAGCTTCATGTACGCGCTGCTCGATACGGGAAACCCTTCTAACCTCTCCCGTTAATCCTATTTCTCCAATCATAACATCTGTTGGCTTTGTTGGTGAATCGCGAAAGCTTGAAGCGATGCTGATCGCAACAGCAAGATCGATCGCTGGCTCATCCAGCCGAACTCCACCTGCAACATTCAGATACGCATCCTGGTTCTGAAGCAGCAGTCCGACTCTCTTTTCTAAAACAGCCATAAGCAGCGATACACGGTTGTGATCGATACCCGTAGCCATCCTTCTAGGATTACCAAAGCTCGTTGGTGATATTAAAGCCTGAAGTTCTACTAGCATCGGACGCGTTCCTTCAAGAGACGCAACTACTGTCGAACCCGCTGCCCCTTTCGAACGTTCTTCTAAAAAGATCTCAGAAGGGTTTAATACTTCTTCGAGGCCGACTTCCTTCATTTCGAAAACACCAATTTCATTCGTAGAGCCGAAACGGTTCTTAACTGCTCGTAAGATACGGAAAGTATGATGTCTTTCACCTTCAAAGTACAATACCGCATCTACCATATGCTCTAAAAGACGCGGTCCAGCGATATTTCCTTCTTTTGTAACATGTCCAACGATAAATACAGCAATACCTTTCGTTTTCGCCATACGCATCAAATGTGACGTACACTCTCGTACTTGCGATACACTTCCTGGAGCTGAAGTCACTTCAGCCCGATAGACGGTTTGAATCGAGTCGATAATCATTACAGAAGGCATCACATCTGCCATCGCCTGCTCGATCAGCTCTAGATCTGTTTCTGATAAAACAAACAAGTCCTTTGCTCCGATATCTAAACGATCTGCACGCAGCTTCGTCTGTTTAACAGATTCCTCACCAGATATGTATAGAACACGCTCTCCTCTTTGTGCAAGCTGCGCTGATGTTTGCAGCAATAGTGTGGACTTACCGATTCCGGGGTCTCCTCCAACTAAAACCATTGAGCCTGGAACGATCCCTCCACCTAAAACACGGTTGAATTCCTGATAGTTTGTCGGTATGCGCGGCTCTTGCTCACTTTTTACATCTGCTATTGACTGGGGTTTCTGTTTTACGTTCTTATCTCCACCAGAGGTTAATCCTCTTATATTTTTTTCAGGTCGAATCGTTTCCTCCACCATCGTGTTCCACGCATGGCACCCTGGACATTTCCCCATCCATTTCGGAGATTCATAACCGCAATCTTGGCAAAGAAAGATTGATTTTACTTTAGCCATCTAAAAAACTCCTCTTCCGAACTTAACACTTTAATATCTATCTATTTCATAACCTTTAGTTTCTAGTTTCAGACGCTTCGAGTAATTGATACTTTTAAGAGACTTCATGGAAAGGTTGATTGGAGTGGAAGGTGTGAGACTCCTGCGGGACGAGTGGGCAGGAGAGACCCCTAAAGGCGCAAAGCGGCAGGGGGCTCACCGCACGCCCCGCGTAAAGCGAACACCTGTAACGGAAATCAACCACTTTCAAGGCATCATTGTATATCAATATAGGTTTACTAATTTAACAAGTTAAACACTGAAAATATCAAGATTTATTCACTAATATCATAACATAAAACCTAACAACTACTTCCATTTGAGCTCTGCAAAAAAAGGCGAACAGCTAATATTATTTCGACAAAAACCCGGAGGACATGTCTGTCTTCCGGGTCTTTTGTAGGATATTCTCATATGTGGTAAAAGTTAGACTGTTTGAACTACAAAATCGTTCTCTTCAACATCAATCTTAACGGTCTGCCCTTTGTTGATATTTCCTCTTAGAAGCTCTTCAGATAATCGATCTTCAATCTTACGCTGTAGGGCACGACGCAATGGACGAGCTCCGTAATCTGGATCGTATCCTTCTTCCGTAATCTTTTCGAGAGCGGCTTGAGTCAACTCGATCTCAATTCCTTGATCACTTAAACGTTGTTTCAGTGATGCAGCCATCAAGCTAACGATTCTTAGCAAGTGCTCTTTTTCTAAAGAATGGAACACGATGATCTCATCAATACGGTTCAAGAACTCTGGACGGAATGCACGCTTCAGTTCATCCATTACCTTAGACTTCATATCGTTGTATTTTTGACCTTCGTTATGAACAGCAAACCCTAGTGAACGGTTACGCTTAAGCGTGCTCGCTCCTACGTTTGAAGTCATGATTACTACCGTGTTGCGGAAATCGACTGTACGTCCCTTAGAGTCAGTAAGACGACCATCTTCTAGCACTTGAAGCAAGATGTTGAATACTTCAGGATGCGCTTTTTCGATCTCATCAAGCAAGATAACAGAGTAAGGCTTTCTTCTAACTTTCTCTGTTAACTGGCCGCCTTCTTCGTGTCCAACATATCCTGGAGGCGATCCAACGAGACGGGATGTTGTATGCTTCTCCATGTACTCCGACATATCGATACGGATAATCGCATCTTCATCACCAAATAGTGTTTCGGCAACAGCTCTTGCAAGTTCTGTTTTACCTACACCTGTTGGTCCTAAGAAGATGAACGAGCCGATCGGACGCTTCGGATCTTTCAAACCAGCACGTGCTCTTCGGATAGCTTTAGAGATTGCCGTAACAGCCTCAGACTGGCCAATAACACGATCGTGCAAAATCTCTTCCATCTTCAGAAGGCGTTCTGTTTCTTCTTCAGCAAGTTTAGAAACCGGAACTCCCGTCCAAGACGATACTACTTGCGCGATATCTTCTGGTGTTACTTCTGTGTTTTCTTTACCTTGCTTCTCTTTCCAAACATCCTTCGTCTTTTCTAACTCTTCACGAAGGCGTTGCTCAGAATCTCGAAGTGAAGCCGCTTTTTCAAATTCTTGACTCTGAACAGCCGCATCCTTCTCTTTACGAACTTCCTCGAGCTTTTGTTCAAGCTCTTTTAAGTTCGGTGGAGCTGTATATGAACGAAGACGAACTTTTGAAGCCGCTTCATCAATAAGATCAATCGCTTTATCTGGTAAGAAACGATCTGAGATGTAACGATCAGATAACTGAACAGATGCTTCAATCGCTTCATCCGTAATCGTTACACGGTGGTGAGCTTCATAACGATCGCGAAGTCCTTGAAGAATTTGAATACTTTCATCCTTCGTTGGCTCGTTAACCGTGATCGGCTGGAAACGGCGCTCAAGCGCTGCATCTTTTTCAATATATTTTCTGTACTCATCAAGTGTCGTAGCACCGATACATTGAAGTTCGCCGCGGGCAAGAGCTGGCTTTAGAATGTTAGATGCATCAATCGCACCTTCTGCTCCACCTGCACCGATCAAAGTATGAAGTTCGTCGATGAATAGAATGATATTTCCTGCCTGTCGGATCTCATCCATTACTTTTTTCAGACGATCTTCAAACTCACCTCTGTACTTCGTTCCTGCTACAACTGTACCCATATCAAGCGTCATAACACGCTTATCACGAAGTGTTTCTGGCACTTCGTTATTGATGATCTGCTGTGCTAGACCTTCTGCGATAGCTGTTTTACCAACACCAGGCTCCCCGATCAAAACAGGGTTGTTCTTCGTACGGCGGCTTAGAACTTCAATAACACGCTGAATTTCTTTCGCACGCCCGATTACTGGGTCTAGTGTACCTTCACGAGCAATCGCTGTTAGATCACGCGCTAAGCTGTCTAACGTTGGGGTGTTGGCACTAGCAGATGAACCTCTATGACTAGAAGAAGATTCATTGCTTCCTAGTAACTGCAGCACCTGCTGACGCGCTTTATTAAGGCTGACACCAAGGTTGTTTAGTACACGAGCTGCAACGCCTTCTCCTTCACGAATCAAGCCTAATAGAATGTGTTCCGTTCCCACGTATGAATGTCCGAGTTTACGAGCTTCATCCATGGAAAGTTCGATCACTTTTTTAGCACGAGGCGTATAGTGAATCGTTTGAACAGCTTCCTGACCGCGGCCGATCAATGTTTCCACTTCTTTTTGAATCTTTTCTGGCCCTAGTCCAAGAACTTGAAGAGCTTTCGCTGCAATTCCTTCACCTTCACGGATCAAACCAAGCAGGATATGTTCTGTTCCCACGTTATTATGACCTAATCGAATCGCTTCTTCTTGTGCTAAAGCTAAAACTTTTTGTGCTCTCTCTGTAAAACGACCAAACATCATACTCGTCACGCTCCTTATCGGTTTTCCAATTTTATTCTTTCTCTGATTAGAGTGGCTCTTCTTATGTCACGTTCTTCTGGAGTTAGAACTTCACCTGCATATTGTTGAAGAAAACCTGGTTGTGTAAGTATCATAAGTTCATTGAGTATCGTTTTTGAAATCCCAGGTAAAATCTCTAAATCAATGCCAAGCCGCACATCTGATAAACATTTGGCAGCTTCTTTTGATTGGATGATCCGGCAGTTCTCTAACGTTCCCAGTGAACGGAATAACTTGTCTTCAAGCTGTAATTTCAATCCATCCTGCAGCTGTTTGCGAGCTGCTCGTTCTTGTTGGATGACCTGCATGACGACACCTGCGAGATCTTCCATTATATCCTCTTCCGACTTGCCCAGTGTCATCTGATTTGAAATTTGAAAAATGTTTCCTTGCGCCTCGGTACCTTCCCCATAGATGCCTCTCACCGCTAACCCTAGCTGATTGATCGCCGGGATGATGCGGCTCATCTTTTTTGACAGAACGAGCGCTGGGAGATGCATCATAACAGAGGCTCGAAGTCCAGTTCCTACATTCGTCGGACAGCTTGTTAAATATCCTCGTTTTTCATCAAACGCATAATCAACGTTTTTTTCGAGTCTATCATCGATCTCATTCGCCCGTTGAAGCACTTCTTCTAGTTGAAAACCTGGTGCTAAACATTGAATGCGTATATGATCTTCTTCATTTACCATGATGCTCACTGATTCATCTGCATTCATGAGAACCGCACCATATTTCGCTTGCTCAGCTAAATTGGGACTGATCAGATGTTTCTCAACAAGTACCCGTTTTTCAACAGGCTTTAACTCCTCCATCATCAGCATTTCAAGATTTTCTGCTTCTTCGCTCTCTTCACTAATACATGTCGAGATCGTTGATATGACTTCATGCGCCGATTCTTTATCTGCCGCGATGGGAAAAACATATTGATGAATATTTCTTGCAAGTCGGACACGGCTCGAAAGAACAATATCCGATTCTGGCCCCTCCCGTTTCATCCAGGGACTGATCGCGTCACTGATAAATCGTTCCAAAGACATCGGTTACGTATCCCTCCCCTGTTGCAAGCGGTGCTCGATCTCTCTGATGACATCTCTTGTTTCAGCAGCTCTTTCAAATTCCTCATTTAATATATACTGCTGCAAAGCTTGCTTTAATTGCTGAAGCTGCTTTTTTTCTTGAATACTGCTTCCTGCACGGAGTGGAATCTTCCCTGCATGCAAGGTGTTACCACCATGAACTCTTTTAAAAATTGGATTCAGTTTCGACTCAAACGCTTTGTAGCAATTATCACACCCAAAGCGGCCGATCTTCGCAAACTGATAATAACTCATCCCGCATTTTTCACAGCTTAACGAGGGCGGAATGAAGTTAGATGATGGTGTGTTCGGGACATGTCCATCACCGTGTAAAAGTCCAGAAAGCAATTGGTGAATGGAAAAAGAATTCGACCCCGGCAAGAATTCTCCTTTTTCTTTGGCACAATGTTCACAAATGTGAAATTCAGTTTTCTCCCCATTTATGATTTTTGTAAAATGCAATGACGCTTCACGTTCATGGCACTCTTCACAATTCATTCTGCTCCCTCCCTTTATATAGAATGAAAAAAAGGGCTATGTGGTTCGATATTTTAACGTTTTTATCATAGCTTTTAATAATTCTGCTCGTAATTCATCTCGTTCTGGAAGGTTAAGTTTTAAAATAGATCTGTCCATCACACTCAGCATAAGTCTCGCTTCTCGTTCTGAAACGATCGTTTCTTCCATAAGTCTCTTTATTACATTTTCTGCGTTGCCTTGCGATATCCTTTCACCAATCAAGGTGGTTAAGTGATCAATTAAGTGGGCAGAGCTTTCGGTACGGACCTTCATGATCCGAATATAACCTCCTCCACCTCTTTTACTTTCCACTACAAACCCCTTTTCAATCGTAAATCTCGTGTTAATAACGTAGTTTATTTGAGAAGGAACGCATTGAAACCTTTCAGCAATATCCGTCCGCTTAATTTCAATGGACGGATCATTAGAGCTTGAGAGAATTTGCTTTAAGTAATTTTCAATTACATCTGAAATATTCCTCATTTCCCCTCCCCCTTCTGACTTTGACTAACTTTGACTATAGTTATATTATAGCCTGCTTTTTTCCCAAAATGCAAATCTCTATCCACCATTATTGCCTCCTGGTTACCTTCTTAACCTGTATGATTCTGTCGAAAAGATGATGCTTTTGGAGGAGGATGGAAGTGTGCTTTAAGATGAGAAGAGTCAGATAAGCCGTTGATGGATGTCGAAATTTCGATAAAAAGTTTTATCGTGAAATTATGATGCTTATCCGTGAATATATGGAGAATTACCGTGAATAAAATCCCGATTACCGTGAAATTATGTGGAGTTTAGGTTGATGGGGAGAGCTGATTAGGGGTTTTGAGTGTGGCATCTGAGGTGTTTTTGTGAGTTTTTGGCTTGGATGATGGTTGTGGGAGCTGCTTGAGGGGCTTTTGGGATGAATTTTGGAGCTTTTGCTGAAGAATATCGCGAGGTGGAAGATGGTTTTTGGCCATCTTCTTCGTATTTTGAGGGTTTTGAGAAGCGTTAAGCGGGCCTTTTGCGAATACCACGCTAGGTATCTCCTGGCTCTAATTAAGTCTAAATAAGAAAAATTAAGTCAAAATGAGAGCGAATTAAGTCGGAACAGACCACAATTAAGTCTAAAAGCAAAAATAAAGGCGGTTCGCTAAATCTCGACAACCGCTCTCAGCCAGAACCAAGCGCTATACCCCCGAACCCGAGCCTTCCATCCCCAGCCCCCATAATCAGAAGTTTGGCAATCGCCAAACCACCTTTCTTCTTTTCTATCTTTT